>NZ_CP013293.1:3393506-4072208 GCF_001456155.1 Chryseobacterium sp. IHB B 17019 | reverse complement strand
TCGTATAATCTTCTGGATTAGCAGTGAAAACAAACTGTATGTCTAAAGGCATTCTCACTTTAAAACCACGGATTTGAACATCACCTTCCTGCAAAATATTAAATAACGAAACCTGTATACGAGCCTGAAGGTCCGGCAATTCAAATCACAAAAATACATCGGTTAGCACGCGGAATCATTCCGAAATGTATCACACGATCATCCGCATAAGAAAGTTTAAGATTAGCAGCTTTAATAGGATCGACATCACCGATAAGATCTGCAACCGTCACATCCGGAGTCGCCAATTTTTCAAAGAATCTGTCATCGCGGTGCAACCATTCAACTGGTGTATTATCTCCTTCTTTTTCAATAAGTTCTTTGGCATAGCGTGAGATTGGATTGAAAGGATCATCGTTAATTTCACTTCCTGCGACAAATGGAATCCATTCATCTAATAAAGCAGTCATCATTCTTGCCAATCGGGTTTTCGCCTGGCCTCGAAGACCTAGTAAGTTGATATTATGACGGCTGAGAATAGCGTGTTCCAATTGAGGAATAACTGTATTTTCATACCCAAAAATCCCTTCAAAAACAGGCTCTTTTTTAAAAATTTTATTTCTTAAATTATCTCTTAACTCATCTTTGATATTTTTAGATTTATATTCTGTTGCTTTTAACGAACCTAATGTTTTTATATCTGGCTTTGCAGTCATTTTATTAATTTTAATATCTGATTTATTTATTAGAATATTATTAGTGCCTAATTGTTTAAAAATTGATTTAACGGATTCTTTTTTTTACGGTTAGTCTCGTAATCTTCAAAAATCATTTGACCTAAACCGTTAAGTCCCGTATAAAAAGCTTTTCCCTGATTGGCTTCTGTAAATTCTCTCACAAACTGTTGAAGATAAGCATCCTGAGCAATCATAAAAGTAGTGATGGGAATATGCAATCTGCGAGCCTGAGCCGCCATATTGTAACATTTTTTGAACCACATATTCGTCCAAACCAAAAGAATTCATGTAATAAGAACCATCTGCCTGTCGTACACAGCTTGGTTTTCCATCAGTAATCATGAAGATCTGTTTATTGGTATTCCGTTTTCTTCGCAATATATCCATCGCCAGCTGAAGACCTGCAACCGTATTGGTGTGATACGGCCCGACCTGCAAATAAGGAAGCTCCTGAATCTTAACCGGCCACGCATCATCTCCAAAAACAATAATATCCAAAGTATCTTTCGGATAACGGGTAGTAATTAGTTCTGCAAGCGCCATTGCGACTTTTTTGGCAGGAGTAATACGGTCTTCTCCATACAAAATCATACTGTGGCTGATGTCTATCATGAGAACCGTACTCATCTGAGATTGGTGAATACTGTCTTCAACAATTAAATCATCTTCAGTAAGATGAAAATCACCGATACCATTGTTGATCTGTGCATTTTTAAGGCTTTCAGTAATAGAAATTTTCTCAACAGGATCTCCAAAACTATAATTACGGAATTCCCCCGTTGTATCTTCGCCTGTACCGCTTTTATTGGTCTTATGATTTCCACTTCCACTTTTCTCGAGATTTCCGAAGATCTGTTTAAGAGCCTGTTTACGGATATTTTGTTCCATTTTTGCACTCAACTGTACGCTACTCCCGTTTCCATTGGGATCTATTTCCTCGCGGATATATCTCTTTCTCTTAAGATCTTCGATAAAATCATCTATAGTATATTCTGGTGTAGTAAGTTTGTATTCATCATCAAGCATTCGAAGCCAGTCTATCGCTTCATCAAAATCTCCTGAAGTATGGGTCAACAGATCCGTAAAAATCTCCAGCAACCGATCAAATACGGACAATTCCGGTGCTTTATAAGTTTCAAACCTGAACCCTCTCACAATATGCTCTTTCATAAGATAAAGTTACAACATAAAATAAAAAGTTTCCAGAGATTTTATCTATCAATGTCTATTAACCAAACAATTTTCGTAAAATAATTAGGAGCTATTTCCAGCTATCCGCTCATACTCCTCACGCCATTGCTTTTCTGTTACATGTCCTCCAACTCTCCTACATCCAGTTGCGGGGTAACCGCTCCTATCTGGGCTAGGGTCTTCCTGCAATTCAGGCAATAGAAGTTGTGAAACAATCCCCGCTTTATCAATCAAACCATTTACAACATTATCATTAACAGCATTAAATTCCCCTCCTCTGGAGGGTGGCAAAAAATTCAAATATTTTTGACGGGAGTGGTTTCAAAGTAGCTCCCATAAGCACAAGAACCTCAAACCTCTTAAGTTTCTTCCGGTATCTAACAATGGATGATTTTTAAATATTTCTATACTACATTAATATCTTTGTAGTTACAGGCCGCCCTTACAGGGCTCATACATCCAAACATATAATCTGGGCTATTAACAGGTCGCTCCTCCGGAGCTCCCCGCATTTAGCATTTAGCATTTAGCATTTAGCATTTAGCATTTAGCATTTAGCATTTAGCATTTAGCATTTAGCAAAAATAAAGGAGCGGAAGATAATGAACAGTTTTTTTGGTTATTTGGATTTTTTAACGCAAAGCAAGACAAAGAATAATTTAATTTTAAATATAAAAGGTAAACAAAGGTGTAAACTTAGCCAGGTAACACAAGACGATAATATATAAATGGTAATTAAGAATGAAGAATGATCTCTCGCAGATTGGTGATTAAGCAGATTTTTAAATGTAAATAAAAGCTCATTGTTCGTAAAATGTATAATGAAGATTTCCTATTAAAGAAGATTTTAGATCCTTCCAGGATGACAAAGAGAGTATGAAAGTTAAAGGGGTTTAAGATTGTTTTACTTCGACAGGCCGCCCTTACAGGGCTCATAATCCAAACATATAATCTGGGCTATTAACAGATCGCTCCTCCGGAGCTCCCCGCATTTAGCATTTAGCATCTAGCATCTAGCATCTAGCATCTAGCATCTAGCATCTAGCATCTAGCATCTAGCATCTAGCATCTAGCATCTAGCATCTAGCATCTAGCAAAATTATTAATTACCATTGCTTATTACTCATCTATTTTTTTTGGGGTATGGAGTTGTTATGGTATAAAACGAAAAAAGTCTCATACACATTTATGTATGAGACTTTTGTTTATTCTTTTGTTTTTGATTTTAGCGTTTGTAGTTTTTTGCTTTTTGGGCATAAAAAAACTCCTTCATCGATTGATGAAGGAGTTTTAAATAAAAACCGGCGGCGACCTACTCTCCCGCTTTCGCAGTACCATCGGCGCTGGTGGGCTTAACTTCTGTGTTCGGAATGGGAACAGGTGAGCCCCACCGCTAAAACCACCCTAAAGGTTGTATATAAGATATCAGAGGTGAGATTTCAGATTTCAGACTTTTAATGGTCTTAAATCTGATGTCTTCTATCTGACATCTGTTTTAATCGATAAAAACTTTCACAAAGACAAAACCTTGGTTGCACTTATAAGGCTTGTTTTATAGTAACCAATAGGCTATAAATCTACGGGTAATTAGTACTACTCGGCTATGCTGTTACCAACTTTACACCTGTAGCCTATCAACGTTGTCATCTCCAACGACCCTTAAAAGATGTCTCATCTTGAGGCGAGTTTCACACTTATATGCTTTCAGTGTTTATCTCTTCCAAACGTAGCTACTCAGCGGTGCACCTGGCGGTACAACTGATACACCAGAGGTTTGTTCAATTCGGTCCTCTCGTACTAGAATCAAGCCCTCTCAAACATCTAACGCCCGCAATAGATAGAGACCGAACTGTCTCACGACGTTCTGAACCCAGCTCGCGTGCCACTTTAATGGGCGAACAGCCCAACCCTTGGGACCTTCTCCAGCCCCAGGATGTGACGAGCCGACATCGAGGTGCCGAACCTCCCCGTCGATGTGAGCTCTTGGGGGAGACTAGCCTGTTATCCCCGGAGTACCTTTTATCCTATGAGCGATGGCCCTTCCATACGGAACCACCGGATCACTATGTCCTGCTTTCGCACCTGATCGACTTGTAGGTCTCACAGTCAAGCACCCTTATGCCATTACACTCTACGCACGGTTACCAAGCGTGCTGAGGGTACCTTTGAAAGCCTCCGTTACTCTTTTGGAGGCGACCACCCCAGTCAAACTACCCACCACGCAATGTCCTTCTAAAAGAAGTTAGGCTCCAAGTAAGTAAAGGGTGGTATTTCAACGTTGGCTCCACACACACTAGCGTGCATGCTTCAAAGCCTCCCACCTATCCTACACATTACTTACTCAAAGTCAATACGAAGTTATAGTAAAGGTTCACAGGGTCTTTTCGTCCCATTGCGGGTAATCGGCATCTTCACCGATACTACAATTTCACCGAGCTCGTGGCTGAGACAGTGCCCAGATCGTTACACCATTCGTGCAGGTCGGAACTTACCCGACAAGGAATTTCGCTACCTTAGGACCGTTATAGTTACGGCCGCCGTTTACTGGGGCTTCAGTCAAACGCTTCGCATTGCTGCTAACGCCCTTCCTTAACCTTCCAGCACCGGGCAGGTGTCAGACCCTATACAGCATCTTTCGATTTAGCAGAGTCCTGTGTTTTTGATAAACAGTCGCCTGGGCCTCTTCACTGCGGCCACCATTGCTGATGGCGTCTCTTCTTCCGAAGTTACGAGACTATTTTGCCTAGTTCCTTAGCCACGACTCACTCGAGCACCTTAGGATTCTCTCCTCGACCACCTGTGTCGGTTTTGGTACGGGTTGCTTCACTTCGGCTTTTCTTGGATCCGATTTCACTATAACAGCTTCGCCCGAAGGCTAGGCCTTGACACTTCCGTCCGTCTTCAATAGCTACGTCGAACCGTCCCCTTTTTAGTGTGAGCAAGTATGGGAATATTAACCCATTGTCCATCCACTACCCCTTTCGGGTTCGCGTTAGGTCCCGACTAACCCTCAGCTGATTAGCATGGCTGAGGAAACCTTAGTCTTTCGGTGAGGGGGTTTCTCGCCCCCTTTATCGTTACTTATGCCTACATTTTCTTTTCTGTCCGCTCCACAATACCTCACGATACTGCTTCGGCGCAAACAGAATGCTCTCCTACCAGATATAATTAATTATAAATCCATAGCTTCGGTAATATGCTTATGCCCGATTATTATCCATGCCGAACCGCTCGACTAGTGAGCTGTTACGCACTCTTTAAATGAATGGCTGCTTCCAAGCCAACATCCTAGCTGTCAATGCAGTTCAACCGCGTTGCTTCAACTTAGCATATATTTGGGGACCTTAGCTGTTGGTCTGGGTTCTTTCCCTCTCGGACATGGACCTTAGCACCCATGCCCTCACTGCCGCAGAACATTTATTAGCATTCGGAGTTTGTCAGGAATTGGTAGGCGATGAAACCCCCGCATCCAATCAGTAGCTCTACCTCTAATAAACTTTTTTGCGACGCTGCACCTAAATGCATTTCGGAGAGTACGAGCTATCTCCCAGTTTGATTGGCCTTTCACCCCTACCCACAGGTCATCCGAAGACTTTTCAACGTCAACCGGTTCGGTCCTCCACTCTGTGTTACCAGAGCTTCAACCTGCCCATGGGTAGATCACAAGGTTTCGCGTCTAATCCTACTAACTATGCGCCCTATTCAGACTCGCTTTCGCTCCGGCTCCGGACCTGAAGTCCTTAACCTCGCTAGTAAAATTAACTCGTAGGCTCATTATGCAAAAGGCACGCCGTCACCCAACTTGTGGGCTCCGACCGCTTGTAGGCGTACGGTTTCAGGTTCTATTTCACCCTTCTATTCGAAGTGCTTTTCACCTTTCCTTCACAGTACTTGTTCACTATCGGTCTTTCAGGAGTATTTAGCCTTGGAGGATGGTCCCCCATATTCAGACAGGATTTCACGTGTCCCGCCCTACTCATTTATCATCTATATATACCTTTCATATACGGGGCTATCACCCTCTATGGCTGCACTTTCCAGTACATTCTATTAAATATATAAAGACTTTTGGGCTAATCCGCGTTCGCTCGCCACTACTTACGGAATCTCTTCGATTTCTTTTCCTCCGGGTACTTAGATGTTTCAGTTCTCCGGGTTTGCTCCTCTTGCGAGGTGACAGGTCTTCAACCTGCCGGGTTGCCCCATTCGGACATCTCGGGATCAATTCGTGTGTGCCAATCCCCCGAGCTTTTCGCAGCTTACCACGTCCTTCTTCGCCTCTGAAAGCCTAGGCATCCGCCATACGCCCTTAACGATTTCTTTCCTATTTTTAGGTTACTCAAGCACTTATAAGTGCTCGGTTTTCTCTTTGTGATGTCTTTACCGTTAATGTCAATGATCAAATTCTTCTTGTCAACTTAATGAACAGATGTTGTTTTTGGCTCCATCCGTAACTTTTAAACTAAGTCTTCAAAACTGTGGAGAATAAGGGAGTCGAACCCTTGACCTCCTGCGTGCAAGGCAGGCGCTCTAGCCAGCTGAGCTAATTCCCCCTCTAGTAGACTTCAGATTCCAGATTCCAGATCTCAGACTTTTAAATCTGATGTCTAGCATCTTATATCTTCCCGTCTTTTACAATTAGTAGTCTCGGGCAGGCTCGAACTGCCGACCTCTACATTATCAGTGTAGCGCTCTAACCAGCTGAGCTACGAGACTGTCTTTTAGACTAACAGATCCTAGATGCTAGATACAAGACTTTTGCATTCGTCTTGGTTCTTGGCTCTCGGCTCTTGTATCTCTATCCCTATACTAATTTCTAGTGGGTTTTGTATGTTTTTAAATATAAATCAACCAAATAAAAAACTAAAGCCTCTCTTTAAGTAAGTACTTTGTATCTTGCGATACTAATTTTGTTTATCGTCCCGAAAGACGCTCTAAAATGAGATGTTCCAGCCGCACCTTCCGGTACGGCTACCTTGTTACGACTTAGCCCTAGTTACCTGTTTTACCCTAGGCAGCTCCTGTTACGGTCACCGACTTCAGGTACCCCAGACTTCCATGGCTTGACGGGCGGTGTGTACAAGGCCCGGGAACGTATTCACCGCGCCATGGCTGATGCGCGATTACTAGCGATTCCAGCTTCATAGAGTCGAGTTGCAGACTCCAATCCGAACTGAGACCAGCTTTCGAGATTAGCATCCAGTCGCCTGGTAGCAGCCCTCTGTACTGGCCATTGTATTACGTGTGTGGCCCAAGGCGTAAGGGCCGTGATGATTTGACGTCATCCCCACCTTCCTCTCTACTTGCGTAGGCAGTCTCACTAGAGTCCCCAACTGAATGATGGCAACTAGTGACAGGGGTTGCGCTCGTTGCAGGACTTAACCTAACACCTCACGGCACGAGCTGACGACAACCATGCAGCACCTTGAAAATTGCCCGAAGGAAGGTCTATTTCTAAACCGATCAATTCCCATTTAAGCCTTGGTAAGGTTCCTCGCGTATCATCGAATTAAACCACATAATCCACCGCTTGTGCGGGCCCCCGTCAATTCCTTTGAGTTTCATTCTTGCGAACGTACTCCCCAGGTGGCTAACTTATCACTTTCGCTTAGTCTCTGAACCCGAAAGCCCAAAAACGAGTTAGCATCGTTTACGGCGTGGACTACCAGGGTATCTAATCCTGTTCGCTCCCCACGCTTTCGTCCATCAGCGTCAGTTAAGACATAGTAACCTGCCTTCGCAATTGGTGTTCTAAGTAATATCTATGCATTTCACCGCTACACTACTTATTCCAGCTACTTCTACCTTACTCAAGACCTGCAGTATCAATGGCAGTTTCATAGTTGAGCTATGAGATTTCACCACTGACTTACAGATCCGCCTACGGACCCTTTAAACCCAATAAATCCGGATAACGCTTGCACCCTCCGTATTACCGCGGCTGCTGGCACGGAGTTAGCCGGTGCTTATTCGTATAGTACCTTCAGCTTTCCTCACGAGGAAAGGTTTATCCCTATACAAAAGAAGTTTACAACCCATAGGGCCGTCGTCCTTCACGCGGGATGGCTGGATCAGGCTCTCACCCATTGTCCAATATTCCTCACTGCTGCCTCCCGTAGGAGTCTGGTCCGTGTCTCAGTACCAGTGTGGGGGATCACCCTCTCAGGCCCCCTAAAGATCATTGACTTGGTAGGCCGTTACCCTACCAACTATCTAATCTTGCGCGTGCCCATCTCTATCCACCGTAGTTTTCAATATCAAGTGATGCCACTCAATATATTATGGGGTATTAATCTTCCTTTCGAAAGGCTATCTCCCTGATAAAGGCAGGTTGCACACGTGTTCCGCACCCGTGCGCCGCTCTCAAGTCTCCGAAGAGACTCTACCGCTCGGCTTGCATGTGTTAGGCCTCCCGCTAGCGTTCATCCTGAGCCAGGATCAAACTCTCCATTGTATGTTTGTTCTGACTCACTCAAAGTTTTGACGCTTTAGTTTTTCCTTACTTGGTTGTTATATCTATTTTTCAATGATCTCTTTTCTTCCGCTTTCCCGGCTGCCTTTTTCTGTCGTTAAGCATTGCCGTATTTGCGTGTGCAAAAGTAAAAATTATTTCCTAATTGACCAAATGTTTTTACAAAGAATTTTAAAGTTTTTTAATTCACCCTAATCTCTCCATTCCCACTCAATCAATCCTACTCCTGCGCTCCCGTTTTACCGGACTGCAAAGATACAAAAACTTTTAAAACTCACAACTTTTTTTTATTAAAAAAATTAAAGTTTTTTGTCCTATCCTCCTATAGTACTGATATACTACAAAGTAGTTCTTTTTAATCTTAACCGCTTTCCTTAAAGCTCCTCTGCGCTACTGACATACTCTCGTTTTCAGTGGGGCAAAAGTAATCACTTTTACCCCATACTTCCAAATCTATTTAACATAATGTTCATATTTTATTCATAGACAATCATAAGTCACTGAAAGCCTGAATCAATAATTTTAAACGAGGGGGTGATAGGTATTGTGCGACGGGTTAAAGAGTCAGAGAGTTGGAGGGCTGGAAGGGTGAGAGTAGGAGAACAGAGGTTGTGATACCCATTAGGCTAAGTTGTTGATGAAGGTTGGTGGCTGGTGGTTTTCTAATAAACCTTATAGGTTTTAAAAACCTATAAGGTTGGGGTTGGGGAGTTGGCGGTAAAGATTATCGTGCCCAAATAAAGTAATGTAAAAGAATTCTTTTTTCTTTACTGTTTCGTTTGTCATTCTGATGAAGATCTAATTCTACATTTTCTTATTCTGAGATTAAAAACTTTTAGATTATAAAAATTAAAACTAATTTGATTTATATACATTACTGTCATTCCGAAGGAATCTAAACTGCATTTTTTGTATACAAACTCTTTTCTTTAGATTTTAATTTTGGAGAAGGCTAATTCCAGTTGGATCAAAAATAGTCTTTTAGTATAGGGCATTAAGAAAAAATTTTCAAGGTTTTTAAAAGCTTTGAGGATTTAGGTAAGTGTAAGTTATTTTGTTTTTTATTTAATCACTGATAACACGGATTTGCACAGATGTTTGTGGTATTTTTTTGATTAAAAAGTTGTCCTGCTCAAAAGCTTAATGTAGTTTAATGGGCTACTAAAAAATATTAATAATCCTTTGTTTAGATTCTTTCAGAATGACAAGCTTTGAGATATTGATAGAATAAAAATATAAAATTCTTTCATCACATTTTCTACCATTAAAAAATAGTGTAAGAAGTAAAATGAATTAAGAATAACTTTTTGCGACTTTTATTGAAATATATTCCGGCATCTAACAATGGATGATTTTTAAATATTTCTATACTACATTAAATATCTTTGTAGCTACAGGCCGCCCTTACAGGGCTGATACATCCAAACATATAATCTGGGCTATTAACAGGTCGCTCCTCCGGAGCTCCCCGCATTTAGCATTTAGCATCTAGCATCTAGCATCTAGCATCTAGCATCTAGCAAAATTATTAATTACCATTGCTTATTACTCATCTATTTTTTTTGGGGTATGGAGTTGTTATGGTATAAAACGAAAAAAGTCTCATACACATTTATGTATGAGACTTTTGTTTATTCTTTTGTTTTTGATTTTAGCATTTGTAGTTTTTTGCTTTTTGGGCATAAAAAAACTCCTTCATCGATTGATGAAGGAGTTTTAAATAAAAACCGGCGGCGACCTACTCTCCCGCTTTCGCAGTACCATCGGCGCTGGTGGGCTTAACTTCTGTGTTCGGAATGGGAACAGGTGAGCCCCACCGCTAAAACCACCCTAAAGGTTGTATATAAGATATCAGAGGTGAGATTTCAGATTTCAGACTTTTAATGGTCTTAAATCTGATGTCTTCTATCTGACATCTGTTTTAATCGATAAAAACTTTCACAAAGACAAAACCTTGGTTGCACTTATAAGGCTTGTTTTATAGTAACCAATAGGCTATAAATCTACGGGTAATTAGTACTACTCGGCTATGCTGTTACCAACTTTACACCTGTAGCCTATCAACGTTGTCATCTCCAACGACCCTTAAAAGATGTCTCATCTTGAGGCGAGTTTCACACTTATATGCTTTCAGTGTTTATCTCTTCCAAACGTAGCTACTCAGCGGTGCACCTGGCGGTACAACTGATACACCAGAGGTTTGTTCAATTCGGTCCTCTCGTACTAGAATCAAGCCCTCTCAAACATCTAACGCCCGCAATAGATAGAGACCGAACTGTCTCACGACGTTCTGAACCCAGCTCGCGTGCCACTTTAATGGGCGAACAGCCCAACCCTTGGGACCTTCTCCAGCCCCAGGATGTGACGAGCCGACATCGAGGTGCCGAACCTCCCCGTCGATGTGAGCTCTTGGGGGAGACTAGCCTGTTATCCCCGGAGTACCTTTTATCCTATGAGCGATGGCCCTTCCATACGGAACCACCGGATCACTATGTCCTGCTTTCGCACCTGATCGACTTGTAGGTCTCACAGTCAAGCACCCTTATGCCATTACACTCTACGCACGGTTACCAAGCGTGCTGAGGGTACCTTTGAAAGCCTCCGTTACTCTTTTGGAGGCGACCACCCCAGTCAAACTACCCACCACGCAATGTCCTTCTAAAAGAAGTTAGGCTCCAAGTAAGTAAAGGGTGGTATTTCAACGTTGGCTCCACACACACTAGCGTGCATGCTTCAAAGCCTCCCACCTATCCTACACATTACTTACTCAAAGTCAATACGAAGTTATAGTAAAGGTTCACAGGGTCTTTTCGTCCCATTGCGGGTAATCGGCATCTTCACCGATACTACAATTTCACCGAGCTCGTGGCTGAGACAGTGCCCAGATCGTTACACCATTCGTGCAGGTCGGAACTTACCCGACAAGGAATTTCGCTACCTTAGGACCGTTATAGTTACGGCCGCCGTTTACTGGGGCTTCAGTCAAACGCTTCGCATTGCTGCTAACGCCCTTCCTTAACCTTCCAGCACCGGGCAGGTGTCAGACCCTATACAGCATCTTTCGATTTAGCAGAGTCCTGTGTTTTTGATAAACAGTCGCCTGGGCCTCTTCACTGCGGCCACCATTGCTGATGGCGTCTCTTCTTCCGAAGTTACGAGACTATTTTGCCTAGTTCCTTAGCCACGACTCACTCGAGCACCTTAGGATTCTCTCCTCGACCACCTGTGTCGGTTTTGGTACGGGTTGCTTCACTTCGGCTTTTCTTGGATCCGATTTCACTATAACAGCTTCGCCCGAAGGCTAGGCCTTGACACTTCCGTCCGTCTTCAATAGCTACGTCGAACCGTCCCCTTTTTAGTGTGAGCAAGTATGGGAATATTAACCCATTGTCCATCCACTACCCCTTTCGGGTTCGCGTTAGGTCCCGACTAACCCTCAGCTGATTAGCATGGCTGAGGAAACCTTAGTCTTTCGGTGAGGGGGTTTCTCGCCCCCTTTATCGTTACTTATGCCTACATTTTCTTTTCTGTCCGCTCCACAATACCTCACGATACTGCTTCGGCGCAAACAGAATGCTCTCCTACCAGATATAATTAATTATAAATCCATAGCTTCGGTAATATGCTTATGCCCGATTATTATCCATGCCGAACCGCTCGACTAGTGAGCTGTTACGCACTCTTTAAATGAATGGCTGCTTCCAAGCCAACATCCTAGCTGTCAATGCAGTTCAACCGCGTTGCTTCAACTTAGCATATATTTGGGGACCTTAGCTGTTGGTCTGGGTTCTTTCCCTCTCGGACATGGACCTTAGCACCCATGCCCTCACTGCCGCAGAACATTTATTAGCATTCGGAGTTTGTCAGGAATTGGTAGGCGATGAAACCCCCGCATCCAATCAGTAGCTCTACCTCTAATAAACTTTTTTGCGACGCTGCACCTAAATGCATTTCGGAGAGTACGAGCTATCTCCCAGTTTGATTGGCCTTTCACCCCTACCCACAGGTCATCCGAAGACTTTTCAACGTCAACCGGTTCGGTCCTCCACTCTGTGTTACCAGAGCTTCAACCTGCCCATGGGTAGATCACAAGGTTTCGCGTCTAATCCTACTAACTATGCGCCCTATTCAGACTCGCTTTCGCTCCGGCTCCGGACCTGAAGTCCTTAACCTCGCTAGTAAAATTAACTCGTAGGCTCATTATGCAAAAGGCACGCCGTCACCCAACTTGTGGGCTCCGACCGCTTGTAGGCGTACGGTTTCAGGTTCTATTTCACCCTTCTATTCGAAGTGCTTTTCACCTTTCCTTCACAGTACTTGTTCACTATCGGTCTTTCAGGAGTATTTAGCCTTGGAGGATGGTCCCCCCATATTCAGACAGGATTTCACGTGTCCCGCCCTACTCATTTATCATCTATATATACCTTTCATATACGGGGCTATCACCCTCTATGGCTGCACTTTCCAGTACATTCTATTAAATATATAAAGACTTTTGGGCTAATCCGCGTTCGCTCGCCACTACTTACGGAATCTCTTCGATTTCTTTTCCTCCGGGTACTTAGATGTTTCAGTTCTCCGGGTTTGCTCCTCTTGCGAGGTGACAGGTCTTCAACCTGCCGGGTTGCCCCATTCGGACATCTCGGGATCAATTCGTGTGTGCCAATCCCCCGAGCTTTTCGCAGCTTACCACGTCCTTCTTCGCCTCTGAAAGCCTAGGCATCCGCCATACGCCCTTAACGATTTCTTTCCTATTTTTAGGTTACTCAAGCACTTATAAGTGCTCGGTTTTCTCTTTGTGATGTCTTTACCGTTAATGTCAATGATCAAATTCTTCTTGTCAACTTAATGAACAGATGTTGTTTTTGGCTCCATCCGTAACTTTTAAACTAAGTCTTCAAAACTGTGGAGAATAAGGGAGTCGAACCCTTGACCTCCTGCGTGCAAGGCAGGCGCTCTAGCCAGCTGAGCTAATTCCCCCTCTAGTAGACTTCAGATTCCAGATTCCAGATCTCAGACTTTTAAATCTGATGTCTAGCATCTTATATCTTCCCGTCTTTTACAATTAGTAGTCTCGGGCAGGCTCGAACTGCCGACCTCTACATTATCAGTGTAGCGCTCTAACCAGCTGAGCTACGAGACTGTCTTTTAGACTAACAGATCCTAGATGCTAGATACAAGACTTTTGCATTCGTCTTGGTTCTTGGCTCTCGGCTCTTGTATCTCTATCCCTATACTAATTTCTAGTGGGTTTTGTATGTTTTTAAATATAAATCAACCAAATAAAAAACTAAAGCCTCTCTTTAAGTAAGTACTTTGTATCTTGCGATACTAATTTTGTTTATCGTCCCGAAAGACGCTCTAAAATGAGATGTTCCAGCCGCACCTTCCGGTACGGCTACCTTGTTACGACTTAGCCCTAGTTACCTGTTTTACCCTAGGCAGCTCCTGTTACGGTCACCGACTTCAGGTACCCCAGACTTCCATGGCTTGACGGGCGGTGTGTACAAGGCCCGGGAACGTATTCACCGCGCCATGGCTGATGCGCGATTACTAGCGATTCCAGCTTCATAGAGTCGAGTTGCAGACTCCAATCCGAACTGAGACCAGCTTTCGAGATTAGCATCCAGTCGCCTGGTAGCAGCCCTCTGTACTGGCCATTGTATTACGTGTGTGGCCCAAGGCGTAAGGGCCGTGATGATTTGACGTCATCCCCACCTTCCTCTCTACTTGCGTAGGCAGTCTCACTAGAGTCCCCAACTGAATGATGGCAACTAGTGACAGGGGTTGCGCTCGTTGCAGGACTTAACCTAACACCTCACGGCACGAGCTGACGACAACCATGCAGCACCTTGAAAATTGCCCGAAGGAAGGTCTATTTCTAAACCGATCAATTCCCATTTAAGCCTTGGTAAGGTTCCTCGCGTATCATCGAATTAAACCACATAATCCACCGCTTGTGCGGGCCCCCGTCAATTCCTTTGAGTTTCATTCTTGCGAACGTACTCCCCAGGTGGCTAACTTATCACTTTCGCTTAGTCTCTGAACCCGAAAGCCCAAAAACGAGTTAGCATCGTTTACGGCGTGGACTACCAGGGTATCTAATCCTGTTCGCTCCCCACGCTTTCGTCCATCAGCGTCAGTTAAGACATAGTAACCTGCCTTCGCAATTGGTGTTCTAAGTAATATCTATGCATTTCACCGCTACACTACTTATTCCAGCTACTTCTACCTTACTCAAGACCTGCAGTATCAATGGCAGTTTCATAGTTGAGCTATGAGATTTCACCACTGACTTACAGATCCGCCTACGGACCCTTTAAACCCAATAAATCCGGATAACGCTTGCACCCTCCGTATTACCGCGGCTGCTGGCACGGAGTTAGCCGGTGCTTATTCGTATAGTACCTTCAGCTTTCCTCACGAGGAAAGGTTTATCCCTATACAAAAGAAGTTTACAACCCATAGGGCCGTCGTCCTTCACGCGGGATGGCTGGATCAGGCTCTCACCCATTGTCCAATATTCCTCACTGCTGCCTCCCGTAGGAGTCTGGTCCGTGTCTCAGTACCAGTGTGGGGGATCACCCTCTCAGGCCCCCTAAAGATCATTGACTTGGTAGGCCGTTACCCTACCAACTATCTAATCTTGCGCGTGCCCATCTCTATCCACCGTAGTTTTCAATATCAAGTGATGCCACTCAATATATTATGGGGTATTAATCTTCCTTTCGAAAGGCTATCTCCCTGATAAAGGCAGGTTGCACACGTGTTCCGCACCCGTGCGCCGCTCTCAAGTCTCCGAAGAGACTCTACCGCTCGGCTTGCATGTGTTAGGCCTCCCGCTAGCGTTCATCCTGAGCCAGGATCAAACTCTCCATTGTATGTTTGTTCTGACTCACTCAAAGTTTTGACGCTTTAGTTTTTCCTTACTTGGTTGTTATATCTATTTTTCAATGATCTCTTTTCTTCCGCTTTCCCGGCTGCCTTTTTCTGTCGTTAAGCATTGCCGTATTTGCGTGTGCAAAAGTAAAAATTATTTCCTAATTGACCAAATGTTTTTACAAAGAATTTTAAAGTTTTTTAATTCACCCTAATCTCTCCATTCCCACTCAATCAATCCTACTCCTGCGCTCCCGTTTTACCGGACTGCAAAGATACAAAAACTTTTAAAACTCACAACTTTTTTTTATTAAAAAAATTAAAGTTTTTTGTCCTATCCTCCTATAGTACTGATATACTACAAAGTAGTTCTTTTTAATCTTAACCGCTTTCCTTAAAGCTCCTCTGCGCTACTGACATACTCTCGTTTTCAGTGGGGCAAAAGTAATCACTTTTACCCCATACTTCCAAATCTATTTAACATAATGTTCATATTTTATTCATAGACAATCATAAGTCACTGAAAGCCTGAATCAATAATTTTAAACGAGGGGGTGATAGGTATTGTGCGACGGGTTAAAGAGTCAGAGAGTTGGAGGGCTGGAAGGGTGAGAGTAGGAGAACAGAGGTTGTGATACCCATTAGGCTAAGTTGTTGATGAAGGTTGGTGGCTGGTGGTTTTCTAATAAACCTTATAGGTTTTAAAAACCTATAAGGTTGGGGTTGGGGAGTTGGCGGTAAAGATTATCGTGCCCAAATAAAGTAATGTAAAAGAATTCTTTTTTCTTTACTGTTTCGTTTGTCATTCTGATGAAGATCTAATTCTACATTTTCTTATTCTGAGATTAAAAACTTTTAGATTATAAAAATTAAAACTAATTTGATTTATATACATTACTGTCATTCCGAAGGAATCTAAACTGCATTTTTTGTATACAAACTCTTTTCTTTAGATTTTAATTTTGGAGAAGGCTAATTCCAGTTGGATCAAACATAGTCTTTTAGTATAGGGCATTAATAAAAAATTTTCAAGGGGTTTAAAAGCTTTGAGGATTTGTGAGTCCAAGTTATTTTGTTTTTTATTTAATCACAGATAACACGGATTTGCACAGATGTTTGTGGTATTTTTTTGATTAAAAAAATAATCCTGCTTCAAAAAAGCTTAATGTAGTTTAATGGGCTACTAAAAAATATTAATAATCCTTTGTTAACATTAATATCTTTGTAGTTACAGGCCGCCCTTACAGGGCTCATAATCCAAACATATAATCTGGGCTATTAACAGATCGCTCCTCCGGAGCTCCCCGTATCTGACATCTGGCATCTGGCGTCTGGCATCTAGCAAAATTATTAATTACCATTGCTTATTACTCATCTATTTTTTTTGGGGTATGGAGTTGTTATGGTATAAAACGAAAAAAGTCTCATACACATTTATGTATGAGACTTTTGTTTATTCTTTTGTTTTTGATTTTAGCATTTGTAGTTTTTTGCTTTTTGGGCATAAAAAAACTCCTTCATCGATTGATGAAGGAGTTTTAAATAAAAACCGGCGGCGACCTACTCTCCCGCTTTCGCAGTACCATCGGCGCTGGTGGGCTTAACTTCTGTGTTCGGAATGGGAACAGGTGAGCCCCACCGCTAAAACCACCCTAAAGGTTGTATATAAGATATCAGAGGTGAGATTTCAGATTTCAGACTTTTAATGGTCTTAAATCTGATGTCTTCTATCTGACATCTGTTTTAATCGATAAAAACTTTCACAAAGACAAAACCTTGGTTGCACTTATAAGGCTTGTTTTATAGTAACCAATAGGCTATAAATCTACGGGTAATTAGTACTACTCGGCTATGCTGTTACCAACTTTACACCTGTAGCCTATCAACGTTGTCATCTCCAACGACCCTTAAAAGATGTCTCATCTTGAGGCGAGTTTCACACTTATATGCTTTCAGTGTTTATCTCTTCCAAACGTAGCTACTCAGCGGTGCACCTGGCGGTACAACTGATACACCAGAGGTTTGTTCAATTCGGTCCTCTCGTACTAGAATCAAGCCCTCTCAAACATCTAACGCCCGCAATAGATAGAGACCGAACTGTCTCACGACGTTCTGAACCCAGCTCGCGTGCCACTTTAATGGGCGAACAGCCCAACCCTTGGGACCTTCTCCAGCCCCAGGATGTGACGAGCCGACATCGAGGTGCCGAACCTCCCCGTCGATGTGAGCTCTTGGGGGAGACTAGCCTGTTATCCCCGGAGTACCTTTTATCCTATGAGCGATGGCCCTTCCATACGGAACCACCGGATCACTATGTCCTGCTTTCGCACCTGATCGACTTGTAGGTCTCACAGTCAAGCACCCTTATGCCATTACACTCTACGCACGGTTACCAAGCGTGCTGAGGGTACCTTTGAAAGCCTCCGTTACTCTTTTGGAGGCGACCACCCCAGTCAAACTACCCACCACGCAATGTCCTTCTAAAAGAAGTTAGGCTCCAAGTAAGTAAAGGGTGGTATTTCAACGTTGGCTCCACACACACTAGCGTGCATGCTTCAAAGCCTCCCACCTATCCTACACATTACTTACTCAAAGTCAATACGAAGTTATAGTAAAGGTTCACAGGGTCTTTTCGTCCCATTGCGGGTAATCGGCATCTTCACCGATACTACAATTTCACCGAGCTCGTGGCTGAGACAGTGCCCAGATCGTTACACCATTCGTGCAGGTCGGAACTTACCCGACAAGGAATTTCGCTACCTTAGGACCGTTATAGTTACGGCCGCCGTTTACTGGGGCTTCAGTCAAACGCTTCGCATTGCTGCTAACGCCCTTCCTTAACCTTCCAGCACCGGGCAGGTGTCAGACCCTATACAGCATCTTTCGATTTAGCAGAGTCCTGTGTTTTTGATAAACAGTCGCCTGGGCCTCTTCACTGCGGCCACCATTGCTGATGGCGTCTCTTCTTCCGAAGTTACGAGACTATTTTGCCTAGTTCCTTAGCCACGACTCACTCGAGCACCTTAGGATTCTCTCCTCGACCACCTGTGTCGGTTTTGGTACGGGTTGCTTCACTTCGGCTTTTCTTGGATCCGATTTCACTATAACAGCTTCGCCCGAAGGCTAGGCCTTGACACTTCCGTCCGTCTTCAATAGCTACGTCGAACCGTCCCCTTTTTAGTGTGAGCAAGTATGGGAATATTAACCCATTGTCCATCCACTACCCCTTTCGGGTTCGCGTTAGGTCCCGACTAACCCTCAGCTGATTAGCATGGCTGAGGAAACCTTAGTCTTTCGGTGAGGGGGTTTCTCGCCCCCTTTATCGTTACTTATGCCTACATTTTCTTTTCTGTCCGCTCCACAATACCTCACGATACTGCTTCGGCGCAAACAGAATGCTCTCCTACCAGATATAATTAATTATAAATCCATAGCTTCGGTAATATGCTTATGCCCGATTATTATCCATGCCGAACCGCTCGACTAGTGAGCTGTTACGCACTCTTTAAATGAATGGCTGCTTCCAAGCCAACATCCTAGCTGTCAATGCAGTTCAACCGCGTTGCTTCAACTTAGCATATATTTGGGGACCTTAGCTGTTGGTCTGGGTTCTTTCCCTCTCGGACATGGACCTTAGCACCCATGCCCTCACTGCCGCAGAACATTTATTAGCATTCGGAGTTTGTCAGGAATTGGTAGGCGATGAAACCCCCGCATCCAATCAGTAGCTCTACCTCTAATAAACTTTTTTGCGACGCTGCACCTAAATGCATTTCGGAGAGTACGAGCTATCTCCCAGTTTGATTGGCCTTTCACCCCTACCCACAGGTCATCCGAAGACTTTTCAACGTCAACCGGTTCGGTCCTCCACTCTGTGTTACCAGAGCTTCAACCTGCCCATGGGTAGATCACAAGGTTTCGCGTCTAATCCTACTAACTATGCGCCCTATTCAGACTCGCTTTCGCTCCGGCTCCGGACCTGAAGTCCTTAACCTCGCTAGTAAAATTAACTCGTAGGCTCATTATGCAAAAGGCACGCCGTCACCCAACTTGTGGGCTCCGACCGCTTGTAGGCGTACGGTTTCAGGTTCTATTTCACCCTTCTATTCGAAGTGCTTTTCACCTTTCCTTCACAGTACTTGTTCACTATCGGTCTTTCAGGAGTATTTAGCCTTGGAGGATGGTCCCCCCATATTCAGACAGGATTTCACGTGTCCCGCCCTACTCATTTATCATCTATATATACCTTTCATATACGGGGCTATCACCCTCTATGGCTGCACTTTCCAGTACATTCTATTAAATATATAAAGACTTTTGGGCTAATCCGCGTTCGCTCGCCACTACTTACGGAATCTCTTCGATTTCTTTTCCTCCGGGTACTTAGATGTTTCAGTTCTCCGGGTTTGCTCCTCTTGCGAGGTGACAGGTCTTCAACCTGCCGGGTTGCCCCATTCGGACATCTCGGGATCAATTCGTGTGTGCCAATCCCCCGAGCTTTTCGCAGCTTACCACGTCCTTCTTCGCCTCTGAAAGCCTAGGCATCCGCCATACGCCCTTAACGATTTCTTTCCTATTTTTAGGTTACTCAAGCACTTATAAGTGCTCGGTTTTCTCTTTGTGATGTCTTTACCGTTAATGTCAATGATCAAATTCTTCTTGTCAACTTAATGAACAGATGTTGTTTTTGGCTCCATCCGTAACTTTTAAACTAAGTCTTCAAAACTGTGGAGAATAAGGGAGTCGAACCCTTGACCTCCTGCGTGCAAGGCAGGCGCTCTAGCCAGCTGAGCTAATTCCCCCTCTAGTAGACTTCAGATTCCAGATTCCAGATCTCAGACTTTTAAATCTGATGTCTAGCATCTTATATCTTCCCGTCTTTTACAATTAGTAGTCTCGGGCAGGCTCGAACTGCCGACCTCTACATTATCAGTGTAGCGCTCTAACCAGCTGAGCTACGAGACTGTCTTTTAGACTAACAGATCCTAGATGCTAGATACAAGACTTTTGCATTCGTCTTGGTTCTTGGCTCTCGGCTCTTGTATCTCTATCCCTATACTAATTTCTAGTGGGTTTTGTATGTTTTTAAATATAAATCAACCAAATAAAAAACTAAAGCCTCTCTTTAAGTAAGTACTTTGTATCTTGCGATACTAATTTTGTTTATCGTCCCGAAAGACGCTCTAAAATGAGATGTTCCAGCCGCACCTTCCGGTACGGCTACCTTGTTACGACTTAGCCCTAGTTACCTGTTTTACCCTAGGCAGCTCCTGTTACGGTCACCGACTTCAGGTACCCCAGACTTCCATGGCTTGACGGGCGGTGTGTACAAGGCCCGGGAACGTATTCACCGCGCCATGGCTGATGCGCGATTACTAGCGATTCCAGCTTCATAGAGTCGAGTTGCAGACTCCAATCCGAACTGAGACCAGCTTTCGAGATTAGCATCCAGTCGCCTGGTAGCAGCCCTCTGTACTGGCCATTGTATTACGTGTGTGGCCCAAGGCGTAAGGGCCGTGATGATTTGACGTCATCCCCACCTTCCTCTCTACTTGCGTAGGCAGTCTCACTAGAGTCCCCAACTGAATGATGGCAACTAGTGACAGGGGTTGCGCTCGTTGCAGGACTTAACCTAACACCTCACGGCACGAGCTGACGACAACCATGCAGCACCTTGAAAATTGCCCGAAGGAAGGTCTATTTCTAAACCGATCAATTCCCATTTAAGCCTTGGTAAGGTTCCTCGCGTATCATCGAATTAAACCACATAATCCACCGCTTGTGCGGGCCCCCGTCAATTCCTTTGAGTTTCATTCTTGCGAACGTACTCCCCAGGTGGCTAACTTATCACTTTCGCTTAGTCTCTGAACCCGAAAGCCCAAAAACGAGTTAGCATCGTTTACGGCGTGGACTACCAGGGTATCTAATCCTGTTCGCTCCCCACGCTTTCGTCCATCAGCGTCAGTTAAGACATAGTAACCTGCCTTCGCAATTGGTGTTCTAAGTAATATCTATGCATTTCACCGCTACACTACTTATTCCAGCTACTTCTACCTTACTCAAGACCTGCAGTATCAATGGCAGTTTCATAGTTGAGCTATGAGATTTCACCACTGACTTACAGATCCGCCTACGGACCCTTTAAACCCAATAAATCCGGATAACGCTTGCACCCTCCGTATTACCGCGGCTGCTGGCACGGAGTTAGCCGGTGCTTATTCGTATAGTACCTTCAGCTTTCCTCACGAGGAAAGGTTTATCCCTATACAAAAGAAGTTTACAACCCATAGGGCCGTCGTCCTTCACGCGGGATGGCTGGATCAGGCTCTCACCCATTGTCCAATATTCCTCACTGCTGCCTCCCGTAGGAGTCTGGTCCGTGTCTCAGTACCAGTGTGGGGGATCACCCTCTCAGGCCCCCTAAAGATCATTGACTTGGTAGGCCGTTACCCTACCAACTATCTAATCTTGCGCGTGCCCATCTCTATCCACCGTAGTTTTCAATATCAAGTGATGCCACTCAATATATTATGGGGTATTAATCTTCCTTTCGAAAGGCTATCTCCCTGATAAAGGCAGGTTGCACACGTGTTCCGCACCCGTGCGCCGCTCTCAAGTCTCCGAAGAGACTCTACCGCTCGGCTTGCATGTGTTAGGCCTCCCGCTAGCGTTCATCCTGAGCCAGGATCAAACTCTCCATTGTATGTTTGTTCTGACTCACTCAAAGTTTTGACGCTTTAGTTTTTCCTTACTTGGTTGTTATATCTATTTTTCAATGATCTCTTTTCTTCCGCTTTCCCGGCTGCCTTTTTCTGTCGTTAAGCATTGCCGTATTTGCGTGTGCAAAAGTAAAAATTATTTCCTAATTGACCAAATGTTTTTACAAAGAATTTTAAAGTTTTTTAATTCACCCTAATCTCTCCATTCCCACTCAATCAATCCTACTCCTGCGCTCCCGTTTTACCGGACTGCAAAGATACAAAAACTTTTAAAACTCACAACTTTTTTTTATTAAAAAAATTAAAGTTTTTTGTCCTATCCTCCTATAGTACTGATATACTACAAAGTAGTTCTTTTTAATCTTAACCGCTTTCCTTAAAGCTCCTCTGCGCTACTGACATACTCTCGTTTTCAGTGGGGCAAAAGTAATCACTTTTACCCCATACTTCCAAATCTATTTAACATAATGTTCATATTTTATTCATAGACAATCATAAGTCACTGAAAGCCTGAATCAATAATTTTAAACGAGGGGGTGATAGGTATTGTGCGACGGGTTAAAGAGTCAGAGAGTTGGAGGGCTGGAAGGGTGAGAGTAGGAGAACAGAGGTTGTGATACCCATTAGGCTAAGTTGTTGATGAAGGTTGGTGGCTGGTGGTTTTCTAATAAACCTTATAGGTTTTGAAAACCTATAAGGTTTGGGTGAGCAGATAATGTTTTATGTTGGCTTTGGAACCACCCCGTCAAAAATTCAGAGAATTTTTGACGGGGTGGTTCCAAAGGAGGGGAATTTTTAATGCTTGGTTATAATGATAGGTATAGGTGGGTGGATTATGGGTGGGGATTGAGGAAACCTGTATTATTGTTGTGGACTGCCTCTATAAGGGTACGGGACATCCTAGCCCAGATAGGAACGGTTACCCCGCAACGGGATGTGGGAGAGCTAGAGGGTTTGGAGTGGGAAAGCCCGGCGTGAGGAGTATGAGTGGATAGCTGGATTAGCTCCTAAGAAAAAATCAGAGCTTAGTTACTCTGATTTTCTTTATTATATATGGTACTGAGAAATTCTGCGTAGGACTTTTCGAGGCCAATGATGTCTCCACTTTTTAAATTGAGTCCGCCTGTGCCGGTGTCGTCAGACTTTACTTTTGTAGCCGAGATCTGGAAATACTGGTTGGAGCTGTTTTTCTTCGGCTGGATTTTTATCGTTGAGCCTAATAATTTTTTTGTTGAGATTGTATAAACTTCGCCGGGAATAGTTTTTATTATTAAATAGGATCTTGGCGAAATGGTATAATCTTTTTTATTTAAAGCTATTTTCTGTTCTTTTTCCGAAGATGCGAATAGATATAAGGATCCCGTTTGGTTGATTAATTTGTCTTTGGGTAAAAAATATAAATTGAGGCGATAGTTGGCCGGATTGAAATTTTGTGGGGAGCCATCAACATTTTCGAAGGGTTTTAATGAAAATGAGTTGGCTCCGATTTCCTTTGCTTTCTTATATATCAATGAAAAAACTTCAGCGTCATCTTTTGAGAATCCCTGAACTTCGATTTCTCCTAAATATTCTGCTCCTTTTATTTCCGATTCTATTTTATATAAAAACTTATCTGTGTTTTCTTTTGTTTTTTCAACTTTGGTTAAGTATACGTTTTGCGCATTAAAAAAATGCATCAAAAAAACAAAAACAGTGAATATTATTTTTTTCATTCTATATATATTATTGTGTAAGAATATTTACACATTCTTCCAGGCTATTTTCCCAGTATTTGGGTTCTATTTTATAGACTTCTTCAATTTTGTCGAGACACATGGTGCTTCTTTTAGGGCGTTTTGCCGGAGTTGGATATTGTTCTGTTGTTAATTGATTCAATTTAATGTTGGATTTTGAAAGCTCAGCGATTTTTTGGGCAAATTCAAACCAGGTTGTTTCCGGATAGTTGGAAAAATGAAAAATTCCAAAAGTCTTTTTCTTTCTTTCAATGATTTCCATGATTGCTTCCGCCAAATCATTTGCGTTGGTAGGTTGTCCGAATTGGTCTGCGACAATTCCAAGCTCATCTTTTTGGGAGAAGAGATTCAGCATTGTTTTGACGAAGTTTTTATTAAACTCAGAATACAGCCACGAAGTTCTCAGAATAATGGTTTTAGAATTAATCTCTAAAGCCAATTCTTCTCCTTTTAATTTTGATTCGCCATAAACGCCGATCGGGTTGGTGAAATCATCTTCGGAATAACATAAATTGGTATCACCATCAAAAACGTAGTCAGTGGAAACATGGATGAACACCGTTTTAAAGTCTTTGCAGGCCTGAGCCAGATTCCCAACTCCTGTTGCATTAACAGCAAATGCCTTTTCCTTTTCGGTTTCAGCAAGATCTACTGCGGTGTAGGCAGATGCGTTGATGCAGAAATCCGGCTTGTTATCATAAAAGAATTTGCTCACTAAATCCTCATCTGTGATATTGAGAGTTTGCGAGTCTGTAAAGATAAATTCATAATCCAGTTCAAAATTGGGTGTAATCTTTCTGATACAGTTTCCCAATTGCCCGTTACTTCCTATTACTAGTATTTTTTTCATTATGAATTTTTTGCGTTTTGTGATCTTAAAAATTTAACTCTCGACTGGAAATCTTTCTGCTCTAAATCTACATAAAATTTACCAAATGTATCTTTAATGTCTTGTGGATGTACTTCTGATTTTCTTGTTTTAACATTAAAATAAATTACCGTCACCCACAATACTGCATGAACTGTGTTTTCGTCCAGGCTTTTCATTAAGATCTCAACTTTTGCAGTCCTGTCCTGAACATCGATGGTTTTGCTGCTGATCACCACCGAGGTATTGTATCTTACTTCTTTTAAATATGCTATTTCGTTTTGAATCGCGATCCAGGTACAACCAGTCTTTTTGGTATATTCTTCGTAAGTGAAACCGTAAAATGTTTCGACATGATCTTCTCTGGCATTGAACATATATTCCAGATATTTCACATTATTTAAATGTCCGATGGGATCACAATCGCTAAACCTAACCTTTACCGTAGTTGATACTTCTTTATTCATTTTGCAAAAATAAAAAAAACCACCTCTAAGTGAGATGGTAAGTTTTATAAATGTTTGTTAATTGTCAAAATTATTGAACACCTAATTCTTTTTTCACAGCTGGAGTCGCATCCGGACCTCCTTTGAATACGAAAGCAGAAGAGTTTGCATCCATGATATAATCGTAACCGTTTGCTTTAGCAACTTTATTTACAGCATCATTCAGCTTTTTCTCGATTGGTTCGTAAGCTGCATCTTGCTTAGCAACAAAGTCTTTTTGAGCTTTGTCGTTCATTTGCTGGATTTCTTCCTGCATTTTTGCTAATTCAGCTTCTCTAGCTTTGTTTTCGTCAGCAGTTTTCTTAGGTGCTTCTTCAGAATATTGCTTTAATTTAGCTTGTCCAGCATCTGCCTTCTTTTTAATTTCAGCTTGTTTAGTATCTAAGAAAGCTTTAAGATCAGTATCTGCTTTTTTCTTTTCAGGCATTGCATTAAGAACACCTATAACATCTAAAGTAGCAATTTTTTGAGCTTTTGCCATACCTACCGATACAACCATCATTACCGCTGCAAATAATACACTTAATTTTTTCATAATTGGTAAATAAATAATTTAATTTGTTTTTTAGATCTTTAAATTTAGTAAAAGTTAATTTCAACTTTTACTTTTTACTATTAGTTTTTTCTTTTTTGTCGTTTCCTTTTAATAAGATATCCAAAACCTTGTCTGAATAATCAAATCTTTTCTGAAGGAAAATTACATTGTTACTTGTTTTATCAAGAACCATGCCCAATCCGTTTTTCTCAGCCATCGTTTTGATTGCGCCCCAGATCTGATCCTGGAAAGGCTGAACTAAATTTGTTCTCAGCTTTTTAATTTCTCCAGTAGCTCCGAAACGTAAGCTGGTAGTGGTTTTGATATTTTTCTCCAGATCCATTACTTCCTTTTCTCTTAGCTTCAACTGATCGCCTATCAAAAGCACTTTTTCACTTTCAAAGGCTGATCTTTTACGTTCATATTCAGATTGTAGGTTTTGAAGTTCAGATTCCCAAGTGTCAATCTGTGAATTTAGTCTTGCCTCCGCCTCTTGATATTGAGGAAGCTTATTTAAGATATAATCAGTATCCACAACACCAATTTTTTGTGCGTTGCTTATACCAAAAAGCAAAAATAAAACAAACGAGAAAACAATTTTAAAATTTTTCATATTGTGAATTATAATGACTGATTCATCAGGAAGTGAGTCTTCCAACCAGAAGGTTCTGATGAGCCAATTGGTTTATCAAATCCATAAGCGAAGTCAAATCCAATAAGACCAAATGCTCCCATATAAACTCTTACACCAACACCCACTGATCTTTTTAACTGGAATGGATTATAACTACCCCAAGAATTCCAAACATTTCCTCCTTCAGCAAACGTTAATGCATAAATTTTTGCAGTTTGATTTAATGAAATCGGATATCTTAATTCTAACGTAAATCTGTTATAAATAGTACCTCCTCCTAATGGAGTAACATCGACGTCTGACTGTCCTCCGTAAGTAGATGCGTTTTCGTAACCTCTCAACGGAATCAATTCTCTACCATCATATCTACCACCGAATAAGCCTGTACCTCCAACATAGAATCTTTCAAATGGCGGAGCTCCCAAGTTTTTGTTGTATCCGTCCATGAATCCCATCTCAGCAGAAGATCTCAACACCAATTTCCCAACAATCTCGTTGTAAACATCGGCTTTGAACTTCACTTTATAGAATTCCATCCATCTGTATTTGTCAACCGGCGTCATTGTAGAATAATCTTTGTTACTAAACGCTGAATACGGCAGTGTAAATTTCACAGAGAGATCTAAGTTTGAACCTACTGTAGGGAAGATCGGGTCTATACCTGCAGAGTTTCTGCTCAATCCTAAGTTGATACTCAAGTTATTTGCAGAACCGTAATATTCCGTTGTTCCACCGAAATCAAAAGGATAATTTTTAAAATCATACTTCTGATACTGAATTCCCGTGTATAATGAGAAATAATCATCCGGCCATTTCAACAATCTGTTCAACCCTACTGAAGCGGAGAAAATATTCAACTTCTGAGAATCTCCGTAAGCATCTGAGTATTTTACTCTTGAGTTGTTTAAACTTACAGAAAGTGCTGTAGGTCTTGTTCCGAATAACCATGGCTCTGTAAATGAGATCCCGTAATTCTGGAAGTATTGACCAGCCTGCGCCTGAATAGATAATGTTTGCCCATCACCTTGAGGAACCGGCTTAAAGTCTTTAAACTTAAGGAAATTTCTCAATGAGAAGTTGTTGAACGTTAATCCCAACGTTCCGATGAAGCTGTTACCACCGTAACCTGCCTGCAACTGAACCTGAGAAGAACCTTTCTCCACCAATTTCCAATTAATATCTACCGTATTATCCTGCTGGTTTGGCTGGATATCCTGGCCGATCTGTTGTGGGTCAAAGAATGACATCCCCGCAAGATCAAAATATGTTCTTTTGATATCACTTTTAGCAAAAAGGCTTCCCGGCTTTGTTCTTAAAGCTCTAAGGATCACGTGGTCATGAGTAGTAGTATTACCTTCCCATGTTACTTTGTTCCAGGTTGCTTTTTCACCTTCATTGATACGGATTTCAAGATTGATTTTGTCTCCGTCTACAGATTTTTCAACGGGAGTTACGTTTGAGAAAAGGTAACCGTTGTTCATATAAACAGACTTGATATCGGAATCATCTTCCTTACCGCCGTCTTCCCCTACTTTTTTGTTGAATCCTACTGCATCGTAAATATCACCTTTTTTATATCCTAAAAGTCTTTGTAAATAATCTGTAGAATATACTGTATTTCCGGTAAAGGTAACATCACCAATGTAATATTGCTTACCTTCTTTAAGTTTTAAATCGATTTCGTAATTGTTGTTTTTGTTTCTCCAAACAGAGTCTGAAACAATTGCGGCATCTCTATATCCTAAAGAGTTATAATAATTGATAAGGTTTTGTTTGTCTTCCTGATATTTTTCTTCGATGAATTTTGAAGATTTTAAAATACCACCAATCCCGAATCTTTTTTGTTTGGTTTCTTTAAAGGCTTTATTTCTAAGTTTTCTGTCGGTAACAGCTTGGTTTCCTTCAAACTCGATATGGTCGATCTTTACTCTTTTGCCTTTATCAACAGTAATCGTCCAGTCTACTAAATTAGGATCTCCTGCATTTACCTTATCCTGAATCGTAATTTTAGCATCTGCAAATCCTTTTTTGACATAGTCTTTAGGAATATTTGTTTTAAGGCTTGAAACTAAATTTTGAGTAATTTTAGTCCCCGGCTTAAGATTGTTATCTTTTGCTAATTTTTCGCCTTTAGATTTTCCGATCCCTTTACCTGTGAATTTCACTTCACCAAGGTCTTTGAGGTCTTGTAAATAAAATCTTAAAACAATAGTCTCGCCTTCAATACTCTGAACATATACCTCTACTTCCGAGAAAGATTGGGTGTCCCAAAGCTTTTTTACAGCGTTACTGATTTTCTGTCCCGGAATGTCTACAGTTTCTCCTTTTGTAAGTCCTGTAAACCTCAAGATCTGAGCCGGCGTATATTTTTTCACCCCATCTACAACGATGTCTTTCAATGTATACGTTCCTGCTTGATTTTCTGCATGTACAGGATTGCTCACTTTTGTGCTATCCTGTGGAGTTACCTGTCCATAAAAATGTGCAGAAGCAACAAACATAATGATGGGTAATAGTCTAAACTTCATTTTATCGTAGTCTTTCTTTTCTTGTTTTACTGGATTTTTATTTGTTCACCGGTCATCCCGAATCTTCTTTCCTTGTTTTGATAATTAACAATACACTGGAAGAAAATATCTTTTGTAAAGTCCGGCCACAGAACATCTAAAAACTGCAGTTCTGCATAGGCGATCTGCCAAAGGAGGAAATTACTGATTCTGATCTCACCGCTCGTTCTGATTAATAAATCAACAGGTGGAAAATCTTTTGTATATAGATAGCTTTCGAATAATTTTTCATTAATATTCACGGTATCTATCTTACCTTCTTTTACGTCTTCGCTTATGTTTCTAACGGCATTCAGTATTTCATTTTGTGAGCCATAGCTAATGGCCAATACCAAATTCCCTTTTGTGTTTTCTTTTGTAAGTTCCACCACCCGAAGAAGCTGATCTCTTACGAGTGACGGCAGTTTTTCTAAATTTCCAATGACATGCATCCTTAGCCCTTTACTGAAAATCTCTTCCGCCTCCAACAATAAGGTTTCTACAAGTAAACTCATTAAAGTATTTACTTCTTCCGTAGGACGGTTCCAGTTTTCCGAAGAAAAGGTATAAAGCGTTAAATATGGAATATGAATCTCATTGCACGCATTAATGGCATTTCTTACAGCATTAATGGCATTCTTGTGACCGAAAGTTCTTTCTTCGCCACGAGATTTTGCCCATCTTCCATTACCATCCATGATGATAGCAACATGCTTTGGTAAATTCTCAGTATCTATTTTATCTTTTATCAACGACATATTAATCACAATAACATGGAGGTCTTCCAAACGAATATGTCAGCCCTAAGCTTACGGTATTCATCCAGTCCTTAGACCTAAGATCTCCAATATTTCTCTCTCCTAAAAATTTAGCCTCTCTTTCCTTAGACACTACATAATAAGCATCTGTCTCAAGTAGAGAGCCACCTGTAAGAGGACTTAAAATATCTCCATTATATGTAGAAACCACGTCTTTACTCAGAATTTTACTGTGATCCAGCTGATCTGTCATCGTGTATCTAAATGTAGCTTCTGCGAAGATAGCCCAGTTATAGTTAAATTTATATTTCAAGCCTACTCCAAAAGGAATATGCATTGTAGTTTTTTTACCGGTAGTGTAAACTGGTGTCGTTGTAAAATCAAGCTCGTTGATTGGAGCCTGAGCAACACCGTCTGCATCTCTTCTAAAGTCGTTCACCAAAGTAGCCTTTGGAGCATCAAACATCAAAGCACCTACCCCACCGAAGATATATGGACTTACCATACCTTTCTGCTCATTGTTTACCGGGAAGAAGTTGTATTCAAACATCAAACTTGCTTCATACACATCATTTTTTCCAAATGCATTTCTGTTCTTTCTGTATTCTTCTTTGGCAACCTTGTCGCTAAACTGAATCTGGTTGTATCCAAGATCTAATCTTACAGTTTGGTGAGGATTAAAATTAAACCTATATAAAATACCTCCATAAAACGGAACTCCCCAATCCGACGCTTTACTTAAATCCAATGGCTTTTGTAAAATATAATTAGTTCTTCCTATATCACCCACCAGGTTACTCATACCTAGACGAACTCCCAATTCGTTTCTTTGAGCTTTAACACTTACCACAGTTCCTAGAGCGGCAAGGAAGCTAAACAATAATTTTCTATTCATAAAAGAATATGGATTTATGGTTATTTTAAAATTTAATTTTTGCAAATATAAAACATTTTTATATTAATGATAATCTTAATGTTTAGTTAAAAATAAACAAAAAAACATAATTTGTTATAAAGTAAACGATAAACTCATGAAAATATTCTTTTTTTAATAGATTCAAAAATTTATTACCATATAATAAACCCCCATTAAATGAGGGCTTAAATGTATTATTTTTTATTGAATATTGACTGAACTTTATTCCTAATTCTTATCAACAACGGTTCTTTATAGTTTTTATCCTCATCAAAATACCCATATCCATAGCCGTATCCATAGCCGTAACCGTATCCATAGCCATATCCCTGCTTCGTATTATAATCATTGTAAACAATTCCCAAATGATTAATTTCTCCGTTGTGATACTTCTCAGTGATCATTTTCAGCATATATTTTTCCGTGTATTCATGGCGAACTACATATAAGTTGGCGTCAGAATACTTCATCAGCTCATAAGAATCTGCCACCAAACCTACCGGCGGGGAGTCAATGATGATGAAATCATACCTTTCTTTTAGATCTTCAATGAACTTTACGTTTCTTGAACTCATCAAAAGCTCCGAAGGATTGGGAGGAATAGGCCCCGATGTTGCTACATCAAGATTCGGAATTCTTGTTTTATTGATAATCTGATCAACTCCTACTTCACCTGTAAGATAGTTTGAAATACCATATTGATTATCAATTTTAAAGTCCCCGAAAATTTTTGGCTTTCTTAAGTCCATTCCTAAAAGGATTGTCTTTTTATCACTTAAACCGAGCACTGAAGCCAGGTTGATTGAAACGTATGTTTTTCCTTCACCACCAATGGAAGAAGTCACTAAAATCACTTTACTTGCGTCATTTTCTCCAGACAGGAATCTTACATTTGCCCTGATCCCTCTAAATGCCTCTGAAACAGAAGATTTTGGCTGGTCCAAAACGGTAAGCATATTCTCATTACTGTTGTTCCCGATTACACCAAGTAATGGAATTCTTGTAGCATTAAGTAACTCTCTGATGTTTCTGATTTTACTGTCAAGGAACTCGCCAACTAATATAAACAGCAATGGTAGAACCAATAATCCGCCGATAATTCCTGCTTTTGCAGCTTTAACATTTGGCCCGATTGGTCCTTGCCCAACATTTTTTGCAGGGTCAATCACACTTATATCCGACTGGTTTGCAGCCATTCTCAGGTGTGTTTCATTCTGCCTTCCCAGTAAGCTGTTGTAGGTAGCTTCAATCATGTTATATCCTCTTTCTGCATCCAGATACTTTCTTTGCTTTTCAGGATAGGATGAAAGATCTGCATTGGCATTTGCTACCTGCTGGTTGATCTTGTTTATTTCGTTATAATATCCTGTATAATAGTTTCTCAAAGCACCCGAAGAGCCTGTTTTGGCTTCATCAATCAGTCTATTGATTTCCAGCATCGGCTCAGAATTCGGCTTATAAATCAAGGCCATTTCTCTTCTTTTAAGATATAGGGCTCTTAGTTCTGATACTGAAGCGGTGAACAACCCATCCTGAAAACCAGCTGCCGTTGTATTGATCATTTTATCAAAGTTCTGCGACTCAAGGCTGTTCTTGATTTGATTTAATGAAGCTAATTTACTCTCAAGATCTGCTTTTTTTGCCTCCAAATCTTTAATTCTGGTCAAAGATTTTTCATCCCTGTCTTTAATATCATACAACTTTTCGGTTGTTTTCATATAATTCAGGACATTTGCACTTGAATCCAGCTTTTTTCTGATTGTAGTAAGATTATCCTGCAAATAAATATCTGTATTTTTATCTACCAACATTTTATCAGCAAGTCTTTTTTTCTGTAGCTGGCTTACTGATCTGTTCAGGAAATTCACGGTACTGTTAAGATTATACCCTTTTTTGGTAATAATCATTATGGTACTGATTTCCTTATCAAATTCCACTCCTATTGTAGAAGTAATATCTTTAACAGATTGATTTACTGTACTTAAGCTAACAATAATATTGTTCAGTTTAATTTTTGGCGCCAAGTGACTGGAATGCAGTCTGAATTTTAAGTTCGGGGAAGTGTACCACTCTCCTACTTTTATAATTTTATTGGCAGGTCTTTCGTATTGACCGATGTTTGTAAAACCTTCGGACTGATAGCTATATAAATTAGTAGAATGTCCTTCGTCCGGTAAAATTACTTCATAAGTATTACCACTCTTAGGAATAAGGGTAATGGGATAATTTACCTGTTGAGGATATTTTTTATCAATTTGTAAATAAACAGGAGAATCATCCTTATCCAAATAAGTGGATTTTATGATTCCTTTGGTAGAATAATTCACAAAAAGATCCAATTCTTTCACCAAAAATTCATTGTGAGTTCTTGACAAAAGCATTTTCTTTAGATATACTCCATCCTGATTTCCTCCCTGTCCCCAGATAAAATTGATGGACTGGCTAGGAGTGAAATAGCTGGAGGTGTTATTGGAAATACTTAATGACAGATCCGAGGCATAAATATTCTGTGCGTAATATTTGCTGTAAACCCATGAGAGTCCATAGCCTATAAAAAGCATAAGCACAAACCAATACCAATTTTTTAAAACTCTTCTTAAAAAATGTTCAATATCAAATAACGAAAAAGATCCGTATTTTTCCTTCTGAGAATCATTCTTCTCCACGGTCGTGTTTTTTCCTGGAATCATGATTTTAAAGGTTTTTAAGAAGTAGATAAATTGACAACGCAGTGGTAATCACCGAAACTCCGGTTGTAAGAGTCTGGATAGGATCTTTCCCGAATCCGTTCAAGCTTTTCGCTCTTGTATTCAGGTATATTTCATCACCGTTCTGTACGTAGTAGTACGGCGAGTTCATTACATCTTCACGGGTAAGGTCTATTTTTGCGATTTTTATCCCTTCCGGCAGTTTTCTGTGGATCACAATACTTTTTCTGTCGATTGTCCTGTTTAAACCTCCGTTTATTGCTAAAGCTTCGGTAACGGTAAGTGTATTTTTATGAGCTACTTTTTCACCGGTAATCCCTGTAGTTTCAACATCTCCAAGTATATAATAGGTAATTCCATCAGTATTTAAACGTACTTCGGATTTTCCTTCCTGAAAGTTTTCATTTACTTTATCCTGAATTTCCTGGGATATTTCCTCAATTGTTCTTCCTTCAGCTTTAATATATCCGATTCCGAAGACATTAATATCTCCTTTAGAATCTACTTTTAAACCATTAAAATAAAAAATAGAGTTACCACCTGTGCCACCGCCACCAGATCCGCTTATTGAGCCTCCTCTGCCGCCTGTTGCTGCATTGTTTGTACTCGGGGCAACAGTAGATCCGGACGTATTCAACGATGAATAAAACTGTGCGGCATCTCCTTTGGGAGTTGTAACGATGTTAAGGTTTAGGATGTCATTTTTAGTAATTCTATAAACGGGAATGTTATAGGGAACCAAACCTTCTTCATTGATCACAAGACTTTCATTCGGTTGCATGTATCGCACATCTTTTGTGGTGATACAAGAAGTCGTAATCAGAAAAGGTACTATTAAAAGGAATAAATACTTATAATTCTTCATCATATTTTCAAGTTGTTTGCAAAAATAAAGATTTAATTGTTAGTCTTTTTATTATTCTTTAAAAGATAAATAAAATCTGGAATGTAAGCTCCTAAAAAACCAAGGAAAACAATAACACCCAGTAATAGATTTACATTAATGTGCCTGAAACAATAAGCTACACTCACTACAAAAAGATAATATAAAATAATATAAAAACTTGATCTTCTGTGGGTAAGATTCAGTTTCAGCAATTTATGGTGGATATGATTTTTATCTGCGTCAAAGGGTGATTTTTTATTGGCCAGTCTTATAATAATCACATTCAGGGTATCAACAATAGGAAGAATGAGAATAGCGACTGCCACTACCGGTGCCGACTGCAAGTGATATCTTGGGATGGTTGGAAGCTCTTTGTCAATAAAAATATCAATGAAACAGATTGAAGTAAATGCCAATAGAAACCCTAAAAGCATTGACCCCGTATCACCCATAAATATTTTATTGGTCCTGTAGTTTGAAAGATTGTAGTACAGAAACCCTAGGACCGCTCCTATGATCACCACGGATAAGATAACCAGTGGATAATTAAATTCCCCTAACCGATAATAACTAATCCCGAAAAGCGCACTGCAAATCACAGAGTATCCTCCGGCAAGCCCGTCAATTCCGTCAATAAGATTAAAAGCATTAATAAGGATAATAAAAGTAATAATACTGAATATGACACTTACAATATATCCCATCTCATAAATCCCGAATATTCCGAACAAGCTTCTTACCCTTATATCGGAGCCCATGACAATTAAAGCTGACACAACAATCTGCGCAACCAGTTTTTTGTAGGCTCTCATCACCACAATATCATCCATTACGCCTACGTAGAGGAGAATCACAAGTGAGGCAAACAAAAATTTGTACAGATCAAAAAGCTCGTATGCAAAGATGGAGGCACAGATTCCTATAGAATAAAAAATAGCAATCCCCCCAAGATTTGGTATCTTACGTAAATGGGAACTTCTCACGCCCGGCTCATCCATCAAATTTTTCCTTCTGGAAATCTTAATAATGGTAGGAACAGAGAAAAACGTGATGAGGAACGAGAACAAAAAACCCAACCCCATTTTTACATAGAAAATAGGAACACCAGATTGAGTTAAGAACAATTCAAAATTCTTCATTTTTTTTCTATTCAAGCACTTAATGTCTCTTTTAAAAGCTTTGTCGACCTCGCAAAAACATTTGGCTATTAGTTTTTACAATACCGAAACAATAGTACTTACACTTGTGTTTAAACTAATTTTCTTATCAGTCTTTTCTGACCCGCAAAAAATAACAGATAAAAAATCTTTTTTTTCAGGGGCAAAGATAACAGATAATTTTTATCAAAACGACTATACTTCAATATATCTTTGATTTTTATATTTCTTTTTTTCATGAAAAGCCCAAGTTTACTGGACATTTCATAAAAAAGCTTTTCATCTTTTACAAAAGCCAGATAAGCAAGAAAAGAATAAACGCCCTCAAAAATCTGAAAATTTTTAAGCTCTTTTCTTTTTCCTGAATATCGGGATTGTTCAAAAGCCATTTCCACCTCTTCCACAGCTTTCAGGATATCAAGTCCTTTTTCCGTGTGCGTTTTTGTGATGGAATCTGTTCTTTCCAGATATTGATAATGAAAATTCTGGGTTTGAGCAATGGTCTTACATTCTAATAAAAGTTGTGGAATCAACTGAATATCCTCAAAATGTGCTCCTTTTTTAAATCTTTTCCCGTTAAAAAGTTCTTTTTTAAACAATTTATTACAGGCAAAATAACTCAAATCAGAAAAGACAGAAAAATTTTTATTCAGATCGATCTTTTCAGGCATATTTGGAATTTGTGTGAGTTTTTGGGTAACATTTCCGTTTTGATCAACCTTTTGAATATTGCAGACCACCATCTTAGAATAGTGTTTCTCTGCCAGATTCACCATTTCCTCAAACATTGTGGGCGTAACATAATCATCACTGTCCACAAAACCTATATAATCTCCAGTCACACGGTCAATTCCAAAGTTCCGGGCGTCACTCAGACCACCGTTTTCTTTAACGAAAGGTTTAATTTTTTCGGGGTATTTTTGAGCATAATTTTGAATGATCTGCTCAGAATTATCCTTACTTCCATCATTTACAACCAGAATTTCAATATTTTGATGTGTCTGATTAATCAAAGAATCAAGGCATTTTGCCAAATAATTTTCGACATTATAAACAGGAACAATGATGGAAACTTTTGAGGGAACGTTTGTCATACATTAAATTTTCGTCAGTCGTGCATTCAGCCAGCCTTTTTTGGCTTCATCAAAATCTTTCCTCGAACAGGGAATACAGTTTTCTATATTTTCATCCTCCCCGAAATACCAAAGATTACTGAAAGTATCACGTTTAAAAGCATATTGCCTGTCATCAACCAGAACATAAAACACCTCGTACTGCCTTTCTTTCGGATGAGATTTCTGGATGTTGATTCCTTCAATCAGATACCATATCATTTGTGCAAGAAGCTGATGGTTCAGTTGATTTTCAGAATAAATATTATAATTAAAAATCCCTACGGATTTCAGGTTTTCACTCAACCCGATTTCTTTCATGTAGGCGCAGATTTCTCTTCGGTTCAAGCCATTCACCTGCGGATTCATTGAAAAAGGATCGCCGAAACTTTCGATAGCATCACAATTTACAGTCACCAAATCAGCTTTTCTGAAAAACGGTTCTGTTTTTTCCGTGGAATTCATCATTTCAGCCAGACGGACAATCTCAAATTCCACTTCTTTAATCAATTTCACGGTATCAACTTCATTTAAATGCTTTTGATAGCCTAAATGATGATAGTTTTTAATTGAAAAGTTCTTAGCTCCGAAAATTTTACTTAAGAAAGTATGTTCGTTAATTATTTCACCCTGCTTAAGGGAAATAATATTGCTGATTTGAGTATAATTAATATTTTTCGTGTGGAAATTCAATGCTGAAAAAAGTGAAAAAGCAAAGTCATTTGAACCTCCGATGATTACCGGAATGGCTCTTTTATAATGACAAGCCGACAATACTTCCTGTAAAATATAATGGGAATCCTGAACAGATTTTCCTGAAACCAAATCTCCCAAATCCACAACCGGAATTTCAAAATCCAACTGTGAAAGCTTGTAAAACTCCTTCCTGATTCCTGTGAAGTCCTGCACCTCCGCGCCACCATCCGTACCTCTGTAATCCGAAACGAAAAGAAGAACAATGCTGTCTTCCTTTATATCTTTCGTGATTCGACTTCCGATCTGCCAGCTTTCGGTTTTGAAATTTCTTGGTGAAATGATAAAATCTTCAAAATTCATTTGATATCCTGCATTGTTTCCGCAAACATACAAAAAACCTCATCAACTTGAAATTGTGCCGCCTTTTTTGTTAATAAAAAACCATCAACAAATTGTTAACAGCTTCTTTATTTTATTTAAACAACTTTGTCAAAGATTTAAAACTTTGACAAAGTCTGCGGACATATTTTTAACTTTTAGTCTTTACAATTTCAAACACAAATGTCGTAGAAGTCTCGAATTTTCCGCCCTGCGTGGCTCCGAATAAAAATTGAGGCGTTTCTCCGTCTTTACTCAACAAAATCATTGGCCGTTCTAATCTTCCGAATCGTTTTAAATGTTTAGCTGGACTGGTTTCATTAATGTAATGCAACATGTTGAGATAAGCAATCTCAGGCTTTGTCCAGTGGACTCCGTCTTTTGTCGTTAAATGCAATCCATATTCATGGTTAAAAAATCCCATGTCTCGCGCTACCATATGGAATTTTCCTTTTTGCTTCCACACAAATGCATCTTCAAGCTGAGCATTGTTGGGCAAAGATGAAAAGTCAATTACAGGATTTTCGGAAACTTTAATGTAAGGTCCCATCGGAGAATCTGCCTTTGCCAAGCCATATTTTCGATTTCCCCTGACGGCTCCTTTTTGAGTTTCATATTCTTCGGTATTCCAGGATTTGTAAAAGAGCCAATATTTACCGTCGTTTCCTTTTACAAAAGCGGGATTTGTCGTACAATGATCGTCCCAAGTTCCTTTTTCTCCGGGAAGAAGCAAAGGTTGATCCGGTCTTGTCCATTCTCCGTTAAGACTTCTTGAAGTAGCAAGGCCAATTCTTTTGGTATTTGTTTTTCCATTAGAATTTCCCATGAAAAACAGATAATATTGATCATCTACTTTCTTAATTAAAGGGTTATGACAAGTTGTTGCATCCCAAAATTCGCCTCCTCTCGGCGCAAGAATAACCTGCTTATGCTGAAATTCATCAAAAGGAGAATCTGCTTCTGCCCGACAGATTTCGGATCCGTTGAGCCAGCCGCCCATTCCTTTTTCTTTTTTCCATCTGGAATAAAAAAGGTGAACTTTTCCGTCTTCACCCCAAATCGGAGAGCTGCACCAGATATAATAATCCTCCAAAGAAAATTGCCTTCCAATTGGTTTTAAATTAAAATATGGCTTGTCTGAAAAATCTAATTTTGTAAATGATAAACCCAAAACCACAGCCGCGATTCCCAGGGCTGAAGTCTGTAAAAAATCTCTGCGTGTGAACGGCTTGCTCATTTTATTTATTTGAAAGCTAATTTAGTATAAGCTTTTAAATAGAGTGTCCCGCACTTTAGGGTATTTTAGCTGCTGAATTTTTATGAATGTAATTTTTATGAATGTTTTTAGTTTCGGCGGCTTCGCCGCCGAAACTAAAAACCACAAAAAAACCACAAAAAAACCGCTACATTTTGTGGCGGTTTTTTATCTACTTATTTCTTTTTAGCAACTGCTTTCTTCGTTGTTGTTGCCTTTTTAGTCGTTGCTTTTTTCGCGGCCGGTTTCTTTTTCTCAGCAAAGGCTTTAGGATCCTGATCTGTGATCCATTTTTTCACCTCATCCAAAGAAACATCTTTCAATTCTTCGGCGTCGTATTTTATATCATCCTTTTTCTTCGGGATTTTAAACATTGCTTTTCCGAATTTAACAAAAGGACCCCATCTTCCGTTTTCAATGGAAATTTTTTCTTTTTCCCACTGCTGGATATATCGGTTTGCTTCCTTTTCGAGCTTAGCATCAATTAATTCATTGATGTCGCTTTGAGAAAGATTATCAAAATTATATCTCTTCGGAACGTTGATGAAAATATCTTTATACTTAATGAAAGGCCCGAATCTTCCGGAACCTTTTGTTACAGGTTCGCCTTTGTACGTTGCAATCGGGGCGTCTGCTTTTTTCTTTTCATTGATGATTTCTTCAGCACGTTTCTGGTCAACAGAAAGCGGATCTTCACCTTTCGGAATGCTGATGAATGTTTCTCCCCATTTCACGTAAGGTCCGAATCTTCCGACCCCCACAGAAACAGGCTGTCCATCAAATTCATTTAAATCAAAAGGTAACTTAAATAGTTCCAAAGCCTCATCAAGGGTGATTGTTGCAATATTCTGACCAGACATCAATGAAGCAAAAACCGGTTTTTCCTCATCATCCGTTTCCCCGATCTGAATCATGGCACCGAACCTTCCGATTCTGGCGTGGACATTTTTACCCGTTTTCGGATCGAGTCCTAAAAGTCTGTCTCCAGTTGCCCTGTCTGCATTTTCTTCTACGTCTTCAATTCTCGGATGGAATTTTGAGTAGAAATCGGTCATCATTTCTTTCCACTTCTGAGCACCGTTTGCAATTTCGTCAAAACTTTCCTCAACTCTTGCTGTAAAGCCGTAATCCAGGATTTCTTTAAAATTATCTGTTAAGAAATCACTTACCACCTCACCGGTATCCGTTGGAACAAATTTATTTTTATCCCCTCCGAATTTTTCTTCAAGGACTTCTTTTTTGATTTTATCTTTTGTTAAAGACATTTTCACCACCTCACGAGTCTGCGGTTCAATCTCTCTTTTGTCAACATATTCACGGTTCTGGATTGTCTGGATGGTCGGCGCATACGTAGACGGACGTCCGATTCCCAATTCTTCCAGCTTTCTTACCAGTCCGGCTTCCGTATATCTTGCACTTGGCCTTGTGAATTTTTCTGTTGCTATAATTTTTTTATAATCTAAAACTTCTCCAACGCTTACTTTTGGAAGTAATTTTTCATTGTTTTCTTCATCATCCTCTTCGGTTTTAACGATTCCGTAAGCTTTTAAGAAACCATCAAAAATGATAACTTCACCTTGCGCTTCAAAATTGTGAGGCAGTTTTGCGTTACCGATTTCGATCACTGTTTTTTCAATTTTGGCATTTGCCATCTGGGAAGCCAGTGTTCTTCTGTATATTAATTGATATAATTTGCTTAATTGAGCATCACCAATTGTTTTTACAGAAAAATCTGTCGGACGGATGGCTTCGTGGGCTTCCTGAGCTGATGCGGATTTTGTAGTGTAATTTCTTGGTGAAGAATATTCTGGGCCGTACTCCCCGATAATTTGTTTTTTTGCACCTTCAATAGCTTCCTGAGAAAGGTTTACCGAGTCGGTTCTCATATAGGTAATGTGTCCTTCTTCATATAACCTTTGGGCAAGACGCATGGTGTTGGTAACATTATATCCTAATCTTGAAGAAGCCTCCTGTTGTAACGTAGAAGTTGTAAAAGGAGCTGATGCAGAACGTGTTCCGGGTTTTGTTTCAACATTAAGAACTTTGAATTCAGTAGTTTTTGCTAATTCTAAGAATTTTTCCGCGTCTTCTTCTTTTTCGAAGTCTTTTTTAAGTTTAGCGGCAATTTCCTGTTCGGATTTGTTTAGGAAAATTCCGTCAAGCTTAAAACTTGCTTTCGGAACAAATTCACGGATTTCTTTTTCCCTTTCAACAATCAATCTTACGGCAACCGACTGTACTCTTCCTGCTGATAATCCCGGTTTTACTTTTTTCCAGAGCACCGGAGACATTTCAAAACCTACGATTCTGTCCAGAACCCTTCTTGCCTGTTGTGCATTTACTAAGTTTTGATCAATATCTCTTGGGTTTTCAATCGCTTTTAGAATGGCATTTTTAGTAATCTCGTGAAAAACAATTCTTTTTCTATTTTCCGGCTTTAATTTTAATTCATCAGCTAAATGCCATGCAATTGCTTCCCCTTCGCGGTCTTCATCGGAAGCCAGCCAAACCATTTCGGCTTTTTTTACGGCAGCTTTCAATTCTGTTACCAATTTCTTTTTATCCGCCGAAACTTCGTAATCCGGGCTGAATGTGGCAAGATCAATCCCCATCCCCTTTTTAGGTAAATCCCGGATGTGCCCGAAACTGGATTTCACATCGAAATCCTTCCCTAAGTATTTCTGAATAGTTTTTGCTTTTGCCGGTGATTCGACGATTACTAAATTTTTCGACATTCTAAAAATTTTTTGCAAAAGTAAAGTTTTTTTATTAGATAGGTTTTGTAATATCACTATTTTAACAATTGATAGTTTATATCAATGGCTAAATCCTAAGTTTAGTTATGTATTTACTATTTTTTTAATCAATTTTATTTAAATAACAGCAAAACAAATGGGATAAAACTTTCGCTTTACCCCATTTTCAGTATTATCTCAAATATTTAATCCTTAATAATTTTTATAGCTTCTTTTGAAGAATTAACCCTCACCAGATAAGTCCCTGAAATCAATGAAGATACATTTGTTTTTCCATCTTCAAACTTACCGGTTTTCACAAGCTGACCAGACATGTTATAGATCTGATAATAATAACCATCCTTATTATCCGGAGCGTCGATATATAACTCATCTTTCACTGGAACTGGGAATAATGAGATTTTTTTGTCATTTATAATTTCCAGTGCATCATTTTTACTTAGAAGAGCGGCTGATTTGGCTGCAGGTAAAGATGTGATGCGTACTCTGGGAATTACTCCTTCTTCATTTCCATTAGCGTCATACTTTATTTTTACGCAACGGCAGCTCATTCCGAAATAAGGATCATTATTGTCATGAAAAGCAATCATACGATTGGCTGTAGCGGCTGCGTCAAACAAAACATTGATAGGTCTTCCGATATAATTTGCATTGAGAGCTGCTGTCCAGACCCCTGGATATTGATAATTTATAAAATTGTAAGTTCCTGTTGCAGTCTGATTGCTCATCACGCTTCTAAATCCCCGTGAACCGGAATTTGGATAGTTTCCTATACGATAGGAAGGATTCATAAACATATACCCAATAGTATAGCTGTATGTTGCACTCCTTCTTACTCTTTGTCCTAAATAATCAGTTATTACGCTATATGAAGTTGCTACATTTTTGTCTATTTTATACCAAGGTGTCATACCGAAATCTTTTCCGGAGGCGATTGCCACACTTGAAAGATCAGGAATTCTCCACCCGGCAGGACAAGGATCAAACGGAGATTTTTTGCCACCTCTTCCCCATCTGTCCGGAGCGAGATTGGGCTCGTTGGCCAGCCAGTCTGTTCCATTAGTATAAGATGGGGTGGCGCTGTTGTAGGGAGCAAAAGCACTTGGAATCATATAGGTCAAAGGGTTTTTCACAGAATATGATAATACTTTTGCTATTTTATCTGAAACTTTATCTGCCGCTAAAACATTGGCATTTGCTGTATTAGTATAAGTATTATAGGGAACAATAAAGCTTCCTGTCATATTATTATAATTCGCAGCAGAAAGTGCGGTATAAGCCAACGTTCCACTTGCGGTAAGACTTCCTAAATAAACAGAGTATGACGCCCTGTCGTCCGCATACTGAAAAACAGGCAGCGGATCTTTTCTTCCCCATTGATAATGTAATCCTGTAGAAGCTTTAATTTTGGCCAACTCTGCCGCGGTAGGTGTAAGCGGATTTGCTACGGTAGGAAACGCGTCAACAGCTCCCAAATTTCTGTCCATAAATTCTGTTTGGAAAACATTATCAGCTTTTTTAACAAAATTAATATAATTAGGAACCGAAGTATCCGGAAGTTCTGTAGTATAATTATAACTACCTAGTGGTGTATCGGTAATCCAGATATGCCAAGACCAGTACACGGGATTTGAAACACTTCCATTATGCAGTGTGATTACTGCATTACCACTTTGATTAGGATTTACCGTAACTGAAATTTTTGAATTTGAAATCTCAGACAAAGAACCCGGTGAAGGATTGAGTACAGATAATTTATTGATCAAATTAGTATTCGTTGTCCAAAAAACATTGGCTTGAAGGTTATTATAACTTATCGGGTCTAAAATATCTTTATTATTTAAAATCTGGCTTTGTACAGAAAATGCTTTGCTTACAGGAATATCAATTGTAAATGAAGATCCTGCCTTTACTGCCTGATACGTGTTCGGGTTTTCAAGGCCTTCACGGTATTCTGTAGGAGGAACAAGATATACCGTGGGAAAATTATAGTCATTTACTATATACAGCGGGTCTTTCACACATCTGCATCCATTAGCATCTGATGTTACACTTGTCCCTAAAGGAAAATACCAATATCTCCCCTGCACATTTGGGAAATTGGGATCTGGTATATCCGGCTGTCCTTTGTCCGGGATCATGAAGAGGGTTCTCGCTCCTACCGCAGGTGTTGCATCAAATTGTCTCGGCATTGTTGCCGTCCATAAAGCAACATGATGCTGATCAGAGTATTGTCCTAAATGGGCATTAATAGACAATACACCCGTGCCCGGGTACAATCCCATGTTCAATCCTCCGACATTAGAAAAATCAAAACCAACGTTTGGATATAATTTTGCTCCAACCATAAAGCTCGGAACTCCGGAATGGGTAGGTTTTATGATGTGATATCCGTTTTGTTCAAAAACATTTTTTCCCATGTTGGTCCTCACTCCATAAGGAGAATAATCTACTCTGATATCATCGATATAACTTGCAGAGGCCAAATTTGCCACTAATACTGAAGGAAGCCTCCAACCATTAGGACAGGGATCATAGGATGATTTGTTCTTGTAAGGTTGTGCCGCATCATTAGCATTATAATTTGTATTTATCAACCCTTGAGAATTATCAGACCAGAGATTAAGCTCCGGTAACCGATTGTCACTCAATCCCGACATTTTACCAAACCAATTGACCATTAAATTGGCATTATTGTTATAGTAAGCAAGTCCGGAATTATCATCTTTATTTACATAGATAAGACTTAAAGGGTTTTTTACGGATAACCTGATATTATTGGTAATATTTGCATTTGAAAGCAACACGAATTTCCTTAAATTATCTATGGAAGTTGCTCCGGTAAAGTTTTTCGCTCCTCTATGTCTCACTCTCCCGATGGAACCGGAAACCTCATAAAAATCATTTCCCCTATAAACCAAAGGCGGTATTGGATCTTTTCTTCCCCATTGATAAAGCAGTCCGCCGTTCCTGTTCCAATCATTGGCAGTAATGGAGCTTGTTACCGCTCCCAAGTTTCGATCCATCCAGCCCCAGTCTGCATCCGGAATTGCTTCAATAATGCCGTTTGCTCTTTCTCTTTTGAGATTTGGGAAGCTTTTATATCGGGATCCGTTGGTAGGATCATCTGTCACCCAGACATGCCATGACCAATAGATCTCCCCATCTATCCTGAATGCTATAACCGCATTTCCTTTTTTGGCTTTATTAATTGGAACTTTGATTTTTGCATTCTGTCCGGAATCCGCTATTTCGAGCGTGTAGCCCGGACCTGATTTTATCAGGCCATGTACATCTTCCCATAAAACATCAGCCGTTATTTTTCCTGTGGGAATGGAGGAACCGCCTATATATTTGTCCTGCTCCCACATGACATAGGCTTTTTTTACCGGAATATAGAGCCCGTCACTATTACTTACGGGATCAAAAATATAACTATTGGGTGCTTTGGTCCAATCCGGCAAAAGTGATTTTGAAGTTTTTTCTAATGCTTTTGTATTAAAGCTTACCGGTTTTCTATCTGCTGTAGAAGATTTTATTATGGAGTCTGGAATTTTCTCAAAATTTGAAAATTCTGCATTGCAGAGAGAATTTTTCTTCTTCCATTCAAAACTTGTCCCGGCATAAATTTCGTTCGTGACTAGGCAACATAGCATTGCCGCAAAAATGTTAAGTGACTTTTTCATATCCTTGATTTTGTGTGTCTTTTGAAGTACAACATTTAAACCCTTGTTAAAAAAAATCGATTTATTTTATAAATAACACTTAAATAAATAAAATTACCTATTAAATAAATAAAATTATTAAATTATATGTGTCAAAATTTCATTTTCCAACTTGAGCATTGCGAAAATACTGCATTTTTTGAAAAAATTTTTATGCTTATAATCAATTTAAATTAATATTAATAATGAAAAAGCAATAGATTACGTAAATAATACAGAAACAAAAAAAAGACAACACCTAGGTGCTGCCTTATTAAATCATTGTTTTTAATGTTTTTATTCTTTGATAATCTTCGCTAGTGTTTCAGAATCGTTTATTCTTATTAAATATGCTCCGGTTATTAAAGAGGAAAGATCAGTCTGTTCATTTTCAAACTTACCGGATCTCACTAACTGCCCAGACATATTGTACACCTGATAATGATATTCTTTTACTTTATCATTGCCTTTGATGTATAAAATACTTTTCACTGGGTTCGGGAATAATTCAAGCTTATTTTGGGCTACTTTTTCTTCAATTATTGCTTTTGCTAAAACATTTGATGCTTTTGCTGTTGAAGTGGTTGTTACTTGTAATCTTGGTACTGGTCCTGCCTCGTTTGCACCGTCTGTTTTTATTTTTACGCATCGGCAACTGGCTCCGAAGTAAGGATCATTATTATCTTCATAAGGCTGGAGGGTTGAATAACTCACATCGCCTCCTAAAGACATTGGACGACCATATGAATATGATAACCCTGCCATCCAAATTCTGAAATATCCCCTATCAACATTAGAATTAATGACTGATGTAGAACTTCCCGTTACCGTTCTAGCCCCCCGAATTCCAGCTATAGAATAATTACCTATTTTATAAGCAGCATTATCAAAGATAAACGCCCAGTGTCCACTATATGAGAACCCTCTCCCTAAATATTCTGTTGTAAATTTATAAGAAGCATTTTCTATTATCCCTTTTTTATAAAAAGGAGTGGCCCCGAATGTTTTAATTTCCTGAGCAATAGAAGTAACATCAGGAATCCTCCACCCTTCAGGACATGGATCAAATGGTGATTTATTGCCTCCTCTACCCCATCGGTCCGGAGCAATGTTGGTTTCGTTAGTCAACCAATCAGAGCCATTAGTTGCTCCTGCTTTGTATGGTTGTTTATTACTAGGTTTCATAAAGACTAATGGATTTTTTACAGAATAGGCTAATACTTTTGATATTTTTTCAAAGATATTATCTACAGCTAAAATATTAGCATTGGATGAATTTCTGTATACATTTGATTCTACAATATACCCGGCATCGTATGCAGCTGATGAAAGCGTTGTAGGATAAGTAATATTTCCATTATCATCAACATTACCTAGATAGATATTATATGTAGATCCACCGATATTAATGAATGGAGGAATCGGATCTTTTCTTCCCCATTGATAATGCAATCCTCCTGAAAGTCTTATTTTTGCCAAATCTGCAGAACTTGGAGTTCCTGAAACGCCAGGCATCATATCCTGAGCTCCAAGATTTCTATCCATAAATTCGGTTTCTAATATTCTTCCTTGTTTTATATAATTTACATAATTAGGAGCCTCATTAACTGGCTTGTCAGTCGTATACTTTATGGTCTCAACATTTGTATTAGTCACCCATATATGCCAGCTCCAGTAAACAGGATTAGCAGTACTGCCGTTACGTAAGGTTATTACAGCGTTACCAGCCTGATTAGCCGCTATTTTTACATTAATATTTGTAGTTGAAATATCATTCAATGATGATGGACTTATATTAGAAAGTTTGATCTGACTTATTAAGTTTTTATTATCCGTCCACAAAACATTTACTCTAAGATTATTAAAATTAAGCGAATTCAAAATCTCTTTATTATTTAATAATTGACTTTGAACAGAAAACGCTTTACTAATAGGGATATTTAATTCCGAAACTGTAGAAGATTTAACGATATTGTAACTGTTAGGATTGCTTATTCCGGTAATATATTCTACTTCATCATTAAAAAATTCTGTTGGAAAATCATATTGATTTACTATATATAATGGGTCTTTGATACATCTACAAGCAGCTGCATCCTGTGTTGTCGCACTATACATAGGATTATACCAAAATATCCCAGTTACATTGGGCAGATTAGGATCTATTACATAGGGTTGATCTTTATCCGGAATCATACTTAAAGATGCCGCTCCGGTTACTGGCACATTATTTACAGCAGCTTTATGCATTGTAGAAGTCCAGATTCCAACATGATGCTGATCAGTATATTGACCCACATGATAATTTCGTAGAATAGCTCCATTGCCAGGAAATATTCCCATATTGTTGCCTCCTACATTCGACATATCAATACCAAAATTTGAATAAACCTTAAAGCCTTTAAAATAATCAGGAACATTAAAATCATTAGGTTTTATTTTATAGTGATATGTTTTTATACCATTCGCATTTTCATCATAATCAAGTTGATTAAGTTTTATCGTATTCTTAATACCAAACGGACTAAAATCCAGCCTTACATCTTCTGCCAAATTTGCTACCAACATAGAAGGAATTCTCCATCCATTTGGACATGGATCATAAGATGACTTATCCCTATATGGTGCCGCTGCAATGTTTTCGTTATAATTAACAATAGTAAGTCCTTGTGAATTATCAGACCATAAATTTAATTCACTTAATCTGTTTGCTGGTAAAGCAGAAGATGTTCCGAACCAGTTTATTGGGGCGTTTAAATTATCTGCGCTACCCGTTTTATAATATGCTTGTCCGGAATTATCATCTTTATTTATATAAATAAGCCCCAACGGATTATTAACCGCAAAACGGATGTTATTCTGAACATTTGCATTTGATAATTTTATATATTTTGAAAATGTATTTATTTTCTGCCATGTAGTACTATTAGTATTATCTATAAATGCCTGATGTCTGATTCTCCCCACTGTACCAGTAACTTCATAAAAATCATTTTTATGCTGCAGAGGTGGTTGTGGATCTTTCCTACCCCATTGATAAAGTAATCCACCTGATCTATTCCAATCATCAGACGTAATTGTACCTGTTAAAGCTCCTAAGTTTCGATCCATCCAACCCCAATCTGAAGTAGGGATAGGTTCTATTGTACCGTCATTTCTTTGCCTTGTTACACCGTCAAAACTTTTATATTTTGTTCCGTTACGCGGGTCATCTGTTACCCAAATATGCCATGACCAGTAAATCTGGCCGTCAGAACCTCTAAGTGCTATTACTGCATTTCCTTCTTTGGACTTATTAATAGGAACTTTAATTTTTGCGTTTTCACCAAGACCTATAATTTCTAATGCATAATTTGTCTTAGACTTAATTAAACCAGGAACATCTTCCCAATAAACATCTGCTGTAATATTTCCATCAGGAATAGACCCTCCACCCATATGTGCTCCATTTCTCCACATAACATATGCTTTCTTTACGGGTATATATAATCCGTCATTTTCTTGATTGGGAACAAAAATATAGCTATTTGGTGCCTTGGTCCAGTCAGCGATGCTATTATTATCAGGAATAGCCCCAGCTTTTAGGCTATAGCATCCATTAGAACACTCTCCCGTATCTAAAGCTGTATCAAAAATTCCCACATAATTAATAAACTTAGCAATCTCGCTTTGTATATCCTGTAAAGATCGTATAGATTGTGAAGTTGTTGTGGCATCATTCCGAAGTGCACCCATTCCGTAGAACGTCATTTCCGGAGTATTTGAAATAATTAAATTTTCAGATCCGGGACCTCTTCTTGCTCCTGCCTGATCATTTCCATATCCGAAGAATGCAGCTCCATAATTACTATCAGCAGTTAAGGTAATGAACGAGCCATTGTTTTTATAAACCCTTAATCCAGTGGCCTGACTTGAAACAACTACAATTGGTTCCTGATCTGTGATAAACTCGGAAAGCTTTTTATGAATGGTATTCAATGTATTAAAATACTTACTCTGAAGCTGAGTAGGATTTGTGAAATCATGATATCCTAACCCGTTTGTTTCACCTTCCCACTTGCTGAATTTCAGCATTAGTCCGTTGATGGAAAATTTACCTGCAAACATATAAACGGGATCATTATAACTGTATAAATACGGTGTTGGATGACCTGCTATATTATTATAAATATATTCCGGAGTTGAGCCAAGAATATTACTTGCTGTTCCCTGATTGACCATTTTAATGGATTTCACACCAGAATTATCAATAAGAGAGGCGGGAGAGGCAGGAGAAAAGACAACATCATCCTTTTTATTATCCATTTGAACATTTCCGATCTTGTTCCACGAATAAACCGAAGTTACTCTATCTTTCACACCCGTTACCTTACCACTTGGATCCGTAATAAGTGTTCCTTCTTTTTTGGGAGTTAAAAGAATGGTGTATTCATTTTCGTCAAGGTCGCAATTTGTAGCGGCGTAATCTCCAAACTTATAATGTTGTATGGATTTATTCCAGACGATCGTATTAAAGTCTGTAAGATTTGTATCGGAACTAAGCTCAACTTTCAAATCATATGAGCTTTGTACGGATGCAGGAAGTTCAAAACTGGCTTTAACAGTTTCATTGTACTGATTGTAAGAATATAGCATTTTACACCAGCCAGTAACCCAATTTCCCTGGGAATCTTTATACTTGACTGATAATCTTACATGGTCGTTTAAGAAAGACTTTGTCAATTTACCTTCTAGCACTACCAATCCCTTCTCATTCACATTTTGTTGAATGACGATATTTGAATCAAGGTTGTAAAGATATGGCGGCAGATAGTTGCCTGCCATTTTGCTCAATGCTCTACCTGAATTACCCGGTGCTGACGGTAAGTTAGCAGTAGCATGAACGGAAGCAATACAGAGTATTGCAGTAAAAATCTTAGAAATAGATTTTTTTTTCATACGTGTTTTTATGTTTATTAATTATAAAGAATATAACGGGTTATTCGATTAACCAATAATTAATCAAAAGACCTACATATTTTCTAAGGTATTAAAGGTGTGGAAGAATTTTTCTAAATTAGAAATCAAGAAATAGCTAATAAATCTTAGTTAAAATTTTTCATTAAAATGTGTTTTTTAAATTTTTGTAAATATAGAACTTTTATCAGTCTTCTACAATTATTTTTTAAGCTCAATATACTAATATATAATTGTAGACTTAAATAATAAATTACGGATTTAATGCTGAAGTTTATTACGGCAAAATATGATTCTTATACAAGTCAATTGTAAATTTACCTGCGACAATGTTTCGGAAGCTGGCAAAAACAACGAAATTGAAAATTACCAACGAAATAATAAAGCTGTATATTAATTTCTTCCCATTTGAGGAAACTACATACATCGCATTAGGAATAATCACATAAGCAAAACCGATAAATGCTCCTGCCATCCTGGACGAGAATACGGGATTGTTTCTAAAGATAAAATACATACATATTCCAAATACTGCAAATACCTTATGATACTCATAATATGGATATTTCTCCTCCATTTTTTTATCGAAGGTAAACAGGAAAAAAGTAAGGATAGCCATCATTGCCTCAGGAATACCAAATCCACCGTTTAATCTTTCAGCTGTCTCGTCAATATATCCATTAAATCCTTCAACAAGCATACTGTCTGCTGTTAAATTACCCAGAAAATCCCCAAAAACTCTATAAACCTCAAAAGGTGAAAGGAAAACAGATCCTAAAATTAAAACAAGCATAGTCGTCCTGTTTAAAGGAAGCTTTACAAGCCAATACATTGGTAAAAATAAATAACAAACATTATGTATTCCCGTAGCTATAAAGACCCAAAAAAGATAGGGAAGCAACTTTCTTTCCTTTATGTACCGTATCGCAAAATAAATTACAAAAGTTCCTAAATTCTGCCTTATCTGCCCACTTTCACCAATGAAAAAGTTCGGGATAAACATAAATAAAGTAAAGGTAAAAGGATAAAATGTATTGTCTTCCGTATATTCTACCTTAAAGATCATCGCAAAAGTTGCTACAACAAGGGTAACTATATAAAACGGAGCATTAAATATATTCAGTAAAATCTTATTAATCAGCGCATACAACCATTCTATTTCTACATTTTCCGAACCTTCTATATGCAGTGCTTTTCTAAAAATATTAATATATTCCTTGGTATCAGAATAAATATAAATCCCTCGATAACTACCATAATCCGGTCCTACATTATCACGAAGTCCTACAATAAGTATTAGATAAATTGCTAAAAACCAAAACCATTTCTTTTCAACTTTGTTGCCAAAAACCTCCTGGATACTGAAAAATAGCATGTAAACAATCGCTATAATATAATATGGGTGCAGTAAATTCATGCCTTGATTTTTGAATTTTTAAATTGATAAAGCGCCACAATAATTGCCGTAAGAATAAGAGGCAGAAAAAGTCTCACCTCCCAGAACAGCCCCACTAAAGTGATCATAATAAGATAAGGCATTGAGAAAAAAAGATATTTTTTCAATACATTTTTATTCTCTTCATTTATGCACATTTGATAAATAAAGTTCAAAACAATAATTGCAAAAAACAGTCCGGCCAAATTAAACGGGCTTCCAAAATTTCTATTAATATAAAAGCCCTCTACAAAAGTCGTTTCTTCCTGCGTAATCATTTTTCTCAACCCTAAATAAGGAACAAGAAATGCAATAACCAAAGGAATAATCTGCCAGATAAATTTATATTTTTTTTCTTTTAAATCATTAAAGTTAAAGAAAACAGCAGCAAAAAAAGCAATATTAAGACATGCAGTTTCCCTTACAAAGGTTGACACAATAATTAGGGCTATCAGTATATAATAGTATGATTTTTTCTGGGTTAATGAATATTTAAATGTTAAAAAAACACCTGCCAGATAACAAAACAATGCAATGGTATCACAATTCGTTGGAGCATACTGTGTAATCACAATAAAGAAAACCGACAGCAGATGAATAATTCTCCTTACATTATTATTCCGAAGAAATTCTGAAGCATTAAGTTTAAAAATAGAATTGAGTATCAGAGAACACAAAATAAAGAAAAAGCTGTTCATCACGAAAAGCCCATGATAAAAAGGTGTTCCGTTTTTGGAAAAAAAATTCTTAAAAGAAGAAAGCGGATGATTCAAAAGATATTCCATCATATCAGTCATCTGTACACTAAGGTAATTAGGAATTACCCTGTAAGCATACACGGAACTGAATAAAAACGCCGGAGGTCTTTCGGAAGTCTTTAATCTCGTATAAGATGATTCGAACCCATAATAAGACATCGCAAACAACAAAAGCGGAAGAACTATTACAAATAAAAATCCGTTTATTTTTTCATCAAATATTTTAAACATATCAAAATCTAAGCTATATTACTTAGGTAATTTTTGCTTTAAAATGTATTTCATCAATCGGGAACTTTTGCAAAAGTAGAAGTTTTTTTCATTCCACCTAGAATATTTTATTGATTTTCAGACAAAACTTATTGTTAAATCTTTTTAAAGTAATAATGAAAAAATTAAATTTGCAAACTTGATTTTACAATGTCATGCATCGCTTCTTTATATTTTTATATTATCTGATCGCTAAAAATAAGCTTTTGTCTGTACTTTTTGCAGTCGGAATAGCTGTTTTATGCGGTTTCTTTGCTTCAAAAATTAATTTTGAAGAAGATATCAATCAGATAATTCCCAAAAATGAAAAATCTGATCTTACGGCAAAAGTATTGAAGCAGCTTAATTTTTCTGATAAAATTATTGTCATTATTGAAAACAAATCCAATGAAGACAGTTTTCTGCTATCGGAAACGGCAGATACTTTTTTAAATAAAATTGAGCCTTTACAAAAATACATCGGCTCTGTTCAGGGAAAAATTAATGACAATGAAATCTCAGAAACTTTCGATTTTGTGAATCAAAACCTTCCCTTATTCTTAGATGAGAACGATTATAAGGAAATTGAAAGGAAACTTCAAAAAGATAGCATTGCAAAACAGGTTGAAAACAATTATGTTTCATTAGTTTCGCCTACAAGCCTGGTAACCAAAGAATTTATTAAAAAAGACCCGCTCGGAATCACTTTTTTAGGGATCAAAAAACTGAATGCTCTTAATGTCAATAAAGATTTCAAGCTTGAAGACAACTATATCGTCACCAAAGACGGCAAAAACCTCCTGCTTTTCCTCGACCCGAAAAATAAAAGCAACGATACCAAAAGCAACGAATACTTTATCAACCAGCTTAATACTATAAAGGACGGAATTAATAAAAAATTCAAAGGAAAAACTGAGATCAGCTATTTTGGTTCGCCGGTCATTGCCGTTGCCAATGCCCAACAGATCAAAAAAGACATTCAAAATACGGTGATGATTTCCATGACGGTACTTTTGATCTTGCTGATCTACTATTTCAGGAACTTTTTTACGCCGATCATTGTATTTTTGCCGACCGTGTTCTCGGTTTTGCTTGCCCTTTTGATCTTGTACTTTATTAAAGATAAAATTTCCGCCATTTCACTAAGTGTCGGCGCCATTCTTATAGGAATTACGATTGATTATGCTCTCCATATTCTTACCCATTACAAGCACAATAATAATATTGAAGAGCTTTACAAAGAAATTACAAAACCTATTATTTTAAGCAGCGTGACGACTGCAGTTTCATTTCTGTGCCTGATTTTTGTGCGTTCGGAAGCGTTGAAAGATCTGGGACTTTTTGCTGCGATTACCGTTATTTTATCCTCAATTACTGCACTGATTATCGTACCTCAACTCTACAAACCAAAGGAAGAAGAACACAGCCCGAAGGCAAATTTTATTGACAAAATAGGTTCTTATCCTTACGAAAAAAACAAACCGTTGATCATTGTCTGTTCAATTATTATTGTGGCATGTATTTTTGGTTTCAGACATGTTGGTTTTAATGAAGATATTGGTGATTTAAATTATATTCCAAAAGATTTAAAAATCAGCGAAGCAAAACTTCAGAAACTTTCAGACATCACTTCAAAATCCATCTACACGATTTCTTACGGGAATTCAGAAGAAGAAGCGTTGGCCAGAAACTCACAATTAAGCCAATTTTTGGAAAAAGAAAAACGAGAAGGGAAAATTTTAAGTTATAATTCTCTTGGAAACGTTGTTTTATCTGAAAAAGATCAACAAAAAAAGATCGAAGCATGGAAAAAATTCTGGGACAACAATAAAAAGAACCGGACAATCTCCGAACTGATTGATAACGGCTCCAGATTCGGGTTCAACAGCTCCGCTTTTGATCAGTTTAATGAAAATTTGAATAAAAATTATACTGCGCTAAGCTTAAAAGACTACTCAGCAGTAAAAGCTTTACAGGTTTCAGAGTTTTTAAGCAACGAAAATGGCTTTTTCACCGTTTCGAATGTCGTAAAAGTTGATGATAAAAAAAGGGATACCTTCATCAAAGATGTTGAAAAAAATCACGATGCTCTTGCGATTGACCGCCAGCAAATGAATGAAAACTTTTTAGGCTTATTAAAAAGAGATTTTAATACTTTAATTAATTATTCTCTTTTAGCGATTATTTTGACGATCATTGTTTTCTTCAGGAATTTTGAGCTTACCATCCTTACCATGTTCCCGATTGTATTGACGGGGGTTGTGACAGCGGGGATTCTGTATTTTTTGGGATTAGAATTAAATATTTTCAGTACGGTAGTTTGTACGCTGGTTTTCGGGGTAGGAGATGATTTCAGTATTTTTCTTACTCAGGCCATGCAAAAGGAACATACTACAGGGAAAAATGAGCTTCCTACTTATAGAATTTCTATTATCCTTGCGGTTTTCACAACTATTCTTTCTATCGGATCACTTGTTTTTGCAAAACATCCGGCATTGCATTCCTTGGCTTTAGTAGCTCTGATCGGGATGTTTTCCGTAATCATTATTACCTCAACTTTATATCCGTTTTGGTTTAGGGTATTAATCATAAACAGGGCAAAAAAAGGACTTTCACCAATTACTTTCAGATTATTATTAAATTCAATTATTTCTTTTCTGTATTATGGATTAGGAGGGATGATATTTTCCGCTATTGGAAGTATTTTCGTGAAAAATTCAAAAGGCAGGACATTAGATTTTATTAAATTAATTTTAGCTAAGTTTTTAACTTCTGTCTTATATTCCAATCCATTTGTAAAGAAAAGAGTCATCAAAAACCCAAAAGAAGATTTCAGCAGGCCGGCGGTAATTATTGCAAATCATACGTCATTTCTTGATACATTGGCTTTGGCGATGAGCAATCATAAGATTATTTACCTGGTGAATGACTGGGTGTACAATTCGCCGGTATTTGGAAAATTGGTAAGGGCTCTGGGTTTCTATCCGGTTTCGCAGGGAATCGAAAACGGAATGGATAAATTGAAAGAAAAAATAGAACAGGGCTATTCCCTGGTTGTCTTTCCGGAAGCAGAACGCTCTTACACAAACGATGTGAAGAGGTTCCACAAAGGGGCTTTTTATCTGGCTGAGCGGTTCGGACTGGACATTTTGCCGCTTTACATTCACGGGAATTCTGAGGTGTTGCCGAAAGGGGACTTTATTATTTATGACGGTGCGATTACAGTAAAAGTTGGAGACAGAATCAACAAGGATGATGTGTCATTTGGTAAAAATTATTCAGAAAGAACCAAAAAAATTAATGCTTATTTCAGAGAAGAGTTTGCGAAATTGAGAAGTAGTCTTGAAGATGAAAATTATTTTAAGAAAAAATTATTTTTAAGTTTCTTATATAAGGATAATGAAGTGGTAAAAGAGATGAAGGAAGATTTCAAAGCCAACAAATCTGCTTATTTTGAATTGAACAGGCATATTCCAAAAGATGCAAACATTTTGCACTTTGCAGATGATTTTGGGCAAAAAGATGTTTTACTTACCCTTCAGGAAGCAGGCAGAAGAATCTTCACATTTATAAAGAATGAAGAGAAAAGAACAATTGCCCAGCAGAATTATATAGTAAAAAGGAGAAAGATTAATTACATAAAAGATCTTACGGAAATTAATAAGAGTATTGACGTTCTTTTGATTTCAGATGAAAATTTTAATAGCGGTGAAATCACGGAATTACCTGAAACCATCGCCCTTCTGAACATTCAGAACAATCCTTTTGAAAATAGGAATTATGAATTAAAATTCAGTTCAGAATCATTAAAAATATTTAAAACCAGATAATAAATAGGAAAAGCATATTTTTGTAAACGCTAAAAAGTATTAATGAAAAAAAATATACTGATTATATATTATTCACAGACCGGCCAGCTGGAGGATATTGTGAAAAATGTTGCCCGTCCTTTTGAAGAAAAAAAGGATGACTATGATGTTACTTTTTACAATATCCAGCTGAAGAAAGAATTTCCTTTCCCTTGGTCCAGTGATGTTTTCTTCAATACATTTCCGGAATCTTACCTGCAGATTCCCAGCGAAATCCTTCCTCCGCCTCAAGAGGTGCTAAACAAAAAGTTTGATCTTATCATATTCGGATATCAGGTTTGGTATCTGACGCCTTCTATCCCGATTATTTCATTCTTAAAAAGCAGCTTTGCGGAAGGTATTTTAAAAAACACACCGGTTGTCACCATTTCCGGAACAAGAAATATGTGGATGCTATCGCAGGAAAAGCTGAAAGTTTATTTAAGAGATTTAAAAGCTAATCTGGTAGGAAATATTGCACTGGTAGACAGACACGACAATTATACAAGTGTATTGACCATCCTTCGCTGGATGACTACCGGACAAAAAGAAAAGTCCGGAATATTGCCCGCTGCCGGAGTTTCGGAGGAAGAAATTTCAGGTTCTGTAAAATATGGCGAGATTATTGAAAGACATTTCGCCAATAATGATTTGAATACTCTTCAGCCGGATCTGATAAAAAACGGAGCTGTGGAGATCAGGCCATTTTTGGTAAGGGTAGAAAAAGTGGGAAACAAAATTTTCACTGTTTGGTCTAATCTCATCATTAAGAAAAAAGAAAAACGACCATTGCTGATCAAATTCTTTAAGGTATATTTGATGGCAGCCATATGGATTATTTCACCGATCGTGTTGGTTTTACACTTGTTGACAACCCCACTTTTTTGGTTTAAAAGAAAAAAACAAAGAGAATATTTACAAGGAATTAATTTAAAATAGAATGAACGACGTATTCATAACAAAAGCATTTACATACTTACCTAATGAACCGGTTTCTAATGACGAGATGGAAACGTATCTTGGCTATATAAACGGCGCTCCCTCAAAAGCAAAGTCTATTATTTTAAGAAACAACAAGATTACTACAAGATATTATGCTTTAGATAAAGAAGGAAACCCAACTCATACCAACGCACAAATCGCAGCCAAAGCTGTGGAAGGGCTTTTTGATGAGAAATTTAAAAAAGAAGATATGGAATTGCTGTCCGTAGGGACTTCTTCTCCGGATCAGATCCAGCCTTCGCATGCTTCGATGGTTCATGGAGAATTGGATATGAATAAGTCTCTCGCCATCAATACCGCATCAGGTCTTTGTAATTCCGGAATGAATGCTTTGAACTACGGATTCCTTTCTGTAAAAGCAGGAGTTCATAAAAATGCAGTCTGTGTTGGCTCTGAAAGAATGTCTGCATGGATGACTGCAGATAAATTCAACCATGAGGCAGAAAACCTGATCTTATTGGAAGAAAGACCGATCATCGCCTTCAAAAGAGAATTTTTAAGATGGATGTTGTCTGACGGGGCGGGTGCATTTTTATTGGAAGGACAGCCACGAGAAAACGAAGTTTCCTTAAAAATAGAATTTATAGACTTCTATTCCTATGCTCACGAAATCGAAGCGTGTATGTATGCAGGGACAGAAAAGCAAGAAGACGGAAGCTTAAAATCTTGGGCAGATTATCCTTCTGACGAATGGTTGAAGCAATCAATTTTTGCATTAAAACAAGACACGAAAGTTTTAGATAAATATATTTTGGTAAAAGGCGCAGAAAGTTTGAGATCATCTTTCGACAAGCACAACCTTGATCCGGATACTGTGGACCACGTTTTGGCTCATATTTCTTCAGGATATTTTAAAGAAGGCTTAAAAGACGAATTTGCCAAAGTAGGATTGGATTTCCCTTGGGAAAAGTGGTTCTACAACCTTTCTGAGGTTGGAAACATCGGTGCAGGTTCTATTTTCATCGCCCTGGAACAATTAATGAATTCCGGAAAGTTGAAAAAAGGAGAAAAAGTACTTCTTTGTGTTCCGGAAAGTGGAAGATTTGCTTATTCTTGTGCTTTATTAACGGTTTGCTAATGGAAAACAAACTGCCAACATCTGATCAAAATTTTGTGGAAAGTTTAATTCCGCAGCGATTTCCTTTCGTAATGGTAAACAGCATTACGGATTATTCTGAAAATCATTTGATTTCAGGTTTTGAAATAAAAGAGGAAAACATTTTTGTTCAGAATAGAGTTTTTCAGGCTTCAGGCTTGGTGGAACATCAGGCACAGAGTGTAGCTTTACATACCGGATACAAATTTTATCTGTTAGGTAAAGAAGCTCCAACAGGCTACATCGGTGCTATTAAAACTTTTGAGGCAACGGCATTACCGGAATTGGGAGATCAATTGACATCAGAAATTTCTATCCTCAATGAATTGATGGGAGTAACGCTGGTAGATGTCGTGACAAAGGTAAATGATGAGATTATTGCAAAATCTCAAATGAAAACTGTTATAATGTAAAGCAATGGAAATCAAGGAAGAACATATCATCAACATGCACAATTTTCTGCCACATCGCGAGCCGATGCTTATGGCGGATCATATTTTGGAACTGACCAAAGAAAAAGTTGTGACTTCCTTTGAAATCAAAGAAGATAATATTTTTGTTCATAATAATGAGTTTACAGAAGTTGGTTTAATTGAAAATTCTGCGCAGACCTGTTCATCCATTTTCGGGCAAAGTTTCTTCGAAAATCCTGAAGCAGACACAAAAGTGATCGGTTTTATTACCAATATCAAAAAAATTGAAGTTTTCGCCTTGCCGAAAGTCGGTGATAAAATCATTTCAAAAGCGTCATTGATTTCGCAGTTTGAAAACATCTGCAATATCTTTTGTGAGACTTTTAATAATGATGAATTATTAATAAGAGCTGAAATAAATTTGTTTATTCAAGAAGTAAAGCACTAACTAATGAAAAAGCAAGACCTTCCTCAAGACGAGAGCAATCTGAAATCAGCCAACATGACCGAAGTGTTGTATGTGACTGATGAAAACGATAATTACACCACCGCCAACAGCATTGGTTGGGAAGCCAAAAAAGCAGCTTTGGAGGAATCCATGGAGCTGATTAATGAGAGAATTGAAGAAGCAAAACAAAATGTTGCCAATAATATAGTAAGTCCTATCATTTATTTCATGGAACTGAATAAAATGGATTTACAGGTTCTTTCAGCCTATGTCGGAATGTGGCAATGGCGTGTAAAAAGACACGCAAAACCAAAAATATTTAAAACACTAAGCGAATCCGTACTGAAAAAATATGCCGATGCATTCGGAATTTCAGTGGATGAATTAAAAAACTTCGACGGAAAATAGAATTATTAAAATAAACAGAGTTTGTCATTCTGAGGAACGAAGAATCTCAACAAAATAAATTTATTTTCCAGATATAAAGACAAAAGTTAAAAATGAAACTCAATTTTGAACACCATCAGACCGCACATTGCGAAAACGGTGTCGCCTCTAATTTATTATTAAACAAAGGTTTAAAGCTCAGCGAGCCTATGATTTTCGGAATCGGTTCCGGATTATTCTTTGTGTATTTACCTTTTTTAAAAGTAAATTTTGCACCCGGTTTTAGTTACAGGCCAATGCCCGGAGCTATTTTCAGCAAAGCAGCAAAAAGACTGGGAATTAAAATTAAAAGAGTAAAATTTTCAAATCCTCAGGAGGCTCAAAAAGCCCTTGAAAAAAACCTTGAAAACAATATACCGACAGGACTTCAGGTGGGAGTTTTCAACCTGACTTATTTCCCTGAAGAATATAAATTCCATTTCAATGCCCACAATTTGGTGGTTTATGGAAAAGAAAACGGAAGATTTTTAATCAGTGATCCCGTAATGGATTACACCACTTCTCTCTCAGAAGCAGAACTTGAAAAAGTGAGATACGCCAAAGGTGCACTTCCTCCAAAAGGCCACATGTACTATCCTACCTACATTCCCGAAAATGTAAATCTCGAAGAAGCCATCAAAAAAGGAATCAAAGATACCTGTAAAAATATGCTGGCTCCGGTTCCACTTATTGGGGTAAAAGCCATGAGATGGGTGGCCAGAAGTATCCCGAAATGGGCAGAAAAGAAAGGCACAAAAGTGACCAATCATTACTTAGGGCAATTGATCAGGATGCAGGAAGAAATCGGGACCGGTGGCGGTGGTTTCAGGTTTATTTATGGAGCTTTTCTACAGGAAGCATCAGTTATTCTTAAAAATGATGAGCTAAAGGAATTGTCTAAAGAAATCACGGCAATCGGTGATCTTTGGAGAGATTTCGCAGTAGATATTGCACGGGTTTATAAAAACAGAAATTCAAAAAGTAATATTTACAATGAACTTTCAAAATCAATGCTTCATATTGCAGATCTGGAAGAAGCTTTTTATAAAAAATTGAGAAAAGCTATCTAAATCATGGCAGAGAATATTATTGAGATTAAAAATCTATATAAAAAATACAAAAATGCAGAAGATTTTTCTGTAAATGATATTACTTTGAATATCGAAAAGGATGAGATTTATGGAATCCTCGGCCCCAATGGAGCAGGAAAAACTACTTTGATTTCCATGCTTTCCGGATTGATAAAACCGACCTCAGGGACATTTAAAATTAATGGATTATCTCCTCAAAAAGACGGCTATAAATTAAGACAAATTATCGGAATTGTTCCTCAGGAATACGCTTTATACCCAACCCTTACAGCCAGAGAAAACTTAATGTTTTTCGGAAGCCTGTATGGTTTAAGCCATAAAAAACTAAGAAACGCCATCGACGAATCTTTGGAAATCATGGGATTGTCAAAATTCGCTGATAAAAAAATAGAACAGTTTTCGGGAGGGATGAAACGCCGTTGCAACCTTATTGCCGGAACACTTCACAACCCAAAAGTTTTGTTCCTGGACGAACCCACAGTTGGCGTTGACGTTCAATCTAAAAAAGTAATTATTGATTTCTTGCAGGAATTAAACAAAAACGGGACTTGCATCATTTATACCTCCCATCACCTTTCGGAAGCGGAAGAGTTTTGTACTAAAATTGCGATTATCGATCGAGGAAAAATCCACGCCATAGGAACACCCGAAGAACTGGTGACAAGAGTGGCCAGCGCCGAAAACTTGGAGGATGTTTTCATTTCATTAACCGGAAAAGAATTAAGAGATGTTGTTGTATAAACTGTGGAGAAGCTTCGTTAAAGAAATCCTTTTACTGAAAAGAGATATCGGAGGAATTGTGATTATTTTCGTAATGCCTTTATTGTTGATCGTCACGATTACATTGATTCAGGATTCTACTTTTAAAAATCTTGAAGGTTCAAAAATCCCGATTATTTTCATTGATAAAGATAAAGCTGAGGTTTCAAAAAGCATCAAAAAAGAGCTTGAAAACAGCAAAACGTTCCAGCTTTTGACCAATTATAATGAAAAATCAGCTCAAAATGCAGTTTTTTCAGGTGATTATCAGATGGCCATCGTCATTCCGGAAAATTTAACGAAAGATTTAAATTCAAATATTGATTCTAAAGTTCAGGCAATCGTCAGTTCGTTCGGAATTGAAACCGATTCTGCCTCGGCCAAAAAGAAAGTTGATATAAAAGCCAAAGACATTCATTTGTATTTTGACCCTGCTACCAATGCCGGATTCAAAAACTCCGTGATGAATTCCGTGAATAAAATGGTTTTTGAAATCGAAAATAAAAAGATTTACAAAGCTTTCCAGGACCAATTGGGAACCACGGAAAATCTTGAAGAAAATAAAAATTTAATAAGCTTTAAAGAAATCACTCCGAAAAAAGGAGCGACGGAAATCATTCCGAACTCTGTTCAGCACAACGTTCCCGCTTGGGCGCTGTTTGCAATTTTCTTTATCGTTGTACCTTTATCTATTAATTTAGTTAAAGAAAAAAGCCAGGGAACGAGCGTAAGGGTAAGAATCAGCCCAACTCCATATTTTGTGCATATTTTAGGGAAAACATTTACCTATCTTATTATCTGTATCGTTCAGTTTTTGCTGATGGTTGCAGTAGGAATTTACCTTTTCCCTTATATGGATCTGCCACAGTTTGATGTGACAGGAAAAATGTTTCATTTGATTATTGTTACCATTTTTGCAGGTTTGGCAGCGATTGGTTTCGGGGTTTTATTGGGAACAATTGCCGATACTCAGGAACAATCTGCGCCGTTTGGAGCAACTTCCGTTGTTGTTTTGGCAGCCATCGGAGGAATTTGGGTTCCGGTATTTTTAATGCCGGATTTTATGCAGACCGTCGCAAAATTTTCCCCGATGAATTGGGGGTTAAATGCTTATTACGACATCATTTTAAGAAACAGCGGAATCGGAGGAATCGCCAAAGAACTCGCTTTATTATTTTTATTTTATCTTGCAGTGGTATCCATTTCACTATTCTACGAAAGAAAACAAAATGCAGTCTGAAAAAAACATATTAAGTTGCACGGAAGAAATCCGCGTAAGATTCAATGAGACAGATCCTTTGGGAATCGTCTGGCATGGGCATTACATCGTGTATTTCGAGGATGGCAGGGAAGCTTTCGGGCGCGAACATGGGTTGACCTATCTTGATATTCAAAAGGCTGGTTACGTTACACCTATTGTAAAAAGTACATGCGAACATTTTCTTCCTTTAAAATACGGAGAAACCTTTAAGATTGTAACGACTTTCGTGAATTCCACTTCAGCGAAATTAATTTACCGATACGAGCTTTTTAACGAAAACAATAAATTAGTCTGTTCCGGAGAAACTATTCAGGTTTTCTTGGATTCTGATAATAATTTATGCCTGTATAATCCTGAGTTTTTTCAAGCTTGGAAAGATAAAATGGGATTATGAGAAAAGAAGTTTACATAACAGATTATAACTGCGTCACTCCTTTAGGTTTTGATGTTTCTTCCAATTGGAATGCTCTTTTAGAAGGAAAATCAGGTGTAGCTTTACATAAAGTTATCGAAAATCATGACTCGTTTTTCGCTTCAATGATTGATTCTGAAAAACTGGAAAACGAGTTTCAAAAGCACTTTGAGAATCTTAATTTCACCAGACTGGAAAAAATGTTTTTGTTAAGTCTAAAACCTTTAATTGAAAGACATAACATCACAGAAGAAACCGCATTTATTTTATCGACAACAAAAGGAAATATCAGTTTATTAAAAAATCAGACGACTTTGCCGGAAGGGGTTTTTCTTTCAAGCTTAGCACAAAAAATCGCTGATTTTTTCGGATTTAAAACAAAACCTATTGTTGTTTCTAACGCCTGTGTTTCGGGAGTAATGGCGATTGCTGTTGCGAAAAACATGATTCAAGCCGGAAAATATAAAAATGCTTTCATTGTTGCAGGCGATGAGATTACAGAATTTGTGATTTCAGGATTTAATTCTTTTCAGGCAATTGGAACTGAACCTTGCAAACCTTATGACAAAAACCGAAACGGAATAAATATTGGCGAAGCAACGGCAGCAGTTTATATTACTTGTCATTCTGACGAAGGAAGAATCTCACAAAACGAAAAATTTAGTTTTAAAGTTTTGGGAGACTCAGCCATCAACGATGCGAACCATATTTCCGGGCCATCAAGAACGGGTGAAGGATTGTTTGCAAGCATCAAAAATGCAATGACAGAAGCTAAAGTTTCAGCAGAACAGATTGATTTCATTTCTGCTCATGGAACGGCAACAATATACAACGACGAAATGGAAGCCATCGCTTTCAACAGAATGGAATTACAGCATGTTCCTTTAAACAGCATGAAGGGCTTTTACGGACACTGTTTAGGCGCATCCGGTTTATTGGAAAGCATTATCTCCATGGAAAGTGCACTTCACGGAACTTTAATTTCATCTAAAAACTTTGAAGAACCGGGAATTTCCCAACCTTTGAATATCATTAAAGAAAATCAACCTGCAAAAATCAAATATATTTTGAAAACAGCTTCAGGTTTTGGTGGGTGTAATGCAGCAATTGTTTTAGAAAAATGTTAACAATGAAGACAGACATTTGCACCATAGAAAATTCAACAATTATCGTAAATAATGAGATTATTTTTGAAAGTCAAACCGAAATATTTTCAGAGTTTGCAAAAGAAGCTTATAAAAGTTTAGAACTAAATTACCCTAAGTTTCACAAAATGGATAATTTGAGTAAGCTTGCTTTTTTGGCTTCAGAAGTGATACTGAAAGATGATGACCACTGCAGAACAGCGTTGGTTTTTGCTAACAAATCATCAAGTTTAGACACCGATTTTAAATATCAGGAAAGCATCAATTCTCAGGAAAATTATTTCCCAAGTCCTGCCGTTTTTGTGTATACTTTACCGAATATATGCGTGGGTGAAATCAGTATCAAACATCAAATGCAGACAGAGAATGCTTTTTTTGTTTTGGATGAATTTGATGAAAATTTTTTAAACGATTACTCAGCCCAGATTTTACAGTCCGGAAAGGCTGATAAAGTATTGTGTGGCTGGGTAGAACTCTATCAGGAAAGTTATAAAGCTTTTGTATATTTGCTAACTTTATAAATGTAACAATATAACAGTGAAAAATGTAACAATCTTAATTGGAAACTGTTACATTGGAAAATAAAAGAAATTATGGAAAACTTAAGAGAAGAATTAAAGCACAAAATTATCGAAGTTCTTAACCTTGAAGACGTTGCAATAGAAGAAATCAAAGATACAGATCCATTATTCGGGGGAGGCCTTGGATTGGATTCTATCGACGCTCTTGAATTAATTGTTCTTCTTGATAAAGAATATGGAATAAAATTAGCCGATCCTAAAAAAGGAAAGGAAATTTTCGCATCTATTGACACAATGGCGAAATTTATTGAAGAAAACAGAACAAAATAAAATAATATACCAATGTATCAATGTAACAGTCTAGCAATTAATTGGTAAACTATTACATTGTTAAATTGTTACATTTTATATAAAATGAGTCAAAAAATTGCCATAACCGGAATGGGAATCATTTCCTCCATTGGAAACAATGTAGAGGAAAATTTTCTTTCGCTGCAATCTGGTAAACACGGAATTTCAGACATTCAATTGTTTGAAACCCGTCACGCCGGAAATATTAAAACAGGCGAAATAAAATTGTCTAATGAAGAATTGGTCCAAAAACTTCAGCTTTCTGAAGACAACAATGTGACGAGAACCGCTTTATTAGGCATGGTTGCTGCAAAAGAAGCTGTACAAAGCGCCGGAATTTCGGATATTAATGAATATAAAACAGGCTTGATTTCCTCAACAAGCGTTGGCGGAATGGACATCACTGAAAAATATTTTTATACCTACGAAGATTTCCCTGAAAAGCAAAAATATATCGACTCTCACGATGCCGGAAATTCCTCATTGGCGATTGCGGATTTTCTTGGCTTAAAAGGCATGGTTTCTACCATCAGTACAGCCTGTTCATCTGCTGCAAATGCCATTATGATGGGTGCAAAACTGATTAAAAACGGTGTTTTGGACCGCGTAATTGTTGGTGGAACGGATTCACTTTCAAAGTTTACTCTGAATGGATTTAACACGTTGATGATTCTTACCGATTCTTACAACACCCCTTTTGATAATGACAGAAAAGGCCTGAATTTGGGTGAAGCAGCCGCTTTCCTTATTTTGGAATCCGACGAAATTGTTAAAAAAGAAAATAAAAAAGTTCTCGGTTATCTTTCAGGTTATGGAAATGCGAATGATGCCCATCACCAAACCGCTTCTTCTGAGAACGGACAAGGTGCCTATTTAGCAATGGAAAAAGCCTTAAAAGTTTCAGGTTTACAAAAGGAAAACATCGATTATATCAATGTTCATGGAACAGCAACTCCAAATAATGATTTATCAGAAGGTATTGCAATGATCAGAATTTTTGGTGAAAACAATGTCCCTGAATTCAGTTCTACGAAAGCGTTTACAGGTCACACTCTGGCGGCGGCGGCGGGAATTGAGGCTGTTTATTCGATTTTAGCAATGCAAAATAATGTCATTTTTCCAAACTTGAATTTTAAAACAAAAATGGAAGAATTTGATTTGACGCCTGTTACAGAATTGAAAGAGAAAAATATTAATCATGTGCTTTCCAATTCATTTGGATTTGGAGGAAATTGTTCAACTTTAATTTTCTCAAAATCATGAGTGTAGTTTACATCAACAGTGCAGCCTGCATCTCTATTCAGGACACTTTAAACGCTCAATTCTTTCAAAATCTTAAGTCTGAGAATTTCACTCAGATTGTAAAAGCTATTGAACCGAATTACAAAGAATTCATTCCGCCAACCATGAGCAGAAGAATGTCTAAAACAGTGAAAATGAGCTCGGTAGCATCACACTTCGCATTAAAAGAAGCAGGAATTGAAAAGCCAGACGCGATTATTGTAGGAACCGGAATGGGCTGTTCACAGGATTCTGAAAAGTTCTTGAAAAATGTTCTTGAAAATAATGAAGAATTTTTGACTCCGACTTATTTTATTCAATCCACTCACAATACGGTTGCAGGGCAAATTGCTTTGGGACTGCAATGTCACGCTTATAATTTCACCTATGTAAACACTTCTTCGGCCCTTGAGTTTTCGTTTTTGGACGCAAAGCTTCAAATTAATGACGGAGAAGCTGACAATATTTTGGTAGGTTCTACAGACGAACAAACCGACAGAACAATGGCGTTGTATAAATTAAACAATACCATCAAAAAAGATGAAAATTTTCCCGTTGACTACTTACATTCAACAACGGATGGAGTTATCTGGGGTGAAGGTGCAAGTTTTTTTGTCTTAGGAAAAAATAAAACAGAGAAATCTTACGCACAATTGAAAGATATTAAAATTAGCAGTAGATTAGATGTAGCAGAAACTCAACAATTTATTGAAGATTTTTTAGCTAAAAATGATTTAACTAATAATCATATTGACGCTGTAATTTTAGGCTTCAGTGGAGATGCAAAGTCTGATGTTTATTATACGGAAATAATGGATTTATTTAATGATTCTGCGTTGTTGTATTACAAACATTTAAGTGGAGAATTTAATACAGCAAGTGGTTTTTCTACATTTATGGCTTGTCATATTCTTAAAAATCAAGAGATTCCGGAAGTGATGATGATTAATACTGTCAAAAAAGAAGGTATTAAAAATATCCTACTGTATAATCATCTTGGAGGAAATGATCATAGTTTGGTTTTGTTGGAGAAGGCTTAAATATTTTAACCAAAACTCAAAAACAACTTAAAGATGAAACACTACCCGTTTATTCTATTTTATCTTTTCTGTAATGTATTTGTTTATGCATTTCATGGGAGTGTTTGGGTGTATTTGTTTTGTTTTTTTGCGTTTTCAGCGGTAGTAGTTTGGGGTTCTTTTGATATCACATTAGGCTATTTTATTAATAATATTACTCATAAAAGAACAAAGATCAAGGAAGTAGCATTGACTTTCGATGATGGACCCACTGAATTTACTCCGAGATTTTTAGATATTTTAAAAGAAAATCAGGTAAAAGCAACCTTTTTCTGCATCGGAAAACAGATTGAAAAACATCCTGAAATATTCCAAAGGATTATCAATGAAGGCCATATCATTGGAAATCATACCCTTTCACATTCAAATAATACCGGATTTTTGTCAACTTCAAAAATGGTTGAAGAAATTGAAAAATGTGATGAGATTATCTCTAAAACCGGAAAAATTAAAACAGATTTGTACCGGCCTCCATTCGGAGTTACCAACCCGAATATTGCAAAAGCGATTAAGAAAACCCACAAAAAAAGTATCGGATGGAATGTCCGTTCTTTAGACACGATCATAGAAGATGAGAAAAAAATTTACCGAAAAGTAACAAAAGGATTAAAAAAAGGAAGTATAGTTCTTCTTCACGATACTTCGGAAAAAACGTATAATGTTTTGGTAGATTTATTGCTATTTTTGAAGGATAAAAAATATTCGACTTTTACAATTGATACAATTACAAATTCAAAGAAAAATGATTAAAAATATTGCTTTTGGGGCATTTTTATTAGTTTCCAGTCTCTTTTTTGCTCAAAATACAGCAATGTCCGGAGCAGAGGCAAAAGCATTCGTGACAAAAATTTCATCCGAAACAAAGCAGATAAAAACATTGCAAAGTGATTTTACCCAAACCAAAAAAATGGACTTTTTGGATAAAAACATTGTTACTCATGGGAAAATGTCTTTAAAATCCCCGAATATGTTGAGCTGGAAGTACACAAAACCTTATCAATACAGCATTGTTTTTAAGGAAAATAAAATTTTCATTAACGATCAGGGTAAAAAATCTTCCGTTGATGCAAAAAGTAAAACCTTTGAAAAGATTAATAAATTAATTGTCGGCAGCTCAAACGGGCAGATGTTCAACGATCCGGAATTTTCTGTGAGCTATTTTAAAAATGCGAATTTTAATATTGCAAAATTTACTCCTAAATCTACACAATTACTGAAATATATTAAGCAAATTGAACTTCATTTTCCTAAAAACCAGTCAACGGTTTCACAGGTAAATATGACGGAAGCTTCGGGGGATACTACCAATATTGTTTTTAAAAACACAAAAATCAATGCGTCGATTCCTGCTTCAGAGTTTTCTTTATAGTTTAGTTTTTCTGCTGTTTCTTTCGTGTAAAACATACAAGCTTACGGGTGTAAAACCTACTCCAAACTTTGAGAAAACAGTTGAAAACTTATACTTTTCATCCAATGAAGATTATGTTTATAAATGCCAAATGGATATTTATAAAAATCACGTAAGTGGAATTCTTATTATTAAAAAAATCAACGAAACGACTCACCGTGTTGTATTAACATCTGATTTTGGAAATAAATTAATCGATTTTGAAATTTCAAAGGATAATTTTACATTGAATTATGTTCTTCCCGATTTAGATAAAAAAATTGTCATTAATTTTTTAAAGGATGATTTCCAACAGCTTTTAAAGCAGAAATATCCTGTGAATGAAAGTTTTGAAAACGAAAAATTTAAAATTTATCTTTCAAAAATTGATAAGAAAACTTATTATTTATTTTTCAACAAAGAAAATAATTTGCTGAATCAAATTATATATACAAAAAACAATAAGGAAAAAATCGATTTTACTTTTGATGCAAAAAAACATATCTTCGCGGATAGTTTAAATCTTCAGCACAAAGATTTCAAAATCAACATAAAATTATTTCAAATCACTGAAACAGAGTAATCTATGCAAACAATTCTTACAGATTTTTATATTTTACAGTCTTATGAACAGACAGAGAACGGGGGTTTCGTTGCCAATATCAGCTTAAATAAAGATCATGATATTTTCAAGGGTCATTTTCCTGGAAATCCTGTGACTCCGGGAGTTTGTATGATGCAGATTGTAAAGGAACTTTCTGAAGAGTTTACAGGGTTAAAATTATTCTTAAAATCAGCTTCTAATGTGAAATTTATGGCGATTATCAATCCATTTGAAACACCGGACCTGAAACTTCAACTGGATATTACTCAAACGGAAAACGAAGTTAAAGTAAAAAACATCACGTCTTTTGGCGAGACAATTGCATTAAAAATGTCAGTTAACTATCAAAAATTGACAATATGAAACTTATTTTATCTTTCTTAACGGTATTTTTTTTATTCTTTCAAACAGGTCTTGATGCATTAAGAAACAGCTATGCAAAAGCAAATTCCTCCAATGCAAATACAGAAGCTTTCATTAATATCGCAGAAAAACAATCAGGTTCTGATGTGGTGACAAACGGTTACAAAGCCGCTGCAAAGATTATGGAAGCAAAAATTGCCAAACAAAACAGAAAATCTCTTGTAAAATCCGGCGCAACAACCCTTGAAAGTATTATTAAAAATAATCCTAATAATATCGAATTAAGATTAATAAGATTAAGTATTCAGGAAAATATTCCGAAAATCGTAGGATACAGAGGAAGCCTTAAAGATGACAAGACATTTATTTTAAATAATTACGGCAAGCAAAATGCTACCATGAAAAATTATATTAAAAGATTTGCAGCACAATCTAAAACCATCACGGACACAGAAAGAGCAACATTAAAATAAACCAATGACCCTGCCTGAAGTACAGAACGCGATTTCAGAAAAGAAAATCTGTGTTTTAATACCTACTTACAACAACGAAAAAACCCTGAAAAGGGTGATTGACGGTGTCTTGGATTATACCGGAAATATTATTGTTGTAAACGACGGCTCTACCGATTCTACATTGGAAATTTTAAATCATTATCCTCAAATAACGGTAATTAATTTACCTGAAAACAAAGGAAAAGGCAATGGATTGAAAACCGGATTCAGAAAGGGGAAAAAATTGGGGTACAATTACGCTATAACCATCGACTCAGACGGACAGCATTATCCGGATGACATTCCTGTTTTTGTAGAAGCCCTAGCCCATGAAGAGCAGGATGTTTTACTGATCGGAAACCGGAATATGTCTCAAGACGGGATTCCAAAGAAAAGCAGTTTCGGGAACCGTTTTTCCAATTTTTGGTTTTGGTTTGAAACAGGAATTAAGCTGGAAGACACCCAATCCGGGTACAGATTATATCCTTTACACAAAATCCCGAAAAAATATTTTACACCGAAATTCGAGTTTGAGATTGAAATTATTGTAAGAACTGCATGGCGACACGTACCTGTGAAAAATGTTCCTATCAAGGTTTTGTATGATCCCGCAGAAAGAGTTTCGCATTTCAGGCCTTTCAAAGATTTTACGAGGATCAGTATTCTGAATACGATTTTGGTGACAATCACTTTGCTGTACATTATTCCGAGAAATTTCGTGAATAATTTCAAAAAAAAAAGCATTAAAAAATTTATAAAAGAGGACGTTCTGGAAAGTGACGGAACCAATCGTACCAAAGCATTTTCTATTGCATTGGGTGTTTTTATAGGATTTTCTCCTTTTTGGGGATTTCATACTTTACTGGTGATATCTTTGGCCGTACTTTTTAAGTTGAATAAAATCTTGGCTTTTGTAGCTTCAAATGTGAGCCTACCGCCATTTATTCCTTTTATTATTGCGGCTTGCCTGTTTTTGGGCGCACCTTTTGTTCATGGTGACAGTAATATTCTGAGTCAGGATCTGAATTTTGAACTGGTGAAAAATAATCTCCTCCAATATGTGATCGGAAGTGCTATTTTAGCAACAACCATGTCCGCGATTGCAGGGATTGCGACTTTTCTTTTTTTGAATAAAGTAAGCCCGGAAAACGATTAACTTCAAAAAAACTGCAAAGCCTTTCGACCTTGCAGTATTATGTTATTTTAAATTAAAATTATTTCTTCGTTACTTTCTGAGAATATGTTTTACCGTTTTTATCAATTAAAACTAATAGATAATTACCGGAATTCAATTGCTTAATAGAAATTGAGTTTTGTTCTACCTTGGCTTGTAAGACTATTCTACCGGTCATTTCATATACTTTGGCTTCCTGTGGAGTGAAATTATTTTTAGCTTTAAAATAGATAATATCAGAAGCAGGATTCGGGTAAATTGTGAATATTTCCTGGGTATCGTGAATTTCTTCTGTTCCTAAGAATGTTCCTTCCACTACGTTTAATGTTGTATTCGGGGCTACATTAAAGATGGTATCTACAATGCCTGAAGGCCATTTTACCACCACTTTTGTGATAGCTGTTGCTTGGCCAATCCCGAAATGCACATTTAATGTATTCATATTTCTGAAGCCTATCCCACTTTGCACGTCACGGATCTGTTTTCCCCAAGCTCCGTAGATCTCTACCCTTGCCCCAATTCCATTTCGGTTACTTTGGGTTCCTTTTAGGGTAATTTTCAGCCACTTATTGGTATTTCCGTTATTGATCATGATTTGACCTTCATTTTGGATATCCAGAAAACCATCATTATTAAAATCTCCGATCGGCCTGTTATTATAGTTTAAATTATACTGACTGGCATTCGGAACAAATGTAAGATCACCATTTCCAAACATAATGGTATTTCCTGCTCCTAATACGTCCAGGAATCCGTCATTATCAAAGTCATAAGCTACATATTCCCTACTCAATGCAGAAACGGCGTCATATCCCGAACCTACAGAAACATCCGTAAATGTTCCATTACCATTGTTTTTCATGACTTTACTTAAGCCATTATTCGTAGAATTAATTCCAACGACTGCATCCATCCAACCGTCGTTATTAAAATCTCCCCACGCAGAAGACCATGTCTGTACCGGGTTGTTCATGTTTGCTGTCGCAGCAACATTGGTGAAAGTTCCGTTGCCATTATTTCTATGCAGCTCATCAATATTCCCTCCGGGACCTGATCCTCCACCGCTGCATTTAGCAATATATAAATCCTGGTCTCCATCATTATCATAATCCATCCAAATCGAGCCATAATTCCCTCCGGAAGGGAAATCTCCCAATCCTCCCTGGTTATGATTCATATTGGTTCCGTCGTTAATATAATATCTGTTCGGGCCATTGTCGTCACATACAAAAGCATCTAATTTTCCATCATTATTAATATCGATAAAATTGGTGCGCTGTACCAGGAAAGACTGAGGTTTTCTGTCGACTGTAAAGGCTGTTCCGTCTGCATTAGCTTTCAAAAAGGTGATTCCGCTTCCGGAACCATACACAAGATCATTAAAGCCGTTATTGTCATAATCTCCCGCAGCAATACTCCAGGATGGCGGTATTATGGTATTGGGAGTGGTATAAGAAACACTGTTGAATCCTCCACCAGCTTGTTGATAGGCAATAACAAGAGAAGTATTATTAACCACAGAAACTATGTCATCCAGGTAATCCCCGTTCATATCCACCACACAATGATTGTAATCACCCGGTGCATTTATGGGTTGTGAAGTAAATGAAATCCTGTTGATTCCCGGTGCTGCTTCGGAGAGTGTAATATTGAAGCCCTCAGAAGAATATCTATTATCAAATACAATATAATAGGTAGTTCCTGCAATGGCATTAAAAGACACTTGTGAAAATGTTCCGGAAAAGTCATCATTAGCGGCAACACAGCTTAGAGCTGTGCAACTTCCGTTAAAAACCATTAACCTTGTATCAGGACTTTGTGCCGCAGCTGAAGTAAAAACTGTAACGGTTTTATCCTGCGTCGCAATATATTTATACCACAAGCCTTTTGTACCGGGTAGCCCCAAAGAGCAAGCCGATGCGGGCGGAGTTCCTGTAATATTCGGGGCTGTTGTGGTCCCGGGAACTAATGCGATGGCCGTAGCACATGTTAATTGTGCAAAGCCCCATGTTATATTCAATAATAAAACAAAAAGGGATAATATTTTTTTCATGGTTATTAATTTGGTCGTTATTAATTTTTTACGGACAGTTTTGATTTAATGTACTGATCCACTGTTTTAAAAGTTGTACGCCTTCATCATGAACAACTGTTCTTCCGAGCAAAGGCATTCTGTTGCTTTCATCAGTAGAAGTAAGCCTGAAGTGCATCACTGACTTGTTAGGATTTCCGGGAGTGATAATTCTTTCCAACGACGGATCAATAGGCTCATCTGCCATAATACAAACTCCCATTTTCGCGAAGTTGGCTGTCTGGGTGAAACTTAAACGTATGGCGCGATAATCACACCTTGCATTTTCCTGATGACAATGGGCACAGTTAATATCAAGATAAGAACGTAGGCGAATATCCAAAGGCTTGCTTGTATCATTATAATTGACTGTAGAAACTATATTAGAAGGATAACTTTGAAGATATCCTTCATCCACTAATTTCTGTAATTGATTTTTCAAACCGTTGGGATAGTTGTACGTTATGTTCAGGTTTTGTGGTTTTACGCCAATGGGAACAGGTTTGTTGTCAAGTTTGTGACATGCATAACATTCTGTTTCAGAAGGAATTCTATAATCTGTTGTGATCACATCTCCATTATCTTTTTTGAAAGTAATATTTTTAGAACTGCCGCTTGTAAAATCACTTCCGGTAACGAGCTCGGCTTCTGTCTGAGCATCATTCCAAAGGTATTCTGCGAAAATCCAACCGCTGGATTTCTTAATCATCAAACGGGTTTCGATGATTTTAGCAGTATTACCAGGCTGAATTGTATTGTAATAGAAATTCTTAATGAGAACCGTCCCTACAGGGAAATTCAGTGATTTGTCATCTGCCTCATAACTTGCTTTTATACCTTCCGGCATCCAGATAAATCTCTTTTTTGAGGCATAGTCCGTAAAAAGCGAGCTGGCCGGTTCATAAGGAATCACCCTCGAGACAGGGTTTAGGTTTTTAATATCACCCTTAAAAAAAGCATAAGTGGAGAGTTTGGAATAAGGAACAGCATCAATATTAAAGTTGACAAAGGAACTTTCAGGTTCAACACCTCCTATTTGTTCGTCACTTTTACATGAAAACAGCATCAGGAAACAAAAAACAGAGAATAAGTAAATTTTCTTCATTCATTTAATAATTAAAAAAACGAAGTTAAATAATAAATCTACATTTTGCCAAAATTTTGCTAATAAAAATGAGTTTTGATTAAAAATATTCAATTAAAACACGCAAATTGGAATAAATTAATCAATAAAAACAAATTATTTATAAACCACATCCGAGAACAATAACGGAGTAGTAATAATAGTAGCAAAAATCGCTATAATCACCAATACCAACTGCATGGTATAGTAGGTTTTAGCTTTATCTTCTTCCTTCACCTCAAAAGGAAATTTGAAGTTTTCAGGTTTTCTTAAACAAAGCCAAATAATTAACAAGATAACGAGATTAAGAACAATCGGGAAAAACAAAAACATTTTACTTCCAAAGCCATCTGCATTTTTTCCATAACCATGAATAGGAATTATATCCGGAATTGAATCAAATTTATTGAATAAATAAACAGAATAACCGATAATTATTACAAAAGGAACCGCAAATAAAATCTTTATACTCTTTGGGATCATTTTAATTTCTTTATTGTTTTTTGCAAATATTTTTCAACATTTTCTTTATCAGGAACCGTTGTGATTTCTTTTGTCAGAGCCTTCTCAAATTCAATTTTTGCTTTAGAATATTCTTTTTGATTAAAATAATACTTCCCGGTTTGATAATAAACCAGCCAAAAATCAGGATTTAAAGAATGATAATGACTAAAAAATTCTTCTGTGAGTATTTTTTTATTACTAATTGCATCTTCAAATTGAGAACTTCCTTTTTTATATTCTTCGTAATTTTTGTAATCTTGAGAATTTACGAAAGGATCTTTAGCAATATTTAAATCTGACTTTGCAAATCCACCACTTTTTAACCTTTTATCGGAAAAAATTTCATTCAAATCATAGCATACAAATTCTCCCAACTGATAAGGATTTGAAGACACCCAAACCAATTTTTTCTGAGGCGAAAAAATCACTGCATGGTGCGCCAACAGCTGATTGATCGCTTTTTCATTCCCGTACCCTATTTTTTCATTTTTTAAGCCCGACCTATCTCTTAAAACAGAAGCCATTTTCTCAGGATTTAGTTTTTTATTTTCCTGTAAAAGCTCTTGAAGTTTTTCATAACGGTATTCCGAATGGCTTTCTACAATATGTTTTTGATTTCTCTTATCATCTTTGTAAGCATCAGATTGAAAGTGATTGGTACAAAAAACCCGACTTGTATTTTCAACTTTGTACACTCCAAAATTATCAGGAGAAACTTCAATAATCACAGCATTTTTATCGTTCGCACTTCCCACCAGAATCGATTCTGAAACGAAAACTTTTCTCTTTTTTGCAATCGCAATCGCTTCGTCAATATTTTTTGCGTATTGTAAAATTTCTCTTGTCACCAAAGAAATCGGAGTTTTTGCTGTCAATGGAATTTTTGATTTTCCCGCGTTAATTGTCACTGTAATTCCTTCCTTATTCATCCCCGAAACTACACCGATCATCCCGGGCCAACTTACAGACATATAAGGAATTCCGTCTTCGGGTTCTACAAATTCAACCAACTTATTTTTAGCAAAATCATCTCCCACGTAGAAGTCAAAATTCCGCCCGATCAGCAGATCTCCGTCTTCCGTATTTTCATTCCAAACCGCGAGAGAAGTACAGCCCACCATCATCAGATCCTGCATCGCATGCCCAATGTCGTGGGCTCCGTGAAGATATAGGCTCCGCAGATATTTTGGAGCAATAAAGTCATATTTATCAGATGAATACTTGGACAATCCATACAATTCTGCCTGATAATCTTCACGAACGTTCAGGTACATTTTTCTGTTGTACCATTTCAGAAATCCTCGCAACAAATTTTGTTTAAATTTCGACGGAACAAAGCCTTCAACTTTTGAAAAGAAAATTTCTTCCTGTTTCTGCATTAAATTTTGTGTTAAAGCTCCATTGTTATAGCCCAACTGCAGGGGGTTTCCTTTAATGTACAGCTCCCAAAGCTGTTGCTTATTTTTGGTTAAATAATTTTGATTAAAACTAAAAGTTGAATCATTGATTTTATTCACTTCCGGGATTTCCAGGGAATATTGTTTTACGTCAGGAACGTGTTTTATTGATTTTCTGACACCACAAGATGTAAGGCTTAGGATTAAAAATAAATAAAATAAGGTACTTATTTGACATTTGTCTTTTTGACGATAGGAAGAATTTCCACGAATTAGTTTGGATTTTTCACTCCACTCCATTTCATTCTGAATGACAAAAAACTGCATATTATTTTCCTTCTTCACTTTTATTTTTGTTAATCAATTGTGTTAATCTTTTGTCAATAAGCTCTTTACCTAAAATTTCAGAGCAAGTATTGAAAGCCCCGATTGTACAGCCCAAAATCCCATGCATATTGACAGATTGCCCTGTAAGAAAGAGATTGTCGATCTTCGTGCGTGGAGAAACCATTGTTTTTAAAGGATTTTCTGAACTTTTAATATAGCCGTACATATTTCCGTCAAAACTTCCGATATAATCCCGGTAGGATAAGGGTGAGGAAGTGTACATTCTTTTAATAGATTCCCTTATATTCGGAATTTTTTTCTCCAAAGCATCAATCATTTTTTCTGTTTTTTCCATCTTAAATTGGTCATACAATTCTCCTCTCTCATGCTCATCAACGACCGTGTTGACCGTATTTTCCCATTGCTTCACCTCATCAAAATCCATATATGAAATAGCAGTTATACTTTCTGCAAATTCCGGATGATGTTTTGATTGCGTAGAAGAAAGCATATACGTTTCGGGCCACTTTTCCTTGTCGTAACGATAAGCATTCCAAACCAAATCTTCCGATGAATAATGGTAAATATTATAATTAAAATTAGAAATTGTATGCGGCTTCAACACCAAATAAACACTGAAACATGAGGAAACAGGTTCCCAGCTTAAGACCCTGTTTAAAAAGGATTTTTTCAACCGTTCTTCTCCAATCAGTTTAATGGTTGCACGAATTTCTATATTTGATATAAATTGTTTCGCTGAATATTCTTTTCCGGCTTTCGTTCTGACTGAACTTAATTTTTGATTGTCATTAAATACAAACTCAGAGACATCAGAGTGTTTATGGACTTCCGCGCCATACTGACGAAGCTTCCTGATCAGTAATTTTGAAATCTGGCTTCCGCCTTTCACACATTTGTAAGCACTTTGAATGTAGGAATTGACCGTCAAAGCATGAACATAAAAAGGTACATTTTCAGAATCTCCGGCATATAAAAAGTTTGAACCTAATAAAATGGATTGTAGTTTTTTATTCGACGTTAGCGATTCAATAAATCTTTTTGTATTAAGATGGAGAATTTCTTCATTATAATTTTCTCTTCCGATCAGATTATATCTCGGAAACTGGCCGCAAACTCTCTGAATTTCCTCACAATAATCTTCCAGATTGTCTCTTTCTTCAGGAAAATATTGAGATAATTGTTCCACAAAATTCTCATAACCCTGAGCGTGCGGATATTCTATCTCATCATCTCCGAAACTGATTTTATCATACCCATTTTCATCCATTTTCTGAAGCTCGAGTTCATCCATAATTTCCAGATAAGAAAAATATTGATGAAGATTTTGCCCTTTCGAAAGCCCGCCCAGATAATGAACTCCCGTATCAAAAATTAATTTGTCACGTGAAAATGTCTGTAAATTTCCGCCGTATTGATTGTTTTTCTCCAAGACACAGACTTTCAAGCCCTCTTTCGCCAAAACCAGCGCCGAAACAAGGCCGCCCAATCCGCTGCCGATAACAAGTATGTCGAATTCTTTTTTCAAAGGAGAAATTTACTTAGTAAGATATAATTTTAACGCAAAGATCGCAAAGATTTTTCTATAAACTTCATGTTTTAAATTCGCAAAACGTGTTAACACTCAGCAAAGAAAAATATTTCTAAAATATCTTAATAATTTAAGTTTTAAATATTAGTTTTCGAGGTAAAAGTAGGAAATTAATCGATATCATCCCAAAAATCAAAGTAATTGAACCATTGGAGAGGATATTTTTTAATCATGGATTCAAGATTTTGGGTATAAGAATTCAAAAGTCCTTGAGCGTCACGCTTTTTCACATTCTGAGCCACTCTTGCAAACAGGTGATAATGAAGGTTTTTCTCTTTCATCACATATACATACACAACGGGAACTCCCAATCTGGAAGCGATTAAGAAAGGTCCGGCCGGAAATTTTGCACTCTTTCCGAGTAAATCACCCTCAAGATATTTTGAACCTTCAAAATAACGGTCGCCGGTAAAACAAATCAGTTCATTCTTCGACAACGCCTCATTGATCTCGAAAATATGAGACATATCGTCCTTGATGTAAATGAATTTGATGTTGCTTTTGTTTACAGCAACACTTTCCAGGTATTCTTTTATTATCGTAACTTCCTGATCTGTTGTCACTAAATTAATCTGACAATCAAAATCGATATCCGCAAAAAAATATTCTGCAACTTCAAAATTACCGATATGAGCACTGATAAGAACTCCGCCTTTTTTTTCGGCTAAAAGATTTCTAAGGTTTTCAATACCGTCGAATTCATAAGTATATTTATCCCGTAACCCTGCCGAAATCGCTGTTTTATCAATTAAAACCGTTCCGAAAGTGAAATAACTTTTATATATTGAAATTTTTGATTTCCAATATCCGTAATTTAATCTTTTTTGGAAATAATATTTGTAGTATTTATTGCTCTTTTTTTCGAATAAAAAGTAATAGAAAGCAACAAAATAAAGCACAATATATGAACTCCGGACCCCGATATTTCTAATGCACCAGACGAAAATTTTGTATCCTAAAATCGTCCCTTTAGATTTACCTTTCCACTTGTTCATAGTTTTAATTTAACAATGTATCAGCTTAACAAAGTAACAATATTTTTAAACATTGATAAACTGTCAGATTGCTAAATTGTTACATTTTTAGAGTAAAGTTTTATCGATAGTTATCCGTTTTTTTCAGCGATTTTGTTCTCAATAGTTGAATAAAAGTCATCAAAAGTGACCATTTTCTTGAAGTCTGCCTCGCCTAATTTCACACCGAAATTAGATTCGATCACTACAACCATATCAATATAATCTAAGCTGTCTAAGCCTAAAGTCGTTTTTAAGTTAGCATCATTGCTGATTTCATCGCCGTCTACCTCGAATTCATTCACCAAAAAGTCGTTGACGATCGCAACAATTTTTTCCCTTTCCATGTTTTTAATTAAATTTTTTAACAATTAATGCGGAATTGGTTCCCCCAAATCCGAAAGAATTTGACAAAAATACGTCAATTTTTTGACTTTTTGTTTCAGAGACTAAATTTATCTTTTTTGCCTCATCGTCAGGGTTTTCCAGATTAATATTTGGGGCAACGAAATCATTCTGCATCATCAGAATTGAGTAAATAACTTCACTAGCACCCGCCATCCAGCATTCGTGACCGGTCATTGATTTTGTAGAACTTACCGGAACTTCATTTCCGAAAATCTCATAAATTGCTTTTGCTTCATTCGCATCGCCAATCGGCGTAGAAGTCGCATGGGCATTGATATAATCGATATCTTTTGCTGATAAGCCGGATTGTTTTAAGGCTCTGTCCATCGCTAAAGCCGGACCATCAACATTTGGGGTAGAAATATGCCCTCCGTTTGACGAAAAGCCATAACCGATGATTTCACCAAGAATATTTGCGCCTCTTTTTTGAGCAGATTCTAAACTTTCAACAATTAAAGTTGCCGCACCACCGCTCGGAATCAGACCGTCTCTTCCTGAATCGAAAGGTCTTGACGCTTTTGTAGGCTCATTTTCTCTTACTGAAAAAACTCCCAATCCATCGAAGCTTGCCATCGAATATTTGTTGGTTTCCTGAGCTCCTCCACAGACGATCATGTCTTGTAACCCACTCTTAATCATCATGTAAGCTAACCCCAAAGAGTGAGATCCGCTTGCGCAGGCTGCGCTGATGGTAAGATTGATTCCTCTTAATTTAAATATCGTGGAAAGGTTCATGGTAACAGTTGAGTTCATTGATTTGAAAATCGCTCCTGAACCCATCAAAGTAGTATCTTTTTTCTCTCTTGCAATGTCGATTGACTCCACAACTGCCTGAGAAACACTATCATTACCATATAAAATCCCTACTTCATTATGATCTAAAAAATCCTGATCAACTTTCGCCTGTTTTAATGCATCGATGGTCGCTAGATAAGCGTATTCGCTTTCCTCGCCCATACTTACGCGCTGTCTTCTGTTTAAAAGGCTTTTCAAATCAGGCTTCGGGACAACACCCGTCAATCCCGATCTGAAACCGAATTCTTTTCTTTCCTGAACTAATGCAATACCGGATTTTCCTTGATATAGAGATTCCTTAACTTCTTCTAAAGAGATTCCTATACAAGAATAAATTCCCATTCCGGTAATTACAACTCTGTTTTCCATTAAATCTTAGGTTTTAGGTGGCAGTTTCCAGGTTGCAGCTATCACTGTCACCTATTATCTGCTACCTGATTTTATGAGTAAATTCCGCCGTTAATATTAATTATTTCACCTGTAATGTACGATGACTTCCTGGAAGCTAAAAACGCAACCAAATCAGCCACTTCTTCCGCTTCACCGAATCTGTTGGCAGGAATCATTGCTTTTAATTCATCTTCATTGAATTCCTGCGTCATATCTGTTCTGATGAATCCCGGTGCTACTGCATTTACCGTGATATTTCTTTTGGCGACTTCCTGAGCCAGTGCTTTTGTAGCTCCGACTAAAGCTCCTTTTGCTGCAGAATAATTCGTCTGACCCGCCGTTCCTTTCACTCCGGAAACCGAAACCATATTGATAATTCTGCCGTATTTGTTACGTAACAATTTTTGAATAAAGAAATTCGTCACGTTGAAAAATCCATTCAAACTTGTGTTAATCACAGCGTTCCAGTCTTCACTTGGCATCCACATGAATAATCCGTCTCTTGTAATTCCGGCATTATTCACAATAACTTCAACAACAGAATTAGGATTTTTTTCCTGCCATTCCGTTAAAACTTTTTGAGTTTCTTCGGCATTTCCTACATCGAATTTAAGGATTTCTGCGGTAGAGCCCAATTCTTCTACTTTAGCTAAAGTTTCCTTTGCTGCAGCTTCATTTGAAGTGTAGTTGATTAGTATGTGATAATTTTTTTCTTCTGCCAGTTTTATACAGATTGCTCTTCCAATTCCTCGTGAGCCGCCTGTGATGATTGCACATTTCATGTGTTAATGGTAATTTTAGTTTTTTAAAATAATTCTTTCATCTTTAGTTTTTAAACAATTAATTATGTAAAATAATTACATCGTTTTTAAATATTTTTTCACTTCCTCCAAATATGGATACATGACCATATCATCTGAAAAAGCAGGGATGATCTTTCTTATTTCATCATACAATTCTTTTGTTGACGATGAAACTTTATCTTTAAACTCAAGATATTCAATGGCTTGAATGATAGTAATTGCTTCAATCGCTAAAACTTCAAAAGCATTTTCAATCACCTTTCTGCAAATCACCGCAGCATTCGTCCCCATGCTTACAATATCCTGATTATCATTATTATTAGGAATACTGTGAACGTACATTGAGTTTGATAACATCTGGCTTTCCGCCGTTGTGGAAGTTGCCGTAAACTGAACACCCTGCATCCCGAAATTAAACCCTAATTTACCTAAATTTACAAAAGGAGGCAAAATTTCGTTGATTTTTGAGTTTAAAAGATAATTTAATTGCCTCTCTGCCAACATTGTAAGCTTCGTAACCACAATTTTAAGCTTGTCCATTTCCAAAGAAATATAATCTCCGTGGAAATTTCCACCGTGGTAAACGTGTTGGCCTTCAACGTCTATAATTGGGTTATCATTCGCTGAATTGATCTCATTTTCAAGGACTTTCTCAGTATATTCCAACGTATCCAAAACAGGTCCTAAAATCTGCGGAACACATCTCAAAGAGTAATATTCCTGAACCTTTTCTTTAAATACCTTTTCCTGCTCTTCAAAATGAGTATACAAATGATCTTCCCTTTTTCTAATCAATTTACTGTCAGACAAATGCGCACGCATTCTTTCTGCAATTTTTTGTTGTCCCGCATGAAGCTTTGTTCCGTTTAAAGCTTCAGATAAGTGATCATCATAAGCCTGAACAATTTCATTAATCGCACAAGATAATTTAATGGAAATATCAGTCAATTGATTGGCTTTGTATGCATTAACAATACCAATTCCTGACATAACGGAAGTCCCGTTCATTAAAGCAAGCCCTTCACGAATCTCCACTTGAATGGGTTTTAAACCTTCAATTTCAAATACTTCTTTTGTCGATTTTCTTTCTCCCTTATAGAAAACTTCACCTTCGCCAATTAAAACCAGAGCCAAATGCGCCAGCTGAACCAGATCGCCACTTGCGCCAACGCCACCATGTTCAAAAACAAGTGGTGTAACATCCCTGTTAATGAGCTCTTTAAGCAAATCAACTACGGAATGGTGCACTCCGGAATTACCCAACGACAAAGTATTCAATCTGGCCAACATGCAGGCTTTCACTTCTGCCGGCGGAAGAGGATTTCCAATTCCCGAAGAATGACTTCTAATGAGGTTATACTGAAGCTGATGCGTATCTTCATCGCTGATTTTAAATTGGGCCATCGGTCCGAAACCTGTGTTCACACCGTATATTACCTTGTTTCTGGAAAATTCTTTTAAAAACTGAAAACTTGCATCCACTCTGGCAAGAAGTGTATCATCCAGTTCTATTTTTTCATTTTCAATGATAATTTTCTGAAAGTCTTTCAGTTTTAAAAAGTTGTCTATTTTCATTAATTAAAGTAATAATGAGATAATGTTGTAATTATTAATTAATTGTCATTAATTTTGCGGCAAAGATAAAAGTTTTATTAAAATAAAAAATCAAAGATGGGCAAAGAATTTGTTGATGTGCTCGTAATCGGCGCTGGGCCGTCCGGATGCGTATCTTCTTCATACTTAAAGAAGAACAATATCAACGTAAAAGTTGTTGAAAAGACAAAATTTCCAAGATTGGTTGTAGGCGAAAGCTTAATTCCAAGGGTCATGGATCATTTTGACGAGGCCGGACTTTTCCCTGCTTTGGATAAAATGGGCTTTGAAAAAAAATTGGGAGCGCGTTTTTTGCGTGGCGATGAAGTCTGCCTGTTTGATTTTAGTGATAAATTCGGGGAAGGATGGGACTGGACGTGGCAAGTTCCCAGAGCGGATTTTGATAATACTTTGGCCCAGGAAGTTATTAATAAAGGTATTGATCTTGAATTTGAGACAGAAGTTATCGGTATTGAGTTTCACGGAACAGATTCTGTCACTACCGTGAAAAATAAAAATGGAGAAACGAAGGAAATTCATGCAAAATTTGTGATCGATTCCAGCGGTTACGGAAGAGTTTTGCCGAGATTGTTGGATTTGGAGAAACCTTCAAAACTATCTCCACATTCTGCAATTTTTTCCCATGTAGAAGACGTTAACAGAGAAGAAGGCGTAGAAGGAACTTTGATTTCTTTTGATATTATTGAAACGGAAGTCTGGCTTTGGGTGATTCCTTTTTCCAATGGAAATACGAGTGTCGGAATCGTTGGTCCAACTGAATATATCGATAAATTATCCGAAAGTGGAGATCCCGCAGAAGCGCTGAGAAAGGCAATTTCGCTTTCTGATTATTATGTAAAACGTTTTGGTGATGTGGATTTTCTTTTTGAACCAAGACATTTGAAAGATTATTCCTGTTCGGTAAAAAAATTATTTGGAGACGGATTTGCTTTGACGGGAAATGCTTCGGAATTCCTTGATCCGGTTTTTTCTTCAGGAATGGCTTTTGCAACGGAAGGCGGAATGACAGCTGCAAAACTGGCATTAAGACAGCTGAACGGCGAAAAAGTTGATTGGCAAACAGAATTTGCAGATTATATTTTATACGGCGTGGATGTTTTCACCACTTACGTGAAAGAATGGTATACCGGAAATCTTCAGGAATTATTTTTCCACCGCCCGGAAAATCCAGATGTAAAGAAAAAAATATGTGCAGTTTTGGCTGGTTACGTTTGGAATAAAGAAAATCCTTTTGTGAAAAAACACGATACTGTTGTTAAAAATCTTGCGAATCTAATTAAAATGGAGAAGCAACAACAATAAAAAAACGGTCTGAGATTTCAGACCGTTTTTGTTTTTATTTTAAAGCATTTTTGATTTCTTTTCCTAATAATTTTCCTGTCTTTTCGTATGCTGCAGATATTCTTCCATATTCCATTCCATAATTAACCTTACTTCCGATCCCTTCAATTTTATCACCTTGAACTTTAGCTAAAACCTTAGATGGGTTTTCAGTTTCAACAAATATCAGCTCCGAAGACAATTTACCCGGTTGCATTACAAATCCGCTCCAGCCCGCATAAATCCATTTTGATTCTATAATTAAAGTATATTTTACTGAGGCATTTTTACTAAATTTAATTTTCTTCGCTTTATCATTTAATCCATCAATAAATTTGTCAAAAAAAACAGATTCTTTATGTTTTTGCCACTCTTCATCCCATTTTCTCCAAGATTCTTCGCTTTTCTTTGCTAACGTTTCTGTCTTTCTTCTTTCAAGATATTGAGCTTCAGTATAATTTTCAGCCTGAAAAAGAGGATTTTCAAATTTGAATTGAACATTGACCTCAGTCTGATCTTTCAAGAAATCAAAATTCCCCGATTCGAAGTTAATTTTGTTCTGCGCAAAAGCTATTGTTGCGATTGCCATAAATAAAAGCAGAAATAATTTTTTCATAGTTTATTTTAAATTAAGTCCGCAAAGATATTATAAAAGACAGCTCAAACGAAGTGTCTTAATTATATTTTTGTTAAATCTTAAAAATCAGATCTACCTCAAATCAATAAATGCAATTGGTTTTCTGCTATTCGGATTGTGAACGGTTTTAGACAAAACATCAAAATCAATGATTTCAATTTTCGGACTTACCCTTAATTTTGCACGGAAATGATCCCTTACTTCATTTACGAAGCTTTCAGATTCGCTGTCTGTACTTACCTTAATGATAATTTCATCCAACCCGATTTCATTCGACTGAATAACAATCTGATAGCACAAAATATTATTAAAATCATTCAGAATATCGTTCATCGCAGGCGGATACAAAGTCGTTCCTTTATATTTGATCATCTGCTGTTTTCTTCCTACAACCGGTCCTAACCGCATGGTATTTCTTCCGCATTGACAAGGCTCGTAATGCGCTTTTACAATATCTCCCGTTTTGAATCTTAACAATGGAAGAGCCTCAACACCCAAAGTTGTGATCGTCAATTCGCCGCTTTCGCCTTCTTTTACAAGGTTCCCATCGTCGTCAAGGATTTCTGTGATAATTAATTCCGGGTGATGATGTCCTCCGATTTGATATTCGCATTCCGTAAATGCCGTGCTCATTTCTGTGGAAGCGTACGTTGAAAACAACTTAATATCCCACTTTTCTTTTATTTTCTGAGATAAAATATTATCTGTAAAGTCCTGATTTTTGATACTTTCCCCGATACAAACAGCTCCATAAACACTAGAATTTTTATAATCTAGCCCATGTTTTTCAGCATAATCGATCATTTTCAACAGAAAAGACGGAACAGTAATCAAATATATCGGCTTATACCTAAAAATTGAATCCCATTGCAATTCCGGAATTCCGGGGCCCATCCTGACAACACTTGCACCCATTTTTCTTAACCCTAAAAAATAAGCCAACCCAGCCATGAATCGTTTATCAATGGTCGTAATCATCTGAACCACATCACCTTTTTGAATTCCGGCGCAGACAAAAGAAATCGCTTCGTTGTACGCCAGTCTTTCAAGATCATTGTCTGATAATCCGAAGGTTACAGGATCTCCCAATGTGCCTGAAGTTGTGCTGTAATCCACAATTTTATCATGAGTGATACAGAAAAAATCATCGTTATTCTGCTGTATGTCATTTTTTGTAGTCGTGGGGATTTTCTGTAAATCTTCCAACGTCTGAATCTCAGAAACACTAATATTATTTTCTTTGAATAATTTTTGATAAAAAGGCGAATGATCTTCAAGATAAGTTAAAAGCTCCTGAAGTTTTTGCTCCTGAAACTTTTTTATTTCCTGACGGTCTGATTTTTCGATTGATGGATAGAATTCCAATGTTTTTATTTTAAAGGACAAATTTATTTATTTAAAATTAAAAATATTCATCTTAATTTTTAACCACAGATTTGCACAAATTTTCTCAGATGATTGTGTTGTAATTTTGTGTTTATTCGTGAAAACATTTGTGTCATTTGTGTTTAATAAAATTATCTCGAAAAACTAAAAGTCTGCGTATTTGTATTCCCCGCGGTATTTGTCGTGGTAACTTTCAAAGTATGAGACCCGGAACCTTTCGGGCATTTTTCGTCGAAAACATAAACAAAATCATCTTTTACTCTGGCAAAACGGAGCCATTTTCCATCCAATTCCGCACGAAATGATTCAATATCACCGATTTTGGTTGTTCCTTTTAATCTTAATGAACCGGAACTTACAATTGCTCCATCTTTCCAGCTTGGCGACACCGAAGGCAAACTATTGTCTAACAACAGCCTTACGGTTCCTAGCCTATTGAATTGACCTTCTGCCCAATCACCATTCCATTTTGGTTTGATTATATTTTTATCGCTTCCATAATTGAGCTCTAAGACCGTTTTGCCTTTTTCTTCGTTGGATAATTTTCTGTTGGGTTTGATTTTTACCGTGTAATAATCATGCACCGGAATGGATGAATTATTCAGAACAACAGCGTTGGAAACTGCGGCTGCGTCTGACTTTTCAGACATATTAAAATTTACAGCATCATAAACAGCGTTTTTACTTAAATTAATTTCCGCATTATCTGTTTTAATTATCTTTCCTTCGTTTGGACTTACAGTTTTATCACCAGAAGAAATTTTACCTGAATTGGTGGTAAGCTGAACTTTTGTTGTCAATCGGCTCGTGTTTCCTTTGACATCTTTTAAAACTATTTCGATATTATGGATTTCGTTATCCTGAAGATTGATAATTCCATCTGATCCGGAGCTGTAATTTTTCAGTTTCATTCCTGGCAAAGTCGATAAATGCTGAATGCTAATTTTATCACGAACAAATTTTGGATAATCAATACAGCCGTTCAAATAACGTGTATCATCGTAATGTACCTTATCAATTTTAAAATTATAAATCAGTTTTCCATCCATAAATAATTCGGCATCATAAATCCCCAGATTAAACCCCTGATTCGCTTTATCAACAGCTTTTATCGCAAAACTTATGGTCGGAGAATTCACCTGAATAACATTGGAAGTATAAACATTTCCTGCTTTTTTCACGGCAATTCCGTTTGCTCCCGGCTCGTAAGTACTGAAACGTCTGTCGTACCAATATAATCCACTGATGATGGGAGCAATTCCATCTGGAATATTGAATCCAAAAAGCAATGGATTAATACATTCCTCTGTTTTTGTATCTCTGATTTCAAAATGTAAATGAGGACCGGCAGAACCTCCCGTATTTCCACTCAACGCAATTAACTGTCCTTTCGTCACAGGAAATTGGTTCGGAGAAAAAGTAATATCCTGCTCCCATTTCTCATCTTTGTACTGTTTTTCTTTTACAAATTCATCGAGTTTATCGAAATATTTATTTAAATGTGCATAAACTGTTGTATAACCATTCGGATGAGTCACATAAACAGCATTTCCAAAACCGTATCGTTCGACTTTTATTCTGCTTACATAACCATCTGCTGCTGCAACGACAGGTAAATTTTCCTGACTGTTAGTCCGCATATCCAATCCCATATGAAAATGATTGGAACGGACAGCTCCGAAATTGGCAGCCAGCTGAATAGGAATATTTAAAGGATTTCTGAAATAATTTTGAGGATAATTATCCTGGGCGAAAATTAGACTTCCATTAATTAAACAAACTAAGAATATCACTTGGGAAAAGGCTTTCATACAAATGGTTTTAAGTGGTATTTTAAAATTACGAAATTTCTTTTTATTTTCCAGAGATTTCAAGGATTTTCACAGATGATTTAACAAACAATATAAGAATTATAAGTTTAGACAACGAAATCTTTGTGCTTAATGGACGAAATTAAATATGCTCAATCATATCTGTGAAAATCTGTGAAATCTGTGGGAGAAAATAATTCAAAAAGTTGGCTGATTCACCATTAACAATTCACAAAAAAACAATCTCTGCATTTATATTTCTGAAAGAGAAGTTTTTAATAGATGATCTCAAAATAAAACATATATTATAAACCGACAAATTTTAGTAAATTTGCCAACTTAATTAATCAACGATATTGAGATATTACAATGAGCCAGTTTAAAGAATACAAAAACCTCAACCTTATTGATGTTGCAGAGAATGTAGCGGAATTTTGGAAACAAAATAAAACCTTCAATAAAAGTGTTGAGATTCGTGAGGGGAAACCTGAGTTTGTTTTTTATGAAGGTCCACCTTCAGCAAATGGTATGCCCGGAATTCACCACGTTATGGCCAGAGCATTAAAGGATATTTTCTGTCGTTATCAGACCCAAAACGGGAAGCAGGTTTTCCGTAAAGCGGGTTGGGATACACACGGACTTCCTGTGGAGCTGGGCGTAGAAAAAGAATTAGGAATCACTAAAGAAGATATTGGCTCAAAAATTTCTATTGAAGATTACAACAAAGCTTGTCGCGAAGCGGTAATGCGTTACACCGATGTTTGGAACAACCTTACCGAAAAAATTGGGTATTGGGTTGACCTTGAAGATCCGTATATCACGTATAAGTCAAAATATATGGAGACGGTTTGGTGGTTGTTGAAACAATTGTATGATAAAGGATTATTGTACAAAGGTTACACGATCCAGCCTTATTCTCCAAAAGCAGGAACCGGACTTTCTTCACACGAAGTTAATCAACCCGGAGCTTACCGTGATGTTTCTGACACAACGGTTGTAGCACAATTCAAGACATTACCGGAAACATTACCTTCGTTTTTACAAGGTTTTGGAGACGTACACTTCTTAGCCTGGACGACAACTCCTTGGACATTGCCATCTAACACAGCTTTGACTGTCGGACCAAAAATCGATTATGTTTTAGTAAAAACTTTCAATCAATATACTTTTGAGCCGATCAATATTGTTTTGGCTAAAGCATTGGTTGGAAAACAGTTTGCAAAAAAATATAGTGAAGGAACAGACGAAGATTTTGTGAATTACACTTCAGAAAGTAAAGTTATTCCTTATAAAATTCTAGCAGAATTCAAAGGTGCTGATTTAGTTGGAATTAAATATGAGCAGTTATTAGATTATGCCAAACCTTACCAAAACCCGGAAAATGCTTTCAGAGTAATTTCAGGAGATTTTGTGACAACGGAAGATGGAACAGGTATCGTTCACACGGCGCCGACTTTTGGTGCAGATGATGCGAAAGTAGCCAAAGAAGCTACCCCAGAAGTTCCGCCAATGTTGGTTTTAAATGAAAACGGAAACCCGGTTCCTTTGGTAGATTTACAGGGAAGATTTTTATCTATTGTAAAAGATGAAATCTATGGTTTTACCAATGAATATGTAAAAGGAGAATATCTGAGTGATGATGAAAAAAACACAGAATTCAACATTCAGAAGGAGCAATTAAAATACATTATTTCTGACTTAAAAGCGTATTTATCTGTTGACGAAAGAATTGCTTTAAAATTAAGAAAGGAAAATAAAGCCTTTAAGGTTGAAAAATACGTTCACAGTTACCCACACAGCTGGAGAACTGATGAGCCGCTTTTATATTATCCGTTAGATTCTTGGTTTGTTAAAATGACCGCTGTAAAAGAGAATTTGGTTAATTTAAACAAAGAAATCAACTGGAAGCCAAAATCAACAGGAGAAGGCCGTTTTGCCAACTGGCTGGAAAATGTAAACGACTGGAATTTATCACGCTCAAGATACTGGGGAATCCCATTGCCAATCTGGAGAACTGAAGATTTGAAAGAAGAAATCATCATCGGTTCTGTAGAAGAATTATACAACGAGATCGAAAAATCCGTTGCAGCAGGATTTATGAAAGAAAATCCGTTCAAAGGTTTTATCATTGGAAATATGTCTGAGCAGAATTATGCTTTGGTCGATCTACATAAAAATATTGTTGACAAAGTAATTTTGGTTTCAAAATCAGGAAAAGAAATGAGACGTGAAAGCGACTTGATCGACGTTTGGTTTGATTCAGGTTCAATGCCTTATGCACAGCTGCACTATCCTTTTGAAAATAAAGAATTAATCGATTCTAATAAAGCATTCCCCGCAGATTTCATCGCAGAAGGTGTTGACCAGACCCGTGGTTGGTTCTACACGCTTCATGCCATCGGAACGGCGGTTTTTGACTCGGTTGCATATAAAAATGTAATGAGTAACGGACTTGTTTTGGATAAAAACGGTGTGAAAATGTCAAAATCCAAAGGAAATGGAATTGATCCGTTTGAAACATTAGCGGTTTACGGACCTGATGCTACACGCTGGTACATGGTTTCAAATGCAAATCCTTGGGAAAATCTGAAATTTGATATCGAAGGAATTGATGAAACTAGAAGAAAATTCTTCGGAACACTTTATAATACCTATTCATTCTTTGCTTTGTATGCGAATGTGGACGGATTCAATTATTCTGAAAAAGAAGTGGAAAATCGCCCGGAAATCGATCGTTGGATTTTATCTGAATTAAATTTATTAATTAAAGAAGTAAAAGCATTCTACGAAGATTACGAACCGACAAGAGTGGCAAGAGCGATCAGCAATTTCGTGAATGACAACTTAAGTAACTGGTACGTAAGATTATGCAGAAGACGTTTCTGGAAAGGAGATTACTCAGACGATAAAATCTCTGCTTATCAGACTTTGTATACCTGTTTGGAAACTGTTGCTAAATTATCTGCGCCAATTGCACCGTTCTTTATGGATCAATTGTATCAGGATTTAAATAAAGTAACAGGAAAAGACAAAGCTGAGTCTGTTCACCTGACGGATTTTCCGGTTGCCGATGAAAGTTTAATCGATCAGGATCTGGTTGAAAAAACGCACTTGGCACAGAGTATTACGAGTATGGTTTTCTCTTTGAGAAAGAAAGAAAACGTGAAAGTTCGCCAGCCGTTACAAAAAGTTTTAATTCCTGTTTTGGATAAGAAAACGGAAGAACAAATTTTAGCGGTTGCAGAATTAATTAAGCAAGAAGTAAATGTTAAAGAAATACAGTTAATCAACGCTGAAGAAGCATCACATTTAATTGTAAAACAAATAAAACCGAACTTTAAAACATTAGGTTCAAGACTTGGAAAAGACATGAAAACAGTTGGAGGAGAAATTTCAAATCTTACTCCAGAACAAATTTCAGAGCTTGAAAAAGAAGGAAAAATGAACATCCAAGGGTATGAAATTACTCTTGAAGATGTAGAAATTTCAACAAAAGATATTCCGGGATGGACGGTGACTTCCGACGGGAAAACAACTGTGGCATTAGATTTGAAGCTAACAGATGAATTGAAATCTGAAGGTATTGCAAGAGAATTTATCAACAGAATCCAGAATCTTAGAAAAGAAAAAGATTTTGAATTAACTGATAAAATTTCAATTGCTTTGGAAGAGAATTCTCCATTCTTAAATGATATAAAGAAAAATGAAGAATATATTTCATCGGAGGTCTTGTCAAATAAAATAGAAATTGTATCTTCACTTTCAAATTTTAACGAAATCGAAATAGATGAGGTTAATTTTAAGATAAATGTTGAAAAAAATTAACATATAGTTATTGTTTTTCAAATTCCATTTCATAATTTTATTAAAAAAGAGAAAAGAACATGTCAGACGAAAGAGTAAGATATAGCGATGCTGATTTGCAGGAATTTAAAGCTATTATTAAGGAAAAAATAGAAAAAGCCGAAAACGATTTGAAACTGATCAGAGAGAGTTTCATCAACGACCAGAATAACGGGACTGATGATACTTCCCCTACTTTCAAAGCTTTTGAAGAGGGTGCTGAAACGTTGAGTAAAGAACAAAATTCTATTTTGGCCGGAAGACAGGAAAAATTTGTACGCGATCTTAAAAACGCTTTAATAAGAATTGAAAACAAAACTTATGGCGTTTGCAGGGTGACAGGTAAATTAATCCCTAAGGAAAGGCTTCTGGCGGTTCCTCACGCAACATTGAGCATTGAAGCGAAAAATATGCAGAAATAACCGCAAGGTTAATTAAAATAAATTTGGGTTTATATTGTATTTCATGAATACTTTATAAACCTAATTTTTAATTTATATCCATGAGCGAATTATTAATCTTAGGAATAATTGTCGTTGCCGTTTTAGCGTTTTTCAATAGGAATTGGATCAAAAACAGGTTCTTTCCCGACAAGGAAAAGAACTATACGATGGACGATAAATTTAATTCTGATAAGCGCGAAAGGGAAAAAGAAATCGACAGGCTATTAAGTAAGATGGGTAAAAACGGAATCAATGATTTATCTGAAAAAGATAGGAAAAGGCTCGATGAATTGTCCAAAAAATAAAATTTAAATAGAGAAAAATGGAATCTATAATAGTACACACCAAAAATGCAATGGAACTGAATGCGCTGAAAAGTGTTTTGAAAGAAATGAACATTCGTTTCGAGAAATTCCATACCAAAAATACCCACCACAACCAGAAAACGATCAAGAAAATTGTCGATCAAAAAAACGAAAAAATAGGAAAACCGTTTAAACCAAAAGGATTGTAATGAAATCGCAAGGCGGTTCATATCATCATTAAAACAATTCAATTCTCTTATGAAAAAGATATTATTTGTAACGTTTCTTATTTTATTAATAGATCAGGCTTCAAAAATTTATATTAAAACTCATTTCAACCTGGACGACAGTATTTCGGTATTTCCGGGCTTCAAACTTACCTTCGTGGAAAATCCGGGAATGGCTTACGGGCTTCATTTCGGCGGCGTAATCGGGAAATATTTCCTGGTAATTGTAAGAATTTTCTTAATCGGGGGAATGATTTATTTATTCAAAAAATGGTTGCAGCGTGGCGAATCCAATTATCTTCTGATTCCGATGGCTATGATCTTTGCCGGAGCAATTGGTAACCTGATCGACGGTATGTTTTACGGGCTTATTTTCGATAGCGGAACAGTATACGATGCAAGTATCGACCGATGGATCGGCTATGGCGGGATTTCAAAAATTGTCCCTTTTGGTGAAGGATACTCTACTTTCATGAAAGGATGTGTAGTTGATATGCTTCATTTCCCGCTGGTAGACTGGAATGTTCCTGAAAATGTCCCATTAATCGGAGGAAAACATATTGAATTTTTTAAATATATCTTCAATGTAGCAGATTCAGCAATTACAGTGGGAGCTATTTTTTTATTAGTCTTCAGAAAAAAAGCATTCCCGAACGGACTCGAATTTTAGAATATTTTACATTAGATGAAAAAAAATATAAAAAATCTTTTTAAAATTTTCCTGCTTCTTATTGTTGCAGGAATTATTTTTATTGCCTGGGCAAATTACAGCATTCAGAAAAACAGTGACTTATACGTTTCTTACAATATTGCAGATATTCCTGAAACCAAAACTGCACTTCTTCTTGGAACCAGCAAAAATCTCAACAGTGGTGTACCCAACGCCTATTTTTATAACCGAATTCAGGCAGCCGTGGATCTGTATAAAAGCGGTAAAATAAAATATATTATCGTAAGCGGCGACAATAGTACAAAAGACTACAATGAGCCAGAAGACATGTTGCTGACTTTAACAAAATACGGAATTCCGCAAGAAAGAATTTTCCTGGATCATGCCGGTTTTAGGACTCTGGATTCTGTAGTAAGGGCTAAAGAAATTTTCGGACAGACTAAGCTTATTATTATTTCACAAAAATTCCATAATGAAAGAGCTGTATTTTTAGCTAAGCAAAACGGAATAGATGCGTTCGGATATAATGCTAAAGATGTAAATAAATATGCCGGCTTTAAAACCAATATGAGAGAGTATCTGGCTAAGACAAAGGCTTATTGGGATTTGATTTTCGGTGTTGAACCAAAGTTTGGCGGAGAGAAAATTTTGATTCCTTGATTTTTTCTCTTTGATTTTTTATTCAATTTTTTTTAACCGCAAAGTTTTAAATTAACCATAAACAGCTTTAAGTGGGCCAAGAAGAATCAACAAGTTGATTTGATGAAGCTGGATTTTCAAGCTTCACGCAGCAATTTTTTTGCCTTTGCCCTCTCTTATAAAAAGTGAGCTAATAAAATCTTTGCATCTAAAAATATAAATATCTGTGAAATCAGTGGTACAACCTTTAGTGTACTTTAAACTGATTCTCGTAAATTTGCAATTCATTAATTTTAAATATAAATTTTAAACAATGTCAAGAATTCTTACCGGCATTCAAGCCACCGGAACACCACATCTTGGAAACTTGTTGGGTGCTATCATTCCTGCGATTGAGCTATCAAAACAGCAAGGAAACGAATCATTTTTATTTATCGCAAACTTACATGCTTTAACGCAGATTAAGGATGCTAAAGTTTTAAAACAATATACCTACGAGATTGCTGCGGCTTGGCTTGCTTGTGGATTGGATACCGAAAAAACATATTTTTACAGACAGAGCGATATTGCAGAAGCCTGTGAACTTTCTTGGCATTTATCATGTTTTTTTCCTTATCAGAGACTTACTTTAGCGCATTCATTTAAAGATAAGGCAGACAGATTGCAGGATGTAAATGCAGGTTTGTTTACGTATCCTATTTTAATGGCGGCGGATATTTTATTGTATGATGCAGAGATTGTCCCTGTGGGAAAAGACCAGCTTCAACACTTGGAAATTGCCCGTGATGTCGCTGTAAAATTTAATAATCAGATGGGTGAAGTATTGACTTTACCACAGGCTGAGCTTCAGGAAGACACCAAATATGTTCCCGGAACAGACGGTCATAAAATGTCGAAATCCAGAGGAAATATCATTAATATTTTCTTACCTGAAAAGGAACTGAAAAAACAGGTAATGAGCATCGAAACAGATTCAAAATCCGTGGAAGAACCGAAGGATCCTGAAACTGATAAAGTTTTCGCCATCTATCAATTGATTGCAAATCCTGAGCAGACAGAAGAATTAAGAGCTAAATATTTAGCCGGAAATTTCGGTTATGGGCATGCAAAAAAAGAGCTTTTGGATTTGATTCTGACAAGATTTGAAAAAGAAAGGGAAACTTTCAACTATTATATGAACAATCTTGATGAATTGGAAGCAAAACTTCAGGAAGGAGCAGCAAAAACGAGAGTTATCGCTCTGGAAACCATTAAGAGAGTAAGAGAAAGCTTAGGAGTTTAAATAATTCTATCTAAATAATAACGAGCGGTGTCACAATGTTGATACCGCTTTTTATATTTTAGTGCTTCTGTGGCTTTCAAGGATTCTTTCTCTGTGAATTTCGCCCCACTCTCTCAAAATCATAAGAATTTTGGTGAGAGACAGCCCGTGTTCCGTTATCTGATATTCTATTGACAAAGGGTATTCATCAATAATATTTCTTGTAATCAGTAAGTTTTCTTCCAGAAATTTCAGTTCTTTGGATAAAGTCCGGTCAGTAATTGTTTTTAATTCCCTGGAAATTTCACTGAACCTTTTTGGTTTGAATGAAAGGCAAATGATGATGGGGATTTTCCATTTTCCTGTTAGAACATCAATGGTATCCGCCATATTAAGGATTTTGTTATAACAGATATTCTGTTCCAGTTTTCCCAGATAGTCTTCATTAAAATTTAGTGTATTGATCATCATTATTTAGTGTATTGATTATTACCTATCCTATAAGATAGTGAATGAGAAAACTACTGTTTCTGTCCCTAACTTTGCAATATAAAATTAAGAAAAAAAATGAAACCAAAATTTTTAAGTTTAATACTAATTGCATTAATGGGATTAATAAACATTAATGCCCAGACAAAAACCATAAAACAAAAATCTTCACCTATCCTTCAAAAAGAAAATACTGTATTACTTTTAGTAGATGAGCAGGTTGGACTTCTTTCCGGAGTAAGAGATATCAGCACCGCTGAACTAAGAAAGAACGTAGTAGCAATGGCCAAAGCAGCACAGATCATGGGAGTTCCCGTTATTATTACAGCTGTGGGGTCTGACGGTTTATGGGGCCCGGTAATTCCTGAGCTTACTGCAGCATTACCGAATGTTACGATCATTAAAAGAAGCGTAATCAATGCATGGGATGATCCCAAAGTTGTAAAAGCTGTGGAGGCAACAGGACGTAAACAAATTCTGATTGCGGGTATTTCCCTTGAAGTTTGTGCCTCTCTTCCTGCAATCTCTGCTACACAAGCCGGATACGATGCAAGAGTGATTCTTGATGCCTCAGGGACATTTAACGAAAGCAAAAGAGTAGCTGGTATCCAGAGACTTACCACTTTGGGCATTCCATTAACGGACTATGCAACTGCAGCAGTAGAATTATTAAGAGATAATGCTGATCCTAAGGCTCATGACGTTTATAATGTTTTAGGACTTGATTTTGCTACAACAGTTTGGCAATTAAATGATGCCGTAAAAAAAGGATACAAATAAAAACGAATAGCTTCAGGAGGTATAAACACAATAAATAATAAAATGATGAAAATTTTAAATATAATTTCGAGCCCTGTTAATGGCACTTCAGCAAGTACAAAATTAGGGAATGCCATTGTAACTAAACTACAGGAAAAATACGCCGACAATACGGTTACTTTAAGAAATATAGCACAAGAGCCACTTCCTCACCTTGAAGAAATACAGATGACTTCCTTTTTTACTGCTGATGAAAAAAGAACACCGCAGCAGAAAGATGCATTAAAATTATCCGATAAAGTAGTGGACGAGGTAATGGATGCCGATGTCATTGTAATCAATGTTCCGATGTACAATTTTGGTATTCCTTCTACTTTAAAAACATGGCTGGATCACCTGATAAGAAAAGATATTACTTTCCAACATTCTACCAGCGGAATTCAGGGAATGGTGACCGGCAAGAAAGTATATCTGGCAATTTCTTCAGGAGGTATCTATAGTGAAGGCCCTAGAAAACATCTGGATTATACTGAAAATTATCTTAGATCCGTTCTTGATTTCATCGGCATTACTGATGTTACAGTTTTCAGGATAGAAGCACAAAGTAAGCCGGACTTAAAAGAAGAATATGCCGCAAAAGCGATGAAAAATATTTCAATATAAATAACAGAAATTCTTCAATTACAAGCTAAAAACACAAACACTGATGAAAATTTCTTGATGAGAAGCCTTATATGAAGGCTTCTTGTTTTTTATAAATATTCTTTAATCTGCAACAGATGTTTAATGACTTTTAATCCTTCTTCCTCCCTGTTCTCATTGAGAACATCAAAGAAAATAACATCCATTCCAAAACTTTGTGCGCCTACAACATCTGCAATCCAATCGTCCCCGATCAGAATACTGTTTTCTTTTTGGGCATCAGATAAGCCTAAAGAATATTCAAAAATTTTAGGATTCGGTTTTCTTACGCCAACAGAATCCGCGCTGGTGATGGTTTGAAAATATTTAGCAATTCCGGATAAAATGCATTTTCTCTCCGTTACTTCTTTGAAACCGTTGGAAATAATATGCAATATGTAGTTTTTAGCTTTAAGATATTCCAAAATATATTCTGCGCTTTCCACCAACTCATTATGATTAAGAATTTTATCTAAAAAATGCTCCTCAAAATACATTGACAGCTCTTCATCATCAATATTAAAATGTTTAAAAGTATCGTAAAAACGGTGCTTTCTCAGATATTCCTTACCAATAATCCCATCGCGGATTTTTTCCCAGAGCCTCTCGTTTATTTCATGATAAACGGAATGAAACTCCTCAAAATCAATAGCATATTTTAAAGTAATTTCTTCTTTTTCGAAAAGATCTTTGATAGTAAGGTAAGCGTTCTTGCGGTGATCCCAAATCGTATTGTCCAGGTCAAAAAAAATGTGCTGAATTTTCATACAGCACAAAATTAATTTTAATTTTTGGAAATCGGGTAACTCTTTCTCTCAGTTTTTACAACTTCAAGGTTCTTTGAAAAATTGAGCAAAAACTCAATCGTTTGTTTCTTAGGTTTCAAAGTTTTCACTTTTAAGGAATCATTTTTTCTCATAGGCGATGAATGTTTTTCCTTAAAACGAGAATTTCCCAAAATTATTATCTATCGTGTCAAGATAATATTATTTTCGTCCATGATTTTCCTCAGGTTTATCAACGCGTAACGTACTCTTCCCAACGTGGTATTGATGCTCATGTCTGTATGATCGGCAATTTCTTTGAAGCTTAATCCGTCAAAAAACCTAAGTTTGATGACTTCCTGCTGATTTTGTGGCAAAAATTGAAGCATTCTCATAAGATCTTCCTGGATCTGATTGCTTACCAACTGGTCTTCAATATTTTCCGAAGGTTCTCTTAATAGATCAAAAATAGAATATTCATCTGTTTCAAAAGTAGTTTCTGAAACTTTGATGTTTTTTGATTTTGATCTGAAATGGTCGATAATAAGATTGTGGGCGATTCTTTTTGCCCAAAGAATGAACTTTCCTTCTTCGTTGTAGCGTCCTTCCTTCAACATTACAATGATCTTCATGAATGTATCCTGGAATACATCATTGGCTAGATCTTCATCATTAATTTTGTAAAAAATGAATGTAAACAGTTCTCTCTGATGACGATGAATAAGGGTTGACAACGCCTCTTCGTCTCCTTTCTGGTAAAGGGAAATTAGTAAACTATCCGATTTTGATTTCATAACTTTTCTTCTCAATAAATATTTGCTGACAGTCATTCGTCCAGATATTTTATCTGGTGACAACTGTAAATACAAAACAATTCTTCAGAGTAAAGTCAAATCAATAGGCGGTACAATTTTATATGATGTAAATATAATAAAAAATTAATAACTGTTAACCAATTATTAATTTTTTACGAGAAAAATTTAAAATAAATCATTTAAACATGTCATGAATGAATACAGTAGGCACATTTAGTGTAAAATTAATATTTAAACCTTTTAGCTCTTTTCCATTTATTCCGCTGTCCCCGATAGGAAAAGCATAGCCGCCGGTGAGGTCTAATATGCCGAAAAGGGTAACGCCGATCTTCGGAGCAACATATTTATTGGTTCCTTCCGCACCGATTAAGAAATAATAAGAATGATAGAAGTCTACATTTTTTTCAAAATTTAACAAAACATCTGCTGATAATTTTGGCATTATGGCAAACTTGGAATTGGCTGAACCCATCAATGCAGAGCCTCCCAAGCGGTAAATCACATCATCGTTTTTCAGGAAAAGTAATTTCCCTCCCACTTCTCCAAAGCTTTGGTTTTGATAGGTATATCCTACACTTATCATTTTATGCATGGTATACTGAGCTTTAGCAAATATGCTTAGAAAGAATACGGAAAATATTGTAATCGCGAATCTGGCGTTCATCATCTTAAATCTATTTAGGTGTAAAATTAAAAAAAACTGCCTTACCGGAAAGATAAAGCAGTTATTTATTATTTAAGTCTAAAATTAAATTCCGAAAGCGGCTTTAATTTCTTCTACTTTGTCAAGTTTTTCCCATGTAAAGAATTCCAATCCTGTAAGAGTTAACTCGTTTTTCTGTCCTTTATTGAAGGTTTTGTCAGCTACATAATGCTCTCTTCCCATGTGGCCATATGATGCTGTATCCTGATAAATAGGATTTCTCAATTTTAAATTTTGTTCGATTGCGTAAGGTCTTAAATCGAAGATTGTAGACACTTTTTTCGCGATATCACCATCGTGAAGATCTACTTTTGCCGTTCCGTACGTATTGATATACAATCCGCAAGGCTCAGCAACTCCAATTGCATAAGAAACCTGCACCAAAACCTCATCAGCAACACCTGCAGCCACTAGATTTTTAGCAATATGTCTTGTTGCATAAGCAGCACTTCTGTCTACTTTTGAAGGATCTTTTCCAGAGAAAGCACCACCACCGTGAGCACCTTTTCCACCATACGTATCAACGATGATTTTTCTTCCTGTAAGACCTGTATCTCCGTGAGGACCACCGATTACGAATTTTCCTGTAGGGTTGATATGATATTTGATCTGATCGTTGAATAACACTTTTATTTCCTCAGTCTGTTGGGCTACAACTCTTGGAATCAAAATACTTTTGATGTCTTCACGGATTTTGTTCAGCATTTCTTCCTCAGCTCCGAAATCATCGTGTTGGGTAGAAACCACGATAGAATCAATCCTGATTGGTTTGTGATCATCAGAATATTCAATAGTTACCTGGCTTTTTGCATCCGGACGAAGGTATTTAATATCTGTATTTTCTCTTCTGATTGCAGAAAGTTCTTTAAGAATAGTATGTGCTAAATCCAGCGCCAAAGGCATGTAGTTCGCTGTTTCGTTGGTTGCATATCCAAACATCATCCCCTGGTCACCCGCACCCTGAGCATTTGCCTTAGCTTCAAAAGATTCGTCGGTTACCACTCTGTCAACTCCCTGATTGATATCCGGAGACTGCTCATGAATGGCAGAAATAACTCCACAAGAGTCACCATTGAACATGTATTCACCTTTCGTATATCCGATTCCGTTGATCACTTCTCTTGCGATAGTCTGTACATCAAGGTAGGCATCAGATTTCACTTCACCAGCCAAAACTACCTGCCCTGTTGTAACAAGTGTTTCACAGGCAACTTTTGAAGATTTATCGTAAGCTAAAAAGTGGTCGATTAATGCATCGGAAATCTGATCAGCGATTTTATCCGGATGTCCTTCTGAAACTGATTCAGATGTAAATAAATAAGACATATTATTCTTTGTTTTTTAGATTAAAATTGCGAAGAAAAATAAGAATAAATTGCCCGGAAAAGACTAAAAAAGATTACTGTTTTAGCATATTTTTATAGAGGTTGCAATCAGGTCAAATTTTTCCTCGTTCGTAAACGTTGGCAAATTTAAGTACTATTTTTTAATACTCAAAACTTTTGTTTACTAATTTTTATTTCTTTAAATTAATGGTTTATAAAGCGTTAACAACAAAGCTATTGTGGTTTTATGCTCACAAATTCTTTAGGACTTTCATGATAATTAAGCTTTTTCTCTAATGCAGCTCTGATAGAATGTGATAATTCATCAATAATTTTCTGCTTAAATGTCGGTTTGTAGTAAATAATACTTATTTCTCTGTATGGGAAAGGCTTTTTAAATCTGAAAACATTTTCTTTTTGGCGTTCAGAAAGCTGGCTCAATGCCAACTCAGGCAGGATACTGATTCCTCCCACTTTATCTACCATGTGTACCAACGTCTGGATATTTGAAGCTAAGAAATCCAGATTTTTAGGCTTCAAAGTATTTTCCTTCAGGTGACAGATATTTTCAAATTGATTTCTCAGACAGTTTCCTTCTTCAAGAAGCCATACTTTTTCTACATTTAATTCCTCAGGAACTACGTAAGAATTTTTCTTGTTGGCCTCAGTATCGGAGCTGTAGATCATCAATTCTTCATTAAAAAGGAAGTCCTGATAGAATTCATCAGCCGTATCATAAGGTGTAGAGATAATTCCGGCATCCAGCTCTCCGGCTTTCAATGCCTTAATAATATTATCCGTGGTCATCTCTTTTACATTCATCTGGATTTTCGGGTTGTCTTCCAAAAACTTAAAAATCTCAGTAGGTAAAATAAAAGAAGAAACGGTAGGGATGATTCCGATATTGATGGTGCCTCCTAAAATATTATTTAGCAGATTGGCTTTATTCTTCAGCTCATTGACAGACTCTATGATAACCTTTGCCTGATCGATGATCTGAAGGCCCACATCTGTGGTACGAATCGGGTGTGTAGTCCTATCGAAAACTTTCACATCCAGTTCATCCTCAAATTTCTGTATCATTGCACTTAGCGTTGGTTGTGTAATAAAACATGCCTGAGCTGCTTTACCAAAATGTTTGTACTTATCTACAGCGATAAGATACTCCAGTTGCTGAATGTTCATCTAATTAATATTATCTATTACAAAGATATGATGTTTTTGCTATTAGTAATTAAAAATTAAAGTAATTTTCACTGAAGCCTTTAGCAGTTTCAGTTTTTAATAATAATTCAAATAGATAATGAAAGGTAATGCCTATCAACAAGGATATGCAGTCATTTATTCATACTATACAATTATCTAATAATCAGCAGCAAACAATTTTAAAATAAGTAACTTTTTGGTGATTTATGTTTATTTATTCAAATATTAAGCTAAATTAGTACTCCATGAAAAAAATATCAATAATATAACATTTTAACTTATGGACTCAAAAAAACTAAACCAAGAAAGCAGCTATCCGCTTCATTACAATTTTAATGAAGCACAGGTAGAGATTAGAAGAAATTTGCAAAATGATTCTTTTGGATTATTTAATGACGTTATTTTTATAAACGGACATTACAGCCATGGCTGGATGATATAAAACGCCATATTACTATCAATGATTTACTTGATTATAAAAGATTATACACTTACGAATAGTTCAGACAGTTATAAACAAAGGGCCGGTAATGGCTCTTTTATTTTTACAATACTATAAGATTAATAAAATCTATTATACCTATACAAACCTCAAGTAAATTTGATATTTACTACCTTTACATCATCGAATGCAATTAAGAAATTATTCATACAAATCATAAGCATATGGATTCTAAAAAATTAACGTTAAGCAACGGCTCTCCTTACTTTGAACATCAGGATTCACAGACAGTCGGCCCAAGAGGCCCGGTTTTGTTGCAGGATTTTATACTTCAGGAAAATCTGGCGCATTTTGTAAGAGAAAGAATCCCTGAAAGGATTGTTCATGCAAAAGGAAGCGGTGCGTATGGAACATTTACCGTGACACACGATATCAGTCAATATACAAAAGCAAAACTATTTTCTAAAGTTGGAAACTCATGCAGGATGTTTGCTCGTTTTTCCACTGTTGGAGGCGAAAAAGGAAGCGCAGATACGGCAAGAGATCCTAGAGGTTTTGCTTTAAAATTTTATACAGAAGACGGAAACTGGGATCTGGTAGGAAACAATACCCCTGTTTTCTTTATTAAAGATGCTAAAAAATTTCCAGATTTCATACATACCCAAAAAAGAGTTCCGAAAACGAATCTGAAAAGCGCAACCATGATGTGGGATTTCTGGAGCCTAAATCCGGAATCTCTTCACCAGGTTCTTATTTTAATGTCGGACAGAGGAACACCTTACGGATACAGGCACATGCACGGTTTCGGATCTCATACGTATTCCATGATTAATGATAAAAATGAAAGAGTTTGGGTAAAATTTCATTTCGTTACAAAACAAGGGATAAAGAATTTCTCAAACGAAGATGCCGTAAAAATGGCGGGAGAAAACCCGGATTTTGCACAGGAAGACCTTTGCAATGCCATTGAGAACGGAGATTTCCCGAAATGGACCATGTATATCCAGATAATGACAGAAGAGCAGGCAAGAGATTTCAGATGGAACCCTTTTGATGTTACGAAAGTGTGGTTTCATGAAGATTTCCCAATGATCGAAGTGGGAGAAATGGAATTGAATGAAGTTCCTGTCAATTATTTTGCTCACGTTGAACAGTCTACATTTTCACCAAGCAATTTAATTAACGGAATCAGCTTTTCACCGGATAAAATGCTTCAAGGCAGATTATTTTCTTATCCCGACGCCCACAGATACAGGGTTGGCGTAAATTCTCACCTGTTGGAAGTGAACAGATGCCCTTTTGCGGTTAATAATTACCAGCGAGACGGTTTTATGGCAGATTCAAGCCAGTATCAGGACAAGCCGAATTATCACCCGAATAGTTTTGACGACATTAAGCCGGATCCTTCCTATAAAAATTATGAATATGAATTAGACAGCGCCCATGTGTCCAATTACAACAGAAATGAAAACGATGATGATCATTATACTCAGCCAGGATTATTATATTCAAAAGCGATGAGTCCGGAAGACAGGCAGAATCTTGTTACAAATATTGTTGGAAGCATGAACCAGATCAACGGCCCGAAGAAAGATGAAATCATCAATCGTCAGCTGTGTCACTTTTTCAGAGCAAATATTGAGCTTGGCATGAAAGTGGCATCTCAACTGAATGTCGTTATCGATGCAAATATGATGAATCATTCCAAATAATTATATTGAATAACAATAATTTCAATAATAAAGGAAAAAAAGTTAATATTTTTCCTTTTTTTTGTAAAAAATTTATAATTTGCACAAATAATATTAATGCTGAAAATGAGTTACGAGAATATATTATTAAATAAAGAAGATAAAGTATCTACCATTATAATAAACAGACCTGAAAGTTTAAATGCATTAAATGCTCAAACGATTAAGGAAATAAGTTCTGCACTGGAAGAACTCAATTCAGACATTTCTTGTAGAGTGGTTGTTATTACAGGAAGCGGAGAAAAGTCTTTTGTTGCAGGAGCAGACATTAAAGAATTCAGTGATTTCGGACAGGAGAAGGCAGAAGAATTGGCCAGAAACGGACACAACACTTTATTCAACAAAATTGAAAATATGACCAAGCCTGTGATTGCAGCCGTAAACGGTTTTGCTTTAGGCGGTGGTCTTGAGCTTGCTATGGCATGCCACATCAGATATGCATCGGAGAATGCAAAATTGGGTCTTCCGGAAGTGACTTTGGGATTAATTCCTGGTTATGGAGGAACTCAAAGGCTTCCGAAGCTTGTAGGAAAAGGTATTGCCAATGAAATGATCTTCTCAGCCAAAATGATTACTGCTCAAAAAGCAAAAGAAATCGGGTTGGTAAACGAAGTGTTTCCTATTGAAGAATTATTAACCAAAACAAAGGAATTAGCAAACGTAATTGCCCACAACTCACCAATGGCAATTTCTAAGGCAATTCGCGCAGTGAATTTATCAGATACGGATAAAGGCTTTGAAGCCGAGATTAAATATTTCGGAGAAGTTTTTGAACTTGATGATAAAAAAGAAGGAGTAACCGCTTTTATTGAAAAAAGAAAGCCAAACTTCTAAAAATTATCCACCTTAAACAAATTATTTCGAAACAAAACAATGCTGCGGTATGAATAAGTTTGACAAAGCTTATCTTAAAATGGCTCAGGAATGGGCAAAACTTTCCTACTGTAAACGAAAGCAGGTAGGAGCTCTTATCGTAAAAGATAGGATGATTATTTCAGATGGTTACAACGGTACTCCCTCAGGATTTGAAAACTGCTGTGAGGATGATGACGGGAAAACACACTGGTATGTACTGCATGCAGAAGCCAATGCGATCTTAAAGCTGGCCGCATCTACACAATCTGCAAAAGGTGCGACCTTGTATTTGACACTTTCGCCCTGTAAAGAATGCAGCAAGCTCATTCTACAGGCAGGAATTACAAGGCTGGTGTATATTAATGAATATTCGGACGAAGACGGAATATCGTTCCTTAGAAACCATAACATTGAAATAGAACAAATTTCGGATATTGAACTAAAAAAATAACACAACAATGACTTGGGATGAAAAAATTAAGGATTTTGAAATCTTTCTTCGATTCGAAAGAAATTTTTCAGAAAACACACTCGACGCCTACATTCGGGACATCAGAAAATTAAAAGAATACGCAGAAGAAGACCTGGAAAACATCGGCCCGGATTCCATCGGCTATGAAAATCTACAGGAGTATATCTTCAACCTTTCCAAACAAAAATTCAGCGAAAGATCGCAGGCAAGATGGATCTCTTCCATTAAAGCATTCTTCAAATATCTTTTGGAGGATGAATATCGTGATGACAATCCGGCCTCTTTGCTGGAAGGCCCCAAGTTGGGATTGTACCTTCCGGATACCTTAAGCCTTGTAGATATCAACAAGATTATCAGTGCTATAGAGATAAATTCTGATCTCGGAAAGAGAAATCAGTGCATTATCGAAGTATTGTACGGATGTGGGCTTCGTGTTTCGGAACTGATTGATCTTAAAATTTCTAATATTAATTTTAGAGAACAATATATCAAGGTAAATGGAAAAGGAAATAAAACCCGTTTCGTTCCTTTGGCTGATTATACTGCAGAATTGCTGGAAGGCTATATTCAGGAAACCCGTTCTAAAAATAAAATTAATAAAAAGTATGAAGACACCCTATTCCTCAACAGTAGAGGAACATCGATGTCCAGAGTAATTGTATTTTTAATTATTAAAGAACTGACTGATAAAGCGGGTGTAAGCAAGAAAATCTCGCCACACACATTCAGACATTCTTTTGCTACCCATTTGCTTCAAAACGGGGCGGATCTTCGTTATATTCAGGAAATGCTGGGTCACTCAAGCATCACTACAACGGAAATCTACACCCACCTGAAAACCGAAGAACTTCGTGATGTGATCCTGTCATATCACCCGAGAAATATTAATATTGCTCAATGAAAATATTGAAATATTGCCCAAGCTGCGGCAAAGAATCTCTGAATTGGGATGGCGAAAAAAAATGGAGCTGTCCCAATTGCAATTTCACATTATACAACAACGTAGCCGGAGCTGTGGCTGTCGTGATCAGGCATAATGATGAAATCTACCTTACCAGAAGAAACAGAGACCCGAAAAAAGGCAAACTTGATCTTGCCGGAGGTTTTGTAGATCCTAAGGAAAGTGCAGAAGAAACATGCAAAAGAGAGCTTTTTGAAGAATTGCAGCTTGATATCGATATTTCAAATTTAAAATACTTAACAAGCCTTCCAAACGTCTATCAATATAAAGAGATTGATTACAATACAATTGACCTTTTTTATGAATATAATGTTTCCGAGAAGTTTGAAGTAAATCTTGAATTATCTGAAATTTCAGAAGCGGCATGGATTCCGTTAAAAGAATTGAATCTTGATGATCTTGCTTTTGATTCCCAAAAAAGGTTTTTTGAAGGGTATTTGAAAAATATTTAAATTATTTTGCCACAGATTTCAAAGATTTGCACAGATGATTGCGCATATTTTCTTATAGAAAGTTAAACGTAAACATCTGTACAAATCTTTGAAATCTGTGGTTAATTTTATTTGAATTAATAAGTTTTAGACTTCAGCATCTCCTCAAAATAGGTTGTCAGTAACACTCTTTCGGCTTCCGAGAGATTGGCTTCTTTGTGATAAACAATATAAGCCGGCATTGGCATCGTTTTATTCTGAATGGTCTGAATAGAATTACTCAGCATACTTTCCTTTAATTCTTTATTATAAGTTTCCCAAACAGAAAAATTCAGATGCTCCCTTCCTTCGTTGATATGGCTTTTCACCGACCATGAGATGGGTGCAATATAAGCGTATTTCGGGTATACCGTTTCATTGGAATGGCAGTCATAGCAAGCTCCTTTTATCAGTCCTCTGATTTTTTCAGGAGTATTTTTAGCATCAACAAAATTTACTTTGTGATCAACAGGCAGATTTACTTTATCCGTGGGAATAAACTGAATTAAGGCAAAACCTAATAAGCTCCAAAAAAGGATTTTTTTAAACGTTTTCATTGGCATTACCTTGTTGGTGTCAACACGGCATCATTAGTCTTTAAATCCATTTTCTTTGTATCCTGCTGCTGAGTATTCGTATTTGTCTTCGGCAAGCTTAGTTTTGAAGTATCCAAAGCTCTTGTATCTTTCAGATCCCAGTTTTCATTACTGTCCCAAAGCGGTCGTACAACCACTACCTTATAATAGATGTAAGAATCTTCCGCAAATATATCATTCTGGAAGTCAGCTTCATCCCAATATTTATTTTCATTGTTATCCACCAAAATCCTTACAATATATTCTCCAGGCTTCAGAATATTAAACTTAACCTCATCACCTTTTGTGTATTTTTGGAATAAGACTTTATCAGAAGTATCAACCAGCTGAATCCAGTAGCTTGAAGACGGCGCATTTTGCAGTTTAAATGTTAAGCTTCCGAAATTTTCAATTTTATCAACTTCAAAATCAAAACGTTTGGACTGTGTATTCTTGGCATAAAAAGATGAAACCGTTTCTTTCGGAACTGTCAGCTGATATTTTTTTCCTGATACAAAATCTGATTTTACCAAAATCTGATAAGGATTCGTCTCAGAAATATTTGCTGTGAAAGGGACTGTATTTATTGTATCACCTTCCATTCTCAGAGCCCATTTATCCGGATTGATTTTATCTAAATAATAATTCGAGCTTATCTTGAAATCTGCTTTTGGAGCCAACATTCCCCCGCCATTATCACTGTTGATATCCATGGCGTTTTTCGTATTGTACTTATAAAATACTGAAACGGTATCCTGTTTATTGTCTGCATTGTAGCTGAATTTTAAATTTTCGGTTACCGTTTGCCCAACATTACTTTTCACCGCATCAAACCAGATATTTACAGAATCAGATTTTGGGCGATGTGTTGCTTTAATATTCTGGAGCTTTTCATTAATGGAAAGCACTTTTACATCACTAGGTTTACCTTCAAAAGTCATTAAGATACCACCAGGAGTTTCTTTCATTTCGACATATTTTAAAGGCTTTTTGGATGGAAATAATTTTAAATTTAACCCTGAAACAGACTTTTCAACAACTACATGCTCTTTCTGGAAACCTACCTTTTCTTTTCCGGGATCGTACATTGAGTTTCCGTTCTCGTCGTCAAAAGCGATAATCTTATATTGTCCCGGAGACAGATAATTCAGTTCATAATAGCCATCCTCATCCACTTTTGTGATGTAGTAAGGCTTCTGCTTGTAATTAATAGTATCTTTTACCTGATACAGCCCGACAACAAATTTGTTTTCAGTAGTATTTTTTATAGATAATGCATCTTTGACGTCTCCACTGATGTAGAGATCATCAAGTTTTTCACCTGTGGAAAAAGCGAAATTGAAATAACGTAAAATATTAGCTTCATTATTATCGGCAATGGAGTTCCCGAAATTGAAATTATATGTCGTATTCGCCTGCAATGTATCCGTCCATTGAATTAAAATAAATTTATTCGCAATATTGGAAGGAATAATTCTTTTAATATTTTTAATAGGCGGGGAAATAATCAGGTTTTTGCTGACATCTTTCAGCGTTATATATTCGTCAAAATCAATACGGAGCTCTTTGATATCTCTTGGAACATTAATTCTTGTCGTATCAATATTTGAGCTTAAAAATTTGGGGGCCAATGTATCTTTTGCTCCACCAACAGGGGAACCAACTCTTGCACAAGACTGCAAAAGAAAACCAATGACAAATATTAGAAGAAGTCTTTTCATGAATATGTTTAAGCAAAAATAAACATTATTCTCCATAAACCTCGTTATGACCGTTCAAAGTATCCTTATCATCGCTCATAATGCTGTGAAGCTTGTCTTTCTGAGGTGGAAAATCTTCAAACAACCCGGACAGAGCCAATGCAGTATATACTCTGTTTGAATATTTGTTTCCGATGGCCACAATCGTTACTTTTGATTTTAACAAATGAGCAAAAACAGAATTAGTTCCATGCCACCACCCGTTGTGATACGTCAGCTTTTCACCGTTATCAAAAATTTTCATCCTGAAACCAAGCCCGTAATTATTTGTCCCGAATTTTTCATTGCTGTAAGGCGTAAAAACCATTTCCATAAGTTCCGGCTTTAAAAAATCCTTAGAATACATCGCTTTTGAAAAACTATATAAATCTCTTGGTGTTGTATAGACATTTTTATCACCATAGATAAGATCCAGCCTGTCCAGAGGATACAACCTGTTTCCACCGTAATAGAAAGATTGAGAAGCCGTCGGGATATCTTTTTCCTGGAAAATAAAGGAGTTTTTCATTTTCAGCGGATCAAAAATCATCTCTTTCATTGCCTGAGGAAAAGGAACTTTCGTTACTTTTTCGATCAATAAAGCCAGCATGGCAAAATTCGTGTTGCAATACATAAAGCCGGTATCGGTATCTCTGGCCAAATCAGGTTTATATTTAATGATCATATTTAAAACATCCTGATTTGTAATAAAAGTCTTTGAAAGCTCTGCCGGAGCGGGTTGTATTTTGGTAATAAAATATTCGTATTTCGGAAGGCCGCTTCTTTGAGATAATAAATTTTTTACCGTAACATCTGGGTAAGGAAACCCGGGAAAAAACTGGGTCAGATGATCTGATAATTTTATTTTTCCGGCTTCCACTAATTTCAGCATAGCCATTGCCGTCAACGTTTTTGAAACTGAAGCAACGTGCAGCGGTGTATTTTTATTAATCGTTTTTTGGTCACCTTCTCTGGCAAAACCTCTGTAATTTTCATAAAGAATGTCATCTCCTTTTGCAACTAAAACTCCGCCGCTAAGATTACTCCCTTCCCAAACCCTTTTATAATACTGATCAATGTATCGTACCAAAGAAGCTTTGTCAGAAAGTTCGCTATCTCCTTTTGTGAAAACAGTACTCAAATCTACGTTCCCGTAATTAGGAAGACCGGTCGCACTTCCGGCGACAGTATCTTGATTTTCAGAGTTTTTTTTACAGGAAAAAAGGAATAAAAAGACAGTTAAAAAAAGTACAAAATTACGCTTCTTCATGAGTTTCGAAAATGAGCGGCAATTTAATAAAACTCAAAATAATTATTATATATTGAGTGCGAATTATGAATTATTTAACATAAAAGAACGAAATAGCGAATAAGCTAAAATACGAAAGTGTTATACGTTTGTTACGTTATTTGCTAAATGAAGCTATAATTTTATCAACAATCACCTGCGCCAGCTTTTCCTTGCTTTGAATGGTCCATCCTGCAATGTGGGGAGTCACAATTACTTTTTCGGACTCCAGAAGATATTTTAAGTCTTCATTTTCTGTTTCCAAATGCTCAAAAGATGATTTTTCGTATTCTAAAACATCAAGACAGGCTCCTTTTACTTTTCCGGCTTTTATAGCTTCAACTAAAGCTTTAGTTTCTACATTTTTCCCTCTTGCCGTATTCACAAAATAGAAATCGTTTTTCATATCAGAAATAAAAGGTCCGTCTATTAAATAATAAGATATTTCAGTCAAAGGAATATGTAAGCTCAAAACCTCAGCTTTTTCTTTTAATTCTTCCAAAGAAACCTGTGTAGCATATTCATCTGAAAGGTTGGGCAAAATATCATGAAAAATCACTTTACAGCCAAATCCCGAAAGTCTTTTTGCGGTGGCTTTCCCCATATTCCCGTAGCCGATGAGCCCAACAGTTTTTCCCATTAATTCGTCGCCCCTGTTTTCTTCACGCAGCCAGATTCCGTTTTTTACTTCCTGTGATGCAATGAAAAGCCTGTTCATTAAAACCAATAACATTCCAACAACATGTTCCGCTACAGAATCTCTGTTTCCTTCGGGAGAATTAATTAATTGAATTCCCAGTTTTTCAGCAACAGGAATATCAATATTTTCCATTCCGGCTCCCACTCTTGCAATGAACTTCAGATTTTTTCCTTTCTCTAAAAAGTTTTTATCCAAAGGAATTCTGCTTCGGATAATAACCCCGTCATAATTTTCGATTTTGTTGCAAACCTCATCATAAGTAGATACGAAATCTTCTTCCAGAATAAAGTTTTTTTCTAAAAGCTGATCGGTAATTAATGGGTGGTTCTTATCTAAAAGGAGGATCTTCATTTTTTTTAATTTAACACAAATGACACTAATTTTTTCACGAATAACACTAATTCTTATTATAAATTTCCGTTGATTACTCTTTTAACTCCATTTTTAAAATGAAGTGTATTGAAATTCATTAACATCCCTAGTTTACAATTACTTAAACGAAGATACGTCAGAATCTGAGCCAGATGAATATCATTCAAAGATTCAACAGATTTTATTTCAAGAATAAATTTATTTTCAATTATTAAATCGAGTCTATATCCAATATCTAATTTTACTTCATCATAAACTAGTGGCATCGGTTTCTGTTTTTCAACAAGAAGATGATGCTTTCTTAATTCATAAAACATGCATTCTTCGTAAGCACTTTCCAACAATCCCGGCCCTAAGCTTTTATAAACCAAATAACCTGATTCATAAACAATTCGCGATATATCATTTTCTGAAATATCCGTTTTCATATTTTTTTCATCTTTATGTTTTTAATTTAAAGAATTACACTAATATCCCATTGTAACACTATTAAATTATTTGTGAAAATCCGTGTAAAACATTTGTGCTTATTTGTGTTTAATTAACTAGGTTCCTGGAACAATTTCTTCAACTCCACAGATTCCAAAGGTTTCATTCTTCCTGAAAGAATCAATGACAGCTCTTTTCTTCTGAAAGCTGCGGCATGTCTAGATTTTTCCTCTTCTGTTTCCGGAATCATATCGGGAATAGGAATTGGCCTGTTGAATTCATCCACAGCCACGAATGTATAAATTCCCTCATTGGTATGAACTTTCGTCTGATTGATAGGATCATCCAGCCAAACATCTACGTAAACCTCCATGGATGTGGAAAACGCTCTGGAAACTTTAGATTCCAACACTACCACTCCGCCTTCCGGAATCGGATGATTGAAGGAAACGTGGTTTACAGAAGCCGTCACTACTCTTCTTTCGCAATGTCTTGCTGCGGAGATAGATGCACAGCGATCCATTTTTGCCAACAGTTCGCCTCCAAAAAGGTTTCTCAAAGAATTTGTTTCGTTCGGAAGAACAATATTTGTCATGATAGTCAGAGATTCTGACGCTTTTTTTACTTTTGCCATTTAGTCTTAGTGTTGTGTGTTGTGGGACTTTTGACATCATTTTGTGTTGCCGGCTGAACGGCTGAATCTTTTTTCAAAGAATCTATAACCGGTGGAGTATAACTATGTAATTTCACAGTATCTTTTTCAATCCTGTGGGTTTTTGTCTGTACGGAAATATTCGTTTTATCGAAGGATTTTTTCCCGAAAAGAAGCTCCTGTTGAGTATAAGCTACATAAATAATTCCTAAAACCGGAATAATAACCAAGAAAGTCCAAAGAATTGATTTATTAAATTTATAATCCTTTTCAGAATTTACAGGAACTTTTTGTTTCAGATTTTTATTATTAATGTCTGAAATTATGATTTCTTCCAAGCCGTAAAAATTGGGATGGTCAGATTGCAGCCTGTTTCCTTTAAAATGAGTTTCGCCGTCCTCAATGAAAATTTCTCCCAAACCCTGAATTTCCAGTGTTTGGTCTGCCTGCAATTTTTTCTTCCAAAAATCTGTTTGAATCTGCAGATCTGTTTTTGACGCTTCCAAAGTCATCTGCTTGTGATTCGCGATAAAAGCCGCCAATTCATCAGATTGCACCTCATAATCAGGCGAGTAGACGATTTGACTGGCAGGAGGAAGAATGCTCCCATTTTCGGAATTGATAATTGCTTTGGAATTTTCAAGAGAAAACACCCCAAATCCCGGAACTGTAACGGTCCCGAATTGTTTCAAATATTCTAAAATGTAAGCTGAAATATTCATTTGGTGGCAAATTTATGACTTTTTCGTGACTTTTGGAGAGATTTATTTTTAAGTTGAGATTAAGATTAAGGATAAGATTGAGACCGATTTAATTTAATATTTTCAAATCTGAAAATCCACAAATAAAAAAGACTGCCGAAGCAGCCTTAAAAAAATCTAACTTTTACCTTTTACTATAATTTAGTTTAAATATAGCCTGATTGATTACTGAATTTTCCAGCTGATCCCGAACATAAAATTGGTTCCGGCTTGGGAAAAATAGTAGGGAGTTCCGTCATAAACAGCTCCGTTGTTCACATACTTTTTGTTGAAAATATTATTCACCAAAAGCTTCAATGCAATATCATTATTTTTTATTTTAAATTGATATTGTGCATTAAAATCCGTCAAAAGATAATCTTTCAACTGTAAATTTTCATCTTCTGAATTATCTAGGTATTGCTTTCCAACGTATTGATTCATTAATGCAAACTGGAAGTTTTTTGTAGGATTAAATTTCACTCCTAAATTGGCAATAACGTCCGGCGAAAAAGAAATCTGAGTATTACCTAAATCTTTCGTTGAACCTTCATTTTCTACTTTAAAATCTAAGTTTCTGTTGTTGCTGAAGCTTACATTTCCTGAAACCTCCCATTGTTTTGAAAGTTTTGCCAAAGCTCCTAATTCAATTCCGCTTCTGAAACTTTTCCCGGAATTGGTTCTGATGAAAGCTCCGACATTATTCAGTTCACCATTTAAAACTAACTGATTGACATAATACATATAATATAAATTCGCCGTAAACGACACAATCCCGAATTGTTTTTCTAAACCAGCCTCAAAATCATGAAGTTTTTCTGCTTTAACGTTATTATTGGCTAATAAATCATCTCTGTTTGGCTCTCGGTGAGCATGAGCATAGGAAATGAAGATTTTTCCTTGTGGAATTCTATAATTAACTCCCGCTTTTGGGTTGAAAAACAACCAGTTTTTGTCCAAATTAGCACCTTCATCGTCTCCTTCCGTAATAATTCTCGTATCGTAATCAATATTTCTCAACTGCAGATCTCCAAAAAATTCAAAGTTATCAACTCTGACTAAAGCTTTTGCAAATCCCGCTACTTCATTTTTCACAGAACGGTTTCTGTAGTATTCGTGCTCATCAATTTCCGGGAAGAAAACGCCGGTCACATTTCCGAAATGTCTTCCGTAATACTGATTTCCTACAATTCCGAAATTCAAATCAAGATTCTCAAATTTTCCGTACAATGTAGAAACTAAGCCATAAAAGTCATTATTCAGCCATTTTTTTCTGATAAAATCTGAGTATTCTTCACCATTTGTATCAGCCAAATTGTATCTCGCAAAAGGATCTCCCTGCTTGTAATTTTCATAGTAACCTTTTCCTTTTGTGTAATGTAAAGTTGTTTCTAAATTCCAACGGTCATTAAATTTTTGCTCCCAAAGTAACTGGTAATGGTTTTGTCTGTAATTATCAGTTTCGTTGTCGTAAAAACCAACGATATTTTCCCAATTTGCATCATAAATTGCTCCGGAATAATTGAATTTCGGGTTTGTTTCCCAGGTTTTCCTATCAATTCCGTTCCAGGCCTGATACGTTTTTTCTTTTCCACCAAAAGCCATTAAGCGGATTCTCGTTTTTCCTTCTTCATACAAAGCTGTGAAATTGTAAGAATCCAGTTTTGAAAAAGCTCTGTCAATATAGCCGTCGGAATTGATGTGCGTGTATCTTCCCATCACAGAAAGCCTGTTTCCCCAGAATTTTCCGGAACCTATTTCCGCAGAATATTTGTAGGTGTTGAACGAACCGTAGCTGTCATCGGTTTTAAAATAAAACTTCTCTTCAGGATCTTTGGAAAGAACATTGATACTCGCCCCAAACGCTGCCGCACCGTTATTTGAAGTTCCAACTCCTCTTTGAATTACGATTTGTGACGCAGAGCTTGTAAGATCCGGGACATTCACAAAAAAAGTTCCCTGGCTTTCGGAATCGTTGTATGGAACGCCGTTCATCATGACATTAATTCCGTTTCCTGCAACTCCACGAATCCTGAATCCCGTGTAGCCAACACCATTTCCGGCATCCGAAGTTGAGATAATGGAAGTCTGGTTTTTAAGAAGGATCGGCAGATCCTGACCTAAATTCCGGCTGTCAATATCTTTGGCAACATTGATGATTTCTTTGGCAACAGGAAGTCTTTTGGTAAAATTAACAGCTTCAATTTCCCTTATTTTCAGGGAATCGGTATTTTGTGCTTGTAAAAAAGCAAAAGAGCCAACGGTAAGCCCTAAAAAAAATAATCCTTTCATTCTATAAATTTTTAAAATTTAATGAATAAAAGGGGCGGATTATTTATAATTGATAAGCGATAAAAGATGATTGATTTTAACTTTTTTTATAAAAACTGATAAAATTATTTATCAATTATCATTTATCAATTATATAAATGCTTCCCTAAACAGCATTACCCGTTCCAGGTTCATTGGGTATAATCTCAGCTTGTTACAGCACCCCTTTATTTCAGTCGCGAAATTACGAAAAATTTACGAAATGTTGGTTTTAAGCTTTTAGGATTAATTTTTAGTTAAAAAATTCGCAGATTATAATTGAAGAAGATGCTTCGGCTCCAGCCTAATACGTTTTGTTTTTTGAATCAACGTAGTAGTAATTTTTTCCGTCTTTGGAAACATCAAACATCTTCCCCAGTTTCCAGCTGAAGTTTCGTTTTATATCTGAATATTCAAAAGGGATAATAATATTGTTATTGACATCAATGACCCCGAAAGTATCATTTTTTGAAGCAACAATCATAGGATTTGCTACATCATCTCCTTCCAGAATATATAAATATTCATATTGAGGATATATCTGAAAATCTCTGTAATCCTGAGCATTTCGGAATTTTGCTTTTTCTATAATACCGAAAAAGCCGTTCATAGTGTAGGCCTGAAATAGCTGCTGCACGTATTCTTTATGAGCACATTGCCCAAGATCCTCTTTTTTAAATTTATAAACCCTCTTTCCTTTTTTATTTATCCTATATGATATTTCATCCTTTTCCACCGTTGCATAATCTGCTGTTCCGAACTTTCTTACTTTTTCGTTAGGTGAATTTAAAAGATTACAATCTTCATAAAAAAATACGGCAATATGATATTCCGGTTGGATAATAAACTTTCCTTTCTGGTTTACATAGCCAAAATTTCCGTCTTTCTTTTTCGGGATCAAAAGAGGAATTTCTGCATTCACCACAGGTAAATCAGAGGTTTTCTTCGGCGTTCCGGTTATCTTTTTAACAGCAGTTTTCGGTGTATTTTTAATAGGCAGTTTCTTCACAGATTTGGTCTGAGAAAAAATGAAAACTGAAATAAATACGCATAAAAATTGAACTACATTTTTCATATCCATCATTTGGTTGCAAAAATACGACCAAAAATAGAAAATATAAAATTCATATTTATAAAGAATCTAAATAATTTAACTCCGATAAAATATTAAAAATTCGTAATTTTGGGAACATTTTAATTGTTTGATAATTTTAAAACGTTTTTGAGATATGACATTTGATATCGATATGATCAAAAAAGTGTACGAGCGTTACCCGGAAAGAATTGCTGCGGCAAGACAAATCGTGGGCAAACCTCTTACATTATCAGAAAAAATACTATACACTCACCTTTGGGAGGGTAATGCTACACAAGTTTATGAAAGAGGGAATTCCTATGTGGATTTCGCTCCGGACAGGGTAGCAATGCAGGATGCAACTGCACAGATGGCACTTTTACAGTTTATGCAGGCAGGAAAAAGCAAAGTTGCAGTTCCTTCTACAGCTCATGCCGATCACCTGATTCAGGCAAAGGTAGGTGCAGATAAAGATTTACAGGAAGGTATCAATAAAAACTCTGAGGTATTTAATTTCTTAAGTTCCGTTTGTGATAAATACGGAATCGGATTCTGGAAACCGGGAGCTGGTATCATTCACCAGGTTGTATTGGAAAATTATGCATTCCCTGGAGGTATGATGATCGGTACAGATTCTCACACGGTAAACGCGGGAGGATTGGGAATGGTAGCCATCGGTGTAGGTGGTGCTGATGCAGTAGATGTAATGGCGGGAATGGCTTGGGAACTTAAAATGCCTAAACTTATCGGTGTAAAATTAACTGGTAAAATGAGCGGATGGACTTCTGCCAAAGACGTTATCTTAAAAGTAGCAGGAATTCTTACTGTAAAAGGTGGGACAGGATGCATCGTAGAATATTTCGGGGAAGGAGCAGAATCTCTTTCGGCAACCGGTAAAGGTACTATCTGTAACATGGGTGCTGAAATTGGGGCTACAACTTCTACTTTCGGGTATGATGATTCCATGAGAAGATATCTGGCTGCTACAGGAAGACAGGATGTAGTAGATGCTGCTGATAAAATTGCTGAGCACTTAACGGGTGATGCTGAAGTATATGCAAACCCTCATCAATATTTTGATCAATTAATCGAAATCAACCTTTCTGAACTTACTCCTCATCTTAACGGACCTTTCACTCCGGATTTAGCGACTCCTGTTTCTGAATTCAGAGCTAAAGCGGAAGCAAACGGATGGCCATTAGAAGTTGAATGGGCTTTGATCGGTTCTTGTACCAACTCTTCTTACGAAGATTTGTCAAGAGCTGCTTCTATTGTAGAAGATGCTGTAGCCAAAGGTGTAAAGCCAAAAGCTATTTTGGGAATCAACCCAGGTTCAGAGCAGGTAAAATATACAGCTGAGAGAGACGGATTCTTAGATTCTTTCAGAAAATTTGAGAACGCAAGAATCTTTACTAATGCTTGTGGGCCATGTATCGGTCAATGGGACAGAGAAGGCGCTGAAAAAGGTGAGAAAAACTCTATCATCCACTCTTTCAACAGAAACTTTGCAAAAAGAGCTGACGGTAACCCAAATACTCACGCATTCGTAGCTTCTCCTGAAATGGTAGCTGCTGTAGCGATCTCTGGAAGATTAGACTTCAACCCGATTACAGATACTTTAACAGCTGAAAACGGTGAGCAGGTAAAATTAGATGAGCCTAAAGGTTCTGAATTGCCGGCAAGAGGATTCGCAGTAGAAGATGCGGGATACCAAGCGCCTTCAGCAGACGGATCTATTGTTCAGGTAAATGTAAGCCCTACTTCAGACAGACTTCAGTTATTAGAAGAGTTCCCGGCTTGGGACGGTAAAAATATCGAAGGAGCTAAAGTATTGATCAAAGCTTTCGGAAAATGTACAACTGACCACATTTCTATGGCCGGACCATGGTTGAAATACAGAGGTCACCTTGATAATATTTCAAATAACATGTTGATTGGAGCCGTAAATGCTTACAACATGGAAACTAATAAAGTTAAAAACCAACTAGACGGTTCTTACGGAGAAGTTCCTGCTGTACAAAGAGCTTACAAAGCTGCAGGAGTTCCTTCAATCGTTGTGGGAGATCAAAACTACGGAGAAGGTTCTTCAAGAGAGCATGCTGCAATGGAACCAAGACATCTTGGAGTAAAAGCAGTATTGGTAAAATCATTCGCGAGAATCCACGAAACTAACCTTAAAAAACAAGGTATGCTTGGATTAACTTTTGCAAACGAAGCTGATTATGACAAAATCCAGGAAGACGACACTGTAAACTTCCTAGATCTTGAGCAATTCGCTCCAGGTAAACAATTGACTTTAGAATTCGTTCACGCAGACGGAACGAAAGACATTGTTATGGCAAATCATACTTACAATGCTCAGCAAATCGATTGGTTTAAAGCTGGTTCTGCATTAAACTTGATTAAACAACAAGAAAATTAATTGTTAGATTAAATTAATCATAAGTAAAGCAGTTCCAATTGGAGCTGCTTTTTTTGTGTTTTTAATCCCATATTATTTCACGATATGAAGAAAAATCTTTACTTTTGCACTGATCAAAAAAAATTATCATCGTGAATACTGTTTCCATCATTTTAATCTGTTTCTTCGCTGTAAGACTCATTACAATTTTTATTTCCATCAAAAACGAGCAAAGAATAAAAAAATCAGGGGCTATAGAATACGGAAAACTAAATTCGTTATTACTAACTCTTGCTCACATCGCTGTTTACGGAGGTTCGTTTTATGAAGCATATACCAACAATGTTGAATTCAATCTTTACTTAAAAATCGGTTTATGTATTCTTACATTTTCATATTTGATGCTATTTTATGTAATCTATGCGCTTCGTGAAGTTTGGACGGTGAAAATTTTCATCGTTCCCAATCATAAAATTGTAAAATCATTTTTGTTCAGAACTGTCCGCCACCCGAATTATTTTTTAAATGTAATTCCCGAAATCATTGGCGTTACCTTATTATGTAATGCCTGGAAAACGATGATGTTTGTACTTCCGGTTTATCTTGTTATTTTAATCATAAGAATTTATCAGGAAGAAAAAGCAATGAAAGGGATGTTATAAATTAAACTTCATATTTAATCATAATAAAGGTTTTGCGTTTGCAAGACCTTTTTTTGTAACAAAACTTATTTTTCAGCGTCTAACTGATAGAAGTAGAAAAAACATTATGAAAAAAATAACTATTCCGTTGCTGATTTTAGGCTCAATATTTACCTATGCCCAGGAAAAGCCTGATAATCAAACCAAAGAAAAACAAATCGAAGGAGTTACGATCACTAAAACTAAAAAAGCTGTTGAACAAAAAGCTGACCGTACCATTTTTGATTTCTCAGAACAGCCGCAACTCAATAACGGGAATGTTTTAGAAGGAATTAAAAAACTTCCCGGCCTTGTTTCTACAGACATTGCAGGAATGATGTATCAAGGAAAAGTTTTAGATGTTTATCTTAACGGAAGACCTTTAAATATTACCTCCAACGAATTAAATTCTTTTCTTGAAGGCATGCCTGCCAATTCAGTGGACAGAATTGAAGTGATCACGCAGCCCGGCGCAGAATTCCCGGCCACTTCCGGAGGTGCGATCATGAATATTATCACGAATAAAAATGCCAATAAATATTTAACGGCAACTTATTCAGGAAATTATTCTTTCACCAATTACGATAAATTCCGAAGCAGAACGAGTAATTCATTAAACTTAAATGCAAGAAATAAAATTTTCGGATGGCAATTGAACATCGGTCAAAACTATCGTGAAAGTATGCTTACTACTAATCAAAATGATTTGTTACGAAGCAATACAGACAGATACGGACGCGGATATTTTGCAAAATCAGGGTTGACTTTTGATCTTGGGGATGACAGATTATTATTAAACTACGATATTTATCACAATAACAATGACAATTACACCTTGAGTGATGGTGAAGGAGCTGAAAAAGTTACAATTCCCAACACCAACCCTGAACAATTTTATTACAGAGACTTTATTTTTGATGCTTCCGATGCCGCGCATACTTTGAATACGAGACAGGAAGCGGTTGTCACTTATCAAAAACGATTTGATGATAAAGCTCAGAAATTAGATTTCCAGTTTGGATATACAAAATCGGACAGCAAATTTGATCAGGATAACATTTTCAGAAGAGGTACATTTTACAATCCGGAAGAAGCATTTTCATTTACAGCAGGAAATGTTTTAAGCAACAAATCCGATATGAGAATCGCCAATTTTAAAGTCGATTATTCTCAACCATTGAAAATTCTTGACGGTGGAAAAGTAAGCTTGGGAGGTTTATATGAAAATCAGGATTTTGATACGGAAAGCAAAGGTTTAACGAATTTAGAATATAAAAGACAAACTACAGCAACTTATCTGGAATTCCAGGCTAAGTTGAAAAAGTTTGACTTTATTTTAGGGACACGTGCAGAAAACTACGATATTTCGGGAGTTACGAGAGTGTTGGACAGTACAAATACTGTGGTTCAGAAGGATTTAATTCCATTTAATAAATTTAAATTATTCCCGAATGCAAGCGTTCAGTACAACTTAATGAACCAAGTGTATGTTGCTGCAAATTACAATAAAAAGATCAGCTTACCGAGTATTTCTGCCTTAAACCCGAACAACACAACGTTTCAGGGACCCAATACACAGGTAACAGGTAACCCGAATCTACAGCCAACAATTTTTGATAATTATGAATTGAAAGTTTCGGCCTTCGATTATGCTTTCATCGGATACAGTGTAAGTTCGGCGAAAAATCAGGTGGCTCAGATCATTAGAAAAGATGGTAAAAACCTGTACAATGAGCAGGTGAATATTTCCAATATGAAGATTCACAACTTCAATGTGGGGCTTCCGATTCCGTTTATGGTTTTCAGTAAGCCGATCAGTGAGATTATGAAGTTTAATTTTAATCCTGATAAAATTAATTTCATGTATCTGTACGCGGGTTATCAAAAGCATGACATTGACAATCTAAACAATAAAGGTTTCTGGATTTTTAATATTATGACGCAAATTATTTTGCCGAAAGAGATTAAATTAACGGCAAATTACAGTTATTTAACGCCAAAAGCAGGATATTTTTATTTCACGGCGGAAAAACCATTTAATAATTCTTTAGATATAACTTTAACAAAGAAATTTATGGATAACCGTCTTACGGTTTCTGTTTTTGCGAATGATATTTTCAACGGGCAGGTAATGCAGGTGCGTTCCAATCCGCCTTCCGGAGAAGCTGTTTATATGAGGAATAAATATGATACGAGAAACTTTGGTTTATCAATCAATTATAAAATCCCAACAAAAAATAAGTTGGCCAAAGAAGATCCAAACATCCTGAACAGTACCAAAAAAGAAGAAAATGGCGGTGTAATACAGCCAGGACAATAACTTAAACAATAAAAAAACGGCTCATTAATCTGAGCCGTTTCTTTTTATTATTTCTTAATCACTTTAATGGATTGTTTCGTTCCGTCCTTCATATCAAGAATTAAAATATATAAACCTTGCGAAAGATCATTAAACCTTAAAACTGATTCTGCTTTGACGTTATTTTTAATTAATTTTCCGGAAACATCAGTTACCTGAATTGATTTTACCATCTCCGGCCTGTCAATGTTAATAACATCCGTGAAAGGATTAGGATAAACCTTCAGCAAATCTTTTGATTTTACTTCCGAAGTAGACAAACAATTGGCATCTACGGTTGCCATTACTGTTGTTCTTGGAGATTCACATCCCGAATTTACTTTAAGATTATACATAAAATAATAAGAATCGGAAGCTGCATTTGAGCCTGTTGTAATACTGAAATTAGGAATTGAATATGGGAAAACCGCATTACTCTGATAATTTCTGTAATAATTTCCACCGGACATTCTCATTCTGTAAGTTCCCGGCGTCAGTGTCATATTGATAGGAACTGTCTGAGGTGTTGTTCCATCACTTGCAATTGTGGAAGTGAAAGGAATGGTATTAATTACACTAAATGATGTTGGTCCCTGTAAAATTTCGAGCGTTGTACTTTGTCCTGCCGATTCCGGAAATACATCTGTCGAAACTAAAGTTAGCGGCTGATTTGTCACTTCAAACTGAATATAATAAGTATTAATTGCTCCTGTTATAGCCGGTGCTGCCATAGAATTCGGAGTTGCCGGACCTACAAACATAGAAGTTCCGTTGGTAGCAGAAACATAATATGGAGTCGTAACAGATAGTGCAGGTGTCGTAAAAGTACTTCCTGTACCTACGACATTTCCTCCTGAGCTTGCGTCATACCAAGTCAAAACAGCTGCAGGATCCGTTGTCACTGCTGATAAAGTTGCTGTGCTTCCCGGACAGACCGTAGCCTGAGTAGTTGAAGAAACTACAGGCGGCTGACATTGTGTAGTAAATTGTACAGGTAATAAAGACCATGCACTGAAATTACCTGAACCACAATTTGATCTTACCCAAACATAATACGTTGTTGCAGCCGTCAGCGGACTTAATGTAGCTGTCGTACCCGCAAAGTTTGGCATTGTAGGAGGTGTAGAAGAAGTTGGCGGTGTACTTGAAGTACTGTAATAAATATCATAACTCGCCGGTGCGGTGGAAGGAGCCTGCCATGTGATATTTGCTGAATTTGTTGCAGTGGATACTACGGTTAACGTTTGTGGAACCCAGCATGTAGGTGGAGTCCAGGTATACGTTAATCCAGCAGTAGGCATTCCCGGAACAGCATTAATTGTATGAAAATTCTGTGTACTCGAATTCGCAGTACCTGGAGTAGAACTTATGAATTCCAGTGATGTTGCATTTAGCCTGTTATTAAAATCAGCATTAGAATTTCCCCTTAAACCAATCTGTACAGTTCCGGACAAAGCAGTGTTACCTATAATATAACCTCCGGTATCATATACGGTATTAATAACATTTGTGGTTTCATGTAATCTTATCTGAAATGCAAATGCATACGCTGCCGTTACAGAAGTACTGCTGTTTGGGCGGAAATTTTTCCACTGAACAACAACCTCACGGTTGGGAGCCGTCCCCAAAGTTTCCCAACTGATACTTCCTGTAGTCCCGTTAATTTCATACATACTGCTGATATCTCTTCCGAAAGCCGCAATAGCTCCTTCATAGGCAGTTGTAGAGGAAATAGGTGTTGTAGTTGTCGTGGAAGGTGCTGTTGCCCCGAATGTTACAAAACCATTCGTCGATACATTCATGGAACTATAAGAAATTCCATTAAAAACAAAGTTAAAAGGTAATGTTACAGGATAAACAGCGCTGTTAAGATTAGTTGTAGAGGTATTACCCGTCGCAATATCTAAATTTGTTCCGCTAATAGCCGAAAAACTCCCTGCCGACTGGGTAAAGCTATAGGTACTTACCTGAGCCGTGTTATATATTCCTAAAAATAATGCAACCCCAAGTATGGTTGGCGTAAAAAACTTTTTTCCCCTCTCCGGAAGAGAGAAAGATTTGTAAAAATGTTTCATTTGGATGTGGATTAAATTAATCTTAAATATACATTTTAAATAAACATTACCCAAAATAAATAACAAATTCAAAATAATATTCGGATTAAATTAACTAAAACAAAATAAAATGCTTTTTCACATACCACAAAAGATAGAAATATTCTTTCTTGGAAATTAGAAATCAAGAGTCTGAAATCTCCAGTTTAAAGTATCAATTAATGTTAATTGATTGACGTGTAAAGGCAAATCAGTCATTATTTTCAATGTCAAATTTGCCATCATGCTCCCAACAATTCCCGGTAGGGCTCCCAAAACTCCGAGACTGTCACAATCCGGAAGATTTTCATCCAAAGGTGGTTCAGGAAAAATATCCCTCAAGTTTTTGCTTCCTTTAAAATTGAAAATAGCAACCTGCCCCGAAAAGCCTAAAATACTTCCGTAAACCAACGGTTTAGAAAGCTTTTTACAAGTATCGTTAATTAAATACCTTGTTTTAAAATTATCCGAACCATCAACAATAATATCAAACCGAGAAATGATTTCTTCTGCATTTGAATCATTGATTTTGCTTTCAATTCCGATAAAATCGACTTGATGATTAAGGTTTTTCACGAACTGTTCTGCACTTTTCACTTTTGAAATCCCAACCGAATTTTCATTGTGAATAATTTGTCGGTTTAAATTATGTAGTTCAACCTCATCAAAGTCTGCAACTCCCAAAGTCCCAACTCCCGCCGCCGCCAAATACTGAATAACTGGGCTTCCCAAACCACCGGCTCCAATGACAAGAACTTTTGAATTCATGATTTTTCGTTGACCTTCAAGTCCTATTTCTTCAATAAAAATCTGTCGGCTGTATCGTGCAAAAGTGTCTTCGCTTTTCATAAATAAGTTATGGTTGAATCATTTTAAATTTTGTTTTTAATGCAAAGATCTCAAGGTTAGTTTTAAAGTTTTACTGCATATTTTTTGTCCGCAAAGGCGCTTCACTCAGCCAGGGCGAAAAATAACATCTATCATTTGCAGAGTGAAACGCCTTTGCGAACGGAGAGATATGATAGTTGGATGAAAAATTTTGCGAACATTGCGTTAAATAATTTCTAGATTTAAATTCCACTATAAACAGAATCCCAGTCTTTCATCACAGGATCATAGCCTGCTTTTTTAATGATATTTCTAATTTCCTCCATGCTTCTTTCGTCACTGGTTTCAAATTGTTCCAAAGACTCTTTATCAACCGCATAACCACCGGGATTCGTTTTTGAAGCCGCACTCATCGCCGTTGCTCCCAATGAAATGATATTATCTCTAAACTTTTCATTTTCTCTTGTTGAAATAGAAATTTCCAGATCTTCGTTCCAAATTCTATAGGCGCAAATTAATTGTAATAAATCTCTATCAGACATGATAAAATTCGGTTCAATGATTCCTTCGGCAGGTCGAAGTCTCGGAAATGAAACGGAAAATTTACTTTTCCAATACTGCTTTTGAAGATAATCGATGTGTAACGCATTAAAAAAGCTATCGACTCTCCAATCTTCCAGACCGAGCAAAACGCCCAACCCTATTTTGTGAATTCCGGCTTTTCCGATTCTGTCAGGCGTTTCCAAACGAAAATTGAAATTCGACTTCTTACCTTTCGGATGATATTCTTTATAAACTTCCTGATGATACGTTTCCTGATAGACCAAAACAGCATTCACACCCGCATCATGAAGCTGCTGATATTCTTCTTCCGACAACGGCTGAACTTCAATTGAAATATTGGCAAAATGTGGCTTCAACAAACGGACAGCATTCAAAAAATAATTAATCCCGACTGTTTTATTCGCTTCTCCGCTTACCAACAAAACGTGATTGACATCCATTGATTTTAAAACAGTGGCTTCTATCATCAATTCCATATCAGAAAGTGTTTTTCTTTTAATGGAATTATCCAAACTAAAACCGCAATACGTACAAATATTCTGACATTCATTGCTCAGATACAGCGGAGCATACAGCTGGATAGTTTTTCCGAATCGTTTCTGAGTGAGTTGCTGCGTCATTTTCGCCATGACCTCCAATTTCTGAGCCGCAACAGGTGAAAGAAAATTCAGGAAATCTTCGATTGTTTTATTCTTTTTTTGAAGACTGCTTTCCACATCAGATAACGTCACTTTTTCAAGTTTTGCCTTTACCTCATCCCATTGATAATTTTCAAAAAAATCTTTAAAACTCTTCATAAAATTAAGTTTAATCAAATAAGAAAGAAGTCAACGGACTTGATGCTTCAGCATGATTCCCAATCGCTCCTAAACCAGATTCAAAGGCTCTTCTTCCGGCAATTACCCCTTCTTTAAAAGCTAATGCCATATTCACAGGATTTCTTGCAACCGCAATGGCAGTATTCACCAAAACCGCATCAGCGCCCATTTCCATGGCTTTTGCCGCATCGGAAGGTGCTCCAATTCCAGCATCAACAACCACAGGAACATTACTTTGGGCAATAATTATTTCTAAAAAGTCCAGCGTTCTCAAGCCCTTATTCGTTCCAATCGGCGCTCCCAAAGGCATCACAACTGCTGTTCCTGCATCTTCCAGTCGTTTGCATAAAACAGGATCGGCATGAATGTAAGGCATCACAATGAATCCTAATTTTGCCAATTCTTCCGTTGCATAAAGGGTTTCAATAGGATCTGGTAATAAATATTTTGGATCAGGATGGATTTCCAGTTTTACCCAATTGGTTTCCAATGCTTCTCTTGCCAATTGCGCTGCTAAAACCGCTTCTTTTGCTGTTCTGGCTCCTGAAGTGTTGGGTAAAAGATGAGATTTTGTAGGTTTTAAAGCACTCAACAAATCGTCTTCTGAAGATTGGGAATCGATTCTTTTCAATGCCATTGTTACCATTTCACTTCCTGAAGCGATAATGGAATCGGTCATTTCTGAAAGGTTTCCGAATTTTCCTGTTCCTAAAAACAATCTCGATTCGAAAGTTCTTTCTGCTATAATTAATGGTTGATTTTTCATTGTAAAACTTTTTTAAATTCTTTTACGAAAGTCGGTTCGTTTGTAATTACTCCTGAAACTGCGACACCATAAATTCCTATTTGCTGTAATAATTGAATGTCATTCAGAACAACTCCGCCAATGGCAAATATTTTTGGAATTTCTAATGATTTTTCTTTTAAATCTTGAATGATTTTTTCATACCCTTCAAAACCTAAAATCGGGCTCAGTTTTTCTTTGGTTGAAGTAAATCTCAAAGGTCCCAAACCGATATAATCACATGGCTCATTCATTCTTTGAAGAACATCTTCGATGGTGTTTGCTGTTCCTCCAATAATTTTATTTTGACCTAAAATATGTCTTGCAATTTCTATAGAAGTATCTTTTAATCCTAAATGAACACCGTCTGCATCAATATCTTTTGCAATCTGAACATGGTCATTAATGATACAAACTGTCTGATTGTCTGAGCATAAATTTTTTGAAATTTCACAAAGTTTAATAAATTTATTTTCAGGAGCATTTTTCCAGCGAACCTGGATCCATCTTACTCCGGCATCAAGAGCTTTTCGGATGTTCAGTTCCTGGTCTTCTATCGTAAATCCTTGTGAGATGTATTGTAATTTTTCCATTTAATTCTTAATTTAATTTTTAACGCAAAGATCGCAAGGTTAGTTTTAAAGTTATACTGCATATTTCTTTTTCGCAAAGGCGTTTCACTCAGCAAAGACAGCACGTTTTACTCATAATTTTTAAGAATGAAAACCCAGTAAAGTAGAATTACTTGTTAAAAACTTTTCAATGTATAATTTTCCGTTTCGGCAGGCATTTTCTAAATTTTCACCTAAAGCTAAATGACTTGCAATCGCAGAAGAAAGTACACAACCGGAACCATGTTTTGGGTAGAAAACCGAGGTTTCATCATTTGGATGAATTGCAATTTCTTTTCCATTATCCAATAAAATATCCATGCCTAATTTATCCTCTCGATGTCCACCTTTAATTAAAACTGAACATGAATTTTTCGCATTTTTAAAAAGATTAAATTTCTGTAAAACCCTATATTCATTATAGTTTGGTGTCATTAAATCAATTTGTTGTAAAACATTTTCCAGTTCAGAAATTGTATTCAGATCAAAAAAAGAAAACTCGGATGTACTTTTCAAAACGGGATCCCAAATTATTTTTGTTTGAGGATTAATAGATTTAATTGTTTTTACAATTTCAGTTAAAAATTCCGCATCTTTGACAACTCCGATTTTTACAACCTGAACAGCATATTTTTTCATTAAAACATCAATTGAGTTCAAAATTTCATCTAAAGGTTGCCAATTCAAACTCAAACATTGAGATTCTGTCTGTAAAGTCATTGCCGTACAAACTCCTAAACCCTGAACTTTCAACTGTTCCATTGTTTTAATATCCGCCAACAAACCTGCTCCACCACTTGGATCGTAGCCTGCAATACTCATTACGAAAGGACGTTCTGTCTGCATTTTTTGAAAATTTGTAAAGGTTGATCACTTTCCCAAATCGCACCTAACAAAGCCACGCCATCTACTCCACTTTCAAAAGCTTCATTGATATTATTTTCATTAATTCCTCCCAAAGCAATTAATTTTACATTGTGATTATCACGACCTTTAATCTCATTTAAAATCGTTGAGCTTTCTCCATATCCTTTTTTAGAAATACTCGGAAAAACCGGACTGATAAATGAATACTCCCAGTCTTCATTTAATTCATTAAAGCTTTCAATATCATGAACAGATGTTGAAATTGTTTTATCTGAAAAAGATTTATACAAATCATTTCGTCTGTCAATTTCCCGGAAATGAAATCTTGAAATAGTATAATCTTTCGACAAATTATAATGATTATGCAAAACCAATTGGTGATGAAATTTTGAATTTATCTTATGAATAAAATCCGTCATTTCTTCTGAATTGATGAAAGGTTTTCTGATGTGAAGCAAATCCAAGCCTTCCTGAAATAATTCATTCATAATTTCAGTTTCGTTCTCAATAATCTTTTCAGGAGTGATAACGATGATCATATATAAATTTCTTTCCCTTTTTCGATGAATTCCTGAGATTTGTCGAACATTCCTTTTTCTGCGGATTCACGGATTTCCTGTGTAATTTTCATAGAGCAGAATTTCGGTCCACACATTGAACAGAAATGGGCAATTTTCGCTCCATCCGCAGGAAGTGTTTCATCATGATAAGATCTTGCAGTTTCTGGATCCAACGAAAGATTGAACTGATCTTCCCAACGGAATTCAAATCTTGCCTTACTTAAAGCATTGTCCCTATATTGTGCTCCTGGATGGCCTTTCGCTAAATCTGCAGCATGAGCAGCCAATTTGTAGGTAATAACTCCAACTTTTACATCTTCTTTATTCGGAAGTCCTAAATGTTCTTTCGGTGTCACATAACACAACATCGCACAACCAAACCAGCCAATCATCGCTGCCCCAATTCCCGAAGTAATGTGATCATAACCTGGTGCAATATCTGTAGTCAAAGGACCCAATGTATAAAACGGAGCTTCGGCACAGACTTCCAATTGTTTCTCCATATTTTCTTTGATCATATGCATTGGAACGTGACCTGGACCTTCAACCATCACCTGAACATTATGTTTCCAGGCAATTTTTGTAAGTTCTCCCAACGTTTCCAGTTCTGCAAACTGCGCTTCATCATTGGCATCAGCAATTGAACCCGGACGAAGACCGTCTCCCAAAGAAAAAGCAACATCATATTTTTTCATGATTTCGCAAATTTCCTCGAAATGGGTATATAAAAAGTTTTCTTGATGATGAAACAAACACCATTTTGCCATAATAGAACCACCTCTCGAAACAATTCCCGTCACACGTTTTGCAGTCAAATGAATATATCTCAACAAAACTCCAGCGTGAATCGTGAAGTATGAAACTCCCTGTTCTGCCTGTTCGATCAACGTATCTTTAAAAATTTCCCAGGTTAAATCTTCTGCAACACCTTTTACTTTTTCCAATGCCTGATAAATCGGAACGGTACCAATCGGGACAGGACTGTTTCTGATGATCCATTCCCTGGTTTCATGGATGTTTTTTCCCGTAGACAAATCCATAATCGTGTCGGCTCCCCATCGGCAAGCCCAAACTGCCTTTTCAACTTCTTCTTCAATGCTTGACGAAACGGCACTGTTTCCGATGTTGGCATTAATTTTAACCAAGAAATTTCGTCCGATAATCATCGGTTCGCTTTCGGGGTGATTGATATTGTTGGGAATAATCGCTCTTCCGGCTGCAATTTCATCTCTTACAAATTCAGGAGTGATTTTGCTTTTCGGCGTTCTTGCTCCAAAACTATTTCCCGGATGTTGAAAAGCCATGTCTTTTGAAACAGAATCCAGCTGCTCAATTTTTTGGTTTTCTCGGATGGCAATGTATTCCATTTCAGGAGTGATGATGCCCTGTTTTGCGTAATACAATTGGGTAACTTCTTTACCTTCTTGGGCAACTTTTGGCTTGTGATTGTAAGAAAAACGCAGCTCATCCAGTTTTGAATCAGCAAGGCGTTTTTTTCCGTAGTCGGAAGTAATTCCATCTAAAATTTCGACATCATCTCTATCCAAAATCCATTGTTCTCTGATTCTTGGGAGTCCTTTTTCGATATCAATTTCAGAACTTTCGTCTGTGTAAGGTCCTGAAGTATCGTAAATGGTGACAGGCGGATTTTCTTCAATTTTTCCATTGGTAAGTTTTGTCGGACTTAATTGTATTTCGCGCATCGCTACATTAATGGGATGAATTTTCCCTTCAACATAGATTTTTTTTGAGTTCGGAAACGGTGAACGTGTGATGTTGTGAGCCATAAAAATATTTTTTAACCGCCTTGAGTAGCAGTGATAATTAAAATTGAATCTTTGTCGTTGAGAATAGTTCCCGCCCAGAATGACTGCGGAATAATGCGATTGTTGAGGGCAACTGCAATACCTTTTTTCTTTTCGGGTATTTCAATAGCCAATAATGCTCCCAGGGTTTCGGGAAGTGAATCAAATGTTCGTAATGTGTGATTGATTGTGAGTTCCATTCCTAAATTTTTTAAATATACTTTAGGAATGTCCGTCATTGCACAATAGAATGTGCAGCAAAAGTCATCTCACTTTTCCCTACGCTGGTATAATCCAGATCAGGTTCAAAGGGTAAAATCTCAGTCCGCTTCTCGCAGACACCCCTAAAGTTTGGACGAAGTTAGTTATTTTTTTGAAATGGGCAAAATTTTTCAGAAGGGGCTGGAAGTTGGATGAAGGCTGGAGGTTTTGTAACCGTAAAAAGTATTATTTGATTTTAATTATGGGCTAAAATAAAAAATGGAACCCCCGAATATAACTTCCAGCTTCCATCTTCTAACTTCCGACCTATTAAAAATCAATCCTCACAAGCTCTCCAAATCGCATCATTCTGCGGAACGGGAGCTGTAATTTTTATTTTTTCTTTGGTAACAGGATGAATAAATTCCAGCTTCCTGGCATGAAGATTAATTCCGCCGTCCGGATTGGAACGTGGCGCTCCATATTTTAAATCACCTTTAATGGGAATTCCTGTTTTTGACAACTGAGCCCTGATTTGATGATGCCTTCCTGTTTCAAGATCAATTTCAAGAAGTAAATAATTATCCAACGTTTTAATAATATGATAAGTAAGAATCGCTTCCTTTGCGCCTTGTGTAGCTTTCGGGAAAACAATAGCCTTATTATTCTTTTCGTTTTTCTGTAAGTAATGAACCAGCCTTTGCGTCTGGGGAATCATTTCCTTAGCAACAACTGCCCAATATGTTTTTTCGATTTCACGGTTTTTTACCATTTGGGTTAATCGGGTAAGGGCTTTTGATGTTTTAGCATAAATCACCAACCCCGATGTCGGCCTGTCAATACGATGGACCAAACCCAGAAAAACATTTCCGGGTTTATTGTCTCTTTTTTTTATAAAATTTTTAATTGAATCCAATAGAGATTCATCGCCGGTTTTGTCGCCCTGTACAAGCTGCCCGACCTTTTTATTAATCACCAAAAGATGGTTGTCTTCATACACAATCTGCTCCTCCATGATCTACTGACGGTACGTTGGTCTGTTTGTAAATGAAAGAATAATTCCTCCTAAAAGTCCAATTGTTTTTATCCCTGCAATCTTCCATTCCAAAGGAAATAATGCTCCCACGATACACAGTGCAGCTGCGCCGTACATTGCATACATAAAGTTTTTATTGGTAAGAGATGGTGCCTGCAGGAAAAAGCTAATCCCAATGAGCACATAAAAGATTCTTCTGGAAAGTAAAATATTAATTTCCGGTGAAAAGAAATTGAACCATCCCGCTGCAAGGCAAACCAATGCAACGATGGAAAGAATTCCCTGTGTAGATTGTTGATTTTTCATTAATTAGTAACTTTCATTTTCGTTAGGAAAAGTCTGGCTTTTCACGTCTTGTACGTATTGAGAAACCGCTCCTGTGATTTCTGTGTAAAGGTCAAGGTATCTTCTTAAAAATTTTGGACTGAAACCTTTATTCATTCCAACCATATCGTGGTAAACTAAAACCTGTCCGTCACAATGAGGTCCGGCTCCGATTCCGATGGTTGGGATTGAAATTGCTTCTGTCACTTTTTTGGCTAAATCTGCTGGAATTTTCTCTAAAACAACAGAAAAACAACCCAATTCTTCCAAAAGTTGTGCATCACTGATTAATTTTTCAGCTTCAGCCTCGTCTTTCGCTCTTACTTTATAGGTGCCAAATTTATAAATGGATTGTGGCGTTAAACCCAAATGTCCCATCACAGGAATTCCGGCATTGATAATTTTCTTTATTGATTTTGAAATCTCTTTTCCTCCTTCAATTTTCACAGCGTGAGCACCACCCTCTTTCATCATTCTTACCGCAGATTCCAAAGCTTTTTCAGGATTGCTCTGATAAGATCCGAAAGGTAAATCAGCAACTACCAAAGCTCTGTCCGTTCCCCTCACAACACTTTGGGCATGATAAATCATCTGATCCAAAGTAATTGGCAATGTTGTTTCAAAACCCGCCATCACATTAGCAGCAGAATCCCCGATCAGAATTGTATCAACTCCTCCTGCATCCACCATTTTCGCAGTGGTAAAATCGTATGCCGTAAGCATCGTTATTTTTTCCTTGTCGAATTTCATTTTACGCAAGGTTTCAGTCGTAACTTTTTTAATTTCAGAGTGAACAGACATAATGTATCTATTTTAAAAGTTAAAAAGTCGGCCCTGAGCCGACTTAAATTTTGTATGATTTATAAAACTACGTGTCCTAGTTTCATTAATTTGTCGTGGTTGAGAATTTTGATGTTTCTTCCATCTACTTCGATGAGATTGTCTCCTTTAAATTCGGAAATCAAACGGATTGCACTTTCTGTAGCCGTTCCGATAATGTTGGCAATTTCTTCCCTTGTTAAAGAAATTTTGATAAATCCTTCAGGGTCAACTCCTAATTTCTGTTCCAACAGCAATAAAATCTCCGCTAATCTTTCTCTTACCGTTTTTTGAGCCAGGAAAGTAATCGTATTTGATGATTCTCCCAATTCATAAGAAATTTTCTGAAGCATTATAAAAGAAAGCTGGGAATCGACTTCCAGCAGATGCATGAAAACATCTGAAGGTAAAAAAGTAGCTTCAATGTCTGTCATAGCTTCAGCCTTCGCCTGGAAATTTTCCCCGCAAAGCAAAGAACGGTATCCGATGATGTCCCCTTCTTTGATAAATCTTAAAATCTGATCTTTTCCGAAAGCTCCTGATTTTGATAATTTTGCAGCACCTCTCTCCAAAACATAAACCCCTCTCGGAGTTTCACCATCCTCGAAGATCGTATCATGTTTTTGAAAACTCAGTTTCTTTTTGGCGTTGATATATTTATCAAAATCTGCACTTGAAAGTCTTTCCTTAAATGATTTATCATTAAAAACTCTGGCGAACCTCTCTTCAATGGCAATCTGTTGTTCCTGCGACATTTTATATGACATTTATCACAAAAATAGAACTTTTTAACTCGATAAACAAAAAAAATTGTTATAATTTTGTAGTTCAATAATTTATGGAGGTGAGCGAGAACTGTTTTCATTGTGGTCAGGGTATCGAAAAGGAAAGAATTTCTTTTGATGAAAGGATTTTTTGCTGCAACGGCTGTAAGTCTGTTTACGAGATTCTGAATGCTAATAATTTAAGTAATTTTTACGAATTAAATAAAAGAGCAGGAATTCGTCCGAGCGATGAAAATTCTTCACAGTTTGATTATTTAGATACTCCGGAAATTTTTGAAAAAGTAACCGATTTCTCAGAAGGAAACACAAGCCTTGTTACATTTAAAATTCCCGTAATCCATTGTTCATCATGCATTTGGCTATTGGAAAGCCTTCATACTTTAAACAAAGACATTAAATATTCCCAGGTCAATTTCACAAGAAAGACCTTACAGATTTCATTCAACCATAATGATTTAAAACTAAGCGAATTAGCTAATTTCTTAACAAATTTAGGATATAAGCCCGTTATCAGCCTTGAAACGGCTGATAAAAATGTTGAGCATCTCGATAAATCCCTGCTTGTAAAGTTTGCTATTGCCGCTTTTGCTTTCGGAAACGGGATGTTCCTTGCCTTTCCTGAATACATCGGTGGCGAAGATTATTGGATGGATCACTATAAAGGGCTTTTCAGGGCTTTGATGTGTTTTCTCGCGATTCCGGTTGTAGTTTATTCGGCTTCGGATTATTATAAATCTGCTTGGTATGGATTAAAAAATAAAATTGTCAACATTGATGTTCCGATTGTTTTGGGAATTATTGTTCTTTTCGGTCGTAGCTTGTATGAAGTTGCAACTGATTATGGGCCAGGATATTTCGATACTTTATGTGGACTTTTATTCTTCATGCTTTTAGGCAAAATTTTCCAAAAAAGGACCTACAGTGCGCTGTCTTACGACAGAGATTACAAATCATTCTACCCGATTGCAGTAACAAAGGTTGATTTTGAAGGAAAACAGGATAATATTTTACTTTCTGAAATTAAAATTGGCGATAGAATTTTAGTCAGAAATCAGGAAATTATTCCTGTTGATGCCATTCTGATTCATGGAGAAGGGAATATTGACAATGGTTTTATCACCGGAGAAAGTGCAACGATCAGCAAACAGCCGGGAGATAAGATTTTTGCAGGGGGAAAACAAATTGGATCTTCTTTGGAGTTGGAAGTTATTAAAAATGTTGATCAGAGTTATCTGACTCAGCTTTGGAATAAAGAAGCTTTCAAAAAGCACGAAACAGGGCTTGACACACTTACAAATAACATCAGTAAATATTTCACATTCATTATTTTAGGCATTGCTTTACTATCCGGAATTTATTGGGCAACGGTTGATTTCGAGAAAATGTTTCAGGTAATTTCCGCGATTTTAATTATTGCCTGTCCTTGTGCGCTTGCGTTGTCAGCACCTTTTACTTTTGGACACATTATGAGGATTTTAGGTCGAAATAAGTTTTATGTAAAAGATACTTTAACGATCGAAAAAATTGCAAAATTAGATACCATTGTTTTTGATAAAACAGGCACAATTACCCACAGAAAAAAATCCAATATCAAATATGAAGGTTCGGAAATAAAAGACTTTGATTTACTGAATATTAAAACATTATTAAAGAATTCAAACCATCCGCTTTCTAAATCTTTATATGAATTTATTGAGATAAAAGATGAGTATTTCCCGGTTGAAAATTTTCAGGAGATCTCCGGAAAAGGATATGAGGCAAGCATAAGAGGAAATGTTTACAAGATCGGTTCTGCAAAATACAACAATCAGGAATCTAAAAATCTTGAAACAGCTGTATATATCAGTAAAAATGGAGAATTTTTAGGGAAATTTATTTTTAAAAATGAATACCGCGAAAATCTTAAAAATTTATTCAAAAAACTGACTGATTATAAAATTTTTATTCTGAGCGGAGACAATTCTTCTGAAGAAAACCAGTTGAAGGAATTAATCCCGAATTATCAGGGAATGGCCTTCAATCAAAGTCCGGAAGACAAACTTAATTACATCCAAAACCTTCAGAATCAGAAAATGAAAGTCGCCATGCTTGGAGACGGACTGAATGATGCGGGAGCATTGAAACAAAGCAATGTCGGGATTGCCATTGCAGACGACACCAACAGCTTTACACCCTCATCCGATGTGATCATGAATGGTGAAAAAGTAGTCAGGCTGGATGACTATCTCAACGTTTGTAAGGGCTCGATTACGATTGTGAAAATGACATTTATAATCAGTTTCCTTTACAATATTGTCGGTTTAAGTTACGCAGTTACAGGACATATGCACCCACTTTTTGCAGCGATACTTATGCCTATAAGTTCGATCACGGTGGTAACGTTTACAACATTTTCGACTTGGATCCTGGGCAGAAAATATTTCAAAAAACAGGCTTAAAAGCCCTTATTTAGACTGATTTTAAATTAGCTGAAATCCTTATTTCGTGATGAATGTCATTATTTTTCATTAAATTTGAACCCCGAAAATAGGTTAATTTTGTTGTCTGATGGATATTCTATATTTAATGATCCTTTGCAGCGTTTCTTTGGCTGCAGTTTTCCTGGTCGTCTTTATAGTCTATGCCAGAAAAGGACAGTTTGAAGATGATGAATCTCCGGCTGTACGAATACTTTTCGATTCCGAAGAAATCAAGGAAAAGGAAGGTGATGGCAACGAAGAAGGCGATAAAGAGAAAGGAGAAAATAATAAAATTGAAGAAAAAAGTGAATAGTTGATATGGAAACACAAAAGTTTAGTTATGACAACAATATTGTCCGGGCATTTCTTTATGCGACCGTAGTTTTCGGGATCATAGGGTTTTTGTTTGGGCTTACAGCAGCATTAATGCTCTTCTATCCGGAGCTTCCAGAGTTTTTCTTTGGGACGGATGATACTACCATCCAGAGTTTGAGAAGCGGAAATATCCAGGGGCTTATCAATTCCCAGGGAGCATTTGGTTTCGGAAGAATAAGAATGTTGCATACTACGACTGTAATTTTTGCCTTCGTATGTAATAGTGTATTTGTGGGAGTTTATTACTCTTTACAGAGATTATTAAAAACAAGAATGTATAGCGACACCCTGTCTTGGATCCATTTCTGGACTTGGCAGATCATGATTGTGGCGGCTTACATTACTTTCTTTATGGGAATCAACACCTCTAAAGAATATGCAGAACACGAATGGCCAATTGATATTTTGATCGCAGTTTCATGGATCATTTTCGGGGCAAATATGTTCTTAACAATTGCCAAAAGAAGAGTAAGACACTTGTATGTTGCAATCTGGTTCTACATCGGTACGTGGATTGCGGTAGCAATGCTTCATATTTTCAATAACCTTGAAGTTCCATTATCATTCACAGGATGGAAATCTTATTCTGCTTATGCGGGTGTAAAAGATGCTATCGTTCAGTGGTGGTACGGTCACAATGCCGTTGCATTTATCTTAACGACTCCGGTTTTAGGTTTGATGTATTATTTCTTGCCAAAAGCTGCAGACAGACCGGTTTTCTCTTATAAACTGTCTATTATTCACTTCTGGTCATTAATTTTCGTATATATCTGGGCTGGTCCTCACCACCTTCAGTATACAGCGTTGCCGGCTTGGGCTCAGGCAGTGGGAACAGGTTTCTCTATCATGTTGATCGCACCATCTTGGGGAGGAATGCTGAACGGGCTTCTTACGCTGAGAGGAGCTTGGGATAAGGTAAGAGAAAATCCTATCTTGAAATTCTTCGTTGTTGCAGTAACTTGTTATGGTATGGCAACTTTTGAAGGACCTTTATTGGCAACGAAAAACATTAACAAAATCGGTCACTTTACAGACTGGGTAATTGGTCACGTACACTTAGGTGCTCTTGGATGGAATGGTTTCATGGCATTCGGGGTTATCTATTATCTGATCCCAATCTTGTGGAGAACGAAATTATATTCTACAAAATTAGCGAATTGGCATTTCTGGCTGGGAACGTTAGGAATTATTTTCTATGCGGTTCCAATGTATATCTCAGGATTTACTCAGGGATTGATGTGGAAACAATTCAACCCGGACGGAACTTTAGTTTGGAAAAACTGGCTGGACACTGTAACGGCGATTATTCCTTACTTTAAAATGAGATTCTTAGGAGGATTATTTTATCTTTCAGGAGCTATTTTAATGGTTGTAAACCTTATAGCAACGGTAAGAAAAGGATCATTCCAGAAAGATGTACCTGCAGAAGCACCAGCTTTAGCAAACATTGGAGCTAAGCGTAAAGAAGGAGAAGGTACTCACCTTTGGTTGGAGAGAACACCAATGTTATTAGGTATTTTATCTTTATTAACGATCTCAATAGGTAGTATGGTGGAAATCATCCCTACTCTATCTCTTAAGAAAAGTGTTCCAACCATTTCAGCAGTAAAACCATATTCCCCATTAGAATTAGAAGGAAGAGATCTATATATCAGAGAAGGATGTAACGCTTGTCACTCGCAGATGGTAAGACCATTCAGAGATGAGATTACTAGATTCAACGGTAAAAACGGACAATACTCTAAAGCAGGAGAGTTTGTATATGACAGGCCGTTCCTTTGGGGATCGAAGAGAACAGGACCGGATTTGCATAGAGAAGGTGGTAAAAACCCAAGCTCTTGGCATTACAAGCACATGTACAACCCAAGATCTACGTCTGCAGGTTCTATCATGCCTCGTTACCCTTGGTTAATTGCCAACAATCTTGACAGATCTAAGATGGTGGACAAAATGAAGTTGATGAAGAATGCATTTGACGTTCCTTACACAAAAGCTGAAATTGATTCTGCAAATTCTTGGGCAGATAACCAGGCTTCAAAAATTGTAAGAGATATCTTCTCTGAAGCAGCAGACTTAAAAGACGCTTATGCTAAGAGACCTAAAGGTGAATTAGAGAAAAAAGAAATTGTAGCTCTTATTTCTTACCTACAAAGATTAGGAACGGATATCAAGACAACTGAAATAAAAACAGCAAGTAATAACTAAAAAACATTAAAAGGATCGTATCATGATACCTCAGAACTTTAAAGACATATTATCCAACACAGATAACGCTGGTTTTTACCAGACGTTGGCTCTGATTTTCTTTATGCTGTTCTTCGTAGCTTTGGTAATTTATGTTTTTAGCAGGCCTAAAAAATATTACAAAGAGGAAGAAGAAGCACCTCTGCAGGATGATGAAGATGATGATTTTAATTTAAAAAATTAAGCTACTATTATGAAACAAAGAACACCTGTTGTTGTAAACATTTTAATAATAATCGGACTTTTAATAGTTTTTTATTATCTGTTTGTACAAAGCTATAATTTCTTAGGATCACCTTATTTCTGGGGAACTGTAGTAATTGCCGGTATTTTAGCATATATCCACAGTGCCATTGGAGATTTAATTGAAAATAATAAATTCAAAAAACTGTCTCCTGAAGAGAAAGCGGCATATTTAGCTGAAAAGAAAGTTCCTTACTTAAAGAGATTATATAACGCAGCATTCAAAAAGCAATCTGCAGCTGAAGAAAAGGATATCCTTATCGACCACGGTTTCGACGGAATTATGGAGTTGGATAATCAATTACCAAAATGGTGGTTAGGTTTATTCTATTTTGGGACCGCTTTTTGTATTGTGTATATCACAGCCTATTCTTTCACAAACTTCGCCCACCCGCTGGACGAATATGAGCAAGAATATAAGGAACAATTGGCAAGTATAGAAGAATATCAGAAAAACCAGCCTCCTGTAACTATTGAAACAGCAAAATATTCAGCTGATAATATTGCAGAAGGTAAGGAGTTGTTCAAAACAAATTGTGCATCTTGTCACAAGGAAGATGGTAGCGGTGGTATCGGGCCAAACCTTACTGATAACTACTGGATCAACCAGCCGGAGAAAACATTATTTAAAACAGTTTTCCATATGGACTGGAACGGTTCTCCTACCAACCCTTCGATGAGACCATTCGGTAAAAACGGTGAGGTTTCCGGAGCTGAAATTGAAAAGATTGCAGCATACGTTTATCACATCAACCAGGAATTACCTCCAGTGGCACCTGCTCAGGGTGGAGCTGCTCCTCAGGGAACTGAAGCACATTGGGAAAAAGAATAATTTTAAATAAAAATTAAAGCATATGAAAAAACATAATTTGTTATTAGAAAAAAATAGTAACGAATTATGTTTTTTCTTTTTTTAAATATATAGTAAAATGTCAGACATAGAAGAAATAGAAGTACGCGGCGGACAGGGACAAGTTCTGGACCCTGAAACTTACAGAGATTCTATAGGGACAATGGATCAATCCGGAAAAAGGAAATGGGTATATCCCAAAAAACCTAAAGGAAAGTATACCAACTATAGATATCTTGTAAGCTATATTTTATTACTCATTTATTTTGCGGTTCCATTTATTAAAATCAATGGAAATCCGCTGATACTATTCAACGTAATTGATAGAGAGTTTTTCATCTTTGGACAACCCTTCTATCCTCAGGATTTTTTCATCCTTACTCTTGGAGCGATTGCTTCCTTAATATTTATTATTGTATTTACGATTGCTTTCGGTAGAATTTTCTGCGGGTGGATCTGTCCTCAGACAATTTTTCTAGAAATGATCTTCCGTAAAATAGAATATGCTATCGAAGGAGACAGAAACAAGCAGATGAAGCTTGACAGACAAGAATGGAATACCGAAAAAATCTGGAAAAGAGGTCTTAAATGGACTGTTTACGTCATCATTTCTTTAATTATTACTCACTTTATGCTCATGTATATTGTAGGTTATAAAGAAATTTTCAGAATCATTTCGGAAGGACCGTTTGCACATCCCACCAATTTCATTGTAATGGTCCTCTTTACGGCAGCCTTTTACTTTGTATTTGCTTGGTTCAGAGAGCAGGTTTGTACATTAGTTTGTCCGTACGGAAGATTGCAGGGAGTTTTAATTGATAAAGACACCATCAACGTTTTCTACGATTTTAAAAGAGGCGAAAACAGAGCCAAATGGAGAAAAGGTGAAGACAGAAAGGCAGCCGGAAAAGGAGACTGTATTGATTGCCATCAATGTGTGGTGGTCTGCCCTACCGGAATCGACATCAGAGACGGACAACAGCTGGAATGTGTGAACTGTACAGCATGTATCGATGCCTGTGATGAAGTAATGGAGAAAGTAGGTCTTCCAAAAGGACTGATCAGATACGCCTCAGAAAATGAAATTGAAAAGGAAACTGAATTCAAGTTTACGGGAAGAATGAAAGGTTTTGCCTTAATACTTGTTCTTTTGGTAGGATTTTTAGGCTATCTTCTCTATAACAGAGGTGAAATGGAAGCAAAATTCATTAAGCCTGCTGGAAGTACCTTCTTCCTGAGAGACGGAAAGATCACCAATACTTACAATTATACTTTCTTAAACAAGACCAACGACAAAAAGCTGGTAACTATTAAAGTAATCGAGCCTAAGCATGGAGAAGTAATTTACAGTGCTTCAAGCAAGATTGCGGTAGAAAGAGACAAAATTACAAAAGGAACCATTAATATAAGCTTCCCGGAAAAAGAGATGAATCTTTCCAAACAGAATATTACCATCGGGGTGTATGATATGAAAGGAAACCTGGTAGATTCTTATCAGACTTATTTTGAGGGACCATTTAAATTACAATTTTAATTTTAAGCAATGAAGAACTTCAGTTGGGGACACGGTGTTGTAATCGCATTATTTGCGTTCATAATTTTTATTTTGTCGATGCTTTTTCTTTTCCCGAACGGGCAGAAAAATTCAGAGATGGTAACTGATAATTATTACGAAGAAGAATTAAAATACCAAGATGTAATTGATGCTAAAAGAAGAGCTGACCAATTGCAGGAAAAGCCTGTATACAGCCAAAATAAAAACGGAATTACCATTACTTTTCCAAAAGACTATGACAATTCCAATACTACGGTAAAATTTGTTTTAAACAGAACCGACGACCAGAATCTGGATATACATAAATCTGTACAGCTTGATGCCAACAAATCATTCATAATTCCCGCTCAGGTACTGACACTGGGAAATTATACATTAAGGCTAAACTGGACAAAAGATAAGACAGACTACCGAATGGATTACGACGTGATATGGAAATAGCACTTATTGTATCGGCAATTGCGCTAGGTTTCGCTTCCGGATTCCACTGTATCGGGATGTGCGGACCTATTGCCTTGTCGATGGGATTAACAAAAAAGCAGGCTACCAATTACTACCTTCAGAATCTTACGTATCAATTTGGGAGAATTTTTACGTACTCCCTTCTAGGAGCGATTCTCGGGACTATTGGTGAGGGGTTTGAAATGGCCGGTTTCCAGAAATATCTTACAATCGCTGTTGGGATTTTATTGATTGTAATGGCTGTTTCTTCTTTTGGAGGAAAGGATTTTGCTTCAAAAATTCCTTTTTTTTCTAAATTTTTATTTAAAGTTAAATCAAACTTAGGAAAGCTCCTTCAAAAAGCAGATTACCGCTCAAGATTCACCACAGGAATATTAAACGGATTTCTACCTTGCGGAATGGTTTATATGGCTTTAACGGCTAGCCTTGCAAGCGGAGGAATCTGGCAGGGAGCTTTATATATGGCTTTATTTGGGTTGGGAACACTTCCGTTCATGTTTGCAGTAGTTTTGGCCGGTAATCTGATGAATCAAGCTTTTAGAATGAAAATTTTAAAGGTGATTCCTGTTGTCATGATTATTTTAGGCGGATTGTTTATCGTGAGAGGCTTGGAGCTGGGAATCCCTTATATTTCTCCACCCGCTGCAGCAATGACGATTTCCAAAGACAATAACGGACAATGCCATTTGCCGGGAGATCACAGTACGCATGATCACAGCAAAGAAAATTGTCATTAAAAATAGTTTAACCTAACAAAAAAAACCTCTGAAAGATTTTCAGAGGTTTTTTTGTTTTATATTTAAATAATTAAATTAATTAATCAAATCAAATCTCGCATATTCAGCAACCTTCTTTGGAAGCTTAATGCCTTCTGCTGTCTGATTATTTTCAAGCAAAGCCGCCATAATTCTTGGCAATGCCATTGCAGAGCCGTTTAATGTATGAACCAGCTGAGACTTTCCTTCCGTTTTGTAACGGCATTTCAATCTGTTCGCCTGGAAAGTTTCAAAATTGGAAACAGAGCTTACTTCCAGCCACATTTCCTGAGCTGCACTCCAAACTTCAAAATCGTATGTCATCGCAGAAGCAAAACCAGTATCGCCGCCACAAAGTCTTAATACTCTGTATGGAAGCTCAAGATCAGTAAGAATTTCCTTGATATGTTCCACCATTTCTTCCAGAACAGCGTAAGAATTTTCCGGCTTTTCAATTCTTACGATTTCTACTTTTTCAAACTGGTGAAGACGGTTCAAACCTCTTACGTGAGCCCCGTAACTTCCGGCTTCCCTTCTGTAGCATTGTGAAAAAGCAGTATTTTTTATCGGCAAATCTTTTTCCTCGAACAAAACATCACGATAAAGATTCGTCACAGGAACTTCTGCAGTCGGAATTAAATATAAATTATCTTCATTAATAAAATACATTTGCCCCTCTTTATCAGGCAATTGACCCGTTCCGTATCCTGAAGCTTCATTGACAACGTGAGGCGGATTCACTTCCATATATCCTTTCTCAACATTCTTATCCAGAAAATACTGAACCAAGGCTCTTTGTAATCTTGCACCTTTACCAAGATAAACTGGAAAACCTGCACCTGCGATTTTTACTCCTAATTCAAAATCGATAAGGTTGTATTTCTTTGCCAGTTCCCAGTGAGGAATTGCTCCTTCACCAAGACCTTCCACATCGTGAGATTGATAAATGATTTCGTTGTCATCTGCAGATGCACCGCTTTTTACCTTTTCATTCGGAATGTTTGGGAGTTGGTACAGAATATCTAATAAAGCCTTTTCTTTTGTATCTAATTGTGACTGCAATTCTTTACTGGACTCTTTGTATTGCGCTGTTTTAGATTTTGCGGATTCAGCTTCTTCTTTTTTTCCTTCTTTCATTAAAATCCCGATTTCTTTGGAGATTTTGTTGATTTCGGAAAGTTGGGAGTCTAATTCAAACTGAATTTTTTTTCTTTCGTCGTCAGTAGCAATAGCCTCATCTACCAACTCAAGATTCTTGAATTGTCTTTTTTTAAGACCTTCTAAAACGCGCTCTTTGTTGTCGCGCAAAAAATTGACTTGTAACATTTTATTTAGATGTTAATTATTAGAATGTTGATCATCAGAAATGTCAACAGTTTTGCAAATTTAAAATTATTTTATGATAGTAACTACGTTCGAGGAACCCGGTGTTTTCGTAAATCTCAATGTATCATTATAATACACTTTCGAGACTTCAAAAACTGAAGGTGTCCAACGGTACTGGATCTCCAGCTCTTCACTAATAGTGTCTATCACTGTATTGTTCAGGTGTTTTAGTAAAGATACTGTGATTACAGAATGATACGTTTTGTTATTTGGATCAAGCGTATCCAGCCCAACTCTTTTGGCGCCTGCAATATATTCTATGAAAAGCGTAGAATCTGAAGTTGCCTTCAACGAACTGCTTACCGGAGCAATATCTTTATCACCATTTACATCATTCATACTGTAAGTAAAATAAGTGGTATTCTTCTTTTTATGAAATAAATCCCGCCCGGCATCATTTTTCATATAAATATTTATGATCTGATCAATTTTCTGCAAATCTTCATCATCGCCGTTTTTACAACTTAAAAACGCACAAAAAACTACCAGAAAACCAAAAACAATATTCCTCATTCCCACAAAGATAAAAACTTATTTAATTTTTTGGAAGATAAATTTTCTTATTTAAACACAAATGTTATCCGGACTTGAATTCCCCTACGGCGAAAATTGAATTTTTGACGGGTGGTTAAATAAAAGTTCGCTTAGTATTGTACTCTATTTCTTCAAAACCTTCTTCAACAACAAATTAATTTCTGCCTTCGACAAAATAAAATCCTTAATATGAAAATCCGTTATCTGATAAAACCTCCAAAATAATAGCGCGGAAGAAAGGCAATAAGAAATCGAAGTAATCACACAGGCACCCTTGATTCCCCATTTCGGAATAATAAAAAATGATGAAATCACTGTAAAAATAAGTCCGACAATAGCTTTTACATTTAAAATCCTTAATTTATTAATTCCGGCAAAATAATATCCTATAATATTACTGACTGCAATGGCCAAAATTCCGGGTGAAAGAAATAACACAATTTCTTTAGTCTGATTAAAATCTTTCCCAAAAATCATAGAATACACCTCTGCAGGAATTAACAACATTATAATGATAAATAATAAGGTAATCAAAAAGCTGACCCTCAAAGAAACTTTGGTCTTTTCAATGGCATCATTGGAATTTTTATTATTAATAACATCCGCATAAAGCACCACAGAAAGACTCCGGCTCACTGTCCATATCGCCTCTGAAAAAGCAATACCAACAGAAAAAACGCCGACACTCACAATTCCTTTGAAATATTCAAGGAAGTAAAAGGATAATCTGTTATTTAAAAATTGTAGAAAAGCACTTAATTGGGTTTTCCAACCGTAATCGAATAGTTTACTACCAATTTCTTTAGAAAACGAAATATTTTTAAAATTGCATTGTCTTAAAACCTGAAAAGCGCTCACTAAAAACAGCAATCCGAAACAGCTTATTTGCGCGATAAAATAAGAATCAACAGAAGTAATTTTAACGATATAAACATTAATGACAATAAATACAATATGAATAATTTGCTGTAAAACAGTATAAAGATTGAACATTTTAATGTTCCGCTGTCCCACAAACAAATTCACATTTGTAGCTAAAAGTGACGATAAAACAGAAAGAACAATCAGATAGTTAGAATATTCCGAACCATGATTAAAACTGAAAAAAACAGGAATCAATATTCCAATAATAACTGACCATAAATAGGCAAACGGTAAAATTTGCTCAACCTTAAATTTTGAGGCAAAATAACTCATGCTGCTTCCAACAAAGATATTCGCAAAAAAGCTGATGATGGTAAGGTCTGCAATCACTATCGAAATCACACCTTTCCCCTCACTGCCCCACATATTCGTGGAGTAAATGACTAATCCAAAATTTAATATTAAAATTAAAAAACGGGAAAAAAATGTTTTCAAAATAGTGTTTTGCTTCATCTTATTTTATAGATTTTTTGATGAAGTTGATAAATGAGTTTTTAATAACATTCCAGTTATAGTTCTTCTCATATTCTGACCTGGCATTATGAGCGTGTTTAAAATATAATTCAGGGTTTTCGATATATGTGAGAATAATATCCGCTATTTCATCAGAATTTGTAGGATCAACCAAAAACCCAAATTCTGAAACGTTTACCTGTTGCCGGGTTGCTTTCAGATCTGTATAAATAACCGGCTTCCCAGAAGCTGCATAGTAAAATATTTTTATTGGAAGACAATGATGATTTTCATAATTCAGAGTTCGCAAATCAAAACAAATATCAGCGTCTGTGTAAGCTTCTGTAAAGCTTTCAAAAGAAGCCGATTTCTTAATAGTGATATTCTCAAATTGATATTTTGAAATTAATTCTGAAAAATATTTCTCATCTTTTTCTTTTCTGGTACCTCCCATTAATAAAATTGAAATCTCAAGATCTGGCTTTTTATTCTTTAAACTATTAATTGCCTCGAAAAAGTTTCCGATTCCTTTTTCTTCGGAAAATTGGCCTGTATAGCATAGGGTAATTTTATTTTGCTCTAATTTTTTGATGTGTTGATGGATATAAATATCATCCGGATAATAAGGTAAAACAATACTTTTTTTAAATGGGAAAAAATATGCCAGAGGAAATTTTTTCGTGTTTTCGCCAAAAATATAATGAGTGCTGATAAAGCCTGCATACAATTGGACAAGAAAAAACTTAACAGCGTGAATAATATTTAATGGAAAGGAAAAATTTTCAACCATTCTCATCGATGGATACCATTCCGTAATATCGTAAATAACACTGATTTTTTTCTCTTTTTTGAACTTCTTTGAAGCAATCACAGCCAATGGCTCAGAGCAGATGATACAATCCGGCTGGAAGGTATCGCAAACTCTTTCGAAAACTTTCGTTTTCTCTTCCGTGCTCTTTTCTAAAATAGAATAAGATTCAATTTCAATTCCTTCAAGATAACCTTGGAACTCTGAAGAAAGACTGCAAATTTTAACTTGATTTCCCTCACTTTTAAGCGTCTTCGCCTGATGATAAAATATTCTATCATCGTCGTATCGGTGAGCAGTGGTTAAAAAAAGAATCTTCAACATCGTTTTGAATAATTTTAATCAGAAATCTTTTAATAGGGGATTTTTTACAAATATACTTTAAAGCAAAAAAGTGGAATAGCTCCACTTTTCTTTTTATTGATTTTAATAAGTTTACTTAATAGAAGCGGCCCAACTCTTTTCAAAAGGCAAAAGAAAATGACTTAGGAAATCCAGATATGTATTTTTTGAAAAATCAAAAACCTGAATATCACTAGAAACCTCCCCATTTCTCACCTTTGATTTAAAATCCATAAGCTTCAATGTCTTAACTTCTCCATCTTCTACAAAGCTTGCTTTCATTCTGTCGAATAAACCAAGCTGAAACTCTTCATCAATTTCTCTCATTACCTTTCCAAGTGCATCAATACTGCATCCGGAAGCCAATTCCTTCTCCTCATCTACACAAATAATAATAAATTGATTCTTTTCAATTTTAAAAGATGATGAAAGTGGTTTTCCGTGTGCCGCCCAAGTTGCCAGAAAATCGAAAAGCTTTTCTGTAATCAGCTTGGCCTCTTTTGTTTCTAAAGGTCTTGATGCCGGATATATGATAACTCTATAATCGTTTGTTTCTACAATGTTTGATTCTTCAATCTTCATTTCTGATAAATTTATAAAGTATAAAATTACGCAATTTTCCTGAGTTTAAAACCATTATATTTTTTGCTTAATGCATACAAAAACATTAGAAAAAGCAACATAATAAATCCAAAGAAAAATCTTAACCCCGCTGAATTTGGAAAAAATAAAAATTTGATATAAATATTTGCGAAGATAAAAAGTGAACAGATTCTTACCCACGAATGTTTTGAAAAAAAAAATAAGTCCTAAAAGCCCAGTGGATATGAGTTCACGAACAGTAGATGTAGGTGTTTAAAGGTATATAAACTACCGATGTACCCGGGCATATCCCAGTCATACACTCTATTCTCGTAATTCCAATAGCTAAGAAATGTCAACAGAGACAATATGAAAAAAAAGGAAAGCCTCCATTTTATTTTCATGGAAATTTGTTTCAATTTATAAATCTTCCGCTTCAGCAAGAAGTTCTACAATATCTTTTACTTCAACTTCGGTATTTTTATTGAAATGTTTCACACCATCCGTCATCATTGTATTACAGAACGGGCAACCTGTTGCAATTACTTTAGGCTCAAAAGATAATGCTTCTTCTGTTCTTTCGATGTTAATGTCTTTATTGCCTTTTTCAGGTTCTTTAAACATCTGTGCACCTCCGGCACCGCAGCAAAGTCCATTTGTTTTACAACGCTTCATTTCTACAAGCTCTGCATCCAGTTTTTCTAATAAAATTCTGGGAGCCTCGTATTCATTATTTGCTCTTCCTAAGTAACACGGATCATGGAAAGTGATCTTTTTCCCTTTGAATGCACCGCCTTCAATCTTCAATCGTCCTTCTTCCATTAAGGTTTTGAGGAATTGTGTATGGTGAACAACGTCATAGTTTCCACCCAGACTTGGATATTCATTTTTAAGGGTGTTGAAACAGTGTGGACAAGCCGTTACAATTTTCTTTACTTCATAAGCGTTCAGAACTTCAATATTTGTCAGGGCCATCATTTGAAAGATGAACTCATTTCCAGCACGTTTTGCAGGATCTCCCGTACAGCTTTCTTCCTGTCCTAAGACTGCGAAATCAACACCTATTTTATTTAATATTTTGCAAAATGCTTTCGTAATTTTTTTAGCACGGTCGTCAAAACTTCCTGCACAACCCACCCAAAATAAAACTTCAGGTGATTTTCCTTCGGCAGCATATTCTGCCATTGTTTTTATATTGAAATCCATTATATTATGAATTTTTATTTAAATAGTTTGTTAAAAATTTTTTCAAGAAGAGTCACTTTTATTTCTTTACTGTCATTATAAGTTTCTATAATAAATTTATCTAAATTATCATATTTCTGACGATTTAAAATAGCATAATTCCTTGAAAAGGATGCATCAAATAATAAAGTCTGAAATAAAAAATAAAAACAGAAAAACCTAATGGGAGGAAACAATAAAAATTCAGAAGACTTTATGCTCTTTATAATGATATAAATGATAAAAAATATTGACGGTATCCATAAAGAATAATTACCTACATTATTAGGGAGATTACTCTGGGAGAAAAGATACACTACAAAATTGATCCAAACAATATTGATAACTATTAGATAGAAAGACAGCCTAATTTCCAGCTCATTTTTTTCTATAAAGTTGACAATTTTTTGCATGGTTTATTATTAATCATTTGCCCAATTCAGACGATCCGCCTGATTATACTGCCAAGGAGCGGCATTGTTTTCTACATTTGTCATCATAAGATTCAATTCCTGCGGTGCTGCAGACTGCTCCATCACGAGGAATCTTCTCATTTCGAAAATAATAGAAAGCGGATCAAGCAATACGGGACAAGCCTCAGTACAGGCATTACATGTCGTACAAGCCCAAAGTTCTTCTTTTGTGATATAATCGTTCAGGAGTTTCTTTCCATCATCAACAAAACTTCCGTTTTTATCAATGTTTTTGCCAACTTCTTCCAAACGGTCTCTTGTTTTCATTAAAATTAATCTCGGAGACAGTTTTTTTCCTGTAATATTTGCAGGACAAACATCAGTACAACGACCACATTCCGTACAGGAATAAGCATTTAAAAGCTGAACCTGATTTAAGTCAAAAACATCTTCTGCACCAAATTTTGAAGGAACTTCTGCCTCACTTCCTTCTGCCGGAGCAGCGTAAGGATCAGCATTCGGGTCCATCATTAATTTAATTTCCTGAGTTACCGATTCCAGATTATTGAATTTCCCTTTTTTCTCCAGATTGGCGTACCAAGTACTAGGAAAAGCTAAAATTATATGTAAATGTTTTGAATAATAAAGGTAATTCATAAAGAACAAAATCCCTACAAAATGGAACCACCAGGCTCCTCTTTCTATAAAGAATAGAAAACCATTATCAAAACTAAAAACTTCAAAAAATGGAACAAAAGTCATCTGACTGATCGGGAATGATCCTACCTGATGAAACCCTTCAAAACCTCTCATCTGAAGAATAGAATCTGAAGCATTCATTGTGAAAAAAGCCATCATTAAAGCAAACTCGATGATCAGAATCCAGTTGGCATCCTGTTTTGGCCATCCGAAAAGTTCTTTCATGGTTAACCTCTTTACCCCGTAAAAATTTCTACGGATGAAGAATGTCACAACCCCGATTACAACCAAGATTGCTAAAACCTCTAAAGTTGCTGTAAAGAAATTGTAAAAACCATGCCCTAGAATTGTTGCTAAAAATCTATGTGTCCCGAAAATCCCATCAACGATGATCTCGATAAGTTCTATATTAATAATGATAAAACCGACGTAAACGAAAAGGTGCAAAATACCGGCAATCGGCCGTTTTCCCATCTTGCTCTGCCCCATTGCCACTCGTGCCATGGTTTCCCAGCGCTCTCCTTTTCTGTCATTTCGGTTGATCTCGCGTCCTAATCTGATGTTTCTATATATCTTTTGCAGACTTTTTGCAAAAAGTCCAAAACCTGCAACTAATAAAATCAGAAAAATTATATTATCGATATATTGCATGGTAATCTATTAGTCTTTATTATTTTTACCAAAAACCGAGAAATTAATATATCTCTTCGGATTTGCTTTCATGTCTTCAATTAATGAATTCAAATTGGTAGATGCAGAATTCAAGTTGTTGTAAAGCTGCTCATCTTTCATCAGTTTACCCAAGCTTCCCTGTCCGTTATTGATACCGGCAACTACATCATTAAGTCTACCAACAGTAGCATCCAGATTAGCAATAGTAGCATTCAATCTCTTCGTATCGATGCTTTCTGCCAGGTTCCCATATTTATCCAAAGTCACTTTACCACTTTGCATGGTAAGGCTTGCATCATCCAATACTTTCTGCAGCTTCGGATCGTTATTTCCCACCAGAGTATTCACACTTCCGGCCGTGGTCTGAAGTGCTGCAACGGTTTTATTAAGATTGGCTAATAAAGCTCTGATTTCTTCTCGGTTTTGAGCGTTTACGACCTGATTTGCATTGGCCATTAAAGAATCTACACGATATAAAACCGTCTGTAGTTGATCTTTCACGGGACCTACTTGAGAAGAAAGGCTTCCCAAAGTTCCCAGTTTGAAAGCTCCTTTTAACGTATCTCCATCTTTTGCAGTTGGCCCACCGTATGCAAGATTTACTCGCATTTCTTTTCCTGACATCAATCCTGGTTCGAAGATCTCAAGTGTGGAATTTTTTGAAAACTCAAAATTATTGTCAACTGTGATTTTTACAAGAAAATCAATTTTACCGTCTTTGGCGGTATGAGGTATAATTTTATCAACTTGCCCCACTTTCAAACCATTGATGGAAACGGGCGAGGATTGAGCCAACCCTTCTACGTTGTCATATTTTGCGTAAAATATATTATCGGTAGTAAAAAGGCTTCTGCCCTTCATAAATTGAAATAAAATCACAAATCCTACAATAGCTAAAAGTGCAATTACACCAGCTTTTAATTCTTTACTGAACTTCACTTGCTAAATTTTTTCTAATGAGCAAATATACTACATTTTAATTAATGTTTTTCTTTTATTGCTCTGCGTTGAACACAAAAAAAGTGGCAAAAATTCTGCCACTTTTATATTTTAAAAAATTAATTTCTATTATTGTTGAGAACCTACTTTGTTCCAGATCTCAATTCTATAATCATCAATTTTAGCATTATCCTGTAAGCTCTTCAACCAAGCTTGACCGAACATTCCTGCGTTTCTCTGAGTGATAGATTCTGTGAACTGTTTAAGATCTCCAGGCTGTTTGTTTACCGTTTCGTTCTTTTTGATTAAAACATAAACTCCTGTTCCGCCTTCTACCGGCTTAGAAAGCTGTCCTTTCTTAACACCGAATGCTGCACCGGCAACTTTCGGCTCCATTGATCCTGCAACTGAAGGATTCAATAGGTTAACCTGAGCCGATTGTTTTGTAGTAGCAAATTGCTTAGCAATCTGATCCAAATTCCCTGCTTTACCGATTTTTTCAGAAATCTGTTTTGCAGCCAATTTATTTTTAACTACCACTTCGATCTGATCTCTCACAGATTCCGGATCAGCAGTTCCTTTTTCCTGCTTCCCGTTTAAGTAAACTACAATTTTATCTCCTGTCCCGTCTACAGTGAAGAATTCTGTATCCCCTTTTTCTCTTTTCTTATCAAAAGCCCATGCAAGGATTTCAGCATCTTTATCTGTTCCTAAACCTTGAAGCTGACCGTCAAATCTCTTCGCCTGTTTAGGATTTGAAAACTGGTAGTTTCCTTTTTTAGCAATATTCACGAAATCGTTGAAGGATTTCCCTTGAACCTGCTGGATAAATTTTCTTGCTTTTTTATCAGTTTCAGCTTCCGTAGCATCAGAAGGCTTAACAGCTTTTACTAAATGGGCAACTTTATAACCCATCGTTCCTGCCTTTTTATCTTCTACATTAATGATGTGATAACCAAATTCTGTTTCTGCAAGACCTGTAGATCCTTTAGGATTGCTTGCCAGGAAATTAAGATATCCCGGAGCAAACTGACTTTGAGGAGTCGTCCATCCCACGCTACCGTTTCTTTCAACTGCGTTTGGCTCATCAGAAAGCTTAAGACCATTTGCAAATGCTGCAGGATTACCTTTAATCACAGTTAAAAGACTATCAGCAATCTTTTTCGCTTGCTCCTTAGTTCTTGTTGCTGTAGATCTCTCCGCACCTTTGTACGCAATTAAAATATGCTTAGATAATGTAGAATCAGAAGCTTTTTTATCTAAAAGTTTAGAAACTACATAGAAGTTTTGCTCTTTGTACGGTCCGAAGGTTTGTCCAATCGCTGCTGTAGCAATCTGGCCCTGGATAGTCTGTGGCAATTGGTTTGGCATTACATACTGATTGCTGAAAGGCATATCAGAATTCGCCATAACAAACATAGAATCGTTTTTAGTATTCTGGAAATTTTCTGCGCCTCCACTTGCATCAGTTCCTGCTGAGAATAGCTTATTGATTTCTTTCTGAGCCGCCGCATCATCTGCTGCACTTGGCTGAGAAGGGAAATATACAACACCTAGATTTCTGCTCGCTTCCGCTTTGAACATGATAGGATGCTGCTTGATATAATTCGCTAAATCTTCAGCAGTAACTTTAATATTATTTTTTTGAAGGTATGCAGCATAATCAATTTTTACAAAGTCGATATCAGCTAGCTGATCTCTTTGCTTCATTAATTCTTCAGCTTCTTTTTTACCTGTCGTAATACCTTGGGAAACATTAGCAAAAACCTGTCTTGCCATCAATCTGTACTCGATTGACTTTCTGGTTTTCAGCCATTGATTGTATCCTTCCGGCGAAGCAGCCTTCATGTCTTCGATTTGTTTTTTAAGCTCCTGAGTCTTGAAATTCCCTTTCTCATCAAAGAACTGCTGCTGTTGAGCAAACATCTGATCATACTGAAGTTGATTCCAGAAATAATCTTCCGTCATTTCAAAGCCCAGCTTTTCGAATTGTTGTTTAATCAGTTTCGATTGCACAAGCAATTGCCAAGCCTGCTCCTCAAGACCTGCTTTTGGCTGGCCCTGCTGATCTGCCTGTTGCTGCAACACGAAAAGTTGATCATTAAACTCTTCACGGGTAATTTTCTCACCATTCACTTTTCCTAAAACATCAGGATTTTTACCAAAAACCTTATCGATACTCTCCGGGTTTACAAGGAACGCCAAAAGCGCTAATGCAATTACTCCCATCAAAAGCCAAGGCTTACTCCTAATTTGTCCTAAAATTGCCATTATATATATTATAGTTTTTTATCAGTGTGCGAAAATACACATTTTTAAGAAATTACGGAAATCAAAGCCCTCTTTTTAATTTTTTTAAATTTAAATTTTACAAAAAAGGAAATTTTGACCATATTTTTTGTTAAAAAATGAATGGCATAAGTCTTGTGCAATTTAAGCACACATCATATGCAATCTCTTTTTAAAGCATATTGTGAAATTTCACGTTAACGAATTAAAACGGCAATGACAATTTGTCATTCGATTTACTATGACAGACTTTGAAGATATTAGTTTAGAAGAAATGATAAGCGATGGATTTGATATTGTAGCTGAAGAGATCAACCTTTCCGATCTTGCGGAGACAGAAAAAAATTCTGAGCAAAAGATATTCCCGATCCTCCCTGTAAGAAATATGGTAATGTTCCCGAACGTTGTTATTCCCATTACAGCAGGCAGAAAAACATCAATTCAGCTTCTTGAGGAAGCACAGAGAAATGGAGATTTTATAGGTATTATAAGCCAGAAAAACTCAGATCTGGAACAGCCGACCGTAAATGATTTGTACCAAACCGGGACTTTGGCGAAAATCATTAAAATCATAAAGCTTCCCGAGGGTAACATTACAGCCATTACCAAAGGATTCCACAGATTTAAGATCAAGAAAATTGTTGAAACTTCACCTTATTTTAAAGCTGAAATTTCAAAATTAAAAGACGGAAAAGCAAAAAATAAGGAAGAATATGAAGCACTCCTGGAAAATATTAAAGATTTAGCCTTAAAAATAATAGAGCTTGATCCCAACATCCCAAGTGCCGCGAACTTTGCCATTAAAAACATCAACAACAATGATGATTTATTAAATTTCATCTGCACAAACGCTAATTTCCCCTCTTCTGAAAAGCAAAAACTGCTTGAAGAGAAAAACTTGCTGGAAAGAGCCAGCAAATGTTATGAAATGATGCACGAAGATTTCAGAAAACTGGAATTGAGGAATCAGATTCATCAGAAAACATCAAAGGATCTTGACAAACAGCAGAGAGAATATTTTTTAAATCAACAGATCAGAACCATCCAGGAAGAGCTTGGAGGCGGACCTGAAAGCGATGTTGAAGACCTCATCAAAAAGGCAAAAGAGAAAAAATGGACTAATGAAGTTGAAGAACATTTCCAAAAGGAGCTCAACCGATTACAACGCCAAAATCCAAACTCACCCGATTATAATGTCCAGAGAAATTATCTTGATTTTTTCACGGATCTTCCCTGGGAAACCTATACCAAAGACGTTTTTGATATTGCAAAAGCCGAGAAAATCTTAGATAAAGCCCATTTCGGACTGGAAGATATTAAGAAAAGAATTCTGGAACACATGGCTGTTTTAAAATTAAAAAACAACATGAAATCCCCTATTCTATTGCTTGTAGGACCTCCGGGAGTTGGTAAAACTTCACTCGGGAAATCTATTGCCGATGCATTGGGAAGAAAATATGTAAGGCTTTCTTTGGGCGGGCTTCACGATGAAAGTGAAATCCGTGGTCATAGAAAAACCTATATCGGGGCAATGGCGGGAAGAATCCTTCAATCTATCAAGAAATCAGGGACTTCCAATCCTGTGATTGTTCTGGATGAAATGGATAAAATTGGGCAAGGTTTACATGGCGATCCGAGCTCAGCGCTTCTAGAAGTTCTTGATCCTGAGCAAAATAAGTCATTTTACGATAATTTCTTGGAAATGGACTATGATTTATCTAAAGTAATGTTTATTGCTACGGCAAACTCATTGTCAACGATTCAGAGCCCGTTATTAGACAGGACTGAGATTATCCAGATTGCAGGATATACTTTGGAAGAAAAAATAGAGATTGCAAAGAGACATTTAATAAAAAAACAGCAGGAAGAAAACGGCTTGGATTCAAAATCATTCAAGCTTGGCAATGCTGAACTGAAACATATTGTCGAAGCCCACACTTCAGAAAGCGGGGTAAGAACTTTAGAAAAACGAATTGCCGGAATCGCCCGTTGGGTAGCCCTCCAAACCGCTTTATTAAAAGATTATGACCCAAAAATTTCAATTGAAAAAATTGATGAAATTTTAGGTGTCCCGAGACCGAAAAGCTTATCTGAAATCACTGGGGTTCCAGGTGTTGTGACAGGTTTGGCGTGGACAAGCGTAGGAGGAGATATCTTATTCATTGAGAGTATATTAAGTAGCGGAAAGGGCACTTTGACAATGACCGGAAATCTGGGAACAGTCATGAAAGAATCAGCTACAATTGCATTAGAATATATCAAAGCAAAGCATGATGAGCTGGGAATTTCTCAGGATGATATTGAAAAGAAAAACATCCACGTCCACGTTCCGGAAGGCGCAACCCCAAAAGACGGACCTTCTGCAGGTATTGCAATGCTGACATCGATGGTTTCTTCATTTAAAAATAAAAAAGTAAAACCTCATCTTGCCATGACGGGTGAAATTACTTTAAGAGGAAAAGTACTTCCTGTCGGCGGAATCAAAGAGAAACTGTTGGCAGCAACAAGAGCCGGGATCAAAGATGTAATTCTTTGTGAAGCCAATAAAAAAGACGTTGAAGAAATAAAAAAAGATTATCTTAAAAACCTTAAAGTACACTACGTCAATAGAATGGAAGAGGTAATTGACATTGCTATTGAAAAATAATTCATAAAAATCATCATTATTAATAAAGAAGCACGTTTCAGATTTTGGGACGTGTTTTTGTTTTTTTTATATTTAAATAAATGTAAAAATGATATTGGCTTTTATTATTTTTGATTCTTCATTACAGATTTCATTCATTCGGATTTATTATTAATTTTGCAAAAAACAAAAGATGAAAAAACTAAGCATTTCTATAGTGTTGCTTGGAGCTGTTTTCGTTTCAGCTCAGGAAAAGGAAAAAGAAACTCAAATTGAAGATGTAGTCATTGTCGGAAACCGAAATGCTAAGCGAACTAAAATAGAAACGCCGGTTCCGGTAGATGTCATCAGCATCGAAAAAATACAAAAATCTTCACCACAAACTACCGTTCAGGATTTACTGAACTACCTCATTCCTTCTTTTAATTCTGTAAAGCAGACAGCTTCAGACGGAACAGAGCATATTGATCCTGTGAGTTTAAGAGGTATGGGTCCGGATCAGGTTTTAGTTTTGGTGAATGGTAAAAGAAGACATACAACATCTTTGGTTAATTATCAGAATACAGTTGGTAATGGCTCTGTAGGAACAGATCTTGGGACAATTCCCGTGATTGCGATTGACAGGATTGAAGTTTTAAGAGACGGCGCGGCAGCACAATACGGCTCTGATGCCATTGCCGGAGTCATTAATATTATCCTTAAAAAAAATATGGGCGGTTCCGCAAGTTTAAATTACGGAATTACCGGAAGAAATGATGGGGAAACTTACCAGGCAGGAGCCAATTACGGAGCTTCTTTAGGAAAAAAAGACGGGTATATCAATCTTTCATTACAGTTGAGCCACAAAGGAAAAACAACGAGAACACAGAATCATAATCTTGATATTTTCGGGGATAATTTTGCCTACGATTTTGCTGATGATCCCGCTACGGCAAGAGCTGATGATGATGAAATAATTCGACAAAGAGGTCTAACCCGTGACGATTTCAATTTCCAGATCGGAGATGCCCAAATCAGGCAGGCACAATTATTTTTTAATTCAGAATATCCTTTTAATGATCGTTTTAAACTATACTCTTTCGGAGGATTCAGCATAAAAGAAGGTGAAGGTTTCGGTTTCAGAAGGCTTCCAAGTGAAACTTCCAACAATGTAAACTCTATTTATCCCAACGGTTTTCAGCCGGTTTTAGGTTCAAAAGTTTATGATATTTCTTATGCAGTCGGAGCAAAATATAATGTGAATGACTGGCTTTTTGATCTGAGCAATACTTTCGGGAATAACACTTTCAATTATGATGTAAGCAATACGGTGAACGCTTCTTTAGGAGCAAAATCACCAACAAGTTTTAAGGCGGGATCACACAGTTTCCTTCAAAATACAATCAATCTTGATGTTTCTAAAAATATCAACAATTTTAATATTGCTTTTGGTGGAGAATTCAGGTTTGAACAATACGATATTCAAGCAGGTGAAGAAGCTTCTTACTCAAGATATGATATTAATGGAAATATAGCAGTTCCGGGATCTCCAGTTCCGATGGAAGGAGCAGGCGGATCGCAGTCTTTCATTGGTTTTTCACCGAATAATGCTTTAAGAAAATCGAGAAATTCAACGGCGGTTTATGCAGATGTTTCTTATGATTTAGATAAAAAATTAAATATAGATTTAGCCGGAAGATTCGAGAATTATTCAGATTTTGGAAGTACTTTGAACGGGAAACTGGCCGTAAGGTATGAATTTGTAAAAAATTATGCTATCCGTGCTGCGGTGGGAACGGGTTTCCGTGCGCCATCTTTGCAACAGCAGCATTTTAATAATTCTTATGCGGATATTTCTACAACAGGAAATTCAATTGTTACAAAAGGTATTTTTAACAATGATAGTGGGGCCGCAAAAGTGCTTGGTTTTGATAAGTTAAAACAAGAAACTTCCGTCAATGGAAGTGTAGGATTTACCTTGAAGCCGGCAAACAGGCTTTTCATTACGGTGGATGGATATTTAATTAAAGTAAAAGACAGAATCGTTATTACAAGTAATATTACAGACGATCGACTGACGCCTTACGGAGTGGAAAGCGGAAGATTTTTTGCCAACGCCATCGATACAGAAACAAAAGGTGTCGACCTTGTTGTTTCCTACGATTGGAAATTGGCCGGTGGAAATTTAAACATTAATCTCGCAGGAAATTATACCGAAACAAAAATCACGGATTTTCATTTTCCAGCAAATCTACAGACGCCTCAAAACGAATTTTTCGGGCCGGATCAGATCAATATTATCGAAACATTATCTCCAAAAACAAAAGCCACACTGGGCTTGAATTACGGAATTGGAAAATTTAATTTCCTGGTGAGAAATACCTATTTCGGGAAGGTGATTCGTGATGGTTATCCATTTGGTGACGTTCAGGAATTTGCTCCAAAAGTAGTGACCGATGTAAGTGTAGGCTATGATTTCACGAAAAATGTTAACCTGACGGTCGGGGCAAACAATGTTTTTGATGTTTTCCCGGATTTGCAGATTTATGAAAATTCTTATTTTGGTGTTTTCAAATATGCGCCGGTTCAAATGGGAACGTTGGGGAATTATTTCTTCGGAAGGCTTAATTTTACATTTTAATTAAATGGAAAACACTTCACATCAAATCGGCTGGAAGACTGCGGTTGCCATCGTCGTTTCAAACATGATCGGTACAGGAATTTTTACAACTTTGGGCTTTCAGCTGGTTGATATTACGAATACCTACAGCATTTTCCTTCTTTGGGCAATTGGAGGGGTTTTGGCTTTGTTCGGTGCTTTTTGTTATGCGGAATTGGGAGCTCATTTTAAAGGAAACGGAGGCGATTTTATTTATCTCAAAGAAACCTATCATCCGCTTTTGGGTTATCTGGTGAGCTGGATTTCTCTGATCATCGGGTTTTCTTCGCCGGTGGCTTTGGCCGCCCTGGCAATGTCGAAATACCTTTCAGCTTTTAATTATTCTTTTGGAAACGGTTTTGCCATTGGAATGATTTTTCTGGTGGCAATGTTTTTATCGTTTAGTTTAAAGGCTTCGAGCAGGTTTCATAATTTTTTTACTTTTATTAAAATAGCTTTTGTTGTTGTTTTAATCATTCTTGGCGTAATGCTTTCGGGACCGGAAATCGGAAATGGTTTAAAATTAGATAATTCCTGGAAAAACGAAATCATGCTTCCTGCTTTTGCAACTTCTTTGGTTTTTGTAACCTATTCATATACAGGTTGGAATTCCGCTTCATATATTGCAGGGGAGATTAAGGATGTTCAGAAAAACCTCCCGAAATCATTGATTTTAGGAACCGTTTTTGTAACCGTTTGCTACCTTTTGGTTAATTTTATCATGCTGAAACATGCTCCTGTCAATCAATTAGCAGGAAAGGAAGATGTGATGGGAGAAGCGGCCAATAATATGCTCGGACATACTTTCGGAAAGGTGGTAAATATCTTTATTGCATTGCAATTGGTGGCGACAATCAGCGGATATTTGTGGGTTGGTTCAAGACTAACGCAGGCTTTTGCTAAAGAAAACAGATTATGGAAAACTCTGTCAGCCGGCAATCAGAAAGGAATTCCGGTAAGAGCTATTTTCGCTCATGCTATTATTGCAACGTTGATTATTCTAACGGGAAGTTTTAAAGAAATTTTTGTTTACACTTCTTTTATCCTTCAATTGTTTGCGAGTTTGGCAATTTCTACGGCTTATTTCATTAAAAAAGATCAACGGAAAATATTTAAATCAAATTTGTTTTACGTTTTTCCGACCGTTTTTTTATTATTTAGCTTTTACATTTTATATTTCACTTTAGTTCACAATCCAAAAGAAAGCATGATCGGATTGGGGATTGTTGCAGTAGGAATTGTTTTGTATTGGGTTGATAAAAGGTTTTCCAGAGTTAAACATTGAACTATCAGGACGATTTAAGTTGTTAAGTTTAATTAAAGAATACTTTGCTTTAAGTCAAAAAGCAGTCCTTTAAAATCGACATAGGAAGCTGATTTTTAAAGAAAGCCTACCCCACTTGTGAATCAAACTATTAGTTTTAAAATTGAATTAATAATCCTTATCTTTGCACCCACAAAATTTTCATAATGTCTAAATCATTAATTCCAAAATTAGAAGCTATAAAACAACGATATAATGAGGTTGCCGACCTTATTATTCAGCCTGATGTGATTTCAGACCAAAAAAGATATTCTTCTTTGAACAAAGAATATAGCGATTTGGGAAAAATTGTAAGAGTTTACGATCAATATAAAGGAGCTTTGGACACCATCGAAGAATCCGACGAAATCATTGCTGACGGATCAGATAAAGATTTTGTTGAATTGGCAAAAATCGAGAAAAACGAAGCGTTGGAAAAAATTCCCGGACTAGAGGAAGAATTAAAAGTATTATTAATTCCGAAAGATCCTGCAGATGATAAAAACGTAATTGTAGAATTACGTGCCGGAACCGGTGGTGATGAAGCGGCTATTTTCGTGGAAGATATTTACAGAATGTATTCCATGTATTTCAAAACAAAAGGCTGGAAACATGAAGTGACGGATTCCAACGAAGCGGCAAAAGGATACAAAGAATTGATCATGAAAGTGGAAGGAGAAGGCGTGTACGGAATCATGAAATTCGAGTCCGGAGTTCACCGTGTACAGCGTGTTCCCGAGACGGAATCTCAGGGTAGAGTTCACACTTCGGCCATCACGGTTGCTGTTCTTCCGGAAGCAGAAGAAGTTGATTTTGAATTGAATCCTGCGGATATCGAAATGCAGACTTCACGTTCAGGAGGAGCCGGGGGTCAGAACGTAAACAAGGTTGAAACCAAAGTTCAGTTGACACACAAGCCTTCAGGGTTGGTGGTTGTTTGTCAGCAGGCCCGTTCTCAGTTGGCCAACCGCGAACTGGCAATGGAAATGTTGAGAACGAAATTATACGACATCGAATTACAAAAAGTTCAGGGAGATATTGCTGCACAGCGTAAATCAATGGTTTCTACAGGTGACCGTTCGGCAAAAATTAAGACCTACAACTATCCTCAGGGAAGGGTGACAGATCATAGAATCAACAAATCTATGTACAATCTTGACGCTTATATGAATGGTGATATTTCTGAGATGATTGACGCAGTAATCATGGCAGAAAACGCTGAAAAGATGAAAGGCGAGGAAGAAAACTTATAAAAAAGTATTAAAAAATATACAATCAAGGCTCCTGAATTCAGGGGCTTTTTTATTTGATATAGATTCCTTATTTTTGAGAAAATCGAATTTTGATATGAATTTTAAACCGATCTTATTAACAGCCGGAGTTTTGTTCTCCGCAGCAATGTATTCTCAAAATATGACTTATCCTAAAGCAGTAAAAGGAAATCAAAAAGATATGTACTTCGGAATTTCTGTTGCAGACCCATTTAGGGATTTGGAAAATGATTCCGACGCTACTCAGAAATGGGTGGATCAGGAAGTGAAGCACAGTCAGGACTATCTTTCAAAAATTCCTTTCAGAGAAGAGATCAGAAACCAGTTGAGAGATATCTGGAACTACGAAAAAATTTCAGCACCTTTCAAAGAAGGCGATTATACTTATTATTATAAAAATGACGGCTTACAGGCTCAGTCGGTTTTATACAGAACAAACAATCAGACAAAAGAAACGGAAATTTTCCTTGATCCCAATAAATTTTCGGCAAAAGGAACAACTTCCCTGTCTCAATTGTCTTTTAATAAAAAAGGAAATCTTGCAGCGTATTCAATTTCAGAAGGTGGAAGCGACTGGAACAAGATTATCGTCATTGATGCCATTACCAAAAAGCAGATTGATGAAACTTTAGTGGATGTAAAATTCAGCGGAATTTCATGGCAGGGTGATGAAGGGTTCTATTATTCAAGCTATGACAAGCCGAAAGAAGGAACCGTACTTTCCGGAATGACGGACAAGCATAAGGTATATTTTCACAAATTAGGCACAAAACAATCTGAAGACCAATTGATTTTCGGGGGAGATAAAACTCCGAGAAGATATTTAGGAGCAGGCGTTTCTGAGGATCAGAGGTATTTAATTATTTCTGCTGCCAATGCGACCAACGGAAATGAATTATATATTAAAGATTTAAAAAATGGAGGAGAATTTGTCAGAATTAATGAAGGTTTTGATATCAACGCCAATATTGTTGATACGCAAAGCGACGATCTTTTCATTTTTACTGATAAAGATGCCCCAAATATGCGTTTGGTAAAGACAAGCATCAAAAATCCAGCCCCGGAAACCTGGAAAGATGTAATTCCTCAAACAGATAATGTATTGTCAATTTCTACTGGAGGCGGCTATTTCTTTGCAACGTATATGATCGACGCGATTGATAAGGTGAAGCAATATGACAAATCCGGAAAGCTGATCAGAGAAATTTCTCTTCCCGGAAAAGGAAATATTTCGGGATTCGGAGGTAAGGAAAAAGAAAAGGAACTTTATTTTTCATTCAGCAATTATATCACGCCCGGAACAACCTACAAATTCAATGCGGATACAGGAAAATCGGAGGTTTATCAAAAGCCTAAAGTAAAATTCAATCCTGAAGATTATATTTCTGAGCAGGTTTTCTATACCTCAAAAGATGGGACAAAAATCCCGATGATGATCAATTATAAAAAAGGGACAAAGCTAGACGGGAAAAATCCTACAATTTTATACTCTTATGGAGGTTTCAACATCAGTTTACAGCCTGCATTCTCAGTTGTAAATGCCATATGGATGGAAAACGGCGGAATCTATGCCGTTCCAAACATCCGTGGCGGTGGTGAATATGGTAAAAAATGGCATGATGCGGGAACAAAACAGCAAAAGAAAAATGTTTTTGACGACTTCATCGCAGCGGGAGAATATTTGCAAAGCAAAGGTTATACATCCAAAGAATATATGGCTCTTTCCGGAAGGTCAAACGGCGGACTGCTTGTTGGTGCAACGATGACAATACGTCCTGACTTAGCTAAAGTTGCCTTCCCGGGAGTTGGGGTTTTGGATATGTTAAGATACAACAAATTCACGGCTGGGGCGGGCTGGTCTTATGATTACGGAACTGCAGAAGACAGCAAGGAAATGTTTGAATATTTAAAATCATATTCTCCGGTTCACAATGTAAAAAAAGGAACCTGCTATCCTTCCACAATGATCATTACAAGTGATCATGACGACAGAGTTGTTCCGGCCCATTCTTTCAAATTCGGGGCAGAATTGCAGGAAAAACAGGCATGCAACAATCCGATTTTGTTAAGAATCGAAAAAAATGCAGGTCATGGAGCAGGAAGAGCAACCGATCAGGTGATCAGTGAAAATGCTGATTTGATTTCTTTTGCTTTGTATGAAATGGGAATTAGAAAGTTGGGAAAATAATTTATTCAAAAATAAAATATAACATCAATAGGAACGGGCTAAAGCCCGTTTTTTATTTAAATCAAAGTAGTTTAAACAAAAATGACACTAATATTTTCAAAAATACCCACATTATCCGTGTAAATCCGTGAAATCTGTGGCAACAAGAAGATGTTTATACGTCATTTCTATTTAAAATTAATCACAAAATTATTATTTCAAAAATGTGTAATTTTAGCCATCAAATAAATCAAGTATGAGAAGGGAAGTTCAGAATAAAACTCCTCAATTTAATATAACCGAAAAAAATATTGAAATCTATTCTTTTGAAAAAGATGGATTGCAGTTAAAATCCTCTTACAAATCAGAAGATGTTAAAGATCAAGCCTTAACAAAGACTTCCCCGGGAATTGAGCCTTATTTAAGAGGACCATATTCGACAATGTATGTTCAAAAACCCTGGACGGTTCGTCAATATGCAGGTTTCTCAACAGCGGAAGAGTCGAATGCTTTTTACAGAAGAAACTTGGCGGCAGGTCAGAAAGGACTTTCTGTCGCTTTCGATTTGGCAACCCATAGAGGTTACGATTCAGATCATGCAAGAGTTGTTGGTGACGTTGGAAAAGCGGGTGTTGCCATTGATTCTGTGGAGGATATGAAGATTTTGTTTAATGAAATTCCATTAGATCAGATTTCGGTTTCTATGACGATGAATGGAGCGGTTTTACCGGTTTTGTCTTTCTATATCGTGGCTGCAGAAGAACAGGGAGTGAATCAGGAATTGCTTTCCGGTACGATTCAAAATGATATTTTAAAGGAATTTATGGTGAGAAATACCTACATTTATCCACCTGCACCTTCCATGAAAATCATTGCCGATATTTTTGAATATACTTCGCGAAATATTCCGAAATTCAATTCAATTTCTATCTCGGGTTATCATATGCAGGAAGCGGGAGCTACTCCGGTTCTGGAAATGGCTTATACTCTTGCAGATGGTTTAGAATACGTACGAACAGGAATAAAAGCAGGCATGAAAGTCGATGATTTTGCCCCGAGATTATCCTTTTTCTGGGCAATCGGAATGAATCACTTCATGGAAATTGCAAAAATGCGTGCTGCAAGATATATCTGGGCAGAATTATTGAAGCAGTTCAATCCCCAGAATCCAAAATCTTTGGCTTTAAGAACCCATTCACAAACTTCCGGATGGTCCTTAACCGAACAGGAGCCTTTTAATAATATTACAAGAACAGCAATTGAAGCGCTGTCTTCTGCTTTGGGCGGGACGCAGTCACTTCATACGAATGCCTTGGATGAAGCGATTGCTTTACCAACGGATTATTCGGCGAAAATTGCAAGAAATACCCAGATTATTCTTCAGCAGGAAAGCGGAATCTGCGATGTTGTAGATCCAATGGGCGGAAGTAATCTGGTGGAAAGCTTAACCCAGCAAATGATCAAAGAAGCGATGAAATACATCGATGAGGTTGAGCAGGAGGGCGGAATGACAAAAGCTATTGAAGCAGGAATTCCTAAGATGAGAATTGAAGAAGCGGCAGCCAAAAAGCAAGCTAAAATTGATAGCGGTGAAGAATTTATTATTGGAGTTAATTCTTTCAGATCAGCTTTAAAACAAGATCAGATCGAGATTTTAGATATTGATAATACGGAAGTTCGAAGAAAACAGATCGAAAGATTAAACAAAATAAAAGCAGAAAGAAATCCCGAATCCGTTGAACAGATTTTAAATGAAATCAGAGAATCTGCAAAAACAGGAAAAGGAAACCTTCTGGCATTGTGCATTGAAGCGGCAAGGAGAAGAGTGACTCTTGGTGAAATGAGCGATGCTATGGAAGAAAGCTTCGGAAGATATAAAGCAAGCATAAAAACAATTTCCGGTGTATACGCTATGAATGCAGGAAAAAATGAATATTTCGAAAAAGCCCTGAATCTTACTCAGAAATTTGAAGAAGAAGAAGGTCGTCGTCCAAGATTAATGGTTGCAAAAATGGGACAGGACGGTCACGACAGAGGCGCAAAAGTAGTGGCAACAGCGTTTGCGGATATGGGATTTGATGTGGATGTTGCTCCATTGTTCCAAACTCCGGAAGAGGTTGCAAAACAGGCAGTTGAGAATGATATTCATATTTTAGGGGTATCTTCTTTAGCGGCAGGTCATAAAACGTTGGTTCCGCAGGTTGTCGCGGAATTGAAAAAACTCGGTGCAGACGATATTACAATCGTTGTAGGGGGAGTAATTCCACAACAGGATTACGAGTTTTTATACGCCAACGGTGCCGACTTTATCTTTGGTCCAGGAACCAATCTTCCGAAATGTGCCGTAGATATTTTGGAGAAATTTTTAAATTAAATTAACTTTTCAAAAATAAAATTTGCATGGCTTTTGTACTGTCTAATGAAAAATTTCATTATGGCTTATACAGTAGTTTCAGTATTTCCGGTGACTGTAGATACAGAGGAAATTAAAAAATCTTTAAAAGAAAATGGCTTTCAGGAAGCGAACATCATTGTTTCCAGGTCAAAATTAGAAAATGAATCGTCTGCTGGTGATTATAGAGACGATGTAACAACAAGAAACTTTTGGGACTTTGTTTTCGCTCATGATACGGAAATGTTGGAGGCGTACAGCAGAGAAAGTGTCGGTAAAAATAATATCATTGTGTATGCCGATAATCTTGAAGAGGCTCAAAAAGCAAATGATGTACTCAATGCCAACGGAGCCGTGAAAGTATATAAAAAACAACAGGAAGAGCCACATGCTCCGGCAGGAATGTCCGAAGAAGTTTATAACGGTATCATTGCGAAAGCAAAACACGACATCTATTTTCTCGGTTCAGAAAGGGTTTATCACTCCAATGAAGGCAGGGGAATGAATGATGAAATGGACAGCCAGGGCTCCAAAGATTAAAATTTTAATAAGAAATACAGAAACCTGAATAGTAAAAACATTCAGGTTTTTTTATGAAAAAATTTGCATATTCAGAAAAAGTAATATATTTGCACCTGAAAATCAAGTTTAACCAATTAAAAAACAACGAAGCAATGTTCAAAGCGACACAGAATTCTACAGTTGGATTACCCCTTATGGTGGTAAGGCTTCGTGGTTTGGTACACTCATAGGAATAACAGTATAATGAAATATCAAAACCCGAAGTCGTAGAGATTTCGGGTTTTTTTTGCGCAATATTTCAAACTCATATCAGTTTCCCCGAAATCCTTTTTTAATAAAATGTAGGACTTTCCGAATAGCCAATCTATTTTTTAGAAGCTATTTCCCGCTTTCCGCACTCGCTATTTTGTGGTTTTCGGGCGGCGGCGAAGCCGCCGCCCGAAAACCACAAAATGAGCTCAAACAAGTGCTGCAATCGGGGCTAGGAGAAATGTCCGCCAATAAAACCTAACAGGTTTCAAAAAACCTGTTAGGTTTAACAAATTAAAATCAACTAAAATTTTAGTTGAAGGAGAAATGATCGGAATATTAGGTCTAACTTCTAATATCTCACATCTAATATCTTAAACAAAAACAATGGGAAATTTAAAACTTAAAGGAAAAGACATATTAAAAATAGGCTATCCAAACAATCAAAGTGTAAACATCGCTTTGGAAGTCATGAAAAGAAATTTTGCAACGAAAAATATACATCATGTAAAATCTCTTTTAAAGGAAATTCTGATGAATCCGGAGAATTATGAAAAAGATTTAACCTTCGGACAAATTGCAGAAGCCCTGCTTTCATCCAGGAAAACAGAAAAAAGAATGCTTAATACAAACCGTACTTCTTTTCACATTTTTGGAAATAATATTTCGGATGAAGCCAAAAACCAGTTGTATACCGCATTGAAACTCCCCATTGCAACACAGGGAGCTTTGATGCCCGATGCTCACAGTGGTTATGGACTTCCGATCGGTGGAGTTCTTGCCGTAGAAAATGCCGTGATTCCTTATGGAGTCGGCATGGATATTGGCTGCAGGATGAGCCTCAGTATTTTGGATACGCCGGTTTCATACTTGGATGGCGCAAGAGATAAATATGAAAAAGCGCTGGCCGAGCATACCAAATTCGGAATGTATGAAACACATAAATCTCATGTCGATCACGAAATTTTCGACAGAGATACGTTTGATTTAATTCCGATTTTGAGAAGGTTAAAAGGAAAAGCCATCAAACAAATGGGAAGTTCCGGTGGTGGAAATCACTTTGTGGAATTCGGGGAAGTTGAGATTACGGAAGAAGACGAGCAGATCGGGCTTCCGAAAGGAAAATACCTCGGAATCCTTTCACACAGCGGTTCGCGTGGTTTGGGAGCTGAAATTGCTCAATATTATTCAAGAGTTGCCGTAGAACAATGTCCGTTGCCGAAAGAAGCACAAAACTTCGCCTGGCTGGATTTGAACACGCATCTCGGATTAGAATACTGGACAGCAATGAATCTCGCAGGAGATTATGCTTCGGCCTGTCACGACGACATTCACCGGAGGTTGGTGAAAGCAGTCGGAGGACGGGTAAAAGCGAAAATTGAAAACCATCACAATTTCGCCTGGAAAGAAATCCACAACGGAAAAGAAGTGATCGTTCACAGAAAAGGCGCAACTCCTGCCAACGAAAATGAATTGGGAATGATTCCCGGGTCGATGACGGCAAAAGGATTCATTGTTCGCGGAAAAGGAAATCCGGATTCACTGAATTCAGCTTCGCACGGCGCAGGACGAGCTTTTTCAAGAGGAGAATGCAGAAATCTGTTCACTCAAAATGACATCAAAAAAGAATTAAAATTAAAGAATGTCACTTTGATGGGTGGAAACACCGAAGAAGCACCAATGGCATACAAAGACATCAACGAAGTCATGAATGCACAAAGCGAATTGGTAGATATTCTAGGAACTTTTCAGCCAAGAATTGTGAGGATGGATAAGTAAAATAGTTGTTGGTTTATAGTTGTTGGTTAATGGATTTAACTGACAATTATTAACCTTCAATAATCAACAAAAAAATAACAAAATGGGAGCATCACATAACATAAAAAGATACGGTGAAGTCTGGCCGGAATTTAGAATTCAACACGGACTGGAAATTTTAGAAAAATTAAAAAATAAAGTCATTTTATCAGGAGGTTGGGCGTGGCATTTTTTGTCTGAAACAGGGCATACGGAATACAAGCACGCTCACGACCATAAGGATATTGATATTTTTGTGTCTAAAGAAAATGTTGCTGAAGTCGTTATGACTCTTCAGCAGGAGGGTTTTCAGAAAGTATGGACCCGCTACGATCATTTACCAAGTGAAGAAAATTTCCGCAGGTACGAGAAAACAGTCGAACTGGAAAATAAAAAGTTTCACAGAATAACAATAGACTTTTTTGAAAGAAACGATTTGGAAACCGTCGAAGCCAACGGATTTACAGTTGTGAAACCGGATGTTTTACTTTCATTTTACAGAAATATCCATTCTAGTGATAAATGTTGGGCAGTGATGGCTGCAAAAGATTTATTAGAAAGAGGAATTGATCCCGTTGGTCATCCGAGATTAAGTGAAATGCCAAAATAACAATGGACAAATTAATACAAATAACCTCAGGAAGAGGACCTTTAGAATGTCAATGGGTGGTTGCCAAAGTTCTGAAGGTTTTCCTTGATGAAACAAAAAACGATAATATAGATTACGAAATCATACACCGAGAAAATGGTGATGAAAATCTGACATTGAAATCTGTAACCATCCTTTTAAAAGGAAAAAATTTAAATGAATTTTTAAAAACATGGTTGGGAAGTATTTGTTGGACAGGAAAAAGCACATTCCGGAAATTGCACAAAAGAAGCAATTGGTTCATAGGGATTTTTGAACTGGAAGGATTAGAGAAGATTGATTTTAATGAAAAAGACATTCAGTTTCAAACTACAAGAAGCCAGGGAAGTGGCGGACAAAACGTGAATAAAGTGAACACCGCTGTTCGCGCAACACACTTACCTACGGGACAAAGTGTTTTTGTGCAGGATTCCCGGTCACAATTGGAGAATAAAAAATTGTCGATCACAAGACTAAAAGAAAAAGTGACAGGAATTTATATTCAACAATTGGAAAAGAGGATGCAGGAAACCTGGAACAACCATTTGCAGGTGCAGAGAGGAAATCCGATCCGAACATTTTCCGGAACAGATTTTAAAAAGAATTATCAGGAAAAATCTTTCAAAAAACAAAGAAATCAACTGAAAAATGAATTAAAAAACTACAAAAATGACCTTAACTAAAAGTAAATACTACTTCGAGGCTTTAGATAATTACCCTTACAGCTTGCCGGATTGCCTGGAAGCATTGAATTATGCGCTGTCTTACGATCCTGAAGATGCCGACAGCCTGTGTTTGATGGGAAGAATCTACAGCGAGATGCTGACCGACTACGAAAAAGCAAAGCTTTATTTTGAAGAAGCCATGCAATGTGATGTTACGAATTTAAACGTTCCGCAATATTACATCAAATGCCTTTTGGATAACGAAGATTTCCAGGAAGCAGAAAAACTGATTGCTTATTCATTAAAAATCAAAGGGATTGACAAATCAACCTTATGGTTATACAGATCTTTACTTTCTGAGAAGAGAGGAAGTTTATCTAATGCTTTGAAATTTTTAGACGAAGCTGAAAAATACTGTTTTACATCATGCAGTTTCGAGATGATAAAAGACCGTAAAAAATTCTTAAAAGAAAAAATGCCGAAGAAAAAGCAAACTAAAAAGAAGAAGGAGACGAAATAAGTCTCCTTTTTTTGTAAATTTAATAATGGAATTACGGTTTGAGCTTAAACAATTACATTTAAAAGAAACATTTTCAATTGCTTACGGAAATTACAACAAAAGAGATGCATTATTGATAGAATTATCTCACCAAAATTGTAACGGGTTTGGAGAATGCGTCGCGATCGATTATTATCAAATTGATTTTCAAAGTTTTGTCTTAAAATTAAAAGAAATTAAACCTAAAATTGAAGCTCAGAAAATTATTCATCCGAAAGATTTTTTTAAATTTTTATTGAATCTAAATTTGCATCCCTTTTTACTTTCAGCATTGGATTGTGCCTACTGGGATTTGTTCGGTAAGCTGGAAAATAAAAGCTTTATTGAGCTAAATCAAATTCCTTCTGAAAATTCAGTTGAAAGTTCCATCACGATTTCCGTTGCCAGTGTTGAAGATCAAATTAAAAAAATTGAGAAAAGCGGGTGGAATAAGTTCAAGGTAAAATGTAAAAGTTTAAATAAAAATGATATTGAAAGACTGTTGAAGTTAAATAGAAATATCGCATTAGATTCCAACGCAAGCTTCACCGATGAAGACTGTATCTGGCTTCAGGAAAATACTGAGGTTCAAAAGTTTTCATATCTCGAACAGCCGAGACCCATCGACAATTATCACGTTTTAAAGAAAGAAAGTTTTGCCAATTGGATGGCAGATGAAGATTGCCAGAATATTGATTCTTTGGATGAATTAGTTCCATATTATAAAAGCATTAATATCAAATTAATGAAATGTGGCGGATTAACACCCGCTCTGGAAATGATTAAAAAAGCCCGTGAATTAAACTACAAAATCATGATCGGCTGCATGACAGAATCTACCGTTGGCATTTCTGCGGGATGTGTTTTGACAGGACTTGTTGATTATGCAGATTTAGATGGGGCAAATCTTATTTCCAACGATTATGCCACCGGAAATTTTGCAGAAAACGGCAAAATAATATTATCCCAAAAACCAGGCTTAGGAATTGAGCTGAAATAAATCATTAATAGTGAAGTGAATACTCAATACGTTCACTTGTCAATTTTTGCGTTAAAATGAAACACAAAACAAAAATAGACTTCAAAAGAAGCCTATTTTTTATTTACAGAAATCAGATAATCATAAACCATTTGATGTTGATCATCATTCAGTTTAGCTCTTGGAGCCATTCTGCTCAATGTTTTTATCCATCCCTGATCGTCGTGCCTTTCGGGATTTGGCAGTCCGTGACACTTGTTGCATGAATTTTCAAAAATGGTTTTTCCCTGTGCCAGTTGTTCCGAGGAAGTGTACTTAGGTCCTGTTACGGCAGTACTTTTGGGTCCACACGACACCAAAAATGCGGAAATACCAATTATACCAAAAATCATTTTTTTCATAATAATATTTTTTTTGAGGTGATTATTTTTTCACAGATACGATATAATCGTAAACCCATTGATGTTGTTCATCCGTAAGCTTTGCTTTTGGAGCCATAGAATTCATAATTCCCACCCACTGTACTGAATTGTGAGACGTTGGATCAGGAAGTTTGTGACATTTTCCGCATGAGTTTTCAAAGATTGTTTTTCCTTGGGCTATCTGTTCTGCTGTAGACGTTGCAGCTACCGGAGCTGTCGCTGTTGAAGCTTTTGGAGTACACGACACCAACAAAACAGCAGTGAAAGATGCTACAGCTATTATTTTTTTCATTGTTTAATTATTTGATTTAAAACAAATGTAGGAAATTCCCTTTCTTATTGATGAGACAGTGCATAATTTAGAAGAAATACAAATTAAAAAGTGCGAATGATAAATTTCATTTCACTTGTCAATTGAGAATTTTGTGAATTTAAAAAAAAGAAATTAAATTCTTAAAAAAATTCACAAGCAAAGCAAATTCACTATTGACCGTTGACTTTTATTTGTCTATTTTTGAATTAATGAAATTTTCTACAGAAGAGCTAATAGAAGGAATAAGATCGGGAAACAAACGCCTGATCGCAAAAGCTATTACATTGGTTGAAAGTAAAAAATCCGAGCACAGACAACAGGCGGAAGAACTGTTGAAACAGATCATGCCGTTCACAGGAAACTCAATCCGAGTAGGTGTTACGGGAGTTCCGGGGGCCGGAAAATCAACTTTCATAGAAAATTTCGGAAGACTGGCGATTTCTAATGGTAAAAAAGTGGCTGTCCTAGCCATTGACCCGAGTTCTGCTATTAATAAAGGAAGTATTTTGGGTGATAAAACCAGAATGGAAGAACTCGCCAAAGAAGAAAATGCCTTCATCCGCCCCTCCCCAAGTTCCGGATTTTTGGGAGGTGTTGCCAATACAACTTTTGAAACGATGATGATCTGTGAAGCAGCAGGCTATGATTTTATTTTAATTGAAACAGTTGGTGTGGGTCAGTCTGAAGTTCTGGTTGCTGATATTACTGATGTCTTTTTATTTTTAAAAATAATTGGCGGCGGTGATGAGCTTCAGGGAATCAAGCGCGGAATCATGGAAATGGTGGACGTGATTTTCATCAATAAAGTGGAAAAAGAAAATCTTCAGAAAGCAAAAAATACAAGGCTAGAATTAAAACGTGCGTTGGATTTTATTCCATCTAAAGAAAAAGACTGGAGAGTTCCTGTTTTGCTCGGTTCTGCCTTGCATAATGAAGGATTGAGTGATGTTTTCGAGAAAATTAATGAGTTTATTAGTCTTAAAAAGAAAACCAACCGATTTGAAGAAGTTCGGACTCAACAGGCAGAAAAACGCTTTGAATATTGGGTTCAGGAATATATTCTATCAATGATGAAGAAAAATAACGCTGCGGAAGAAGCTTATATTCAACATAAAAAAAATGCTTCGACCATGGTTTCCAATCCAAGTACCGAAGCAAAATTATTTGTGGAAAAATTTTTATCTAAAGATTAAGGTTGAGGTTTTACCTCTTCATTTTTAGTAATATATCCGTCGTAAGAAATTGGTTGCCTGTCGTTACTTCTGATTGATGTGAAAGCTTTCCCGTTTTTAAATACTTCAATGATAATTTCATCTGCGTTACTTACATCGTTCGGTTTAATACTTACAATCCAGTTTCCTTTTTTATTTTGAGATTTGTTTACTGTAAAATCTTTTGATGTAAATCTGTAGCTGTTTTTATCTGTATTTCCATAAGTTGCATTGAAAACCCTTCCAAAATAAGGTAAAACTACTTCCAGCTTATCCTTTCTCAAATCAACACTGTAGTTACTTCCGGTAAGATCCAGAATTCTTGTGGATGTAGAGTTCGGCATAGAATTCATTACATTGATGACGTCATAATTCGTAGGAGTTGCTCTTTCCGCACGAAACGAAAAATCCTGGGAATTCACGAGCATCGACACTGTTTGAGAATCCATTCCACTCTGCGAAGAACAGTTTTGAAAGAGGAATAAAAACCCAAAAACAAATATGATTGAAATATACTTTTTCATGATAATAAAATAATTGTTAAATTTAAATAGCAAAATGTATGCAAATATATTGCTTAGAAACTATTTTGGAACAAAAATTGTAAAGGTTGAACTAATACACTCGAACTATGAAAATAAAACATTTATTAGGAATAGGAGCAGTTGCCCTTTCAGTTGCTGCCTGCACCACGAACCCTATCACGGGTAGATCTTCTTTGCAGCTAGCAAATAATTCAGAAATTCTGACGATGTCTTCTCAGGAATACAGATCGACATTGACAAAATCAAAAGTAATCACAGGAACAGCAGATGCAAAAAGGGTGGTGAATGTAGGATCGAGAATAAAATCTGCAGCAGAAAGATATTATCAGTCTATTGGACGTTCTGCGGATCTTGCGAATTATAGCTGGGAGTTTAATCTTATACAGAGCAACGAACTGAATGCATGGTGTATGCCCGGAGGAAAAGTTGCTGTATATACAGGAATTTTACCGGTTACCAAAAATGATAACGGACTTGCTGTAGTAATGGGGCACGAAGTTTCTCATGCTTTGGCAGGACACGGAAATGAAAGAATTTCTCAGGCAATGGTGGCTCAATATGGAGGTGCTATTTTGGGAGGAACAATTTCTAATGCGCAATGGGCAAATGTTTTCCAGAAAGTCTATCCTATCGGATCTCAGGTTGCCTTATTGAAATACGGCAGAAATCAGGAGTCTGAAGCAGATAAAATGGGATTATATTTAATGGGGATGGCAGGTTACGACCCAAGAGAGGCAGTCCCTTTCTGGAGCCGAATGGAAGCCTCATCTAAAGGAGGAAGACAACCGGAATTCTTATCCACCCACCCGAATCCTGAAACAAGAATATCAGATATTAATAAAGATCTGCCTAAAGCTCTTGAATATTATAAGGCTGCGGGAGGAAAAATATAATTAATAAAGAATTTTTAATCTTGAGTAAAGCCTTATTGAATTTTTTTAAATTTGGTAAGGCTTTCTAATTTTTTAATCGCTAAACACAATATTATGAAGAGTTTATCACTTACAGGACTTGTACTTTTGGCTGTTTCAGCTTTACTTTTTTATCTGACGACAGATTTTACCGTTGAGCAAATCAGAATGCCTCATATTATGGGAATAATGGGAGGTATCGGAATTGGGTTGATCATTGGTGGACTTGTAGGATATGTCAGTAAAGGAAGCGCCATAAAGCAAGAGCAGAAAAGAAAGGAATATAAACAATTACAAAAAGATAAAGAAGAGCTGGAAAAGCAGGCAGCGGAAATCGCAAAACGTGAAGCCGAACTTCGGAATCAGCAAAATCAAAATCCTCAAATCTAAGATTTGAGGATTTTTTATAGTTGTTATTTTCTTTAATTTAAAACTTGTATCCAACACCTACCATAAATAAATTTGGTCTGTTGTCGTATCTGATTTCTTCACCCGAAACTCTGTTGATAAAGTTTCTGGAATCTTTGCTGAAAGCACCTTCATATCTTGCATTCACAAGAAATTTCTTGATTTCAAGCTGAGCTCCGAACTGATAACCTACAGTAAAATTTTCTCTCGCATTCTCCTGAAAATCGTTGAAGGTATCTTCTTTGCTTAAATTATAACTCGCAACCGGACCTACGAAAACACCCAACATATCTCCTAAAACCTTATGTCCAACAAGCACTGGTAAATCAATACGGCTGCTTTTGATGTCAAAAGTCGTGTTTTCTGCAGTGAATTCGTTTTTAAAGTTGGTGTAATATAATTCCGGCATTACAAAAAATGCCGCCGGAAGATTCGCCTTCAATGAAAGCCCGATATTGAAGCCTACATTGTTTTTTCCTTCACCTTCAATGGCCTGGTTTACTGTTCCTTTAATATTTTTCCATGACGGTGAACCTGTCGGGAATATTAAGTTTGCTTTAGCAGCTAAAGAAATCTGAGCTGATGCAAGCATGGAAAACCCTATTAATGCTATACTAAGAACCTTTTTCATTGTCTTCTATTTTTGTGATTGTATTATCAATAGTTTTATTATTTTCAAGTAAATATTCTCTCAATTCTTTAAAAAGCTCTGACGAATAAACGAAATCAATCAGATTTTTATTGCCCGCTGTAATGAGAATGTCCTTATTACCTTCCCATTCTTTAATTCCTAATCTTAAGTAAACAATTTTCTCGCCAATCGTCATTACAGAGTTCATATCGTGCGTATTTATGATTGTGGTAGTATTATATTCTTTTGTGATTTCCAGCAAAAGATCATCGATTACGTTAGAAGTATAAGGATCCAAACCTGAGTTAGGCTCATCACAGAAAAGATATTTCGGGTGATTTACGATGGCTCTTGCAATGGCCACACGCTTTTGCATACCTCCGGAAATTTCAGAAGGAAATTTTCTGTTTGCTTTATCCAAATGTACTCTTCCGATTACCTCAAAAACCCTTCTTTTTTTCTCCCTGAATGTAAGATTGGTAAACATATCCAAAGGAAACATAATGTTTTCCTCCACCGTTAAAGAATCAAACAAAGCACTTCCCTGAAACAGGGTCCCGATTTCCGAACGAAGGTGCTGTTTCTCCTCTCTATTCATTACATTAATGTCTCTTCCATCAAAAAGAATCTCTCCCGAAGAAGGTTGATAAACATTCAATAAACTTTTTAGGAAAACAGTTTTCCCCGAGCCACTTTGCCCGATAATCAGGTTTACTTTTCCTTTTTCAAAAGTTGTTGAAATTCCTTTAAGTACTTCAACCTCATCAAAACTTTTCTTTAAATTTTTTACCTCAATCATTAGCTTAATATTAATTGGGTTAAAAGTAATTCCGAAAGGATAATGAACACCATTGTCCAAACCACAGCCTGTGTACTTGCCCTACCTACTTCCAGTGACCCTCCTTTTACATTATATCCGAAATAAGACGGCACCGTAGCAATAATAAATGCAAAAACAATGGTCTTGGTAAAGGCGTAATAAACAAAAAGATTAGGCATATACATCTGAATTCCTGTAATATAGTCGTTGGTGGTCCAGTTACCCGTTAAAACCCCGGCCAAATACCCTCCGCCAATACCGAATACGATACTAATGGCAATCAGTAGCGGATTAAAGATCATACAGGCGATTATTTTTGGTAAAATCAAAAAGTTTGGTGAATTTACTCCCATAATATCCAATGCATCAATCTGCTCCGAAACCCTCATTGTTCCAATACTCGAAGCAATATATGAACCAACTTTTCCGGCAAGAATAAGGCTGATAATGGTAGGTGAAAACTCCAGAACCAAAACCGCTTTTGTAGCATATCCTACAAATGACGGCGGAATGGGGAAATCCGAAGTGTCAAAGTTATTAAACATCTGAATGGCTACTACCGCCCCCACGAATATGGATGTAAAGATAACCAACCCAAATGAGTTGACACCCAAATCATTGATCTCTCTCATGAATAGTTTCCAGAACACTCTCATTTTCTGAGGTTTCTGGATGGATTTACCAACAAGGATTATATATTCTCCTATCGCTGTAAAAAACTTTTTTAACATGCTGCTAAATTAGACTTTTTTTATTAATTCTAAGGTTGAGGCTAAGGTTGAGGTTTAGTTTAACCTGAATTTAGTCTTCCCTTTATTTCGCATTTTTATCTCCGCCTACAACCAGAAAAATTGTTTTTAAAATAATAACCAGATCCAGCACAAAACTCCAGTTTCTCACGTAGAAAGCGTCTGCCAAAACTCTTTTATTCATTTCCACTTCCACATCTCCTGCATCGCCACGAAGTCCGTTTACCTGTGCAAGACCAGTAATTCCCGGGTTCACCATGCTTCTAAGACTGTATCGCCCGATCTTTGGCTTATAATAATTATCAACAGCCAACATGTGTGGTCTTGGGCCCACAATTGACATTTCTCCTTTCAAAACATTCAAAAACTGTGGCATTTCGTCTAAGCTGGTTTTTCTTAAAAATTTTCCGAATCTGGTAATTCGGGAATCATTTTCACTCGTAGTTCTTGTTGAAGATTCATCATTTACGATCATTGTTCTGAATTTAATACAATCAAAAACCTCCTCATGAAAACCATATCTTTTCTGTATGAAAAAAACAGGCCCTTTTGATGTTGATTTAATTAAAATTGCAATAATCGGAAACAGCCACGAACAAATGCAAACCAAAACAAAGACTGAAAAAACAACATCAAATGTTCTTTTTAATAAAAAATTGGAGTAATAATCCAACGGGTATTTTGCCTGATTCAGAACAGGTTGCGTCTGAATATATCCCATATCATACAGGAAAAAATCACTTTGTGTGATACTCGGAATCAATGAAATATGAACCTTATTAGCTTCTGCTAATCTGAAAATTTCTTTTTCGGTATCTTCATCGTAAGAATTTTCTATCGGGACAAACAAAGTATGAATACCGTTTGCTTTCCAGAATTCTATTAACTCGTTAGGCTTTATTTCAGGATTACTGTATTCGAAAATTTTGTACCCGTAATCTTTTCTTTCCTTTAAAATATTTTTTAAAACCTCCGTTGAGCTGTTTTCGTCCAGGAACATAATATTCCTGTGATTGATCCCTAAACTACGGATATATTTAATTCCGAAATAAATAAAGGATTTTGCCAGAAAAATAAAGAAAAACAGATAAAACGAAAGCCAGTAAATATCCGAATTGAAAAATACGTTATAACTCACTTTCCCAATCAGTAAAACCCCCAGAATAAATATCAGAAAATGAAGGAGAAGGCGCTCCAGAAACAAGGTATAAGTGAGGTTTCTGGGAATATTGTAGATTCTTGTCCTGCCACTGAGGAGCATCCAGAACAAAAATAACAACACTAAAGAAAATGCATTCTGGTACCATGTTTCCTGATTGTATTTCAAATCCTGGTTTCTGCTTACAAAAAAGAATATGAAAATAGATGCAATAACCAGAAGGTCAAGCAAAATGATAATCGATTTCAGGTATCTAGAGTATCGAATTCTCTGCATCTAGCTGTATTACGGATACGAAAGGCTAATTTACATATTTTTATGGGATATTCAGATATTTATGGGTCTGAACTGATGCCCGCCATTCCGGATGCTGTAAAATGAAATCAGTAATTTTCGGGTACATTTCGTCCCGCTTACTCCATTCGCTCTGCAGATATAAGGTACAGTTTTCCGAAACTTTTGCGGCCTGTTCCTGAGCAAATTTAAAATCATTATTATTAAAAACAATCATTTTAAGCTCATGAGCTTTCTGATAGATTTCTTCTTTTGGAAGTCCTGTTTTCTTTGGTGAAAGGGTGATCCAGTCGATGTGTCCGCTCATCGGATACGCTCCGGAAGTCTCAATATGAACCGTGCATCCCAATTCTTTTAATTTGGATGTTAAAATATCTAAATTCCACATTAATGGCTCACCGCCTGTTAAAACAATTGTTTTACAGTGACTTGCCGCAGTTTTTGCAATTTCTTCTGCATTCATTAGCGGATGTAAATTTGGATCCCAGCTTTCCTTTACATCACACCAGTGGCACCCAACGTCGCAACCGCCCAATCTGATGAAATAGGCTGCTTTTCCGGTATGCGCTCCTTCCCCCTGAAGAGTGTAAAAATGCTCCATCACCGGGAGCATTTTACCTTCTTTTAATAAAATATCTTCTTCTATTTTCATTTTAAATTAGTCGTTATAGACCGAAGTTTTGTAAGCAATGATGGTATTTTTCATCAACATCGCTCTTGTCATAGGCCCAACTCCTCCCGGAACCGGCGTAATCCAGCTTGCTTTTGCAGCACAGCTGTCAAAATCCACGTCACCGGCAAGGTAATATCCTTTTGGAGAGTCGTCGTCTACTCTTGTAATTCCTACGTCAACAATCACGGCTCCTTCTTTGATCATGTCTCCTTTTAAAAAATGAGGATCACCTAAAGCTGTGATTACGATGTCTGCTTTTTTAGTATATTCTTCGATGTCTTTGGTGTAAGAGTGCGTCAATGTAACCGTTGAGTTTCCAGGGAAATCTTTTCTTCCCATCAAAATACTCATTGGTCTTCCCACGATTTTACTTCTTCCGATAATTACACAATCTTTACCTTTCGTTTCAATATTATATCTTTCTAATAATGTTAAAATCCCGAATGGAGTTGCAGGCAAGAAAGTATCCATTTCCAACGCCATTTTCCCGAAGTTTTCAGGGTGAAAACCGTCAACATCTTTTCTTGGATCGATGGCATTAATGATTTTCTCCTGGTCAACCTGATCTGGTAAAGGTAACTGAACGATGAATCCGTCAACTGCTTTTGATTTATTTAATTCATCGATTTTTTCCAATAATTCAGATTCAGAAACCGTGCTTGGGAATTTGATTAAGCTGGATTGAAATCCTACTTCTTCACAGTCTTTTACTTTAGCATTTACATAAGCCTTGCTCGCTCCGTTGTTTCCAACAAGAATGGCCACCAAATGCGGCGCTCTTCTTTTGCTTTCAAGGATTTTATCAACTTCAACCTTGATTTCTGCTTTTATTTCTTTGGATACTTTTAATCCGTCAAGAATTTCTGCCATTTTTATTTTATTACTTTTTATTATTAGATTTTAAGGATATTTTTCCGGATTCTGATGAGTGCAGAAAACGGAAAGTATGTAAATTATTTTTTCTTTATCATCAACTTCATAAAATATGATGTAAGGAAATTTCTTTACCGGAAGAGCTCTTACCTGTTTAAACCTTTTCTGAAAATAAGGATTATTTATAATTTTGTTAATAGAAGCGTCGAATTGGTTATTAAAATTCTTGAGAACTTTTAATGAAATACTAGCATAATAATCTGTCGCTTCTTCGATATTTTCTTCAGCAAGCGGTAAAAACTTAAAATTAAAGTCCATATTTGGATCTCATTCTCTTCAAGGATTCCTTACCATCTACTGCCTTAGATTTATCTTGTTTTAAAGCTGCTTCTATAGATTTCACCATCTCGTCAGTCAATTCAAAATCATCTTCATTTTTTTCAAAGCTGATTTTCATTTTTTTCAAAAAAGTTTCCACAAAGGTCTCTTCTTCCTTATTGTGTAGGTTAATGATAATCTGTGTCATATCTTTATTTTTAATCAAAATTAATGAAAATCCTGAACAGTTATTTATTTCCTTTATAATAATTAATCAACCCATTCGTCGAGCTGTCGTGAGAGTTAATGGTCTCATTATTTTCAAGTTCCGGTAGAATTTTGTTTGCTAAAACTTTTCCTAATTCTACACCGAATTGATCGAAGCTGAAAATATTCCAGATCACTCCCTGAACAAATATTTTATGTTCATACATTGCAATTAACTGCCCCAATGAAAATGGAGTTAATTCATTGAATATAAATGAATTTGTTGGCGTATTTCCATGGAAGACTTTATAATTTAATAAGAAATCAATTTCTTCATCAGATTTCCCGGAATTCTTTAATTCTTCCTCAACTTCCTCTTCTGTTTTTCCGAAGGCAAGTGCCTCAGTCTGAGCGAAAAAGTTAGCCAGCAATTTATCCTGATGATCAGAAACTTTGTTTGGGCTTTTTGCATACGCAATAAAATCAGCAGGAATCAATTCTGTTCCCTGGTGAATCAATTGATAGAAAGCATGTTGCCCGTTTGTTCCCGGCTCGCCCCAAATGATGGGCCCTGTTTCATATTCTACGAATTCACCATTTCTGTCAACACATTTTCCGTTACTTTCCATGTCGCCTTGTTGAAGATATGCTGCAAATCTGTCTAAATATTGAGAGTAAGGTAAAATTGCATAGCTTGTCGCTGCAAAGAAATTACGATACCAAATTCCCAATAATCCCATTAAAACAGGAATATTGTCAGCAAAATCAGCTGTTTGGAAATGTTGATCTGTATCAAAAGCCCCTTTTAATAATTGCTCAAAATTTTCATATCCGACTGAAAGAACGATGCTAAGACCAATCGCACTCCAAAGTGAATATCTTCCGCCAACCCAATCCCAGAATTCGAAGATGTTTTCCTCTGCGATTCCAAAGTCTTTAACTGCCTGAACATTAGTCGATAAAGCCACAAAGTGTTTGGCGACATCTTCCTGTTTTCCAGCTTTCAGGAACCAGTCTTTTGCTGAATTGGCATTGGTCATTGTTTCCTGGGTTGTAAATGTTTTAGAAGCAATGATGAATAATGTTGTTTCAGGGTTTAAGTTCTTTACAACTTCTGCGATATGATTTCCGTCCACGTTGGAAACGAAATGAACATCTAACCTTGTCTTAAAATGTTTCAAAGCCGAAACTACCATCACGGGCCCCAAATCTGAACCCCCGATTCCGATATTCACAACATCAGTGATTTCTTTTCCGCTGAAACCTTTGTGCTCTCCCGAAATAATGCTTTCCGAGAAAGATTTCATATGATCAAGAACTCTTTTAATCTGAGGCTTGATATTTTCGCCATCAACTAAAATTTCTTTATCAGAAAAATCCCTCAAAGCGGTATGCAAAACCGCTCTTCCTTCTGTTTCATTGATTTTATCTCCGGAAAACATTTTAGAAATAGCGTCTCTTAACTGGCATTCTTCTGCAAGACTTAATAAAAGCTCTTTCGTTCTATCGTCAATTAAATTTTTAGAATAGTCAAAAAGGAAGTTGTCTCTTTTTAATGAAAATTCATTGAAACGGTTCGGATTATATTGAAAAAGAGTTCTTAAATCAAAATCATTGTTTGCAAAATGCTCATCAAGAGCTTTCCAGCTGTTGGTTTGGGTAGGATTTATTTTTGATAGCATATGTTTAGAAATTAAGGTTTTAGAGCGTAGGATTTAGGATCTTGGTGTACCAAATCCTCATGCCATATTATTGATCTGCAAATTTACGGAATTTTACTGCAATGATGTTAATTGATGATTAAAAATCAACTGGTAATTGTAGCCTGTTACCTTTTAAATCATTACTTTTAAATTAAATATTTTCATTAAAGATCATGATTAACAGAAGAAGTTTCATTAAAAAATCAGGATTAGGGCTTGGTTTTTTTGCTTTGCCAACCTCTGCAAAATTTTTATATACAATTGATTACATTTCGAAGAGACCGAATATCAATCAAAGGAAATTCACTTCCCAGGCAGTTGAAAATACGATCAAAACTGTCAAAAAATCTATTGCTGATGAAGAACTGGCCTGGATGTTTGAAAACTGTTTTCCTAATACATTGGATACAACAGTAAAATTTTATCAGAAAAACAATAAATTTTATACGTATGTAATCACGGGAGATATTGATGCGATGTGGCTTCGAGATTCTTCGGCGCAGGTTTTCCCTTATCTGAGTCTTGCAAATGAAGATAAAAAGTTAAAGGATTTGTTGAAAGGTGTGATCAATAAACAGGTTGAATGTGTTCTTCTTGATCCTTACGCGAATGCTTTTTTTGATGATTCGAGTAAAATAAGTGAATGGAAAAATGATTCAACACAAATGAAACCGGGAGTTCACGAGCGGAAATGGGAAGTTGATTCTCTGTGTTATGTCATGCGTTTGTCTTATCATTACTGGAAAACGACCGGAGATTCTTCTGTTTTTGATGCAGAATGGAAAAAATCGATGCTTTTGATTTTGCAGACTTTTAAAGAGCAGCAAAGAAAAAATTCTAAAGGGCCATATTGGTTTCAAAGATCAAACGGAAATGCTTTGGATACACAATTTGAAGGAGGTTTTGGAAACCCCACGAAGAAAATCGGACTCATTCACTCGATGTTCCGGCCTTCCGATGATGCTACTTTTTATCCTTTTTTAATTTCTTCCAATATGTTTGCGGCGGTGTCTTTAAGGCAAATTGCTGAGATTTTTTCGATGATTTTAAAGGATGAAACTTCTTCAATTCAATTTAAAGATTTAGCAAAAGAAGTGGATGAAGCCATTCAAAAGTATGCGATTTTAAATCACCCTGAAGCCGGAAAAATTTATGCTTTGGAAATTGATGGTTTCGGAAATGCTTTATTTATGGACGATGCCAATGTCCCTAATTTACTGTCGATTCCTTATTTGGGCTATGCTTCAAAAGAGGATGAAGTGTATGAAAATACAAGGAGATTTTCTTTAAGTCATGCCAATCCATGGTTCAGTTCGGGAAAATTTGCAAAAGGAATTGGCGGTCCGCATATCGGTGAGCATAAAATCTGGCCTCTTGGTTTGATTATGCAGGCTTTGACAACGGATGATGAGGAAGAAATAATTTCTTGCCTAAAGATGTTAAAAGCCACTCACGCCGGAACAGGCTTTATCCATGAATCTTTTGACGTCGATAATCCGAAAGATTTTACAAGATCCTGGTTTTCCTGGGCAAATACACTTTTTGGTGAGCTGATTCTTCATTTATATAAGACAAAACCCGAAATTCTGAAAAGAAAATTTTAAGCATAAAACCTCCGGAAAATCTGGAGGTTTCTTGTAAAATCTAAAATTAGTTTATTTAACCGCAAAAAGAATCAAAAGCTATTTGCATATTTTTTAATTAGCAGAAACAAAAGTTTTCCAAAAATAAAAAATCAAAAATTTTAAAGTTTATGTGCTCTTCTTTACGTTTTTTTTGATAAACTTAAAATATTAATGGGTTAAGCTTTTGCTTCTTTTGCGGTTAAAATATATAGATAACCAAAAGGTTAGGATAGCTTATATTTGTGGGATATTCTGTTCTGTTTTTTTCACTGGTTTTCTTTTTCTCAGGAAATAAACAATCACGGCTCCGATCAGTAGAATTGGCCAGATCATAATTAATCCCACAACAATTTTCTGAATTAAATAAAACCCTTCTACAAAAGCATTTTTTGCATCGTAAATGAAATTGAATTTATATTTATTGTCGATATTTTGCGTATTAGTGATCGCAATTTCTGCCATACGAAGATTAGGTTCTTTGATGTAAATATCAATTGTGCTGTATTTCAGGTTGTCTGTAACATCCATATTAGCCAATTGTTGTTGATTTTCTTCCGACATATTTCCGTTGTCTAGTTCTACTTTATCCTTATTCGCTTTTAACTGAGAAATATTTTCACTTGTTTTCTTAATTCTTTTACCTTCCAATTCGGCATATTTGATGCTTGAAGTCACGTCTTCTGCATTGATAGACCTTGAATTCAGGAATAATTTTTTATCATTAATTAAGGTTAAAAGTGCTCCTAGTTTTTCAGTCGGAACCCTTACCTGCATTGTATTTTCAGTCTGATATTTTTTCACCAGCATTGCGTTTTCATTTGAAGTATTGTAGGTCTCTTCTGAAATTACATTACTTCGTAAGTTGCTGTGCGTCACAAATCCACCCAATTCCTGAACTGATTTTTCGATGGAAATTGTAGCCTCGTAAACATCTTTTACTTCCATATTGACATCTGCTGTTTTGATAAACTGTTTGTCCTTCACCTTCATTGTAGCAGCCGAAGAGACACTGTCTGAAATAATGACTGCCGAAGAATCTGCCGCCGCGGATATTTCATAATCTGCTGTTGCCTCCCCTTTTTTACATGAATAAATTCCCAATAGAAGCGCTGTTGCGATTGATAATCTGATGTAAGTTGTTTTCATAACTATTTATTTTTAATGTTTGTTTATTCCAAAGTTCAGTCTGAATTTTTTGTAATGTTTGAAAATCACGGGTAAAAAATTTGTAAAGAAAAAATTATATTTTAAATATTTTAAAATCAGCGTTTTGTAAAATAAAATCAATTAAACAGGCTTGTTTTCGGATTAATTTTTGCTTACCTTTTACAAGTCAAACACACAAAACACTACTATGTCAAATACTTTTTCCAAAATCAGAAACGCAATAGAATTGTTCAGATCAATTGATTTTGATCAGCTAAGTGAAATTTCTCAAAAAGTAAACCTCCCGAAATTGATGGAAAACTTTTCCAAGCTGGATGACAAACAGCTTAGCGGAATGATGAAAATGCTCGATCCGAATAAAAAGAAGAAGGAGCTTCCGCCGATAGACGGAGATTTCTACGATATTTATCACACATTAAGTCCCGAGCAGCGAGAAATTCAGCTTAAAGTAAGAGCGTTCATGGAAAAAGAAGTGAAGCCTTTGGTGAATCATTATTGGCTCAGAGACGAATTTCCACATGAATTAATTCCAAAATTTCAGAAACTCGATATTTGCGGGGTAACGTATCAAGGTTATGGCTGTCCCGGATTACCTTTTTTAATGGAAGGTGTACTAGCGATGGAGATGGCTCGGGTTGATGCTTCAATTGCTACATTTTTTGGAGTACAATCCGGCTTGTCGATGGGTTCTATATATATGTGCGGTTCGGAGGAGCAAAAACAAAAATGGCTTCCACAGATGCAGAAATTCGAGAAAATCGGAGCTTTTGGTTTAACAGAACCTGAAGTTGGTTCGGGAGCAGCGGGAGGATTAACGGTAACCTGCAAAAAAACTCCTGATGGCTGGATTCTCAACGGACAGAAAAAATGGATCGGAAATGCAACTTTTGCAGATTTAATAATTATTTGGGCAAGAGATTTGGGTGATGGCGAAGTAAAAGGTTTTATTGTTGAGAAAGATAATCCCGGCTATTCCGTTGAGAAAATTAAAGGAAAAATGGCGTTGAGAATCGTTCAGAATGGATTAATTACATTAAAAGATTGCCTGGTAACGGAAGAAAACCGTTTACAGAACGCCAATTCATTTAAAGATACTGCAAAAGTATTGAGAATGACCAGAGCCGGAGTCGCATGGATGGCAACGGGTTGTGCAAGAGGAGCTTATGAAAGCGCATTGGATTACACAAGAAAAAGAGAACAGTTCGGGAAACCAATTGCTTCTTTTCAAATGATTCAGGGGCATTTGGTAGAAATGTTGTCGAATCTTACAGCAATGCAGACGATGGTTTTCAGGCTTTCTGAAATGCAGGACGAAGGAATTTTAAAGGACGAACATGCTTCTTTAGCCAAAGTTTTCTGTACGATGAGAACGAGAGATATTGTTTCCAGGGCTCGTGAAGTGATGGGAGGAAACGGAATTCTGCTTGAATATGACGTAGCAAGATTTGTCGCCGATGCGGAAGCCATTTATTCGTATGAAGGAACGAAAGAAATCAATTCACTGATTGTCGGAAGATCGATTACCGGTTTCAGTGCTTTTGTATAACAAAAAATTGATAGTCATTTTAAAGTGAATGATCAACAGTCAATTTGCTCCGCAAGTGAATTTTAAAATTGACAAGCAAAGCGAATTGACTGTTGGCCATTCACATATATCAGCTCACTAAAGCTTTATATTTTTCTTTATTGTCAATAAGCATCCAAATATTGATTAAGAATAAAACACCTGCTATTGTCATGCCCATTGTAGATTTATCCATTGTGAAAACGTGAACTACAATTCCTACCATTACCGGTAAAATTACGATAGCACCCAAAGCTCTTGTCTTAGGGAAAATAAAAAGAAGCCCACCAATAATTTCTACAATACCTACCAATGGCATTAACCAGGTGATTTCCCCGAAAGCAGCGAAAAGCTTCATTTGTTCAGGGGTAGGCTTGGGAGCCGGCATATAATTTAGGAATTTGTTTAATCCGGCATTAATAAACATTAACCCAAAAAGAAGGGACAGAATAAATTTTACGATTTTCATAATTGATAATTTTTTATCAAATTTAAGTAAAAATACAATCCATTGATTAAAAGTGAACTAAATTTTAAAATCATTATCAAATAACTGCCAATTATTGCCCATTACTCATAATCAGTCCATTTCCTCTAATGTAATATTCTTTGAAATTTTGTATTTCTTTTTCTTTTTATGAGGCTTTTCTTCTTCTCCAAGTAATCTTCCCCAAGGTTGCAGACCTTCCACTCTTTCAAAAATAATTTTAAGAATTGCGATCGCCGGAATACAGAGAAACATACCCGCTATTCCCCAAAGATGTTCCCCAATAATTATTCCTATGAATGAAAACAGGGCATTAATTTTTACTTTTGAACCCACCACAAACGGTAAAATAATATTCCCGTCAACAATGTGAACAGCTACGTATCCGATAATTACATAAATACAAGTGGATGGCGTTGTAGTCGCAAAGGCAATGAAACAGGAAATCAAAAGCCCGATACATATTCCCAAATATGGAATTACATTTAATAAACCTGTCAAAATCCCCAGAAGAATAGCATATTTTACTCCTAAAATTGCCAATACAATTGATGTAAGGATTGAAACAATAACTACCTGCAGACAAAGTCCGATGATATATTTTTTCGTCATCACACGAACTTCATTCACAACTTCCTGAACGCTTGATTTATGTTTTTCGTTAAAAACCGATACAATAAAATTATTTAAAACCCTTCTGTAATTTAAAATGAAAATGAAAAACAGAATAAAGAAAACAATAAAACCGAGCCCCGTAGAAAATATTCCGAAAGTAAAGCCCAAAATTACAGCGGATGAAGAAAGAAGCTTATCCAACCCCTGATCCAGATAATCCAACTGCTCATCGATTTTCACATGAAAAGTGGCCGAAACCCAATTTTGGAGATCATTAAAAACGTTGTTAAACTGTACTCTCAGATGCGGAAGATCTTTACTGAAATCCGACAATTGTGACCCGAAGAAGTACACAAGCCCCGTTAAAATCATCAACATCATCAAAACAGAAGTGATGGTAGATAATGATCTTGTAAATCTTAACTTCTTTTCCATAAAACTGGCAACCGGCAAAAAAAGCATTGCCATTAAAAAAGCCAGAAAGAACGGAGCCAGAATACTTTCACCCAACGCCAGAAGATACCCGATCCCGATAATCGAAATGACTACAAGTGTAAGCTTAACAAGGAAAGGGAATCGAATAAAATTCATAATTTTAAAAATCTACTATAAAAATAAGAAAAACCCTCCGAACTGAAGGGTTTATTTTTATTTATCGGATTCTTTAGCCGGTTTACTGTACAATCATCTTCTGAATGGCAATTCCGCTATCAGATTTCAGATGAACCAAATACGTTCCGGCAGGATAATTTGTTTTTAAATCATAGATTCCGTTCTCATTTTTTAGCTTAAATGAATCCATTTTTTTACCACTCAAGTCGTAGATGGTGATTTCTCCGTTTTTAGCTTTGTGATAAATTAATTTTGCTGATCCATTTTTTACCGGATTATCAGCAATTTGCAGAGATAATTTGTTTTCTGCATTTTCATCGATAGTCGATAAACTTCCCACATAATTTCCGAAGATTCTGAATTCTCCTGGCAGAAGGGTAATTGGAGCTGTTGTAGATGTGATATTTGACACAGAATTATCCATTAAATTCTGCCATTGCCCGATATAAGGAAAATAAGGAACAACATTTTGAGATGATGTAGTGTAATTTGCCAGAACCACAACATTTTTCACACCATTCACAATAGTATTATCATATACATAGATTCTTGTTATCAAACCATCCGGATCGTTTGCCAGGTTATTGGATTCTACGCTGTATGTCTTGGATTTGAAAACCGGATAAGTATTTCTTAAACTAATAATTTTCGCCCAGGTATCATAAACCGCTTTTCTGCTGGCGTTTGTATCATAACCTAATGTGAAAGCAACCGGTTTTTCGTCAGTTCTGCAACCACTGTTGATTGATCCGTCTGCACATCTGTTGATGCTGAATTCATATCCCAATTCTCCAAACTGCCAGATCATTTTCGGGCCGGGAGTCGTGAAAAATGTTGCTCCGAAAGTTTTCATTCTATCTAAAGCCGTATTCAAGTTTTTAACGTCATAGCTTCCGTTTACTGCACCGTATGCAAGATTTTTAAACATTAATCTTTCCTCATCATGACTTTCTCCGTAGCCAACCGCGTGCATATTCATGAAGCCGTGAAGGGTATGATTCATTCTGTCGTAGCTGCTGTTTTCCTTGTAGCCCATTGTGTTTTGGTTGTAAGGCTCGGTTTGCTTGTTCCAAAGCATTACGCCTTTTCCTTCTGCAATCCTGTAATTTGCCCATTGCTGTTCTTCCTGATCTGTTCCCAGATGCTCAAAAATCATGTAAGAATTTGGGTCAATGGCCCATTGTCTGTCAGCGTAGTATTTTAGAATATCTACCCTGTCCTGCTGATAAGCGTTGGTGCATGTTTCGTCACTTTCGGAGCAGCTTTGCGTGAAACCTTTTGTTAAATCCCATCGGAAACCATCAATTTTATATTCTGTCAACCATTGCTGAAGACATCTTTCAACGTAATATTTAGTTGAAGCACTTGTATGGTTGAAATCATTGAAAACATTGTATGAGTGTTTAGGAACCTGATTAAAATAAGGATTATTCGCAGCAATATCTCCATAGCCGTCTCCGTCCGGATCTACGTTCCAGAGTCTTGCCAATGGAGAACGTCCGGTAGCATGATTAAACGCAATATCCAAAATCACAGCGATGCCGTTCTGATGGCATAAATCAACAAACTCCTTGAATTTTTCAGGCGTTCCATACGCTTTGTCTAAGGCATAATGAAACGATGTATTGTATCCCCACGAAAGATTTCCTTCAAATTCCATGATGGGAAGAAGCTCGATAGCGTTGATATTTAATCCTTTTAAATAGTTGATTTTGTTAATTAATGACTGCCAGTTTTTTTCCTGGGTGAAATCTCTCAACAATAGTTCATAAACGACAAGATTTTCTTTTGCCGGCCTTGTGAAATTTGTCACCTGCCAATTGTAAGGAGTCTGTCCTGTTTTAAACATAGAAACCTCGAAGCCCTGTCCAGTCGGGAATGGAGGCAAGCTTGGGTAAGTAGAAGCAGAAATCCATTGATCATCATAGGAAGATAAAATCTGTGGAGAATATGGGTCTGCAACTTTTTTGAGATCGTTTGTCCTGTATTGGAATGTATGTAATTGCTGCGGCGTTAAACCACTTAATTCAATCCAATATAAATCCGGGTTTACGGTGTCTCTTTTCATTAAATAAGAATCGTTCACCACCCAATTGTTGAAGCTTCCGATCACATGAACGAAATTTTTAGACGGAGCATATAAAGCCAACCCAACTTTAGTATTATCTGTCGGATGATAGTTTATTCCCTGTCTCATCCAGTTTGGAATTGCTTCGGAAATAACCGTTCTCGGAATCTGTAAAATGAAGGTTGCATTTTTTGTATTTGAATTGGTATCTGTGGCGATCAGTTCCATATTAGCGTCCGCCGTTACCGTATAATTGAAGGAATAAGAAGTTGAGGGTGTGGAAGTAGAATTGACGGCCGTTCCATTCGCTTTTAGCTGAAATGTTGAGTTTACATTTGTTGTCGCCGTAATATTGATAGAATTTCCTGCCGGAACCGATGTCAAGCTGTTCGCAGCTGGGTTTGTCATGTTTATATTTAAAATTCCGACGTTTACAAAGGTATCGGATGTTTGATGAGCACCTGCTTTATCTTTTAACAAAAATCCAAACCTCCCGATTCCCGTTCTACCGTAAAAAGTAGTTGGAGTGAAGGATAGAGAATAAGTATCTGTTGCCGAATTATAATTTAATTTATTTAACTCGTTGGAATTACTCCAGCTTCCATTGGTAGGGCAATCCTGACTGTTCTGATAATTTGCATCCAAAGACCAGGACCAAATATAAACCGCGTTATTGGAAACTCCCCAAGCCGATTCATCAATCTGATTTCCGGGTACAGTCAAAGTAATGGCATCCGTTTCGTTGAACGGATTCGGAGTGATGGTATAGCTTATCTGCCCAAAAACCAGAGCGACAATAAACAGCATTATACCGGAATAAAATTTCTTCATAAAGTTCGTTTTTTCAAATTAGTAGTATACGAAAGTTAATTATTTTTTAAGAATTTTTCATCTTTTAATGAAAAAAATGCATTTTTTAACTTCCTGAAAAACTATGCATTACCTAATAATTAGGTACTTTAATTTTTAATTTAAGTTTTGTCTAATTCAGGATCAAGATTGTCCGTTTCAGCTAAATTTTAATGGTTTTGCCTGTTTAAGCTTTTTACTTTTGACGCATCATTTAAAAAATCATACTATGAAGCCATCAACACGAAAAATTTATTGGATTAGTGCAATTCTTATTTTAATTTTTAATCTCGGATTACATGCTCAACAACCGAAAAGCTCATTAGGAACATTAAAACAAATTGATGCAGGCGCCCTGAATATCGGTTATACAGAAGCCGGACCTTCCAGTGGAACCCCTGTAATTTTACTTCACGGCTGGCCTTACGATATTCATAGTTATGAGGAGGTTGTTCCAATATTGACAGCAAAAGGATATCGAGTAATTACACCCTATTTGAGAGGTTTTGGTACGACTCGTTTTCTTTCTGATAAAACAATGAGAAATGGTCAGCAGTCGGCAATTGCAATGGATATTATTAATTTAATGGATTCCTTAAAAATTGACAAAGCGATTGTCGGAGGATTTGATTGGGGCGCAAGAACTGCGGATGTAATGGCTGCGCTTTGGCCGGATCGTGTGAAAGGCCTGGTTTCCGTAAGTGGATATTTAATCACCAATCTGGATTCTAATAAAAATCCATTGCCTCCTGCAGCCGAATCAGGGTGGTGGTATCAGTACTATTTTTCTACGGATCGCGGTGAAAAAGGATATAAAGAAAACACGTATGAATTCAATAAGCTAATCTGGAAAACCGCTTCATCATTATGGAATTTTGACAAATCAACTTATGATCAGACCGCACAGTCTTTCAATAATCCGGATCACGTGGCCATTGTTATTCACAATTACCGATGGAGATTGTCTTTAGCAAAAGGAGAAACAAAATATGATGAACTGGAGAAAAAATTGTCAACACGGCCTGTAATTACGGTTCCCTCCATTACGATCAGCAGCGATTTTGACGAAGCAGCCATCGATGGAAAAGCTTATGCCAATAAATTTACAGGAAAATATTCTCATAAAATTTTAAAAGGAATAGGACATAATGTTCCCCAAGAAGACCCGAAATCCTTTGCTGAGGCCATTTTTGAAGTGGACGGATATTCAAAATAGTTCACAATTTACAATCACAATTCATAATTCATAATAAATAACAATCTAATTTTTTTAACAATGGAAAATAATCAAACCTTAACCGCAGAAAAAGTGTTATACACAGGAAAAACTCACACCACAGGAGGCCGAGACGGATTTTCTAAAAGCTCCGACAATAATCTTAATGTAAAACTTTCAACACCAGGTGGAATAGAAACCGGGACGAATCCGGAACAGCTTTTTGCCGCTGGATGGTCAGCCTGCTTTATCGGAGCATTGGGAATTGCTGCCAGAAAAAGAAAGATCAGACTTTCGCCCGAAACAGCAGTAGATGCTGAAGTGGATCTTTGTATGAGTGACGAGGCTTATTTTTTACAGGCTCGATTGAATGTTAGTCTTCCGGGAATTGACAATGAAACAGCAAAATTGCTTACTGAAGAAGCTCATCAGACTTGTCCATACTCTAAAATGTCGAGAGGGAATATTAATGTTGAAATTAATATTATCTGATTTTAAACAGAATTTACCTATATTTTTTAAACAGATTATGGCGCGGGCCTTTGGCCCGCGCCATAATCACTATTTTAATAGAGTTAATATGAATTAAATATTTATAGAATTAATTTTTTATTACTTTTTTAGAAATAGCTTCTCCATTTTTTAATTTTAATTCTACAATGTACATTCCGTTAGAAAGACCTTGCATATTAATTTGATTATTGGAGAACTGGGCATTGATTTTTTGTCCTACAGCATTAATGATGTTTAGGTTTTCGATGGATGAATCAGCTTTAATATTCAATATTCCTTTGGTAGGATTTGGATACATTTCAATTGAATTAATCTTAAGACTTATATCAGAAGTTGCCAACCCTGTAAAATCTTTGATACATCTTACTGACTCTCCCTGACCTCTTGCGCCTCCGGAAGTAGGAGTAACAATAGTTGATCCAACATAAAGAAATTTTCCACCTGTGTTTGCGGTGTCTGAACTCCAAAAATATCCCCTTTGTCCGACATATGTGAGGTTCCCGGTAGTATTGCTTCTGTAGCCCCCTGCAGGTAATTTCAAATAGCTTAAATATGCTGATGACGGATTGGTAATACCTTCGGCACCAACTAAAGTTACCCATTCTGCAGTTTTGGGAAGCCTCCACCCCTGCCCGATTGCCATGCATGGATCTGCGCCGATTGCGGCAGTTGCTTCCGTCTTGTTATTCGCGTTCCAGGCATCACTTGTCGCATTGGTTGCCCACCACGACGCGGAGCCGGAACCGATTATAAATGAGTTCACTCCTGCCAATCCCGCTGGAGAGTTTGTAGAAGGTATTGTTGTTGTCGCAGAAGTTCTCAACTGGTGGCCGTCATCCCATCTTCCCCATTGGAAAAGGTCTCCGAAAGAATCTGCATCATCAAATGAGGAAGCCACTTTTGCACTTCCTAAATTTTGTTGAAGCCAAATTTTTCCATCTGCACCTCTTACGGTTGTGTACGTAACAGATTGTCCATTATAATTGAATGTCACACAACCAAGATCCCCTGTATTGGTTCCTGGATCGGTACATTGTTGAGCATTTATATAACCTGCTGTACTCATCAACAGTCCTAAACCAACTCCAATTTTCTGCATCACAACTTGTAATTTTCCAAACATATTTAATATTATTTTTATTTATTCTAAATTATATTTAATTTTGCACAAAATTAGTTGACTTTATTAACCTCAGGTTATCATTTCCAACCTTTTTGTTATCCCAGATTCAGCTATTATTTGAAGTTGTACCATACCTGTAAAGCCGTTTATATGAAGAATCAATCAGATAAAGGATTATTTTTCAGATCTGAAGACATAAAAATTGTTATGCAGGAAGACTTGTATCCTGAAAAATTTTCATCTTCGATAATAATTGAAAGCCCATTGAGTTTTAACATTTTGTTTTTGCTGAGTCCTGATATTTATCTTAAAACACCCGACTGCGGTTCAAAATTTTTATTCAAAAAAAATCAATACATTCTACATTATTCATCACAGGAAAATATTGTTGAGCTGTGGACAGAAAGACAGGAAATTTTAAAATATCTTCAAATTCAGATCAGTTATAATTATATTGTGAACCTCATCAATCCTGAATACGATAAAGAAAGTGCACATATCCTGGAAAGCATGATTAAGAATAATTTCATTTTCCTTCATAAGCAAACTCCACCGTATATGACTGTTGAAATGCACATGATTTTAAAGGAAATTCTAGGCCATCCCCAAAAAGGAGTAATGCAGAAATTATTCGTTGAAGCAAAAATTATTAAATTTTTAATTCTGATTTTTGAACAGTTTAATGGAAAAAACATCACTGAGGAAACTCCGGAAATACCGTTAATGATCAAAAAATTCGTTGATGAGAATTACCATAAGAATATTAAAGTTGAAGACATCGGGAAGCTCATCGGTATCAATCAAAATAAAATCCGAAAAGAATTCAAGACACAATATAATATTACTGTGAGTGATTATATTGCAGAACTAAGGATGCTGAGAGCAAAAAAACTCATCATTAACAAAGAAATACTGATCAAAGAAATTGCCATAGAATGCGGCTATGAATATGTGCAGAACTTCACAAGAGCCTTCAAAAAGAAGTTTGGAGTCTCACCCGAAAAGTTAAGAATGCAATAAAAGAAAAACCACCTACTAAAGTAAGTGGTTTAATATATGTTGTTTTGCTTTGATATTGCTTTCTCAGAATTCAAGTGAGAAAACAATGACAATCAATTAATGATGTCCGTGTCCGTGATCATCGTGTAAGAAAGGACCGTTACCTTTAGGGCTGCTGTAGATCACCTCTACACCTTCCTGCTCATTAACTTGCTTTCTTCTGATATCTTCAGGATCAAAAGGTTTTACTTTCCCGAAATATTCTTTCAAACCTTCTGTCAACCACATTGGAATTACCAATCCGAAGAACATAAAAATACACCAAAAACCTACCAGGAACATTATCACGAAGAAAACTGTCCATAGGAATTGGTAAAACGGCCAAAACGCTGATAAAATCGTTATCATTTCTTAAAGATTTTAGGCAAAAATAGGACTTTTTATTTTTGTACACAAAAGATATGTAGCCTATTTTATTATTTATTTTGATTTTAAACTAAATCCAAATAATAAGTATTGCTATTTTCTTATCACGAAACTCAAGTTATTTAAATAAAAATTTAACCAACATTTTTTCTATACATTTGCAAAAAAAAATTTCAAATGAATAAAAAAATTTTAATTTCGGCATTATTAGGTTCTTCATTGTTAATTTATTCTTGTAGCTCAAAGGAAGTAAAAACCGGAGACCAAACATTAAACGAAACAAGTTCTGCTGCAGTGGCAGATTCTACATCTGTTTCTAAAACAAATATAGCTTCCGCTTCAGACCAAAAGTTAGTTGGAAAAATATTTGAAAGACAACTAGCACCTGGAGAAAAACCAAATAAAGATCCTGAATTGTCTAATCCTGGCTTTATTGAGTTCAAAACAGATTCTACTGCTGATTATTTACCTGGTGGCGATATTATTTTCCCTGCTACTTATCAGGTTTCAGGAAATAAAATCTCTTTAAAATCTGACATGGGAGACGAAAAAAAGGAACTAACAATTGTTGATGAAAATACGCTTAAAGATTCTAAAGGCAATACTTATAAAGCAAAGTAAATCTGCAACTTCATTATAAATAAAATTCCAAAGCAAGCTTTGGAATTTTTTTATATACGTTTATAAAAGCATCACATGCTAATATCTTAACAAAATATTTTCTGATTTAATGAGCAAGATCTGCAAAGAAATCATTCCCTTTATCATCCGTAATAATGAATGCAGGAAAATCTTTCACTTCGATTTTTCTTACAGCTTCCATTCCTAATTCCGGGAAATCTACCACCTCAACGGATAAAATATTATCTTTTGCAAGAATTGCAGCAGGTCCACCCACTGATCCCAAATAGAAACCTCCATACTTATTACAAGCATCCGTAACGTCTTTGGTTCTGTTTCCTTTTGCCAACATCACCATGCTTCCGCCGTGGCTTTGGAATTCATCAACATAAACGTCCATTCTTCCCGCCGTTGTAGGCCCGAAGCTTCCTGAAGCCATACCTTCTGGAGTTTTTGCAGGTCCTGCGTAATAAATCGGGTGATTTTTGAAATATTCCGGCATTGGTTGTCCGCTGTCCAATAATTCTTTGATTTTTGCGTGAGCAATATCTCTGGCAACAATCAGGGTTCCATTTAATTTTAATCTTGTTTTGATCGGATATTTTGAAAGCTCTGCTAAAATTTCGGGCATTGGCTTATTCAAATCAATCTCAATCGCTTCTTCCAAATGTGGCGGTGTTGCGGGTAAAAATCTTTTCGGATCTTGTTCCAATTGCTCTAAGAAAATACCTTCTTTGGTAATTTTACCTTTAATATTTCTATCTGCCGAACAGGAAACTCCCATACCAACCGGGCAAGAAGCTGCGTGACGTGGCAATCTTATCACTCGAACATCATGAGTCAGATATTTACCTCCAAACTGGGCACCAATAGCACTTTCCTGGCAGATTTTCTGAACTTTTGCTTCCCATTCCAAGTCTCTGAAGGCTTGTCCGGCTTCATTTCCTTCTGTCGGAAGATTATCGTAATATTTCGCGGATGCTTTTTTCACCGCAGCTAAATTTGCTTCCGCAGAAGTTCCACCAATCACCAAAGCTAAATGGTAAGGCGGACAGGCAGCCGTTCCTAAATCTGAAATTCTCTCTTTTACAAAAGCTTCAAGAGATTTTTCGTTTAATAAAGATTTCGTTTTTTGATAAAGGAAAGTTTTGTTGGCAGAACCTCCACCTTTTGTTAAAAATAAAAACTCGTAGTAATCTCCTTTTTTAGCATAAATATCAATCTGCGCCGGAAGATTTGAACCCGAATTTTTCTCGTCAAACATCGTCAAAGGGACAACCTGAGAATATCTTAAATTCCTTTTTTGGTATGTGTTATAGATTCCTTTGCTTAAATATTCACCGTCATCAACGCCCGTGTAAACATTTTCTCCTTTTTTACCCATCACAATCGCAGTTCCTGTATCCTGACAAGAAGGCAAAGCTCCTTCAACGGCAACCGCAGCATTCTGCAATAAGTTATACGCAACGAATCTGTCGTTATCTGTAGCTTCAGGATCATCAATAATTCTTCTCAAACTTTCTAAATGTGAAGAACGAAGCATGAAAGAAACATCGGCCATTGCTTCTTCAGCCAATAGCTCAAGACCTTTTGGATCGATGGTTAAAATTTCTCTTTCTCCCAATTTTTCAACTTTCACATAATCTGATGTAAGCTTTTTATACACCGTATCATCTTTCTGAATCGGATACGGATCCTGATATCTAAATTCCATTCAATTTTTCTTTGGGTGCAAAAATACGGCTTACGCAAAAAACATGAGTAAAATCAGTGACTTAGATTGATATTTATAATGATTATAAATTGCGAGAGTTTTCATTTATATTTAACTTTATGGAACCTATTTTTAACCACAAAAGACACAAAAGCTTTTTGACACATTAGTTATCTTAAGTTTAATAAAATAATGTCTTAGAAGAACACATAAGTTTTTGAAACCTCTTCGAGATTTCATTTTGTGAGCTTTGTATAGCTATTAAAATTTCAATTTAAATCTTTTGTGCCTTTTGTGGTTAAATAAAAAATTAAAAATTTCAATCACAATGAATTACAGAATAGAAAAAGACACCATGGGAGAAGTGCAAGTTCCTGCTGATAAGTTTTGGGGCGCACAAACGGAACGTTCTAGAAACAATTTCAAGATTGGGCCGGAAGGTTCTATGCCACATGAAATTATCGAAGCTTTTGCTTATTTAAAAAAAGCGGCTGCTTTCACCAACACGGATTTGGGAGTTCTTGCTGCCGAAAAAAGAGATATGATCGCGAAAGTCTGCGACGAAATTTTAGAAGGAAAATTAAATGACCAGTTTCCTTTGGTGATCTGGCAAACGGGTTCCGGAACACAGTCGAATATGAATGTGAATGAAGTTATTTCCAACCGGGCCCATGTCAATAATGGCGGAACTTTGGGCGACAAATCTGAAGTTCACCCGAATGATGACGTGAACAAATCCCAGTCTTCTAACGATACATATCCGACAGCAATGCACATCGCCGCCTATAAAAAAGTGGTTGAAACAACTATTCCTGCGGTTGAAAAATTAAGAGATACCTTAAAAGAAAAATCAGAAGCGTTTAAAGATATCGTTAAAATCGGGAGAACCCATTTGATGGATGCCACTCCATTGACTTTAGGCCAGGAGTTTTCCGGGTATGTCGCTCAGTTGAATTATGGAATTAAAGCGTTGAAAAATACATTACCTCACCTTTCCGAGCTTGCTTTGGGAGGAACTGCAGTGGGGACTGGATTGAATACTCCAAAAGGTTACGATGTAAAAGTAGCGGAATATATTGCAAAATTCACGAATCTTCCTTTTGTAACCGCAGAAAATAAATTTGAAGCTTTGGCTGCTCACGACGCCATTGTAGAATCTCACGGAGCGTTGAAACAACTGGCGGTTTCGTTATACAAAATTGCTCAGGATATCAGATTATTGGCTTCCGGGCCGCGTTCGGGAATTGGTGAAATTCATATTCCTGAGAATGAACCGGGCTCGTCAATTATGCCGGGAAAAGTAAATCCTACACAAAATGAAGCGATGACAATGGTTTGCGCGCAGGTTTTAGGAAATGATACTACGATTTCTTTTGCAGGAACTCAGGGTAATTATGAACTGAATGTTTTCAAGCCTGTGATGGCTTACAATTTCTTACAGTCGGCACAGTTGATTGCGGATGCATGTATTTCATTTAATGATCATTGTGCAGTAGGAATTGAACCGAATCATGAAAGAATTAAGGAGTTGGTAGACAAATCTTTGATGCTCGTAACTGCCTTGAACACTCATATCGGTTATGAAAATGCAGCAAAAATTGCCAAAACAGCTCATAAAAATGGAACAACGTTGAAAGAAGAAGCTATTAATTTAGGTTTTGTAACTTCCGAACAGTTTGACGAATGGGTGAAGCCTGAAGATATGGTGGGAAGCTTAAAATAAAATTAATTCAATTCAAATATCAGATAAAGCTCTAGGAATTCTTAGGGCTTTTTACTTATAATATTATGAATAACAGATTTTTATATTAAATTAAATTATTTTTCATATATTAGTGATATAAAATCAACCCAAAAATTATTACTATGAAAAATTTAAAGAAAATTAACAGAGAGAATCTTAAGCAAGTGTTAGGCGGTCATACATGTCCTTCCGGAACGTATCACATTACTTATAACGGATATCACGCATGCTGCCTTCAAATCCCGACTGGAAATCCTTGTACATCCACAAAATGCCTGGTTCCGGTAGAAATGTGTGATGGAGGTGTAAGCTAGCACACAATCAATAGTCGATAAAAACAAAAGACTGGAGCCAATAACTCCGGTCTTTATTTATACTGTAACTGTTGAAACCTGATCGGCAAAATATTGTTCCAGATCCTTCAATGTTTCGGGAGTGGTCAAAATATCTTTTACCAGCAGACCTTTATTTACGACAACAATCCTGTTACAAACCTCAGTGGTATGCGAAAGATCGTGGCTCGAAATAAGGAAAGTCACGCCGTCCTGCTTTGATAATTCTTTGATTAAGTTTTTTAATTTAATCTGGGTTGAAGGGTCAAGATTAGCGAAAGGCTCATCCAAAATAATGATCTCAGGATTTCCGATAATGGCACCAATAATTCCGACTTTCTTCTGATTACCTTTTGAAAGGTCACGAACATATTTTCCCGAATTTAAAATTTCTCCATTAAAAAGATCATGAAACTGTTTTAGAAATTCATCCACAGAAGCTTTATTCTGCCCTCTCAACTCTCCGATGAAATAAAAGTATTCTTCCGGCGTGAGATAACCGATTAAAAAAGAATCATCTACAAAAGCTGAAACTTTATTTTTCCAGGCTTCGGATTCGTTTACTTTGATGCCGTCTATGCTTACGAAACCTGTTGTAGGCTGTATTAAATCAAGCATTAAACTAAAAAGTGTAGTTTTTCCCGCTCCATTGTTCCCAACCAAGCCAAAAGTTTCGCCTTTGGGAATTTCAAGGTTTTCTATATTTAAAACGGTTGCTTTTCCGTATGTTTTAGATAAATTATTTACTGTGATCATAGTTTAATCTTTATTTTTGAATGCTTCCAGCGTGCTGTATTTTTCTGTTTTATAATGCTTTACAATAATATCAAAAATTTTCTCTCTTAATAAAAACCCGATCAGTCCCAGAACTGCAACACTTATAACACCCGCTGCAATTCCGAAGAAATGCTGCATTACTGCGAAAACTACCATCGGTAAAAACATTTTTGGAATTAATAGTAATAAAGCTTTTAAATTAAAGCTGCTTTTCTGCCCCATTCTTTTTTCTTTGGCATTAAGGTCAATCTGTGCTTTGTTGAAGGCTCCCGACCAAAGTGTAAATTGAGAATTTACGCCTATATTATAGATCCCTGCCGCAAAAAAGGCCAGATAAACATTCCATCCGAAATAAACATATCCCAAAGCAACGATAATAGAAGCCGCCGTTACGATATTCATCAGCCACCATTTTGCTTTCAGATATTCTTTATAGGGAACGTTTAAAGTCATCATTAGCGGATAATAGGAGCTGTCGAAGGCTGGAACTTTCTGCCCAAACATAAACTGAAATCCTCCCGTTACAAACAATCCCATAAACATCATCATCGCCGGAGTTTTGTAAATGGATGATGTGAACATCAACATTCCGTAAAAAAGAAACGTAAAGCTGCCGATCAAAATGCCTTTGGTTACTTTGTTTCTTCGAAGCATCTTAATGTCGTTATTGATGAAAGTCCCGATGGCTCCGTATTTGTTTAAGAAAGCAATATTCTCAGTTTTACCTACAGTTTTTTTCGCTTCAAGGCCCTGATCAAGATAAAATACTTTTCGGATATGATGGTAACAGATCTTCCAAAGACCCAAAAATAAAACAATAGAAATAACAGCAAAATAAGGTCTTTCAAAGAAATTGTAGAAAACCTTTTCAGAATAAGAAAGTACCGGAACAATATTGTAATATGCCAAAACTCCAATTACAGCAAAAATACATCCTACAACAATCGCAACGACCTCTTTGTCATTAAATAAAATATTGATAAAATTATTAAGGTAAAACAACAGGGAAACACCGATAAACCAACCCAAGACACCTGTAAAGCTATATCCGTTGAATAATGCAATCCCGCAAAATGTAATAAAAAACAAAGAGTTCAGCCAACTTAAAGCGGACAAAAACGTCTTACTCAATAAATAATTAACCAGCGTTTTCTTGGAAATATTTAAAGTAAGGAACGGCTTAATGTTCTGAGTCGGCATTTCCTGCCAGATATATTTGATAATCAGATCAATTGCCCAAGCCGCAATAAGAAACTTTGAAACAATTTTTACTGGATTTTGATGCATCTTTTCCTGAGTACCGTAAAATATAATAAACGCGGCTCCCGCAAAACATAACATAAAATAGAGAATCCCGATAAAACGAAGAATTTTCATTGCCACATTAATCCCTAAAGAACTGCCACGAAAAAAACTTTTGATTTCTAATCTCAGAAACTTAAAAAACATAGTTATCTTTTTTACATTAGTAAATATAATACAAAATATGTTACAGAATTTTTAGTTTAATACGAATACAGACCAAAATTAACCCGCAGAATGCTGTGCGGATTAATTTTGTTATTTTTTAAAGTTATGTTTTACTTCGTATCCTTTATATTATCAGATTTTATAAGTAACGCTCAGAATATTGATACCATGCGAGGTGTCCTGACATCATTAGTTCCATATTCAAAATACAGTCCTCAAACTTTTCCTGCCAGGAACCTACATCAGGCAATGAGGATCTTACAGCGACAAACTCTTGGACATCCCTGTTATGCATATTGATAGCCTCTGCTTTGGCTTCTTCCAGTGTACAATTCCATTCATGTTGAATCACCAAGATGCTATTCATTGTATCGCCATTTTTAATATCTTTTTTAACGGAAAATACATCATTACACAGAGCTGTTATTCTGGTAAAAAGATGTCGTAACTGAAGCAGTGTAGGGTTGTATAGAATTTCTTCTGGCGGCATGAATCCGGTCACTATATCTGCAAGATAGCTGTCTCATTTCCACCTAAAGCCTTTACTCTTATTGCCATAAACTCTTTCAAAGGCAGAAATTTGCGGCCTCCACTACGACTGTACTCCGCTTCTTGTTTCATGCCATCAAACCAAGCTATATGACCAAGGGCAAATCGCTTCATCCACTGCGGGCTTACGTGTGGCAATATAGTATCTCTTACAATAACGGTCCTGCGAACAATATCGTTGTCTTCTGGCCGGGGACTACCCCCATTCAATATTTCCAGCATTCGTTCACTTGCTCTCGGAAGCTCCTCCAGAGGTCCATAGCTATAATAGTCATCAATAATAAAAGCCCAAATAATCCATTGAGCAATGATAAGACCTTGATCGAAAGTGGCATTCGGAAAATAAGTGGCAATCACATGACCTACTTTAATTGCTTTCATTTGCTTATTAAATGATGGCGTAAAGCAGGTATATTCATCAATCCAGTTGTCTACAATTTTTTCCAATGCCGGTCCGTGAGGACTAATCTTAACAGGAAATGGATAGGTAATTTGTGGGGTGGTGTTGGTATTCATGGTAGTGATTTAGTTTACCAACTAAGATACAAATCATTCTTATAGAATAAATAATAATTAAGAAATAACGCCTATTTATTGATGTTTTAAATTGATTTAAATTTATCCTATCAGTTCTTTTGCCTGCGCCAACGCCGCTTCCGTAATTTTACTTCCTGAAAGTAATTGGGCAATTTCGTTTAATTTTTCGTCGTCGTTTAAAGTAACAATGGTCGATTGCGTTTTTCCGGAAATATCCTGTTTTACAACCTTGTAGTTATTATTTCCTTTTGCTGCAACCTGCGCCAGGTGAGAAATGACGATCAATTGCATATCTGCAGACATTTCACGCATCAGATTTCCTATTTCTTCCGCTACTTTTCCTGAAACTCCGGTGTCGATTTCGTCTAAAATTAAAGTTGGAAGCTCATCACTTTCGGCAATTATTTTCTTTACCGCCAACATTACTCTTGATCTTTCACCACCGGAAATGGCAGTTTGAATGGGTTTTAAAGGAAACCCGGAATTCGCCTGGAATAAAAGCTGAATATTTTCTTTCCCAAATTGATTAAAATCGGCAGAATCTTGTAGATCAATATCAACCCTCGCTTTTTCAAGGCCTAATTTTTTAAGTAAACCTTCTGCTTTCTGAACAAAAACCGGAATACTTTTCTTTCTGTTTTTAGAAAGTTTTTCTGCAAGAGTTTGAAGTGTTTTTTCTTTTTTGACAATATTTCCTTCAATTTCAGCAATAAGAGTTTCCAGTTCGGAGGCTCCTTTCTGTTCGCCGGCTAACTGATCTCTTATTTCTTTTAACTCATTGACATCGGAAACATTATGCTTCAAAAATAAAGCGTTAATTCTATTATTTAATTCAGAAAGTAATGCTAAGTTTTCAGGATTAATTTCAATTTCATCGGCTTCATTTTCAAGCTCTGAAATGATATCTTTTACTTCAACAAAAGAAGTTTCCAGTCTTTCATCAAGCTCAGAAAAATTGTTTGAAACTTCTGCAATTTTTGATAATTTACTTTTAGCTTCATTAAAAAAGGAGAAAATCCCCACCTCTTCCTGATGGAACCTTGATAAGATCTGCGCCAGATTTTCAGAAATCATCTCAGCATTTTCCTGCACAGAAAGCTGGTTTTGGAGTTCTTCATAATCAACATCATCAAGATTTAAGTCCTCAAGTTCTGTTAAAAGAAATTTTTTGTAATCACTTTCTTTATTGTTTTCGGAAAGCTGGGTCTGATATTTTTTAAGCTGAGTTTTAAAACTTATAAAATCTGAAAATTCATTTTGATATTCTTCAATAATCTGCTTATTTTCGGAAAGCCCGTCGATGATTTTAAACTGGTATTCTGAAGTAAAAAGATTGGAAGTTTCAAATTGGGAGTGAATATCAATTAATTGAGAAGACAATTCCTTCAAAACATCCAGGGTCACCGGAACATCGTTGATAAATGCCCTCGATTTCCCGGAAGGCAGAATTTCCCTGCGAATGATCGTTTGATGTTCGTAATCAAGATCATTTTCAACAAAGAATTTTTTGAATTGATTATTTAAGTCAAATTCCGTTTCAACAATGCTTTTTTCTTCCGTATTGGATATTGATTTTATATCAGCCCTTTCGCCCAGGATTAGTCGTAAAGCACCTAAAATAATAGATTTTCCGGCACCGGTTTCCCCAGTGATCACTTGCAGACCATTGTGTAACGATACTTCAAGGGTATCAATCAGGGCAAAGTTTTTAATATAAATTCTCGAAAGCATTGATAATAGCAGATTACTTAGCTATTGCAAATATAGAACTTTAGATGGCAGAATTCAAGTTAAGATTACTGTTTCCATTTGCTCCATCTGGCATCTGTATTTTTTGGAGATAAAATGGTCATTACATTTTTAAGATCTCCCAATACAATCCCTCCATTATTTCCGGAATTGAAAACATTGAAAATCTCGTCTGCTTTTGCATCTATAAAAAGATTAAAGTAATACGCCTGCTGAAAAGAATTTTCATATTGCTTTAACTGCATTAAGGCATCAAAAATCACTTTTTTCGCTGCAGTCTGGTCCTGGTTGAACAAATTATCCAAACCGGCCCTGTGATACGAGTAACTCGTTGCACGCAACTGACTCCAGTTCGGGCTCATGATCTCTTTAATAAGAATTGAACGGCTTCTGGGCTCGTTGACCTGCTTCCAGCCGTCATAAGTGTTCTGAGATTCGCCATTTTGTGCGATCTGCTGTGCTTTTTGAAACCATTGTGTTCCGGCCATTGATTGGAAACTATCCGCATCAACCCCTAAAATCACATAAACATAAAAACTGATCACATCAATCAGGTTTTTTCCTGAAAACTGTCTTTCATTGAATATAAGGTTCTCATTCTCAACATAATCAAAAGAAAATCTCTGATCCTGAAGATTAAGAAGCGGACTTTCATAAGTTGTATTAAATACCGGGCGAACGGCCTGTACTACGAGATTTCCTCTGAAACGGTTCCCGTCTCTTTCAGTAATGACGATGGCAAAATTAGATTTGATCTTTTCAAAGTTCTGAAGTTTTTTGCCCGTCCAGCTTGTGTTATTGATAAAATCCCTTAGGCTTTTCTCCAACGCTTTATAAGCTGATTGGTTACTTCCTCCCAATTGCTGGGAATTCACCTGGACTGTCGCTAATAATTCCTGAGAAAAATTAAGATTAAACAAAAACAACAGTAAAAATATGCTTAAAAATTTTTTCATTATCTATTAAAAATTGAGAACGGAAATTTATTAAAATTATTTTAAAATCTGAGCCTCAACGAAATCCAAAATGTCTTTTGCTACATCATCTTTAGATTTGAGGTCGAATTCTTTCTTTTCCGTTTTGGTAAATATTTTTATTTTATTGGTATCTTTTTTAAAGCCTGCTCCTTCATCACGAAGAGAATTCAGGACAATCATATCCAGATTTTTTTTGGCTAATTTTCCCTTTGCATTTTCTTCTTCATTCTGGGTTTCCAAGGCAAAACCTACCAGAAACTGATGTGTTTTCTTTTCTCCCATTGTTTTCAGAATATCTGGATTTTTAACCAGTTCAATCGTTAAATTGTCATCATCCTTCTTGATTTTTTCCTTCGCAACATCTCTCGGAGTGTAATCTGCAACGGCGGCGCTTGCAATTCCGATGTCTGTTTTATCATAAAACTCGAATACTTTTGCCAGCATTTCTTTTGCTGAAGTAACCTTATGTAAATCAACATTTTTATTATTGATAGTCTGAGAACTCGGTCCGGAAATTAAAATGACCTTTGCACCTCTTTTTGCCGCTTCTTCTGCTAAAGAAAATCCCATTTTACCGGAAGAGTGATTTCCGATAAACCTCACAGGATCAATAGCCTCGTAAGTAGGTCCAGCTGTAATTAACACTGTTTTTCCTTCTAGCGTTTTTCTATTATTTAAACTAAAAAAATCTTCAACAGTTTTTGCAATTGTTTCCGGCTCGGCCATTCTTCCCTGTCCAATCAATCCGCTCGCCAGCTCACCACTTTCTGCAGGAATAACAATATGTCCGAAGTCTTCCGCCAGTTCTAAATTTTGCTTAGTAGAAGGATGTACATACATATCCAAATCCATTGCAGGTGCGATGAACACAGGACATTTTGCAGACATATACGTTGCAATAACCAGATTATCACACATCCCATGAACCATTTTTGCCAACGTATTTGCCGTACAGGGTGCAACGATCATTACATCCGCCCATAAAGCCATTTCCACATGACTGTTCCAGGTTCCGTTGTCACCGTAAAAGTCGGTATAAACAGGTTTTTTTGATAAAGTGGAAATACTCAGTTTGGTCACAAAGTGTTCTGCATCAGGAGTCATAATCACCTGAACTTCCGCACCTTTTTTGACAAAATCCCTGATCAGAAAATGAATTTTATAAGCAGCAATTCCTCCAGAAACCGCGATGAGAATTTTTTTCCCGGAAAGACTCATTTAGTTTTAATTTTAAGAATACTAAATTACTTATTTTTTTCTCATAAATGTATTTTAACCAACAATTGTAAAGGCTTACATCAAAATCAACTTTTGCTTCTGCCGAACTGAAATCCATTTTACTTTATAAAATGGTTTAGACTATCTGCCAGTTTCATTGTAAATACAGCACTTCCCTTAGCACTTAAATGTCCATAATCATAAACATTGCCGGGAGAATAAAGCTCTTTAAACTTATTGCGGGAAGAGAAATCCAGAATTTTTGCATTAGGAATCTTTCTTAATTCCGATAATTCTGTTGGTTTTGCAAAGGGCGGGAGTATCAAAATCAGCTTAATTCCTTTACTGTCACATTCTTTTGCTAAAAGCCCCAATTCATCAACTAGTGCAGGGTTTAATTTTTTCTTTACCGTTTTTTCGAAATTCTTATTATCTCTGGAAATAAATGTTGTGTCTTCTAAATATTGCAATCTTAATTCCTTAACTTTTAAAAGTTTTTCATAATCTTTTTCTAAAGGATAAAATCCATTATTATAATTTACAAATTCATTTTGGGGTTTATCTCTTTGTCCTAATTTTTTGAGGTAAAAAATATTAGCCAAAAAATGAGAAACGGATAAAAATGAAGAATTCCAGTCATGGTCATTTATAAAATACTTTAATTCAAAATTTACAGTAGAAAAGTCATGACAGTATAAAAATTTTTCAGTGTAGGCATTTATATCAAATGGCTGCACATCCTGGATTTCAAAAATGATATATTTAATATTCTTATTTATGTTTATCTGACGGAATACATACATACTTTCCGAGAAGAATGTACCTCCGGTCGCCAAATTGTAGGCCTTTATTTTATGTAATGTTGCAGAGTCCAGCAGTCCCGGCTGCATCTGTCTGTACATCCTGCTGCTTCCAAAAACAACTGTATTATATTTGTCTGAATGCTTATTATAATAGTTCACTTTCTGTCTTATGAAGTAGTCACCATACAGCCTGTACTTTTTTAGTGAACTCAGCCAGTATCCAACTAAAAAAAGACAGAAACACAAGAATATAAGATTAAGAATAAATTTTTTCATAATTATTAAAATTGAAAATAAATAAACTCTTTGCTTCCAAAATTTGCATACCGAAGGATAATAAAGATTATAATCAAATATATTATCCTTCGTACCCAGCGATTATAATTGCTAATTTCTAGACCGTGAAATTTCTGTCTGTTTATCCATTCGATGAAAATCATCAGTATTATGAAACATAAAATTTTGAAGGGAAAAGGGTTTGGAAGTGAAAATAAGGTGTTGGAAAATATATTTTTAATATACTGTAATGCCTGAGAAACACTTTCTCCCCGAAAGAAAATCCATGCAAAGCACACCAATAAAAAGGTAAGGAATATATTAATGACTTCTTTAACAGAAGGTATGCTTCTATTCAGCGCCACTACTTCGAGATTGTGGCGGTTTTTATTAGTAACAAGCAATGGTAAAAAATAAATTGCATTAAGCCCGCCCCAAATAATAAACGTCCAGTTGGCTCCATGCCAAAAGCCACTCAGCAGAAAAATGATAAAGGTATTTCTTATTTTCATCCACATCCCTCCTTTACTTCCGCCTAATGGTATGTAAACATAATCCCGGAACCATGACGAAAGCGAAATATGCCATCGTCTCCAAAACTCCGCTATATCCCTTGAAAAATAGGGAAATGCAAAATTCTTCAACAGCTCAATTCCAAACAATCTGGAAACCCCTAACGCAATATCAGAGTATCCTGAAAAATCACCGTAGATCTGGAATGCAAACAGGATGGCTCCCATTACCAGATTACTGCTGCTCTCCGTTTGATAATTTGTAAAAATTTCATTGACAATAGGTGCGCAGTTATCTGCTATCACCATTTTTTTAAAGAATCCCCAAAGGATCTGCCGCATCCCATCTATGGCCTGATCATAACTAAAAATTCTTTTTTTCTGGATTTGAGGTAGTAAGTGTGTCGCTCTTTCAATAGGTCCGGCAACAAGCAGCGGAAAGTAACTTACAAATACTGCATAATCTATAAAGTTTTTTTCAGCAGCAATTCTTTTTTTATAAATGTCTATTACATAAGAAAGCCCATGAAAAGTATAAAAGGATATTCCTACAGGAAGTATGATATTCAGCATCCATATATTGGGATAAAATCCAGCCCGGTGAAGCAGATCAGCAAAACTTTCTACAAAAAAATTATAATATTTAAAGAAGCCCAGGAAGCCGAGATTAATAGTAATACTTAGAATCAGCCAAAATTTTGATTCTCTTTTTGTTTTACTTTTTTCGATTTTAAGTCCTGATACAAAATCCAATCCGATTGAAAACAACAGCAGCAAAAGAAACCTCCAATCCCAACAGCCGTAAAAAAAGAAACTTGCTAAAAGAAGCAATATATTCTGATACTGATATTTTTTATTAAAGACAAACCAATAAAAAATGAATACCACAGGTAAAAACAGCAAGAAACCGACTGAATTGAAGAGCATAAATGTTCATTTGAGTTTTTTTAAAATTACCCAAAAACAATTGCAAATTTGAAAAAGCAAAAAACATCCTAAAAATTAAATACTTGATAGAATCCCTTTCTTTTCAATGCTAAATTTAAATGAGAAATAAATGTGATATATATAAGAATATTGAAACTTATTTTGTGAAAAAAAGCATATAAAACAACAAAGGTCATAAAGAATTACTCCTTTATGACCTCCATATATAAAAATACAAATGATTTTTATTTTCTTTCTTCAGTTTTTCTGAAGTAAATATCTTCATTCAACCACTCTTCGATAGCAATAGAAGTTGGCTTTGGAAGCTTTTCGTAATGTTTTGAGATCTCGATCTGCTCTCTGTTTTCGAAAACTTCTTCCAATGTAGAATTGTGAACAGCGAACTCATCAAGCTTATTATGCAATTCTGTACGAATCTCCGCATTGATCTGCTCTGCTCTTTTTCCCATGATAACAATCGCTTCGTAGATTGAGCCTACTTTGTCTTCAATCTTATCCTTATCGTAAGTAATGGTATTTACTTCTGCTTTTGTATCTTTTACACTCATTTTGAGAATATTAATTTTATTTAAGTTCGCAAATTTACGAATTATCTTTGAATTTTGAAAGTCGCTGCCGGTGGAGGGGTCTGAAGTGCCGCGCTATCCCTCTGGATCTGCATTGCTTTCTTCTCTGCATCTACCTGATCTTTCATTTGTTGTTCCGTTTTTGACTTTTCTGCAAGCTTTGCAGCTTCTTTTTTCTGTCTTTCCGTAAGCGCTGCAATTCTTGCCTCCGTATTTTTCTTAACTACAACAAAATCTTTCTTTTCTTTTTCAAGTTTTTGTCTAAGCTCTACTGCCGTTTTTGCAACATCAGTATTAGGCATTTCTTTTTCCACCTGTCTTGTGAAGGCCAAGGCACTTTCGATACGCTCATCTTTAAGATCATAAACAGATTTTAAAGCCAGCTCGTAACGGGATTTTAAAATATAATCATAAATTTTCGGGCGAAGCTTTGTACTTGGAAAATCTTCCAATACGTTTTCCAATGCTACGTTTGCCGCCTTATAATCGCCCATATTGAAGTATTGTCTTGCGTTTTCGTAAGATTTGAACTCTAACTTATACGAAAGCTCCTCAATAAGAGTATTGATATTTTTTGAACGTTCCGAATTCGGATAATTATTCAAAAAGTCTTGTAATTCATTGATTGCCAACTCCGTACTAGTCTGATCCAGGTTGTAGTCCATAGAACCTTCATAGTAACACAAAGCCGACATATAAGCCGCCTCTTCTTTTCTGCTGTCCTGAGGGAAACTTATAGAAAAGTTTTTAAACTGGTGACCTGCCAATTTGTAGTTTTTGTCATAATAATTGGCATATGCCGAATTGAAAACCACATTTGGAGCATCATCCGTTCCTGCAACCAGATTCGGAAGCCTGTCATAAAGCGCCAATGCATTCTTCCACTTCTTTTTAGCAAAATTTTCATTAGCTGCTTTCAAAATGAAGTTCTTATCAGCACTTTTCATCGCTTTTTCCTGCTGGCTCACGCAAGACGCCACTACAGCCACAGCAAAAAGACCTAAAATATATTTTTTCATATAAAAAATTCAACAGTTTTCGGATTGTACAGCCGATTTACTAATTTGCAAAAATATAACTTTTTTGTCAATAGATTTTTTTTTATGATTATTTAACGTAATTTTAGTCTGCAGCGTATCCCAAAATTGCAAAAACACTCATTAAGAGATTCATTCTTACTTTTTTTTCGGCTTCTTTGGTATAGGTTTCTTCATTTTTGTTCGGAACATAGAGTTCGTAAAAATTTCTGTTACGAATTACAAATAATGTAGAGCCAATAATGGTTGTAAGGACATCCTCAGGTTTTGGTGTAAAAGTAAAAACTCCGGAAGTCACTCCTTTTTTAATGACCTCATCCAGTTTTTTAACAAACAGCTGATAAAAATCCAACAATTCATCTTTTAGATTATCCGTATGACGAAGTTCCTGCGTAACAAAACCGTGGAAATAATTATATTTAAATAACTGAGCAACAATATATTTTATAATCTCCTTCATCTGCATTTCCGGTTTCCCATCTTTGATCGTGTCTGCAAATTCTGAAAAATTTTCCCTGGTTTTCAGCACCCTGTACTGATAAAGATAAGACATCATTTTTTCCTTGGAACCAAAATAATAAGAGATCATCGCTACGTTGATATTAGCTTTGGAACAGATGTCTCTTACGGAGGTACCCTCGTAGCCTTTTTTAGCAATCAGCTCTTCGGCAATGTCTAAAATATGGATTTGTTTTTCCGTAAATTTTTTCTTCATGTAGTGTACTTTGAGTAAAGTTAAGAAATTTTTAACAGATTTATAAACGTTTGTTTAAGAAATTTACGTTAATTCTAAATTAATAGTATTTTTGAAAATGGATTTTTTTGATTTTCATCACCATAAGAAAAATATCTCATTCGGAATTTACAACCTCGACCAGGAAGCCATTCCGGAGGATTTTCCGTATTCATTAGGTATTCACCCGAAGGATATTGATGTGGACAATATTGAAAATCAATTCCATTGGCTTGAATCCAATATTACTGAAAATTGTTTTGCGATCGGGGAATGCGGACTGGACTCTTTGGTTGAAACAGCTCAGAAAATTCAAGAGAAAGTTTTTTTAAGGCAAATTAAAATTGCCAACGATCTTAAAAAGCCCGTCATCATTCATTGTGTGAGAAAATTTTATGAAATAATTTCATTTAAAAAATTCGCCGAACAACCAATGATCATTCATGGTTTTAACAAAAAACAAAATATTGCGGAAGATCTGCTTAAAAATAATTTTTATCTGAGTTTTGGAAAAGCGGTTTTGTATAATTTATCTTTGCAAAATACTTTGAAAATTACTCCTTTAAACAAAATCTTTCTGGAAACGGACAATGAAGATTTCAACATCGAAGAATTGTACCGGAAAGTCTCAGAAATAAAGGAAATTTCTTTGGAACACGTAAACAAACAAATTTTAGAAAATTTAGAGACAATAAAAAATGGATAAGTACTGGTTGGAAAGAACGGAGCTTCTCATCAAGGAAGAAGGGTTGGAAAAGCTGAATAAAGCAGCTGTTCTGGTGGTAGGTTTGGGTGGAGTCGGTTCGTTTGCCGCCGAATTTCTGGCAAGAGCCGGGGTCGGGAATATGACAATCGTAGATGGTGACACTGTTGATATCACAAACATTAACAGGCAGTTACCGGCTTTACATTCAACAATAGGCCAGCATAAAGTGGACCTTGTGGGTGACAGGCTTTTAGATATTAATCCAAAACTTAATTTAATCAAAATCAACGAGTTCCTAAACCCTGAAAGAATGGATCAGATTCTTGATCAGGGAAAATTCGATTATATTCTTGACTGTATTGATAGTGTAACGCCAAAACTTAAGCTGCTAATCTCAGCCAGAAGAAGAAAAATAAAAATTGTCAGCTCAATGGGAGCCGGCGGAAAAATAGACCCGAGCAAAGTAATGGTAAGGGATATCAGCAAAACCCACAATTGCTATCTGGCAAAACAGGTAAGAAAAAGGCTGAAAAAAGAAAAAATAAATAAAGGAATCCGTTGCGTGTTTTCTAATGAACTTCAAAATGAAGAAAGCCTAAAAATGACCGACGGAACCAACTATAAAAGATCTTTCTACGGAACGATCAGCTATATTCCTGCGATTTTCGGGCTGTATGCGGCGGCGGAAGTTATTAATCATTTAGTGAAGAAAAAGTAAATCCAATATTTGCTCGACAGGCTTAGCATGACATCACTAAAACAAGACGTATAGTATTGGGTCTCTCATGCCGAGCCCGCCAAAGCATCGTAAAATAAATAAAAATATACCTTATATTTACGTCCGTAAATGACAGATTTCAAATATCCCAGAGCCGAAAAACTCAAAAAAAACATCGAGATTACTTTACTTTTTGAAAAAGGTAAATGGAAAACGAATGGGAATTTGAGAATTATTGTCCTTAAAAACAAGCCTACAGTTCCGGTTGAAAGCACCAAGTTTGCGGTTTCAGTTTCTAAAAAATATTTCAAAAAAGCGGTTCACAGAAATCGTATAAAAAGGCTTTTGCGGGAATGTTACCGTTTAAATAAAGAGGTATTTAAAGAAGCTTTTGGCGACAAAACGATGGCGATGCTTTTTTGGGTTTCTCCGGAAATGCCGGAAAAATTTCAGGATGTGGAAGCGCAGTTTATTAAGCTTTGTGAAGCTCAGAAGAAATTATAACTAAGACATAAAAATTTGTGTAATCCGTGTGAAGAATATTAACCACAGATTTTCACAAATGATTGAGAATATTTTTTAAATTTCTGGGGATTTATAAGAATATAATTTTTGTAACTTTATAGGAAACAAATCTGAAAATTAATATGTTAGACAATGTTCCCTATCTACCTTATGTACTGAGTGCATTTATTGGCATCGGTCTGGCTGCCGCAACGGGCTTTAGGGTTTTCCTGCCGATGTTTGCCGTAAGTTTAGCCTCGTACCTTCATTGGATCCCGATGAATGAGCAGTTTGAATGGCTTGCAGGGCTCCCTACACTCATCACTACCGGAATTGCCACTATCGTGGAAATTTTGGCGTATTACATCCCTTTTATCGACCATTTACTGGATACAGTTTCTGTTCCGATGGCTACGGCTGCGGGATCAGTATTATTTGCGAGTCAGTTTGCGGATCTGGGAACATTTCCACAGTGGGCATTGGCCTTAATTGCGGGCGGCGGAACAGCAGCAACGATAAGTTCGGGATTTGCGGGTATTCGGGCGGCATCTACGGCTACGACCGGCGGGCTGGGAAATTCTGTAGTTGGAACTACGGAAACAGCCGGGGCAGGAATTATGTCTGTCCTAGCAATGGCAGCCCCCGTTATTGCAGGGATTTGTGCGATTGCTTTGGTAATATTAGTTATAATCGTTGGACGAAAAGCCTGGCGAAAATTGAGGAATAAAGATGTCATTGATCATACATAAAAAACGGCTGAAAATTTTCAGCCGTTTTTTTATTTTATCTTTTTTAAATTTCCCAAAAGAATTCCTAAAGGTCCCAATATTGGAAAAAGAATTAAAGCAATATAAGGCAGAACGCCTGATTTAGTTTTAAACAAAATCATAATTGCTGAAATATATAATCCAATTACTGCAAGTGCAGCAAATAATATTGCGAAAGGTGTGATTAATAATATACCCATTAATTTATCCTTTACTTCTAAAATCTTTTATTTCCTGAATTTTCCCTTCATAATATTCTTTCTTTTCAGGGGTTTTTCTGATCAGGGTTTCGAATGCTTTTATGGCTTTGGTGTATAATTTTTGTTCAACATAAAGATTGGCCAACGTTTCTGTCATTAAATGTGAAATGTCATCATTCTTTTCTTTAACAACAAAATTAACTTCATCTTTTAATTGACTGATTTTAGGATTATTTTCAATAAAATTTTCGATTACTTTAGTTTTAAGATCCTTATCTTTTTCGCCCTCCTCGGTTCTGTCAATTTTCAGCCAGTTTTGCCAGGTGTTGATAAATCCCGGGATATTACTGTCTGCAAGAATTGGTTTAATTACTTTTTCTTCTGAGACTTCGGATTCTTCAACTTCTTGAGTCTCTTCCTGCTTTTCCTCTTTTTTAGGCTCTGCAATTGTCCATCCCTTGCTAAAGAAAGAAACATTCATCACTGGAACATCTTCCTTAGTTTCTTCAGTTTTTGGGGCTTCTTTATCAATTTGAAGCTCCTCCATATTTTCTTCGAATTTTTCGGATTTATCTTTCTGCAATTCAGGGATTGCTTCTATTTCAGGTAGAATTTTTTCCTGTTTTGTAATTTCTTCTTGTTTAATCTCAGGTTGAGAAACTTCGGCTTTCTTAGTTTCAGTCTCGGTTTTTGGTTGAGAAATTTCCGCAGGTTTATTGATCAAAGAATCCGGAAGATTAGATTCAAAAGACATAGGCTTCCATGCAGATTTTATTTCTGTTTCTGCCGCTGGCTGCATCTTTTCTTCTTCAATAGCCGCCTTTTGAAGCTCTTCGGTTTTTTCCAGCTGAGCTACTGTTGGTTTCTCTTCTTTAATTTCCTGTTTAGCTTCTTCTTTAATTTCAGGCTCAATCGGTTTTACCTCAAAGCTTTGTGTTTCCGCAAAACTGATATCGTGACCAATATTTTCAGGTTCCTCTTCTTTTTTCCTTTCCTGAGAAGCTGCTTTTTCCTTCATTTTTTTCTCAACTTCCTCTATCAGACGGCGCATTTCTTCTTCATGTTTATTAAAGCTGGATTGGGAAACTTCTGGCTTCTTTTCTTCAGAACCCGCCTGAATTTTTACATCAGGTAGGAAAGACTCCATTCCGTGAAAACTTAGTTCTTCATCATCACGAACTGATTTTTTTTCTTTTTCCGAAGAAATTTTATCTTCATTAATGATTCCTTCGGGAGTAAATTCTGTTATTCTTTCAGTTTTATCTACCTCCAGACTTTCAGTTTCAATAACAGTTTCCTTTTCTTTTATTTCTTCTTCAATTTTGTTATTCTGATCCTTAACTTCAGGTAAAAAAGGTTCCGTTTCGTGAAAACTTAATTGTGAATCACTCAAAATTTCCTGTTTTTCCGGTTCGGAATTGATTTTTTTCTCCTCAATAATTGTTTCAGGAGTAAATTCCTGAATTTCTTCAACTATCTCAGGTTTTTTCTCAATTTTCTGAGTAACAATGGAGCCAGATTCAAGTGTAGATTCAAGATCAATTGTTTCTACATTTTCATCATTTAAGAAATTTTCTTCGCCTTCAAACAGAATTCTGTTTCGCTCACCATTTACATAAATATGCTTAGTTTCCTCCCTCAGAGCTGAAAGAACGCAGATTTCTTCTTTAGCTTCAACTGCTTCAACGGTTTCTACTTTTGGTTCTTCAATTATTTCAGGCTTAACCTCAGCCTTTGGAGTTTCTTCTCTCCTGATCGGGAAGCTGGAAAGTCTTGCTTTCTGTAAAAGTTTAAGCGGATTTTCAGTAGGAATTACCTTTTCCTTTACGGTTTCAGGTTGGGTTTCAACTCTTGGCTTTTGTTGAATTTTACCGTTGATCAGCTGATATAGAATTTTTTTATCCGTTGTATAAGCCGCCGTTGTGGAAAGTACTTTCTGATAATTTTCCTGATCATGAAGATGCACCCCATATAAGTATAACGCTCTGATATTCTGAACATAGGGAAAAGAATTAATTTCCTCTTTCAGAAGATTGAGATCCTCTGACTGAATGTTTTTCGGGGCCTTTAATAATTCTAAAACTCTATGATTCATGTTACCAATTCGCTACAATATCGTTAAATATTTTATTAATAATTCTGTCCGTCGCAATTTTCACCTGAGATGTTTCGATCTCAGACTGTGACAAATTACTATTAAAAACGGCCTCATCGGAATATGTCCTGTCAAAACTGAAATCCGGATGAAGCTTATTTTCATAATGTACTTTCACCGTGATGGTCAGTTTGTTTTGAGACTCCTGAATAGTTCCACCGGCATTTGTGGGAACTGTTGTAGAGCTGATTGTTGTTGGTGTGATGGAATAATCCGTGATTTCTCCTTCAATGAGGATATCCGGGTTTTCTTTTGTCCCTTTTAAAGTTGTTCTTTGTAGAAAACGATTTTGAATATCGGTAGAAAACTGCTGTGACAAAGTAGGATTCACCAACGCTGCATTATTTGGAAATTCGTTGATCTGCACTGTTTTTTCATCCGTAAGGGATGATCCGGTAAAACTGTAGCAAGAGTTGAGAACTCCCAAGCAAAGAAGTAAAAGCCAGGCAAATTTTGGCCGATTGATTTTGTTATTTTTAATTTTAAAATTCATTTTTTGATCCGATTTCTTTTATTTCGTCATAGGTAACCTGCTGCATTGCGTCTTCAAAAGCAAAATAATGGGATGTATAAAGTAATGGTAAAGTAAATAAAAGCCCGATACCACAAGCCAAAATTCCCAACTGTGCAAGAATACTTATCACAATTGTAAACAGGAAAATTGACAAAAGATTACCTTTCCCCATTGTTACAGACATATTCCAGGCGGTTTTAATATCCTTCACACCTCCCAAAGATATCACTGCTGGCATATAAAACCCTTTTAAGCAAACTATTACAAGTGCAATATATAAAATAATCATGTAAGGGATAAAAAATATCATTGCTGTGGATGGCTCCCCATTATTATTAGCCATTATCGGCATCATAATGATCATAGGAATGTACAACAGCAAAATTCCCCCGATAAGAATCAACTGCAAAATGAAGTATGGCATAAAGTCATCAAAATTGAAAATATCTCCCGCACTTGCCTGTTTGCCGGCTCGTAAGTCTCTGCAATATTTATAAAAGTTTCCTACGGCCAAAAAGCTGCAAAATGGGATAATTGACATTAGAATGGTAAGCAAAAATGCTCCAAAAAGGCCTCCGAAATTGTTCTTTAAAAATTCATAGCCCTTGCTAATGTATTCTCCTAATTTAAAATTGACTGGCTTTGCGTTGATTTGCATCATAATTTTTTATTCTTCTAGGTTATATTGTTTTATTTTTCTGTATAAAGTTCTTTGTGAGATTCCCAGTTCATCAGCAGCTTTGTTTCTTCTTCCTTTATGCTTTTCCAACGCTTTGATTATCAAATCTTTTTCGTTATTCTGAAGCGACAAGGATTCCGGTTTGTTTTCTTCAATTTCAATATCTTCAATATCCTCATAGCTTTCTTCCTGATTTGAAATGATCGTCGGATTTTGGACTACAGGTGAATCATTTTTATTTTCAAAATACAATAAAGAGTTTGGCGCTACATTCTGCTGTGTTTCAGGAGTATATATTCTGTTGATCAGGTTTTTTTCATGATTGCTCAGGTCAGAAGTTCCGCGGTTCTTTATCAATTCCGAAGTTAAGGATTTTAAATCATTAATATCGTTCCGCATGTCAAAGAGAATTTTATACATAATTTCTCTTTCGCTGCTGAAATCAGTTTGCTTCTGAGAATTGGGCGTATTAACAACCATGGGAAGATGGGCATCCATCGGAATATATTCTGACAGCTTTTCTACCGTAACATGTCTGTTTCTTTCCACAACGGTCATTTGCTCAACCAAATTTCTGAGCTGACGAATGTTTCCTGGAAAAGCATAATTTTCAATATAATGAACGGCACTTGGTTCTAATTCCAGCTCCGGCATTCTGTATTTTTCAGCAAAATCGATCGCAAACTTTCTGAATAGCAGGTGTATATCTCCTTTTCTTTCTCTCAAAGGAGGCATGTCAATCTGCACCGTATTCAAACGATAAAATAAGTCTTCCCGAAATCTCCCGTCATGAATGGCCTTCATCATATTGACATTCGTTGCGGCAACGATTCTCACATTTGTTTTTTGAACCTGGGAAGAACCCACTTTCATGAATTCACCGCTTTCCAGCACTCTCAACAGTCGAACCTGCGTCTGCAAAGGTAATTCCCCAACCTCATCAAGAAAAATTGTCCCTCCGTCTGCCACTTCAAAATACCCTTTTCTGGTAGCTGTAGCTCCTGTAAACGCGCCTTTTTCGTGCCCGAAAAGTTCAGAGTCAATAGTTCCTTCCGGAATGGCTCCACAGTTCACAACGATGTATGGCTGATGTTTTCTTTTTGATTCTGAATGAATAATTTTCGGGATAAATTCTTTACCAACACCACTTTCTCCTATCACAAGGACAGAAATGTCTGTAGGCGCCACTTGAATTGCTTTTTCCAAAGCACGGTTTAAAGCCGGAAAATTCCCGATAATTCCGAAACGGTTTTTTATATTTTGTAACTCGATACTCATAAGTTAATTTAGATTATTGATTTAAAATTCAACCTACATTAATGTATTGTAGATCTGTTAATTAGTTTGAAATATTGTTTACACTTTAACTAATTACATCTAAATAATCCTTATTTCTAATCTTTGAAACTTTACTTTTAAAATATAAGATTCCGGCAAAGAAGTTTTCTTCACCGTTTTTTTCGAAATTTTTCAGGAGCTGATCATGTTTTTCTTTTTCAGAAAAAACTGTTCGTCCTGTATTTTTATGGGAATAGTTTTGCTTTTTGGAGAAAAATTTTCCAATAAGATCAATGGCATTTTGCTTATGATGAATGGCAAAATGAATTCCCTCTTTTTCCTTTGTACAAAATCTTTGTGAAGCTTCACAACCCTGAGATTTTAAAAACTGATGGTAAATTTCGTATAACTGCCTGCAATCATCACTTTCAATAGACCCATTAGTAATCTGTGCCGAAATATTACTACAGATTATTACCAACAATACACTTAGGCAATATTTATGAAATTTTTCCATTGTCTGAGTTTAAAATGTTAATAAAATCTTCTTTAGTAGGCAAAACCGTAAGGTATTTACTTGCAAAAAACTGCGAATTATCTTCCGGCAAAGTATATTGAACCAAGGCTTCGCTTTTATCCTGACAAAGAATAATTCCTATGGTTTTATTTTCACCTTCAAGTCTTTTTTCTCTATCGAAATAATTTACGTACATCTGCATTTGCCCTATATCCTGATGCTTTAGCTCACCAATTTTTAAATCTATCAAAACGAAACATTTCAAAATTCTATTATAAAAAACAAGATCTATTTTAAAATGTTTTTCATCGAATGTTATTCTGTCTTGTCTTGCAACAAATGTAAAGCCTGTTCCAAGCTCCAAAAGAAAGTGTTCTAATTTATCAATTAGTTCGGATTCCAGTTCATTTTCAGAATAATCCGGCTTTTCAGATAAACCAAGGAATTCCAGAATATAAGGATCTTTAATAAGGTCTTTTGGTTTTTCTACAATTTGCCCCTTTTCCGAAAGCTGAAGGATTTCTTCTTTATTTTTACTTAAAGATAATCTTGTATATAAAGCTGAATCGTATTGTCTTTGTAATTCTCTTAAACTCCAATTATTTTTATAGCTTTCTATTTCGTAGAATCTTCTTTCTTTAGCATCTTTTATTCTCATTAATTTAAGGTAATGAGACCAGGAAAGTTTAAATTTTATAGAATTCTGATGAATTTGCCCCTGATTTATTAATTTTTCTAAGGTTGTTTCCGATTCGCCAGACAGTGTTTGTCTTTTTTCAACATACTCATTATCAGCATCATGTAAAAAGACAGACAGTGTTTGTCCTTTTGAATAAATCAAATAAAATTGTCTGATTTGTTTAAGGTTTGACACAGAAAATCCTTTACCAAATCTCTTCGTAAGATGTAGAGATAAATCTTTAAGGACAGTCTTACCATATTCAGCCCGATTTTCGCCGTTTTGTTCATCTTCTACAATCATCCTCCCAATCTCATAATAAGTGAGAACCATGGTTTGATTCACAGCAACCACAACTTTTTTCCTGGCATTATCCAATAATGCAGAAATATTCTGTAAAAGTTGTTGTGATTGCAGATTGTTCATTATTATAAGAACTAACTTTAAATTCTATACTGTTTCCCCTAAAAGCGTGCCCTGTGTATTGTCGAATACAAAAACGTCCACAATGTCACCAATTTTTTGTCCGTCCAGTTTATCAAAAACACAAACTGCGTTCTGAGAATTTCTTCCTTTCCATTGGTTTTCGTTCTTTTTGGAAGTTCCCTCAATTAAAATCTGGTGAACTCTTCCTACATAAGATTTCATTCTTTTTCTGGATAATTCGCCCTGTAAAGCAATCACTTCCGCCAAACGTCTCTGTTTCACATCAGCCGGAATATTGTCTTCCATCTTCTTGTGAGCCGGAGTTCCGGGTCTTTCTGAATAAGCGAACATATAACCATAGTCGTATTCAACTTCTCGCATCAAACTTAATGTATCTTGGTGATCTTCTTCCGTTTCGTTGCAGAAACCGATGATCATATCCTGAGAAAAAGAAATGTCCGGAACAATTTCTTTCGCCTTTTTAATTAAATCTAAATATTCTTCGCGAGTATGTTGTCTGTTCATGGCTTCCAGCATTTTATTGCTTCCACTTTGAACCGGAAGGTGAACATATTTGCAGATATTGTCGTGCTTCGCCATCATTTTGAACACATCCAGACTCATATCCTGAGGATTGGAAGTAGAGAACCTGATTCTCATTTCAGGAACTGCTTTAGCCACTAAATCAAGTAAATGTGCAAAATCAACAGCCGTAGCTTTCTGCATTTCCGATGCTTTTGCGAAATCTTTTTTAGGACCGCCACCATACCAAAGGTAAGAGTCTACGTTCTGTCCTAAAAGGGTAATTTCTTTATATCCACTTTCCCAAAGGCCTTTACATTCTTCCAAAATCGAATGCGGATCACGGCTTCTTTCTCTTCCTCTCGTAAAAGGAACCACGCAGAATGTACACATATTATCACAACCTCTTGTAATGGTAACGTAAGCCGTAACACCATTTCCGCCCAAACGAACAGGATTGATATCCGCGTAAGTCTCTTCTTTTGAAAGAATTACGTTGATGGCATCTCTTCCGTCTTCGGTTTCTTTTAAAAGGTTTGGTAAATCTCTGTACGCATCCGGACCAACCACAAGGTCAACCAATTGCTCTTCTTCCAAGAACTTGGTTTTCAGCCTCTCAGCCATACAACCAAGAACACCGACGGTCATGTTGGGTTTTTCTTTCTTCAGATTTTTAAACTGAGAAAGACGCATTCTCACCGTCTGCTCAGCTTTTTCACGAATTGAGCATGTATTAAGAAGGATAAGGTCTGCTTCTTCTACTTTAAGGGTTGTATTGTATCCCTGTTCATTAAGGATTGACGCAACGATTTCAGAATCAGAGAAATTCATCTGACAGCCGTAGCTCTCCAAGAATAATTTCTTAGAGTTTCCATCTTTTTCAGCGATTGCAAAAGCTTCACCCTGTTTTGTTTCGTCTATATATTTTTCTTGCACGATAGTCTCTGTTTAAGGTTTAAAGTTTGAGATGTAAAGCCTATTGCCATGCAATTTTAACTTATCTCATTAAACTCTGAACTCATTGAATTTGCAAAGATACAAAATATTGTGACAGAATGGCAGGAGTTTATCACATTCCGATCCAAGCCATTAAGTATTATTTTACACATCCGTCGCAATCGACGACAAATTCATTTTTATTTTAATTTTTGAAGTTACCGGTTGTCCATTACAGGTCGCCGGAATCCAGTTTTTTTTGATTCTTCTTACCACATATTTCATATCATCAAAGAAAACTTTACTGTTGGCTACTTTCGGGGAACCTTCTATGTTGGTGACTTTCCCGGTTTGATTTACAGTCATGGTAAATGTAAAATCTCCGTTCAAAACATAAAATTCTGAGTTAAGATAATCATACATATATCTTCTCAACATTTCTTTGTACGCCGGAATTCCGCCTTCGAAACCTGCTGCCTTGAAATCATCGCAGTTTTTTACAGCGATCTGAAATAGAGGTTCTTTAATATCTATTTTTAAAATATTTTTGTTGTTTTCCGTAATCATATTATCATCCCTTTCCTCAACATCGAACTGTGCAAAGGCAACATTTGAAATGAAAAGTCCCAGAAATAGCACCAGTGATTTCATGATCTTATTATTATCGATTAACAACACAAAATTACAACCAAAAAACAAAGAAACCTCGCTATTGGGCGAAGTTTCTTTCTAAATATTTTCATTTTGATTATAAAATTTCAATCTGATTTCTCAGCAAATCCTCAAATTCGTCTCTTTTTCTGATCAGATGAGCTTTTCCATCAAGGAATAATACTTCGGCAGGCTTTAATCTTGAATTAAAATTAGAACTCATCTCAAAACCGTAAGCTCCGGCATTATGGAACGCCAAAATATCGCCTTCTCTTACTTCATTCAGTTTTCTGTCCCATGCGAAAGTATCTGTTTCACAAATATTTCCTACTACCGTATAAATTCTTTCCGCCCCCTTTGGATTAGATAAATTCTCGATAACATGGTAAGAATCGTAGAACATCGGACGGATCAAATGGTTGAATCCTGAATTAACGCCTACGAAAACCGTTGCTGTCGTTTGCTTAATTACATTAGCTTTAACTAATAAATAACCGCTTTTTCCAACCAAAAACTTTCCAGGCTCAAACCAAAGCTCAAACTTCTTTCCTGTTGATTTTGAAAACTCGGAAATTACTTTCTCTACTTTTTTACCCAGCGTTTTTACATCCGTTTCTTCTTCACTGTCCTGATAAGGGATTTTGAAGCCACTTCCCATATCCAAATATTTTAAATTAGGGAAATGTTCAGAAAGTTCCAGCATGATATCCAAAGCCTGTAAAAAAACTTCCGGATCTTTGATCTCACTTCCTGTATGCATGTGAAGCCCTTCTACATTAAGGTTTGTGCTTTTCATCACTCTCTCGATGTGACGAACCTGATGGATGGAAATACCGAATTTGCTATCAATATGACCTGTTGAGATTTTATAATTCCCGCCGGCAAAAATATGCGGGTTGATTCTTACCAAGATCGGATAGGTATTCCCATATTTATTCCCGAATTGCTCAAGAATAGAAATATTATCAATATTGATATGCACCCCGAACATCATTGCTTCCTCTATCTCGGCTAAATCAACACAATTGGGAGTGAATAGTATTTTTTCTTTCGGAAATCCTGCTTTTAAACCAAGTTTTACTTCATTAATAGATACACAATCCAAAGAAGCACCCAGGTTCTTGACATACTTAAGGATGTTGATGTTGGTCAACGCCTTTGCAGCATAGAAGAACTTTGTGTGTTTTAAAAAAGAAGATGTAAGCTTTTCGTATTGAACTTTGATAGATTCTGCATCGTAAACGTACACCGGTGTGCCAAACTCATTGGCAATCTTTAATAATTCTTTTGAATTCATAATTAAATAAGTAAAAACTTCTTTTGTTTAAGAATGCAAAGGTAGTTAGAAATGTTTATAATTTAGAACCAAGCAGATAGAATATTATTCCTATAATTTTACATTTACAGGATAAAAAACTTTTTCAAGACAATTTATCAGTGTTTTATTTTGTAAATTTTAAGAATCCCAAATACCCAATCAACAGTTTAGAGCATTAAACACAGTAGCAGAAAGGGAAATAACCTTTTCGTTTTAACAACTACAAAAAATTACAGTTATTTTGGTAATGGTAATGTTTCAAAATCGCCGCGGAGTAAAGCCAGCTGCAATTCATTATTAAGGTCTGTGGATTGAAAAAGCAGATCTATTTTCAATTTGGAAAGTTTACTTAACGTCTGAATTTGTGTGAAAAGCTCGTAAAAACCATAAGAAATTACTTTACCGTTTTCAACAATTAAAAATAGTTTTTCACCCAATTTTCTTCCCTGTCCCAGCCAAAGCTCGTTTCTTTTTTTAAACTCGATTTTCTTTTTAAAGAATTCAATATCGTTGTATTCTTCAATCTTTCCGATGAATTGAATTGCTTTTGAACCCTGTGTAAAGGACCTGAATTTCAAAATTGGCTTCTCTGCTTTGTTCAGCTTATTTTTTTCAACAACGTATTTATTATTCCTATAATATAGCCCGAACGGCAACATTTCCCTTTTCTTGATCCCTTTCGAATTTAAAATCAGTTTGGCGATAATATCCGTTCCGGTAAGCTCAAAATTGATCTGTTCGACATTTTTCTGAACCGGCTCCCATTTTTTTGATTTGGAATTAAAAATTTTCTTAGAAAACTTATTAATATCCTGAACATGATCCGTAAAAATGATTTTACCTTCCTCATTCTGGAAATAAACGAAGCCTTTTTCGTTCGGAAGATCCTGCGTCAAGACTTTGATTTTGTTGATATAAGTCTTCGCATTCGTCTCGTCATGCTGTTTTTGAATGATTTCGTTTTCAGTATCCTTAGAAACTAAAAGCTTAAATAATTCTAAAGTCGCCCGCGCATCACCTTCAGCCCTGTGATGATTTGTTAAAGGAATTCCAAGCGATTTTACCAATTTACCGAGGGAATAGCTTACTTCATCAGGAATCAGTTTTTTCGCTAACGGAATTGTATCTAACGTGTTGATTTTAAAATCATAGCCAAGCCTTTGGAAAGACTGGCGAAGCATCCTGTAATCAAAATCTATATTGTGCCCAACTAAAGTTGTATTTTGGGTAATTTCGATGATTCTTTTGGCAATTTCATGAAATCTCGGGGCAGTTTTGACCATTTTGGGGGTAATATTAGTCAATTTCTGTACAAAAGGGGTAATATCACCTTCAGGATTTACCAATGATATAAACTGGTCAGTAATCTTCTGACCATCATACCTGTAAATGGCTATATCTATAATGCATTCTTTTCTGTAACCTGCACCATTACTTTCTATATCAATTATTGAATACATTTAAATTTATACAACTTCTTTTAGATTAATAATACCCTTGCACAACTTATGCCAACGTCTGCCTCAATGTTTAAGGCAATCCTGCTAAAATAATAAAAAAATATATAATTCTATCTTCGTCTTCCTCCTAATCCCAGCATTCCCAGAATTGCTTTTGCTCCTTCGCGCATCAGAGTACTTGTAAAAGTCCTTCCTGCACTGCTTTTTAAAACCTGTTCTAGCATTCCAGGCTCTTCTTTTACGGGACGTGATTTTTGAGTAGGGCCGGAATTTTCAACCGCCTGCTCCATTCTTTTTACCAGGATTTCATAGGCTGATTCATTGTCTACAAGCTTATCATATTTGGCCACCAAAGCTGATTTGTTTGTTAAATCAGTGATTTCTGCATCATCCAGGACATCCATTCTTGATTCGGGAGAAATTAAATACGTATGAACCAACGGTGTCGGAATTCCTTTTTCATCCAAAGCCGTCACAAAAGCTTCCCCGATTCCTAAATTTTGAATTAAAGTTGGAGCATCATAAAATTCCGTTGTAGGATAATTTTCTACCGCTTTTGAAATTTCTTTTTTATCTTTTGCTGTAAAACCTCTCAAAGCATGCTGGATTTTTAATCCTAATTGGGACAACACCGCTTCAGGAACATCTCCAGGAATCTGCGTAATAAAGTAGATCCCGACTCCTTTTGAACGGATCAGCTTCACCATTGTTTCGATCTGTGAAACCAATGCTTTTGAAGATTCATCAAAAATCAAATGAGCTTCATCAATGAAAAGAACCAATTTTGGTTTTCCACTGTCACCTTCTTCCGGGAAAGTCATGTAAATTTCCGCAAAAAGCGATAACATAAACGTTGAAAACAACTGTGGCTTGCTTTGAATATCAGCAACTCTCAGGATATTTACCACCCCTTTTCCGTCTCTTGTTTCCAGCAGATCATGAACGTCAAAGCTCAGTTCTCCGAAGAAACTTCCCGCTCCCTGCTGTTCCAGAGCAACGATTGATCTTAAAATTGCACCCAAAGAAGCAGAAGCAATGGAGCCATAATTGGAAGCCAGTTCTGCTTTACCCTGCGGATTTTCAGTGACATATTGCAAAACTTTTTTAAGATCATTAAGATCAATTAAAGGCAAGCCCTTATCATCACAATATTTAAAGACAATTGACATGATACTTTGCTGAGTTTCATTCAATTGTAAGATTTTACTTAACAAAACAGGCCCGAATTCGGTAACGGTAGCCCTCAATTTTACGCCTCTTTCTCCGGAAATTGTCATCAATTCTACCGGAAAAGCCTGCGGATTATAGGGAAGCTGTGTTTTTGCATATCTTTCCTGAATAGCAGGATTTTCTGTTCCCGCTTCTGCAATTCCCGAAAAATCGCCTTTAATATCTAAAACCAAAGAGGGGATTCCCGCGTGAGAAAGCTGTTCTGCAAAAACCTGGAGTGTTTTGGTTTTACCCGTTCCTGTGGCTCCGGCGATAAGACCGTGACGGTTAATAGTTTTCAAAGGAATGGTAACGTTTACTTCGGGAACTACTTCTCCGTCCAGCATTCCTTTTCCCAATATAATATGTTCTCCTTTCGGAGTATATTTTGCATTCAGCTCCTCTATAAATTGATTTTTATCTGACATGTGGTTTTTTTTAACTTATAAATATAAAAGTTTTTGCAAAATATTCATCATTAAGAAATAATATTAATCAAGTTCTGATATTAATTTTTTTATAAATATTTTTGTTACTATAAATTAATAGCATGAAAAAAAATTTATTATTCCTATTCTTTTTCATTTTCTCTATATTTTTTTCACAAAACAGAAAACAGCCTGTTGATTTAAAAATAAAAGGAGATTATAACCATCTTCCGACAAAAACTACTTTTCCTGAGCTTTGGGCCGGATTTCAGAGACAAGCTGTTATTTCTTACAATATGAAAAATACTCATATTGGCGTAAGCTATCTTCAGCAGACTTCAAAGAAGAGTAAAACCGTACTTACCATTTATCTTTATCCTAAAGAATATATTGATAATCAAATATTAAGGGATGAATTCTACAGTTACGGCTATGCGCTTAACCGAAACTCCAATAAAAATGTTGATGTAAAACCTTCTTTTGGAAATCTTTCTAATGACAAACTGAAAGTGAGCTATATCTATTCTGTTTTCAACAATTCATTGGGACAGCCGGATTTCTTCAAAGGAGTAAAATATGTTGATAAAAATTCATTACTTTCCATCTATGAATGCGGCGGATGGACATTTAAAATAAGAGCTTCAAGTGATGAAATGACCAATGATCAATTAAATGAACTGAAAAATAAAGTTGAAAATTATTTTGGAGTTTTAAATGTTGCTTCCTTAAAAACGTTACCAATAAATAAAGTTCCGGACATTATTTTATCTGCTGCTGTAAAAAGAGATTCTATGATGATGCATGCAACTTCGGAAGCTGCAAAGGAAAAAATCAACTGGCTGGCAAAGAATTTGGAGGAGAAAGAAATCCTAACCGGTTTCAATGACATGAGAATTGATTCTGAAATATACTCAATTGAAAAAATGATCGCTTATTACAAAGCCCATGAAAACGATTGGCAGATCAACCCTGACACAAAAAAATATTTTGATGAAATGATGAGAATTGCTGAAAACGGAAGATTAAAAGATCATGTGTACGAAAAATATCATGGCCTCATTGATTACCCCGAAGGTGTGTCAAGAAAAGAAGATTATGTACAATTCAAAATTGACAAAAACATCTCCGAGAATACCAACGAGATTTTCTATAAAATTTTCTATAAGCTGGAATAGTTTATTATAGATTTATTCTATTATAATAGATTTTTTAATTTTAGCCTATTTTAAAAAAATAAACACGATTTTTGTATTCATAAAACATTAAAACTGTTACACCACATAATGAAAGTCGAACAAATATATACCGGATGTCTGGCTCAGGGTGCGTACTACATCGTATCAGAAAATGAAGCAGCCATCATTGATCCTTTGAGAGAGGTAAAGCCCTATCTGGATCGTCTGGAGAAAGATAATGTAACTTTAAAATATATTTTTGAAACACATTTCCATGCAGATTTTGTCTCTGGACATTTGGATCTAAGCAAAAAAACGGGAGCCCCGATTGTTTACGGACCGACTGCTCAACCCGCATTTGAAGCTACTATTGCAGAAGACAATCAGGTTTTTGAGATCGGGAAAGTAAAAATAAAAGCTCTTCACACGCCCGGCCACACGATGGAAAGTACAACCTATCTTTTGATCGACGAAAATGGCGTAGAAACGGCAATATTCACCGGTGACACATTGTTTTTGGGTGATGTAGGAAGACCAGATCTTGCTCAGAAAGCAGGAAGCCTTACCCAGGAAGATCTCGCCGGAATTTTATACGACAGTCTTCACAACAAAATTTTGCCTTTGGATGACAGCATCACGGTTTATCCGGCACATGGAGCGGGCTCGGCGTGCGGAAAAAACATGCAGAAAGAAACTGTTGATATTTTAGGAAATCAAAAAAAGACAAACTATGCTCTTAATCAGCCGAATAAAGAATCTTTCATTAAAGAAGTTCTGGATGGGTTGACAGCTCCACCAAAATATTTCGGGATGAATGTTGCCATGAACAAAAATGGTTACGACAGCCTTGATGTAGTGATGGATAAAGGTTTAACGCCAATTCCTGTTGAGGATTTTGAAGCGTATGCCGAAGAAACGGGAGCATTAATCCTTGATACAAGAGGCGCGGCCGATTTCCATAAAGGATTTGTTCCGAATTCTGTAAATATCGGTTTAAAGGGTGATTTTGCACCATGGGTAGGAACTTTAATCGTTGATGTAAAACATCCGCTTTTGTTGATCGCTGATGAAGGCACAGAAGAAGAAGCCATTACAAGACTAAGCCGGGTTGGGTTTGATAATGTTTTAGGATATTTAAAAGGAGGTTTTGAAGCCTGGAAAAATGCAGGAAAAGAAACGGATGATGTGAAAAGAATTTCTCCAGCCGAATTTGCAGAACAGTTTACAGAAAACTCCAAAGTAATTGATGTAAGAAAAATAACGGAATATTCTGCGGAGCATATTAATAATGCTTACAACAAACCGTTAGATACGATCAGTGATTGGGTAAAATCAATTGATGATTCTGAACATTTTTTCCTGCACTGTGCGGGAGGTTACAGAAGCATGATCGCAGCAAGCATCCTTAACTCACACGGAATCAGAAATTTCAGCGAAATAGAAGGAGGCTTCAACGGAATAAAAAAAACAGAAAAATTCCCGACATCAGATTTTATCTGCCAATCGAAAATAATGTAAAATATAATGAAAGGAAAACTTTTTGGAATTATTCTTGCTGCAATATTGATGTTGAGTGCCTGTAAAACTGCTCATGTAGCGGAAGCACCAAAGTCCAATATAAAAGATGTGATCAACAGTTCTGACGTAACTTTGGTTGATGTAAGAGTTCCGGAACAATATGCAGAAGGAACAGCAAAAAATGCTGTGAATATTCCTTTAGCGGAAATTCAGAATAACACAGAATCTCTGAAAGGTAAAAAAGTAGTTGTTTTCTGCAACAAAGGAATTCAGGCAGATCAGGCAATGGAAATTTTAAAGAAAAATGGCATTGATGTCTACGACGGTACAAGCTGGAAAAACGTAAAAGCCATTCAGGATCAGAAATCTGAGAAATAATAATAATAATAATAATAAATCATCACACTTTAGTTTATTAGGTAAGCCATTTAACAACACAAAGTTTCGATAACCTTCGATTATTCTTTTAAGTGATTTTAAATTCAGGCTTAATCTTTTTAAGCTAAAGTGTTTTTTAAATAAAACCAATCATGTCACAAAAATTTCAGGAAATCATAGACTCCGAAAGACCAGTATTAATCGACTTTTTTGCAACCTGGTGCCAACCTTGCAAAGTACAGTCGTCAGTTTTAAATACAGTAAAGGAAAATGTGGGCGAAGGTGCCAGAATCATAAAAGTAGACGTAGATCAATATCCGGCTCTGGCCAATCAGTATGGTGTTCGTGGCGTTCCGACATTGGCTATCTTCAAAAAAGGAGAAATGCTGTGGAAGGAAAGCGGCGTACACGATGTGAATACTTTGACACAACTTTTAAAAGAATATGCTTAAACTGTGAAAAATCAGATTTTTTTTAAATTTATTTGACCACAGATTTACACGAATTTACACAGATGTTTACGCTTAAAACTATAAAATATCCGCAGTAATCGTGTAATCTGTGGTTAAAGCTACAATTGAATAGAAAAACTATCCCTATCATTCAAAAACTGAAAATGATTTCTAAAATCCTTCAATTCATCTAAATTTAATTCCGCGGAGACAATATCCCCACTTTTCTGTGAAATTTCTGTTCCGTCTGCAAAAAAACAATGAGAACTTTCCTGATAGAAAAGATTATTTCCGTCCGTCCCGATCCTGTTCAGCCCAAACACAAAAGACAGATTTTCGATTGCCCTTGCTTTTAACAGATGTTCCCAAGCTCCTACCCTTTTTTCGGGCCAGTTGGCGATGTATAAAATGGCATCATAATCATCATTATTTCTTGCAAAAACAGGAAAACGAAGGTCATAGCAAACCTGCAAGAGAATCCTGAAACCCTTATAATTCACAATTGCCCTCTCCCTTCCCGGCGTATACACCTTATCTTCTCCCGAAAAGGAAAACAAATGTCTTTTATCGTAAAAATCAACATGAGAATCCGGTTGCACAAAATACATCCTGTTGTAAAATTTACCGTCCTCCTCTACAGACGCGCCTCCGCAGAATGCTGCATTCTTTTCCACTGACATTTTCTTTAAAAGCTCCAGAGATTCTTGATTTCTGTCGGCAACTTCCGATGCATCCATGCAGAAACCCGTTGAGAACATTTCCGGAAGCAGGAAAATATCAGCATTTTGATTTTGCAACTCTTTTTCAATAAGTTGAAAATTTCCGGTTTTATTTTTCCAGATGATGTCTAGATTCAGTCCTGTGATTTTCATAAACTTCGTTAAAATACTTCAATAAAAATACGATTTTCCGTTGATTTCGGTTCTATTTTTGATGCGAATATTTTTTAGCAATAACTATTAAAGAGTAAAATTTATGAAGAAATTGATTTTAATGTTCATGATAATTTTCATGGGAACTGCTGCAAATGCTCAGGCATGGACCGGAAAGGGAGACCAAAAGATTAATGCAGGATTGAGCGCCTGGGGATACGGAACCGGAATTACAGGAACTTATGATTATGGCCTTAACGGGCTGATCTCAGTAGGAGCAGGACTAAATGCTTATTTCGGCAACTATAAAGACAATGATGATGACAACAGAATCTTCGTTTTTGGACGGTTGAATTTTCATTTGAAAGACGCACTGCAATTACCTGAAAAATGGGATGTTTATCCCGGTGTTGATGTGGGAGTTGTAGGAAGCGAATTCGGGCTTGGTGCTCATATCGGGGCAAGATATTTTTTCACTGACAAAATCGGAGTTTTTGCTGAAGTCGGAAACAATGGCAGTTTAGGCGTTTCTATTAATTTATAAGAAATCATCATATTTATGACAAAGCTTCTCGTTTCGGGGAGCTTTTTTATTTGGCATAGTTTTGATAATTGTTACCTTTGCAAATTAAACATAAAAAGTATTAATGGAATTAGCAATCAAGATTTTCCAGTTCATTCTAAGTATTTCTATTTTAGTAGTCCTTCATGAGCTTGGGCACTTTCTCCCGGCAAAGTGGTTTAAAACCAGAGCAGAGAAATTTTTTCTGTTTTTTGATCCTTGGTTTTCAATTTTTTCAATGAAAAAAATCAATGGAAAATGGCAGTTTAAATTTCTTTCACAAAACCTTCCGGACACAGAAATCATCGAGGTGAACGGAGAAAAGAAAGAAGTTCCTATTGATATATCAAAGCTTCCAGACAGTGACTGGAGAAAGCATCCGGAAAAAACAAAATACGGTATCGGATGGCTGCCTTTCGGTGGATATGTGAAAATTGCCGGAATGGTGGATGAAAGCATGGATACCGAACAGCTGAAAAAGCCTGCCCAACCTTGGGAATTCAGATCAAAACCAGCTTGGCAGAGATTAATCATTATGTTGGGTGGAGTTACGGTAAACTTTTTCCTGGCGTGGGTTATTTTTTCGGCGTTAGTGGGTAAAAACGGTGAGAATATTTTTGAGGCAGATAAAATCACCACTCCTCTTCATTATACGGAAGCAGCGAAAAAAATGGGCTTTCAGGACGGAGATAAAATCCTAAAGGTTGATGGAAAAACTCAAAAAGACTTCAAAAAACTAGCTTTAGATGTCTTATTAAGTGACGAAATTACTGTTTTAAGAAACGGTAAAGAAGTTACTTTTCCTACAAGTGATGACGGAAAAGCCATTGCATTTAACAATCCGGAGCCGAGAGCATTCCTTACCCCAAGGATGACACCAATAGTTGATACAATTGTTACGAAATCTACCATTGATGCCGGACTGAAAGAAGGTGACAAAATCACGGCAATTAATGGAAAGCCTATTCAGTATTACGATGAATTGAAGCCTTTGGTAATACCTAATGCCGGAAAAGTTGTTGATTTTCAAGTTCAAAGAAATGATCAGATTGAAAATTTAAAAATACCTGTTTCTAAAGATGGAACTATTGGGATCGCAACTTATAAAGACATTGAGAAATATACTGTCCATAAAGATTATAAATTCTTTGGAGCCATAAAAAGAGGGTTTACGCTTACGATTGAAAGTTTAACTTATCAGATTAAACAATTTAAGCTAGTATTCAATAAAAAAGTAAAAGGTTACAAAAAAGTAGGCGGGCCTTTAGCTATTATTAAAAACATGCCTGTTGACCAAGGTAAAGACGGAAGTGTATCCATAGACTGGTCTGCATTCTGGGGCTTCACAGCAATGTTCTCCGTATGGCTTGCATTTTTGAACTTAATTCCTATTCCGGGATTGGATGGCGGACACGTAATTTTCACTTTATATGAGATGATTGTGGGGAAACCTGTTCCTCAAAAAGTATTGGAAAACGCACAGATGGTGGGAGTTATCTTCCTGCTAGGCTTGATGTTGTTGATCTTCGGAAGTGACATTTTCAAAGCGGTTACGGGAAGCCTATAATATTTTTAAAAAATTTCAATAAAATATTTGTAAGGTATAAATATTCGTCCTATATTTGCACCACTAAAAAAGAAGGACATTCCTCCTTAGCTCAGTTGGTTAGAGCATCTGACTGTTAATCAGAGGGTCGCTGGTTCGAGCCCAGCAGGAGGAGCCAAAAAGACTTACAGAAATGTGAGTCTTTTTTTTGCTTTATGTTTTTTAAATTTCTTATTAAATTATAAAATTTAAACTCCTGAAAAATAATCAAATACACTAAAAAGCCTTTTAACAGGAGAAAATTTCAGTTTTTTTGTAATTAAATATTTGCTTGATATTAATATTCCTATTATATTTGCACCACTAAACAAAGGGACATTCCTCCTTAGCTCAGTTGGTTAGAGCATCTGACTGTTAATCAGAGGGTCGCTGGTTCGAGCCCAGCAGGAGGAGCCAGAAAAGACTTACAGAAATGTAGGTCTTTTTTATTTACGTTAATAAAAATTAATCTATCATTTCCACTCTTTTTATAGTGATTTATTGATAATAATCGCCAAATACTGAATTATTTTAACATTAAATTTAAATTCTTCGTAAATTGTGGTAACAATAACTATCACAATTATCAAATATGAAAAGATTATTATTATTCACAGTATTAATTCCACTAGCATATTCAGCTCAAGTTGGAATTCAGACACCCACGCCAACCTCTACATTAGACATTGCCGCAAAAAATCCAACAGGAACCGCCACCTCAGTAGATGGAATTATCATTCCCAGAGTTGACAGGCAAAGAGCCCAGTCTATGACAACTGTACCCGTTTCAACTTTAATTTATATCAGTGACATATCTACGGGAACAGCAGCTGGAACAACAGAGGATGTAAACTCTGTAGGATTCTATCATTTTGATGGCACAAAATGGATCGCTCTGATTACAACATCGTCCAACAACGACTGGCATACTATCGGAAATGCAGGAACTAATCCCACGAGCAATTTCGTAGGAACGACTGACAACCAGAATTTAGTTTTTAAAAGAAACAATGTAAACTCTGGCCTCTTAGGTACAATTAATACATCTTTTGGAGTAGGTTCGCTGCCATCTTCCACCGCACTTTTAAGTACGGCCTTTGGAGTAAGCTCGTTAAGTGCGGCCACATCAGGAAGTGTTGCCAACTCGGCTTTTGGAAATCAATCACTTTCTGCAAATACTACGGGCGTACAAAATTCGGCATTTGGACATCAGGCCCTATTAAATAATACAACCGGATCAAGGCTGACAGCAATAGGAAGTGGCGCTCTCAGGTCAAACAATGGGGGAGATAATGTTGCCGTAGGATATAATGCCCTTGATGTATTGAGTGGTACAACCGCTTTCAATGTTGCTGTGGGAGCGGATGCACTAGGTACTTTAACAACCGGTACAGCTAATACAGCTATTGGAGACAATACCGGAAATCCTGCTTCTGGAGCAGGCGGAGTTGCATTAACATCAGGAAACAGAAATATTTTAATTGGAGCAAATTCTACTTTCTTAAATGCAGCAGCAAACAGCCAGATGAATATCGGAAACGCAATTTTCGGGACTAATTTAAGCATTGATATCAACAGCCTTACGGCGAATATCGGTATCGGAACAGCAACACCCACTGCAAGATTAGAACTCGCTTCCGGAACCAATGGAGTTTCCGGAATGAAATTCACCAACATTAATAATGCAACAGTTACCACTCCCAATGCTGCGGCTTTAGGTGTAGATGCTTCAGGAAACGTAGTAATACAAAATGTGGCGCCTCTTACTACAAGTTTTAAATCTTTTTCAATTGATGCAAATTCTGCTACTAATTCATTAATTACAATTGGATCACTGGAATTTAGATATCCCTCAACAACCTGTACTTCAACATCATCCTTTGTTCAGGTGAGATCTACAACCGGAACTAATAATTTGGGGGTACAGCATGCCATATTAACAACTGCACAGAATGGATCCGGCTTCGTAAACACTACTCCATTAACAGCGACTCCTACCTTTACAAACCTCACAGGAATACCGTTAAATTGTGTTCAGGACGGGCATGCACAATTCAACTTTTTCTCTTATACCGACAGGACTTTCTATAGGGTAAATGTTCATGTCGCAGATGGTGACAGTCAAGGTTTTGGAGCCTTAGGATACATCTTTGTTGAGCTTCAAAAATAGATTATTCAGTCTTATCCTATTTTTTAACAAAATAATAATGATAACACCTTCAAAATGATGGTGTTATTTTTGTTACATTTGCAGTTTTGTATTTATTTATAAAAAATCTTTTGAAAAACCTAATCTTTTAAAATAACAGCATACTTTTTGTTTATGCTAAATGCTTGAAGAAACAACTAATGTTAATTAATAATTCTAAATATTATTCTCTTTTTATCCTTCTCTTTTTTGTCGGTTTTTTTTGCGCACAAAATTCGGCGAACGGAAGAATCGTTGATGCAAAAACCAACAAAGAAATCACCGGCGTTGATGTTTTTATCAATGAAAATAATAAACCGGCCTTAACAACGACTTCAGGAAACTTTATCGTTCAGTCTGACAGTATTATTTATAAATTAAAATTTCTGAGAAAAAATTACGCTCTGGAAACGGTAAATGTCACTGCTGAAAGTGCCTCTAATATTTTTGTAAAACTTTCTCAGGAAAAAGAAAGCAATATTGAAGAAGTCGTTATCCACAACGAAAAACCGAAATACAAAAATAAAAAAGAAAACCCCGCTTATGCAATCATGCAGAAAGTCTGGGAAAGAAAAAGAAACAACGGATTAGACAAATTCGATACTTATACTTACAAAGAATACGAGAAAATTCAGTTTGATGCGAACAACCTTGACAGCGCATTTATGAAGAAAAAAATCTTCAATAAGCTTGAATTTATTTTTGATTATAAAGATTCCACCGCAACCGGGAAAATCGGGCTTCCCATTTTCTTAAATGAAGCCGTATATGAGAATTATGGTGAAAATAAGCCTTCAAAAAGATCAAAAAGGCTTTTGGTTGCTCAAAAAACATCAGGCTTTCAGGATAACCAGATTATTACGTTGACGGCAAAAAACCTTTACCGAGATATTAATATTTATGATAATACTTTAAATTATTTTGATATTGGTTTTCCAAGCCCGGTAGGAGAAACAGGCTTCAGCACTTATGAATATAATTTGCTTGACACCGTTTCCGTAAGAGGAGAAAATGCTTATAAAATCCGTTATCAGCCAAAAAGAACAGAAGTTTTAGCTTTTCAGGGTTATCTTTATATTGACACGGATAGCTATGCCGTTTTGGGGGCTACTTTAAAATCAACACAAAAAATTAACGTTAATTTCATCAATTCAATTTCCACTGAACTTGAATATGATAATCCGGATGAAAACACCTTTCTACCAAGGAAGTTCGTCACAGAGATTGAAATGACACCTTTTTCCAAAAAGAAAACATCAAAGAGCATCATTGCAAAAAGATCAGTCGATTATTCTGAATATCAATTCAATAAACCTCTTGAAGAGAAAATTTTTGTAAGAAGAGAAGAGGAATATGATGATAAATTTGTTGATAAAGATGATTCCTACTGGGTAAAAGCCAGGCCGGATTCTTTATCCAAAAGCGAACAGGGGATTTACGAAATGCTTAATAAACTTCAGCAGACGCCAAAATTCAACAGAATTATAAAGCTATATGAGACTTTGGGCTCAGGCTATTACAATGTCAAGAAATTAGGTATTGATATAGGTCCGATTTTCTCTATTTACGGCAAAAATGAAGTGGAAGGCGATAGAATTCGATTGGGAGCAAGAACCTATTTCACAAGAAATGACCCGTGGAGGGTTCAGTTTTATACGGCTTACGGTTTCAAAGATCACCAGGTAAAATATGGTGCTGAAGGTAGATTTATGTTCAACAGAGTCAACAGGTTTACAGTTGGAGCCGGGACAAGAAGAGATGTCCTGCAATTAGGAGTTCAGCTTACGAACGACGATGGAATTATGGCAAGGACCTTCGCTTCATCAACAATTTTTGCAAGAGGTGAAAATGCTTCATTGAGCTCCGTAAACCAAACCAATGTCTTCACATCAATAGAACCCTGGAAAAACTTCCAAATCAGGCTAGATGGCACGATGCAAAGCATTAAATCTGCCAATCCGGAAGGATTCAACCTGATGTATTACAAAGACGGCAACTTGAGGAAAACCACCAATGATTCTCACTTTACTTTAAGCCTGATCGCAAGGCCGGGTGCAAAATTCTCGCAAACTGGGATTGACAGATACGAACACGGAACGCTGGCTCCTACCATTGTTTTAAAATATACAAGAGGTATTGAGGGGTTATTCGGGTCTGATTTTAATTATAATAAATTACAGTTCCTTTTCTATAAACCGGTTTTACTCGGAAGCTGGGGAAAAACGTTGGTAAATTTTGAGGCGGGGAAAAACTTCGACACCGTTCCTTTGGCTTTACAGAACATAATTCCTGGGAACCAGTCTTATAGCTTGGCGGCGAATACTTTTGCCCAGCTTAACTATTATGAATTTGTGGCGGACACCTATACAACGCTGCATCTGGAGCATCATTTTAACGGTAAGATATTGTCCTATATTCCTTTAATTAAGAAATTAAAATTGAGAGAAGTTGCCTTCATCAGAGGAGCTTACGGAACTTTGAGCGATGCTTCAAAAGCAATCAATGTAGAAGGGTTCAAATATTCTGCCCCGAGTGAACATATTTACTTTGAATACGGTTTCGGAATTGAAAATATCGGTTTTGGAAACTTGAGGATTTTCAGGGTGGATTTCAACTGGCGAGGAAATTATCTTGACCGCCCGGACATTTCAAAATTCGGCGTGAAGGCCGGATTCCAGGTTGGCTTTTAAAAATATAAAATCTCCTTTCGAATGAAAGGAGATTCTTTTTTGAAATTAAACGTCCATTTTAAATGTCACTAGTATTACAACCTCCGCAAATCGGCACTAACGTTTGTGGAGATAGGCAAACAGGACGGCTTCCTGCCGGTAAACTACAGTACCAGTCGCAAGAAATACCTTCGCACTTAAAACCTCCTTTTAAGGTCTTAAGCTCATGTCTTGAAAGCTTTTTTAAGTTTTTCATATCGTATAATTTTAATTTGGTGATTTTATTATAAACGAGGAAAATTTAATAATCGTATTAAAATTATGAATTAATTTCAAGAAACAACGATAATTTTTAATAATAATAAGCAAAACCAATTAATATTAAACAACTAATTATAAATACTACTTTATTTTTAAAGCTAATTTCTGGGATTTATAAGGTTCAGGCGAGCACATTCACTATAATGAAATATCGAATATGCTTAAAATATATTTTAAAAAAATAAACAGTTACAACGTAAAAAACCTCAGCATTTATTTGCTGAGGTTTTTATTTTTTATAAAACGCTGATTATGCGTTTGCTTCTACAGATACGAAAGATCTGTTATTTGCTTTTTTTCTAAAGACTACTTTACCGTCAATTAGAGCAAACAAAGTGTGGTCTTTACCGATACCCACGTTTGCACCTGGGTGGTGTTGAGTACCTCTTTGTCTAACAATAATGTTTCCAGCAATAGCTTCCTGACCTCCGAAAATTTTCACACCTAATCTTTTAGAGTGAGATTCTCTACCGTTTTTGGAGCTACCAACTCCTTTCTTGTGTGCCATTTTATTAGTGGATTATTATTTATTTAACGCTTTGAAACTTTCAATATTCTTAACGATAGCTGCATCTACTTCAGCGTGTGTAAGAACATTTTTTTCTAATTCTACTTTTACTGCTTTACCTAAAGTAACCAGAGTTTCTCTGTTTTCTTTAGTCTGAGACAATCCGTTTTTCTTCAAGTGATAGTTCAATTCATGATCTTCACCAAAGTTTACCGTTTCGTTATCAGCAAGAATCTCTGCTTTAGCAGTTTCTTTTTTAGCCGCTTTTTCTTTCTTTGGAGCACCTTCAAAACCTGTAATACCAGTGATTTGAATTTGCGTTAAAGATTGTCTGTGACCATTCTTTACTTTGTAACCTTTTCTTCTTTTCTTCTTGAAAACGATTACTTTATCAGCTTTTACGTGGTCTAGGATCTCTGCTTCCACAGTGATTCCGTTTACAGCTGGGGCGCCTACAGTGATTGCTCCGTTTACAGTAAGAAGTACTTTATCGAAAGATACTTTACCTCCTTTGTCTCCTGATAAACGGTTTACAAACAACTTTTGGTCTTGCTCAACTTTGTATTGAAGCCCTGCTATTTCTACAATTGCAAACATTGTTTATAAATTTTTAGTTATTTCGAGGTGCAAATATATGAAAATTTTCTAATTACCTTACACTCAAACCCATCTTTTTTACAAATTAAAATTTTAACTATGTTTTGAATAATTTTTCACCTTAAAGTGATAATATTTTTCAGATAATTTTATACCTTCGTTTACACCTAAAATATTTAATATGAAAAGAAACTTTAAATTCCCCTTACTAGCGGGAGCAATTGCTGCACTCTCATTATCAGCATGTAATGACGACTCAATGGAAAATCCGGTAACAGCGGAACAACAGGAGCTAAATGCAAAAATCGATCAGCCCAACGAGCTTGAAAAAGTCTGCTATTATGTAGATCAGTACTGGAGTTCTTCATCTGTTTTGACGACTTCTCTACAAAATTCTACAGACACCAATTTTATGAATTCGCAGATGACAAAAATCGCAAGCCTGTGGGGAAGAAGCAATCCAACGCTGAGATTTGTAAATGACCCTTCCAATTTTAATTCAACGTACAATGCGATTTCTTATTCTACGGGGAAAATCTATTACGGGTATGCTATTTATTATGATGCCAAAAGCAAAGGCGGAGATATTGTCAATGCAATGATCCTGGCTCACGAGTATGGCCATCAGCTGCAGTACATTTTCGGCTTACCATCTGTAAATGAGTCCACTGCAAGACCCAACGAACTGGAAGCAGACGGTTTCGCAGGGTATTATCTGAGAAGACCGAACGGGTACAATCAAACTTCATTTGCGCAAATTGCTGCAGCTTATGAGTTTGCCCAAAGCATCGGAGATTATCAGACGACAAGTCCAGGACATCACGGAACTCCTCCACAAAGGAGATCTGCAGTTCGTCTAGGCTTCCTTTTAGGACAGTACAGCCTTTCTGCAGCAGATTTTGATTACAATTTCTTCTATTATTACCAGGGTGTTTTGAACGGAACTTACAAAATGGGCAAGAATACAAGAAATCCTGAGATTGACGCTTATATGAGTCAGTACATCGATGAATTGAAAAGAATTCAGAATGGAGAAATCTCTGCTGAGGAATTCAAAGATCTTAAATAAACATTCATTTTCGATATATTTAAGAAAGGAGGTAAGCTATTTGTCTTACCTCTTTTTGTTGATTAATAGTAAGGAAGGAGGGGTTTGGGATGATGGAATTTTAGAAAATCCTATCAATATTTTCAAGGTTATTTACTTCCTGCTCCAACTTCAAACTTCCAATGAATTAATTTCTTACTTTTGAAAGATATTCCAAATAATGAACAGAGATCTATACATTGATTTTGCGAAAGGTCTGGCAACCATTTCCATTATATTTATACATACGGCTTTCTGGTCGGGACAACTTTATATTCCGGCGGAAGTACGGGTTTTTTCTCTGGTTTTTGACGTTGCTTTATTCTATGCGCTCAGTGGTATCACATCAGGCTCCAATATTGAAAAAACATTGTACAGGCTTCTGAAACTACAGATCACGTATATGATTTTTGTGACATTTCTGTTTTTTCTGGACTACTTTTTTAAAGTTTTTGGCTTAAGCTTTTTCTCTTTAGAATGGCTGCAGAGCTTTTATTCAACTTTTGGATCAAAATATTCTGCAATCAATATTTCTGCCGAACCGCAATGGCAAAATCTCGGTAACTGGTATCTTCATCAATATACCAATGCAGACACTTTTCCTGTCGTGATGGGAAGCTTCTGGTATTTGAGGGTTTATTTTATCTTAACAGTTTTCGGACTTTTAATTTTAAGATTTTTTCCCAAGCATATCAATTGGTTTATCGGAATTTGTGTTACTTTGACACTGCTGTTCAATATCTTTCCTGAAATTTATCCTTCAGGACAAGTGGGTTATGTCGCATTTTATCTTTGTATATTCTTAATTGCCAACAAAATGCGTGGTAAAAAAATCCCCACAAAAATAATCCCGGTTCTTTACGGAGTTGTTGCCGCCGCCCTTATATGGATGTTCTGGTATTACGGAAATGAAATTTTTTACAAAATCAACAGAAATAAATTTCCTCCAAAAATCCCTTATATTATTTGGTCTTTATTTTCCCTGGTGACGCTTTTTGTTTTTTACAACAGATTAAAAATTACAAAAGAAAATTTTATTACCTATATCGGGAAAAATGCTATATTTTTCTATTTCGCCCAAGGAATAAGCTCTTCTTTGATTTATTTTTTAGTTGCCCCATTAAAAGATAATATGCCCTGGTGGTTATTAATGGTTCTAATTTATGCCTTCAATATTCTTATAGCTTACGCTATTTCAGCAGGATTGAAGAAAGTTGATGACTTAGGATGGAAAATCCTGGAATTTTTAAGAAGAAAAACGGCAGCTAAAATTTAATCATTACGTTTTCCGCCCCTTGCTATAAGTGCAATAATAATGATCAGAATAACCGCTCCGCCGATGATATACATAGGGTCAGCGTACCATTCTGTGGTAGTTGTAGTTTTTGTAGAGTTTACCTTTTCAACAACCTCTCCTGTATTTTCCTGAGCAAAAGCTGCTACGGAAGTAAACATTATGAATGCAAATACTAAGATGGCATTCATTTTACTTTTTAAAATTGTAATCGTTTCCATTGTTTATATTTTTAATTGTTTTTAAAAGAATAACAAAAAAAGTACCAGCCATTTAATAAGTTAATGAAAAAGATATTTAAGTAAAAATCTTAACTATAAATAAACTTCTATCATATCACAATTTATTTTAATTTTACAGAAATTTTTTAAGTCATGTTTAAGTTGAAACTTCCTACCGATCCAAGGTGGGCAAATATTGCAGAGGAAAACATTGAAGAAATTTTGACGGATCATGCCTGGTGCGAGCAAAAAGCCGCTACCAACGCTATCGGATTGATCACCATGCTTCCCGAATATCCGGAAATTGTGACAGAACTTCTCGCCATTGCGCAGGAAGAGCTTGAGCATTTCAACCAGGTTCATGAGATCATTAAAAAAAGAGGATATACTTTTGGGCGCACAAGAAAAGATGATTATGTCAACGAGCTTATAAATTTTATCCAAAAAGGCGGCAACAGAGACGATCTGATTGTTGATAAAATGCTTTTTGCAGCGATGATTGAAGCAAGAAGCTGCGAAAGATTCAAAGTTCTTACTGAGAATATTAAAGATGAAGAGCTTAAAACATTTTACAGAGAGCTGATGATTTCCGAAGCCAACCATTACACGACTTTCATTGGTTTTGCAAGACAATTGGGAGACGAAGAAAAAGTAAACAAACGTTGGGAAGAGTGGCTGGAATATGAAGCAAAAATTATCCAGTCTTACGGGAAAGGTGAAAGTATTCACGGATAAAAACAGATTATAAAATTGAAAAAACTGACTTTTGAAAATATTGCTAATTATTTTCTGAAAAATTTCTTTCAGGGGTTGGTTATTATTGGCCCGATCGGGCTCACCATTTTTGTAATTTGGTATGTTGTTACTTCTATTGACAATATTATTCCTTCGGTTGCCAAAGAAATTCCGGGGTTAGTTTTTATTTCAACTATTTTAATTACAGCACTTTTAGGATTCTTAGGAAATAAATTCGTGGTCGGAAAGTTTTTTTTCGATACCATGGACAGTATTTTGGAAAGAACCCCGGGAGTAAAGCATATTTATACCCCCACAAAAGATGTAATGTCTTCGTTTGTTGGAGATAAGAAAAAATTTAACGATCCTGTTTGGGTTAAAACCAATGAAAATCCCGAGATTTGGAGAATCGGATTTTTAACTCAAAAGGAAATGGCAGATGTTGAAAAACATAATTACGTAGCTGTATACCTTCCTCATTCCTACGCTATTTCTGGCTGGGTAATCGTGACGGAAGAGAAAAACATCAAACCTGTAGTGGGTATGACGGCTGCTTCTGCAATGAAATTTGCGGTAAGCGGTGGTGTTGCCGGGTTCCATTCTGATGACAATATCTTCAAAGCACCGGAATAGTTTCTTTTATTCTAAAAAATAGCCACTTCCGGCTGTTATTCATTTTACGTCTTAAATATTATGTTAAACCAAAAAAAACTACATTTTGGACACCATCACATATATCGTTTTACTTTTAACTACTTTTAACTCAAATAATTACAAAAATATGAACAAGAATCCTCTTCTCAATTGCGATTACGAAAAGGGAGTATGCGAAATCCTTGATGCGCCAAACACAGAATCCTCAGTAGATCAATTACAAGATATTGCTACAGATAAAATTCACATTATTTATTATACAGACCCTATTTGCTCTTCTTGTTGGGGGATTGAACCTCAGCTAAGAAAATTCAAACTGGAATACGGAAATGCAGTGGAAATTGATTACAGAATGGGAGGGCTTTTACCATCTTGGGATATCTATAACTCCGGTGGAATCAGCAAGCCAAGTGATGTTGCACACCATTGGGAAGAAGTAAGCCCATACTATAAAATGCCTATCGAAGGAGGAGTATGGCTGGAAGACCCGCTGAATTCTTCTTATCCTCCATCCATTGCTTTCAAAGCAGCCCAAATGCAGGATGCAAAAAAAGCAATCAACTTCATGAGAATCACCCGCGAGATGGTTTTCCTTGACAAATTAAATATTACCAAAGACGAGAATCTTGAGAAGGCAGCAGAACTGGCAGGATTAGATGTTAAGCAATGGAAAGAAGATTATGAATCCAAAGCTCAGATCGAGTTCAAAAAAGATCTTGACCTTGGAAAACAGCTTGGAGTAAGGGGATTCCCTACTTTAATCTTTACCAAAGATAATGAGATGTTGGATGTTCTTTACGGATTTAAGCCTTATGCAGAATTCGAACAAAGAGTGAAAAAAATCAAGCCTGATGTAAAGAAAAAAGCATATTCTTCAGAGTGGGATCAGTTGTTTGCAGTTTATCCTACTTTAACGACTCAGGAATTTGCTGTGCTTTCCGACATCAGTTTTGAAAAAGCATTCGAGAAACTACAAAACCTTACCAACGAAAACAAAATCACCCGCAAAAAATATAAAAACGGAGATTTGTGGATTCTTAATAAAAACTAATAACACTAACTAAGGGATGAACAAAGTTGCAATCATAGGAGCTGGAGTTTCCGGATTGAGTATGGCCAATTATTTGGAAAAAAATAATATTGACTACCATATTTACGAAAGAAGAACTCAAAATGACCTGAAAGGTCACGGATTTATCCTTCCCAAAGAAGGTATTGAACATCTATCAAGTATTATTGATATTGATGACCTTTACGGAAAAGGAAGTTTCCTGAAAAAATATATTCATTACTGCCAAAGCGGCGAGGTGCTTTCTGAAAAGGATCTTGATGATGTTTTTGTGGTTTCCAGAAGTGCTTTGATAGAAATTTTGGCTAAAGGTATTCCTTCCCATAAGATTTCTTACAAGACAACAGTAAACTTAAACGGTTTTTCAAATGGAAAAGCTGATATAACTCTTGATGAAGATACTCCACTTGAAGCAGATATTGTTGTAGCTTCGGACGGCTCAAGAAGCAGAATCAGAAGAACTATTTTTCCGGATGAAACGATGAAAGCTGTTCTGGAAAATGAAGTGGTAAATATTATTGAAAATGAAGAACTTGCCAGCCAGATTGAAAGCAATTTTCTCAAATTCCATCATGAAAAAGGAGGTCTTACTTTTGGAGTTCTGAAACTTTCAGCATCAAAAATCCTTTGGTATTGCCAGTTTGATATTACTAAGTTTTTCATTAACGAAGATTATACTCCGGATTGTATCAGACAGTTTATGCTGGATAATTTCGGTGACTGGAATCCTTTGATTTCATCTATTATTGAAGGCTCAAGCTATGAAAACGCTCATATCTGGAGAGTGTATGAATTGGAAAAATTAAATCCTTTCTATCACGAAAATGTAGTGTTCGTCGGAGATTCAGCACATCCGTTGATTCCTTTTACGAGTCAGGGAGTTACTTCTGCGCTTAAAGATTCTTATACTTTAACCAATCTTTTATTGGAAGAAAATGATCTTAATGAAACTTTCAAAAAGTACGAAGAAGAAAGGAAACCCGAGATTGAGATTCATATCAAAAACGGAAGAGCATTATTGGATCAATTCCTTTTACCACTGAACGAACAACCGAAAAATACCTTACCAATTTCTTATAAATAAAAATGTTTACAAATACTGATATTAATTTCGAAGCCCTGAAAAGAAAAGCCTACAACGGCAGATGGGCAACGCTGGAAGATGGAATAATTCCTTTAACGGCAGCTGATCCGGATTTCAGGATGTCATCAGAAATCGAACAGGGAATTATTGAATACATCAAAGACGGTTACCTCAGTTATGGTCCGTTTTCCGGTATTCCCGAGTTTAAAAAAAGTGTTGCGGAACATTTTAATACTGAGAAAAAAGGAAATTTTACGCCTGACAATGTTTTAGCTGTAAATAGTGCTGCTCAGGGTATGTTTTTAATCGCCAAATATGTTTTAAATCCTGGAGATGAAGCCATTATCTTTGATCCCGTTGATTTCCTTTTCAAAAAAACGGTAGAAGCTGTTGGCGGAAACATAAAACTGTGTGCTGTTGATTCCAAAACGGGAGATATTGATTTTGAAATGTTGCTTTCATTAATTTCTCCTAAAACAAAGCTGATCAGCGTCTGCAATCCTCACAATCCTGTGGGAAGAGTTTATTCTAAGGAAATTTTAAAGAAAATCTCGGAAATTGCAGCGGCCCACGACCTTTGGGTAATGAGTGACGAAATCTGGAGTGATATTGTTTACGATAAAAAAGAATTCAATACCTATTCTTCGGTTTCTGAGGAAGCCAAAAAGAAAAGTTTTACGGTTTTCGGTTTTTCAAAATCTTTTGGAATTGCAGGATTAAGAATTGGTGCCGTTTTGTGTAATGATCAGGAATTATTGGATGATTTTACGGAAAAATCTAATTTCAATTCAACCATTGAAGGCGTTTCTACTTTATCACAAATTGCTGCAAGTGTGGCGATTGACAAAGCAAAACCTTGGTTTAATGATTTTTTGACACATTTACAGCACAACAGAGATCTGGCGCACAGCATGTTGAGCAATTCAGGAATTCTGACTCCAAATCTACCTGAAGCAACTTTTGTAATCTTCCCTAAAATTGAAAACGGAATGTCTAGTGAAGCATTTGCCCAGCATGTTTTACAGCAAGGAAAAGTAGCAATCGTTCCCGGATCGGAAAGATGGTTCGGAAAAGGCGCGGAAGGACACATCAGAATTTGTTTCTCAACTTCACGAGAACTTCTGACAGAAGGATTAAACAGAATTATCAATAGTTTCTAAATACAAAACGCCTGGAATTCCAGGCGTCTATTTTTGATCTTTAATTTATTTCTTAGAAATCCTATACAATTTCCCACTGTCGGTCACTGCATACAGATTTCCGTCACTACCATTCAAAACATCACGAAATCGTTCTTTCTGATCTTCTAATAATCGTTCTTCGCCGACCACTTTATTATCTTTCATGACAATTCTATTGATATGTTCACCGCTTAAACAGCCGATCATCAGATTTCCTTTCCATTCTTCAATATTACCGGTGTAAAAATCAACTCCACTTGGTGAAATCACAGGATCCCAATAATAAATGGGTTGTTCTGTTCCTGCTTTTTGGGTGGTACCGTTGTTTATTTTCTCCCCGGAATATTCAATCCCGTAAGTAACGTCTCCCCAACCGTAATTTTTCCCGGGTTGGATCAGGTTAATTTCATCACCCCCTCTCGGTCCCATTTCCACATCCCAAAGCGTTCCGTTTGGATCAATTACCATTCCCTGAGGATTTCTGATTCCGTAGGCATAGATCTCAGGCTTATATCCTGCTTTTCCAATAAAAGGATTTCCCGGAGCCGGTTTTCCGTCTTTGGTTATTTTTAAAATTTTTCCTAAATAATTATCCGTTCGCTGAGCATAGACCCTTGTCTGTTTATCCGAACGTTCTCCAGTACCCACAAACAGATTTCCGTCTCTATCAAAAGCCAGTCTGCTGCCGTAATGCTTATCTCCGTCATAAGTTGGAGTTGCTCTGAAGATTACTTTTACATCAGAAATTTTCTTCATGTCCGACGAAAGTGTTCCTTTTGCAACCGCAGTGTGATTACCTTCTCCAAAAGGTTCCGAAAAACTGAAATAAATAATATTATTGGTCTTAAAATCGGGATCAAGTGCTACATCCAGCATTCCTCCCTGCCCTTTTGAGTCAACTTTTGGGAAGCCTTCTATTTTGGAAATCTGTTTTCCATCTGTTGATACGACATTCATGTATCCTCTTTTATCGGTAATTAAAAATCTTCCGTCCGGCAAATTGATAATTCCCCAAGGTTTTCCTAAGTCCTTGCTTAAAATTTCCACATTATAGGGTGTGGTGGTCTTTACTGCTTTTATTCTTGTCTGCCCTGCGAAAGCCGGCTTATAATTAGAATTTGGCTCTTTTGTTTCTACACTTCCATCATTTTCAGCCTGCTGAGCATTGGCTGTACTTTTTTTGCACGCTGTTAAAATTAGAAATAAGCTTAATGCTGAAACATAAAATCTATTGAATTTCATAATATTACGATTTGGTGATTTAAAAAATGAATGGAAAAATAATGCCACAAAAAAAGCACTACTGGGTAGTGCTTCAAATTTATTTCTTAATTATTTTATGTTTAAAAGAAATTCCGTCTTCAAAAGTTGCTTTTAAAATATAAACTCCCGGCTGGAGTTCACTGATATCAGATTCTCCACCCTTGAACGTTTTCACCAGTCTTCCATCTGTAGAATACATTTCAGTTTCCCTGACTTTCTTCGTACTTGATATTTTTATAAAATTGGTAGCCGGATTTGGATAAATTTTAATGTCGGTAACTGTCATTTCCTGAGTTCCTAAAATGGCAGCTGTTTCACCTTGAAAATATACGGACAAAGGAAAATCTCCCTGCTGACCAACAAATTGAGCATCCGGAACCATAATCACAAAGGTCTGTAAGCCTGGCTGCAGAGTTCCTACGCTTATTTTCCTGATCGGAATTGAGTTTCCTGGGCACCAGTTGTTCCAGGAAGTCCACCACGCCGTAGATTGCGGCGAGCTTCCGTAAATACCATTTCCCTGAGTATTGTACTGACGGAATGGTTCGCAGGAAATTCCTCCGGGTTTGTACGTATAAATCTGCGCGTCATTAAGATAAACATAATGCTGTCTCCTTACATATTCTTCTCCGCCGCTGTTTGCCCCGTGATTTGAAGTAATAAGGTAAAAATTGGCATTATTAACTGTATTTGTTAATGTAAAATTCAACATCCTCAATGTCATTCCCGGCTCGTCTGTTCCATTATAATTATTAAAGCTTTTATTGGCCGCCATTGTCATAAGAAAATTATTTACCGGCGGAATGGAAGAATTATTATCCGTAACAAAAGTAAGTGAACCTTTGAAGACATCAATCCTCCCCGAGCATCCTGCAACCTGAGTCTGGGCGGCGTAAGGAACTCCGAAAACCGTAAACTCTATCCAGAAATCAAATTGAGCACGCAAAATCGGGTCTTTGAAAATGGCTCCTATATTATCTACCTGAAAAGTATAAGGAACACTTGTAGGAGACACATTTTTATTCATAAACGGTGTTATAAATCTCCCGATTTCAAGCTTTTTAACAATATTTGTATCGTAAGAACTCGCCCCTTTAGGAACCAATGCCAGAAAAACATGGGCAAGACGGTCATAATTATCACACAAAGCACCAATGGTAACATTCATAGTCACCTGATTTCCAAATGAATCAAGTTGAGTATCCGTCATTTTCTTTGTATAGGTACTATTATTTAAACGAATTGCTCCCGAAGGCAAAGGCTGGCTGACTGTAGATGCATACATATCATAAAAAACCGCCTCTTCATAAAAAGCAAGTGTAGTCGGTGGAAGTGCGCTCTTTCCAAACAGGGAAACGAAAAAACAAATTAAGGCTAGAGAAAATAGATTTTGTTTCATATTACTTTTAAAGAATTAAAAAGCAAATATAATTCAAAAAGAAGCAAAAATACATACAAACTTGTCAATAAATACATTTAAATATTAAAAATAACAAAATACGAAATCAGAATTTTTCTTGGAAAAGCTTAAATTCATTTAATTTAAAAACAATTAACGGCCATAATGAATTAAAAACATTTTAATAATCTGAAAATCAATTAAAAGCATTAACTCCAAAATTGGAAAGCTAAATCCTTTCAATGTCAGCAATTTCTTTCGTATTTTTGTTTACATAACATCACTTTTCTATGCAGTTCAAACTTCAATCAGAATATAAACCCACTGGAGATCAGCCACAAGCCATTGAAAAACTTACCGAAGGAATCCAAATCGGCGAGAAATATCAGACTTTACTGGGTGTTACGGGATCCGGGAAAACCTTTACGGTAGCCAATGTAGTTGAGAATGTACAAAAACCGACCCTCGTTTTAGCTCATAATAAAACATTGGCAGCTCAGCTTTTCATGGAGTTTAAAGAATTCTTTCCGGAAAATGCTGTCGAATATTTCGTGAGCTACTACGATTATTATCAGCCTGAAGCTTATATTGCTACAACGGGAACTTATATTGAAAAAGACCTGAGCATCAACGAAGAAGTTGAAAAGTTAAGGCTTTCTGCAACAGCCAGTTTGCTTTCCGGAAGAAGAGATGTTTTGATTGTAGCTTCAGTTTCATGTATTTACGGTATCGGAAACCCAACGGAATTCCATAAATCATTAATATCAATAGGAATTGGTGAAAAAGTAACGAGAACCGCACTGCTCCATTCTTTAGTTAACGCATTGTATTCCAGAACATTAAATGAATTCCAGCGGGGTACATTCCGGGTAAAAGGAGATGTGATTGACGTATTTCCGGCTTATGCTGATAATGCCGTGAGAATCCAGTTTTTTGGAGACGAAATTGAAAAAATACAAAGTTTTGACCCGGTTTCAGGGAATGTTACTTCAAGTTTTGAGCAGATTCAGATTTATCCGGCTAATCTTTTTGTGACTTCAAAAGAAACGCTGAACGGAGCAATCAGGCACATTCAGGATGATCTGGTAAAGCAGGTTGATTTTTTTAACTCTATTGAAAAACCACTGGAAGCCAAAAGGTTACAGGAAAGAACCGAGCTGGATCTTGAAATGATCAAAGAATTGGGCTACTGTTCTGGCATTGAAAACTATTCGAGATATCTGGACGGAAGATTGCCCGGTTCAAGACCTTTCTGCCTATTGGATTATTTCCCGAAAGATTTCTTAATGGTAATTGATGAAAGCCACGTAACAGTTCCTCAAGTCCACGCCATGTACGGAGGAGACCGGAGCAGAAAAGAGGCCTTGGTGGAATATGGTTTCCGACTTCCGGCTGCGATGGATAATAGGCCTTTAAAATTTGAAGAATTTGAAGCGATCCAAAATCAGGTTATCTACGTTTCTGCAACACCTGCAGACTACGAACTGGAGAGAACCGGTGGAGCTTATGTTGAACAGATTATCCGTCCGACAGGGCTTTTAGACCCTATTATAGAGATAAGACCTACTTTGAATCAAATTGATGATTTAATGGAGGAAATCCGGAAAAGAGCTGAGGTTGATGAAAGGGTTCTTGTAACAACCCTAACCAAGAAAATGGCGGAGGAGCTGACGAAATATTTCACAAAATTCGGGATCAGAACGAGATATATTCACTCTGATGTTGAAACCTTGGAACGTATTCAGATTATGCAGGACCTTCGTTTAGGTCTTTTTGATGTTTTAATCGGGGTAAACCTTTTACGAGAAGGTTTAGATTTACCGGAAGTGTCTTTAGTAGCGATTCTCGACGCCGATAAAGAAGGAATGTTAAGAAGTAGAAGATCAATGATCCAGACTGTAGGCCGCGCTGCAAGGAATATTAACGGAAGGGCGATTATGTATGCCGATAAGATCACAAAATCCATGCAGGCAACTTTAGACGAAACAGAATACCGTCGTGCAAAACAAATACAGTACAACGAAGAACACGGACTGGTCCCTACAGCTTTAAATAAAAAGATTTCTGAAAGCCTTGTGGGAAGAAGCAAAGATTTCCCTGACGAAAAATATACGCAGAAAGAAATCCTTCAAAAAGTTGCCGAAGCAAAGGCAAGCTATACCAGTGAAGACATCGAAAAGGTAATCGAACAGAAGCAAAAAGAAATGGAAGCCGCCGCAAAAAACCTTGATTTCATCAAAGCCGCAAAATTAAGGGATGAAATTGCTGCTTTAAAAGCATAGAGTTTCGGCGGCATCTTCGATGCCGCCGAAACTCTATATTAAAACTTGTAGGTCTTTGTTTTAGGCTTTTCATAGCTTACTGTACCTCCACGAATGGGAATCAGCAAATCCATCAAGCCATTTAACTTTATTTCATAAATCGTTGAAAGCTGCATTCCGAGCTTTCCCTTGGGCATTCCTTTGCGGTAAAACCATTCCAGGTAGCTTACCGGAAGGTCGGCCAAAACTGTTCCTTCATATTTTCCGAAAGGCATTTTTACGACACAAATCTCCTTTAATATCTCCGGATTTATTCCTTCTTCCATTTTATACTATTAAATCAATTTTTTGTTCCAAATCATCATCTTTATCCGGTAATTTTAGCTCTGGTGTGTCATCATCAGAAAATTCGTTTCTGTAAACCTGGATTAAAAGCAATGTTAGAGAAATTAAAATCGGACCGAAAATCAAACCCATAAATCCAAACAGGCTCATTCCCATAATAATTCCGAAAACCGTATTGAGAGGATGAACATCTTCAAGTTTTTTCAAGAGAGTAAAACGTAAAAGATTATCCGTAAGCCCTACGATGATCAAACAATAGGCAGCCAGACCAAGCCCAGGACCTGTATCCCCTTCCGCAATCATGTAGATACAAACCGGGATATAAACAACCGCCGCTCCAACTACAGGAACCATTGAGGCCGCAGCCGTTAAGGCAAAAAGTAAAACAGGACTAGGAGCTCCAAAAATAAAATATCCCACTAACGCAACAAGCCCCTGACCAAGTGCTACTACCGGAATTCCGATGGCGTTGGCCATGATTAGCTTTCTCATTTTTTCTCCTATTAAAGAAACATTTGCTCTTTTTAATGGTGCGGATGATGCTAAAATTCTTTCGAAAAGCCTGGGTTTTTCCAGCATAAAATAAAGAATAAAATACATGGAAAGCACTATTGTAAGGGTATTGAAGGTACCACTAAGAGCTTTGGTCGAGAATTGTCCAACGCTACTCTTCAGCCTGGTCATATTATCTTTACTTAAAATATCAACTCCTGCTTTTGAATAGATGTAAGAGTGTATTTTTTCCAGAAACACATTGAACTTCTGCATATAAGCCTGTGCATTTCCTAGTTTTTCTATTAATAAATCTCCAATAAAATAAAGTGGAAGAATAAGAACAATCAAACTTGCCAGCATTAACGATAATGATGAAGCCCACGGTTTCCAGTTTTTTTCTTCCTGCAGGTAAAAATTATACTTCCGGCAAACAACATAAATGGTGATTGCTCCTAAAACTGAAGGTATAAAAAGGGCAAGATTAAAACATATTAAACCCGTAAGCACCAGGATAATAGCAAGTAAGGAAACCTGCTTTATTTTAACACTGCTTATTTGCTGATCTTTGTTCATTATTTGCTAAACGTTATTTGTCTTGGTTTTCCTAAATAAGCACAATATGTAGAATACATTACGATCATAATAAACGGAGCGGTAATTATAACTCCTATACAGCAAAGAATAATTCCACTGACACTGATGAGTCCACCAAGTAATCCTGCGCCTAAAAACGTGCCGTAATTCTCTTTTGCAATATTAAAAGTTTTGCTAATTGCATCCATTGCATTAGCATTTTCAAATAACAAAATAGGATACCCCAAAAGGAAAAGAGGAAAAACAAAAAAGAAAGGAATCCCGCACATTGCAGCTGCAATTCCAAAAATAATTGTTGTAATTAAACTATATAAAAGAATATTTCCTAAATTCTGACGATAGCCGATAAACAAATCAGAAAATTCTATAGCACTTTTAGTATTAAATTTATTAGCAATATAAATCAATCCAACATACAGTGGAGAAAGCAAAATTCCCAAAATACTTGAAAAAGAATAGTACAGAGAAAATTCCGGTCTACTCCAATATTCGTATTTTGAATAATCTCCATCAAAGTCCCCGAAATCCGAAAAGCCTTGCCACGCGTTGAATCCAGTAATTGCCTGCAAAACAAAATCTCCGATCAAATATATAATCATTGAAATAATTGCATAAAGGAAAACCCCTTTGTACATCTCGAAAGCATGGGAAATAATAGATCCCGTGGTTCTCTCAGGCACAGAACCCTGTTGGTCAAATTCATTAAATTCTGACATGGTGTTTAATTTTTAATGTTGTTTCTACCAAATTTAACTTTTTTTGACAGAAAAACATTAAAACAAACTGAAATTTATCTTTTCTCAGTAAAAATTGTCTTATAAAGCGAATAAATCATCGCATTCCAGAAAGGAAAAGTGAGCAATCCACCTACAAAAAATAGCGCAAAACCTATATACTTAAAAATAACTGCCACAATCGCGCAAACGAATATTTCAATGAAAAACATTCTCAAGGCGCGGATATTTAATGAAATTGCTTCAAAAATCCTCTTATCCATAAAAAACATCAAAGGCGTAACAAATAACGTCACACAAACCCAAATAACCGCCAAAATAACGGTAGGAATTGTAAACCTGTACACAAAATACCAGAAAATATAAAATCCTACATACTTAAAAAAATTAATCCCATTGTATCCCACCAGCAAATCACCAAGCTCACGTTTTTCACCCAAATCAATTTTTCTGAAAATCTGGAAAAAACCAACATTTAAAGGATATAAAAAAATTGCAGTTCCCATCATCCATAATGAAAACGACTGAAAGCCATCAGTCACAGCCATTTTATTCAGCTCTGTCAAATAAACCTGAGTCCCGTCTTTCAGGTATTTTGAAACTTCATTGAGCTGACCGAAAATTCCGTATTTCATATCGCAGAAAAAGAATACCGTCATAAAGATTCCAAAATATATAATGGAAAAGATTAATTGAAAAATCAATGTTTTGTTCCAGTAGAAAAATGCCTGCTTCAAAATAAAATCGATTCCCGGTTTCTGTGGATATTTGTTTTCCATAAAAAAATTTTGTGCAAAAGTAAACATCAATAATTACTTTTGTCGAATGTTTTCAACGAATCATCAAAAATTTATGGAAATGGATGAACTTTCCCTTCAGAAGGTTCCCTATTTCTTTATCATAGACTTCCTTGCAGAAAATATTGAGGTTTTTAAAGAAAATGAAATTGAAAAATCAGGCTTATTAATTGATTTTCAGAATTTTTCAACGACAAAAACTCAACACGAATTAATTAAAAACATCGAATGGAAATCTTATCCTGAGACACTGGAAAATTTTAAATCAGGATTTGATATTGTTCAGAAAAATATTCGCTTTGGAAATTCTTATCTTGTAAATTATACAAGAAAAACGAAAATTGAGACGAATTTAACACTTGAAGAAATTTTTTTTCATTCAACAGCGAAATATAAAGTTTTTTATAAAGATTTTTTTGTATTTTTTTCTCCTGAAACTTTTGTAAAGATCATCAACGGAAAAATTCTGACTTATCCAATGAAAGGCACCATTGACGCCTCATTGGAAAATGCTCCGGAAATTTTGAAAAACGATAAAAAGGAGAAAGCTGAGCACTACACCGTTGTAGATTTGCTTCGAAATGATCTCAGCATGGTGGCGGATGATGTGAAGGTTGACAAATTCCAGCATATTGATTTCATCAAAACACAGCAAAAAGATTTGTATGCCATGAGTTCCGAGATTTCAGGGAATCTGAAGCCTGAATTTGACGGGAAAGTGGGAAGTATTATGGAAAAACTTCTTCCTGCCGGTTCTATTTTAGGGGCTCCAAAACCGAAAACTTTAGAAATTATCCTTGAAGCCGAAGGTTATAAAAGAGGCTATTATACAGGCGTTTGCGGTTGGTTTGATGGTAAAAATCTGGACAGCTGCGTGATGATCCGTTTTATTGAAAAAGAAGGCGATGAGCTTTATTTCAAAAGCGGCGGTGGAATCACCCACATGAGCAAATTAGAAGACGAGTATCAGGAAATGAAAAACAAAATCTATGTCCCAATTCATTGAAAGCATTAAAATTGAAGATAAAAAAATCTTCTTATTAGAATATCACCAGAAACGTGTAGACCAGACTTTTACCCATTTTGGTAAGGAAGGCACTATTGATCTGGCCAAGATTTATAAGCATCTGGAGCATGATGAAGATGGCCTTTTTAAATTAAGGATTGTGTACGATTTGGATAAAAAAGTCCGTACTCAGATGATCCCTTATGCGATTCCGGAAATTGAAGATTTTCAATTAATTGAAAACAACAGCTTCGACTATTCCTTTAAATTTGAAGATAGAAAAGAGCTTGAAAAGATGAAGATGAAAGCAAAAGCGGAGGAGATCATTATTGTTAAAAATAATCATATCACGGATACTTCTTTCTCCAATCTTCTATTCCTGAAAGGTAAGGATTGGTTCACCCCGACATCCTATCTTTTGAACGGCGTGCAAAGACAAAATCTTTTAAAACATAAAGAAATAAAAGAAACCGAGGTTACGTTACAAAACATAAAAGAATTCTCTCATTTCCAGATCATTAACGCTTTAAATGACTTTGATGAGAACTTTATATATCCGCTGGACAGAATTATTAATATTCCGGGAGACGAAGAATATTTAGACTTTTAAATCTTCTTTCATAAACGCAAAATAAGACTTCAGCACGTCTGCGCTATTCTTTCCGTATGTATTGACTTCCAGTATTTTAGGTTGTACATCAGGCTTGAAGAAATTTTCCATCACTCTGTCAAGGGTCGCTTCCTCATCCACTTTAGTATAGGAGAACCCAAAGTGTTTGGCTAAATGTTCTGCAGTTTTATGATGCTTTGTAGTGATAAATTCGTCTAAAGTATTGGGGTTTGCATTTCCAGGCCCGGGAATAATTTTAAAAATATTTCCTTCCCCATTATTAAAGATCATAATCCTTACAAATGGCGGAATATACTGATTCCAAAGTCCATTAATGTCATAAAAGAAGCTTAAATCTCCTGTAATCAATAAAGTAGGATTGGTATTTTTGATTGCAAAACCCATTGCTGTAGATGTTGAGCCGTCAATACCGCTGGTCCCTCTGTTGCAGTAGATTCTTCTTTTACCATAATCAAACAATTGAGCATACCTAATCGCCGAACTGTTGCTGAAATGTATATTATAATTTTCAGGAATCGACTCCGAAGTCCTGTTGAAGAAATAAAAATCTGAAAACTCAACAGTATTTAAAAACTCTTCATGTTTTGCATCTTTTTTATCCCGCAAAACATCCCAAAGGTTGTAGTATGGTTTTGGCTCTAAACTTACGAAATTCAACAACTTAGAAAAGAAAACCTCGGGTTTGACTTCGATTTTTTCTGTTAATGCAAAATAAGTATCCGGCTGCCAAACTTCATCCAGATGCCAGTGTTGTTTTGGCTGAGCGTTTCTTAAAAACTGTTTTACCTTTTTAGACACTACATTCTGTCCGATAGTAATCAGTAAATCAGGCGCATAAGTCTTATAATCTTCTTCCGTAAAATTAAAAATATAACGGTCGATATGTCTGAAGAATTTTTCGTGATACAGATTTGAATTAACTTCACTTAAAACTACAACAGAATGATTCTTAACCAATTGCGTCAACTGGCTTTCCAATTCCGGGCTGTAATCCCTTGTCCCCACTAAAAGCATGATTCTTTGTGAAGTATTCCAGTCTGCAACCAGGTTTGACGGAATTTCATATTCTTTCTGCTTAATTGTTTTTTCAACGTCAGGAAACGTCGGAAGCTCTGAAACTAATTCATACAGAGGCTCTTCCAACGGAATATTGATATGTACCGGACCTTGCTTCTCAATGCAAAGCTCGATTGCTTTTTTAATAATGTCAAAATTAATGTCTTCCGCATTTTCCTTACTGTCTTCCAAAAGCTGGAAATCTCCGTAAGAATGTTGATGAAAAAGATTATTCTGTCTAATGGTTTGTCCATCAAAAATATCCACGTAATCTGTTGGTCTATCAGCAGTTAAGATCAAAAGTGGAGTATTGGAATAAAAAGCTTCCGTGATGGCAGGGTAATAATTCGCTGCTGCCGAACCGCTTGTACAGGTTATGGCAACAGGTTTTTTCTCACTCATCGCCATTCCCATCCCAACAAAAGCTGCACTCCGCTCGTCTACAATACTGAAAGCATTAAAAATTCCAGGCATTTCCGCAAAATGAATCGCTAAAGGAGCATTTCGTGATCCCGGTGAAATAATAATATCTGAAATTCCGTATTGCTGAAAAAGGTGTGCGAGTATTTGAATACTTCTCTTAGAAGAATATTTTTTCATGGGACAAATTTAATTTATAAATGCTTAACACGGAAAAGATTTTAATTTAAAAAATGTAAATTAGCATTCGTTAAATTTCTAAAAATGGATAAAATACCTAGTGTAGACCTGCGTGATTTCCTTTCGGGTGACCCGGAACGCAAACAGAAATTTGTAAATGAAATCGGAAAAGCTTATGAAGAAATTGGTTTTGTTGCTTTAAAAGGCCATTTTCTTGATGACAAACTGGTAGATGAATTGTATGAAGAGGTAAAAAACTTTTTTGAGCTGCCAACGGAAACGAAACAGAAGTATGAAATTCCGGGAATCGGCGGACAGAGAGGCTATGTAGGATTCGGTAAGGAAACTGCAAAAGGCTTTAAAAAAGGAGATTTGAAAGAGTTTTGGCATTTCGGGCAATATGTCTCTGATGATTCAAAATATAAAAGCGAATATCCTGATAATGTGACCGTTGAAGAACTTCCAAAATTCAATGAAGTAGGTAAAGAAGCTTATAAAATGCTTGAAAAGACCGGACAATATGTGTTGAGAGCTTTGGCTTTGTATCTTGACCTTGATGAGTTTTATTTTGACGATAAAATTGCAGAAGGTAATTCTATTTTAAGGCCAATTCATTATCCGCCAATCACTCAGGAACCGGATGATGCAGTAAGAGCAGCCGCGCACGGAGATATTAATCTGATTACTCTTTTGATGGGATCTCAGGGGAAAGGACTTCAGGTTCAGAATCATAAAGGAGAATGGATTGATGCGATTGCGGAGCCGGATGAATTGATGATCAACGTTGGCGACATGCTTTCCAGACACACCAACAACAAATTGAAATCTACAATCCACAGAGTGGTAAATCCTCCAAGAGAATTGTGGGGAACTTCAAGATATTCAATTCCTTTCTTTATGCATCCAGTCAGTTCAATGTCTTTAAATGCTCTTGAAAATTGTGTCGATGAAAACCATCCGAAGATATATGAAGATACCACAGCAGGAGAGTTTTTACATGAAAGACTGATAGAACTAGGACTGATAAAAAAATAATATACCACACTTGTTTGAGTTAATAATTTTTTAATTATCTTTACTTTACTATCAAATTTTTAATTAAAATAATATGAAAAATTTAAAAAAACTAAGTAAAGGCCAATTAAAAAGCATTAAAGGAGCAGGTGGAATTAAACTTCCGGAACCAGAATTTTGTATGTACGCATGCAATGGAGTTGTGATTTGCGCAGCTTGCAGTGATGACTTCAAATGCCCGGATGATTCAATGTAATTGAACTCAAAAATTATACAAGAAACCGTTCCTTTTCGGAGCGGTTTTTTATTTTTAATTAAATTTTTAACAGATGGCACCAATATTTTCACAAATAAACACAAAAAACAATACACAATCATCTGTGAAAATCCGTAAAATCTGTGGTTAAGATTAATCAAATAATCGCAATTGCTGATCTTTAGATCCTGTAAAATTTGCAGTTGTAAGTTTTGGAAATTCTTTCCCATCGAAATATTTTTTTCTTCCGATTTTAAAAGTATTATGAATCATTTCTGCAATATTTCCTTCTCCTTTTTGCCTGTTAAAATATCTTTTCTCACCTAGCTTTCCACCTCTCATTGAACGAATTAAATTCAATACTTTTTGCGCCCGATCCGGAAAAGCAGATTCTATCCACTTTACAAAAACAGGTTCTACCGTATCATTCAATCTTACCAAAGTATAGCCGAAACTTTGTGCTCCAGCATCGGAAATAGCTTTTAAAATCGTTAAAGGTTCATCACTGTTCAATCCCGGAATAATGGGTGCAACCATTACATTCACAGGAACTTTGTTTTCGGAGAGGATTTCTACGGCTTTCAGCTTATTTTTTGCCGAGCTTGTGCGCGGTTCCATTTTCCTGCGCAGTTCCTCGTTAATGGTAGGAATGCTGAGTGAAACGGAGACCAAATTCTGTTCAGCCATTGGCTTTAATATTTCAATATCCCTTAAAACCAGAGCATTTTTCGTGAGAATATTGACAGGATGCCTGTAATCAAGGCAGATCTGCAACATCTTTTTTGTAATCTCGAATTGCCTTTCAGCAGGTTGGTAACAGTCGGTGTTTCCTGAGAGTAAAATCGGGGCAGGTTTATAACCTCTTTTCTGGAAAAATTTTTCCAGTAATTCCGGTGCATTTTTCTTCACCATTATCTTTCTTTCGAAATCAATCCCAGCGCTGTATCCCCAATATTCGTGGGTAGGTCTTGCAAAACAATACGAACATCCATGCTCACAGCCCTGGTATGGATTCATGGAATATTCCATCGGCAAATCTTCGCTTTTTACCTGATTTACAATGGTTTTCGGGAAAACTTCCGTGAAAGTTGTTTTTACAGTTTCAAAATCTTCATCTTCAGGTTCAAAGGTATATCTGTCGAAACGGTTGATAACATTTCGCTGAGCTCCCTGACCTTTTATGATATTTTCGTTCTGCATTTCAGATGTAAAATTAGAATGGAATTTTTTGAAAATAATGAGTTTTAACACTAAAGTTTTCCACAAAAAAATCCAACACTTTCAAAAGTGTTGGATTTAAACATAATTAAATATATTTTTTTACTACTTCAGTGCGTAAAATTCCACGCCGTGGTATTCGTCGTCGTGGTTTTTTTCATCAAAGTGCCTGTGATAGTCTGAATAGGTATCACTATATTTTTTGTCTTTTCTGTGTAATATTTTTTTAATCCCTATAAAGCTTAATACTGCCAAAAGACCAACTCCTCCTGCCAGTAATACTCCGACTTCTTTTTTCATGTTTGTCCGATTTATTAAACTGTTTATTGCAAAAAGTATACCCAATTAATCAATTCAAATTATAAATTTTGTTAACATTAAAATTGAATCCTAAGAAAAATATTATTCATTAAAATGCCTTAATTTCATTGTCAATGGTTTAATTATTGTAGTAAACAATAAAAATTTTATTATGGAAAGTACAGGAAATATTGACAAAATGACTACCTTAAGTCAGGTCATGACGAGATTAGCACAAAGAGGTATCCACAGAGAGTTTAGGATGAATGAAGACCGTGAAATGAAGTTTGAAAATTCAGAAAAAATCTACACTCCGTCTGAATTAACCATCATAAAAACTTACCGTTTTGAGGGACCGAGCAGCCCAGATGACAATGCCGTTTTGTATGTTGTAAAAGATAATGAAGGAAACCACGGAATGATCATTGATTCTTATGGTGCGGAGAGTAATTACCCAAAGGAATTTGATAATTTTTTAAGAGAAATTCCTATTTTAGAAAGTGACGAATTTGATTTTGAATAAAATAAAATAAGCCCGGAACTATTCAGCTTCGGGTTTTTCTTTTTTCTTGAAAACACCTTTCAGAAAGCCTTTCTTTTTTTCTTCTGCCGGTTTCGGCTGTTCCTTTTTCTCAGGGCGCGATCTTTTTATTTCCTGTCCGATTTCTTTTACAGACTGTTTCATATCTTTTACCCCTGCCACTGTTTTTTGAACAGTTTTCTTGGTTTTATCTATATTAATTCCTATTAAAGTTTTCTTCAAACCCTGCTCAATTCCTCTCCAAAACAAATTAAAAAAGGATTTGGTAGGATCTCTTTCCACATCTTCAACCATCACATCCTGAGGAAGTTTACCCGAATTTGATTTTACAACAAGATTGGCAATTGCTGAAAGGAAACCTTTCTTTTCATTATTATTTTTGTCTAAAATGGCAACCTTCAAATCTTTATGCCTAAGATTAAATCTCCCATTCAAGCCTTTAGGATTCCCCCTGAAATTAAAAATCATCTCCTGAATAGTTCCTGTAGCCGTCACATGCAGATACGGACGGATAAACGGATTGATTCCTGCCGCAGGAAGATTGAGCGCCCTTCCGGAAATATTAAATATATCACGCTGATCTGCCACATCAAAATTCCAGCTAACAGCCAATGGAGCCATATTCATGAATGAGCAATTGATTCTGATGTCAACTTTTGTGGGTTTTCCTTTTGTTTTTGCAGAATTTAAGTTTTTCACATTCATATTAAAATTACTGAATGTAAGTTTTCCCGGTCCCAGGCTTTCCGGAGTATCTTCTTCATAGACCAGAACCGAGTTTTTCAAATCAAGATTATTGACAATCAACGGAATTTTAATGGATCTGAGCATTCTGGAGTACAAAGGCTTTTCTTTCGGGTCGTCTTTTGGGATTTTGCTCCTGAAAATATTGGCATCTGCAGACTGGATCACTACATGGGAAGCCGTGATGAACTTGTTTTCAGAAAAAAGATCCCAGTTTCCCTCAGCTGAAATCTGATTTGCTTTTAAATCATATAAATCCCTTTCCACAGGTATCATTTTGATAAACTGCGCCCTTGAAACGAGAGGCTTCATCCCAAAATTGTTGATCTGGACTTTATTTTTATTTAATTTTAAAAGCCCCACCGTCATATTGTAAAATTTGGTTTTGTAGGCAAAATTGCGGGTCGTCAGAAAATAATCTCCTACTTTTAAAGTGTGCCCGTAATAATTGGGCTTGGACTTGTATTCAACATTATTAATTGTTGCATTTAAATCATTAAAAACCAAAGGCTCGCCTCCTTTATCATAAGCAACATTAGAGTTTTTCAAAGTAACTTTTCGGGCTAGAATGAGCTCTACGTTATTCTCTTTACGAACTTTCCGTGCAATTTTTTCACCAATTTTTATTGTTCCGTTTGCTTTATCAACCAAAATATCTTTTATATCAAGATTTAATTTTCTATTGATAAACTCAAACTTATTGATATTAAAAGAAGCGAAATTTGCTTTTAAATTCATAGCTCTTCTTCCCGGGTCGAGCACATTCGGCGTAACGGAAATATCCCTCATTTCACCGCTTTTTTGGTTCAGGGCAATGCTTCCAATACTATAATTCTGATGAGTCGAGTATACAATATCTTTTCCCGAAAACTGGAAGTTTTTATAGCCCACCGGGATTACCTGTTCCCTTGTTTCTTTGTCAAATTTTAATGTATTGGCATTAAGATTAAGGCTTTTTGCAACCAAAAGATCATTTCCGTCCGGTTTGACTATTTTTACGGTCGCATTATTCACTCTTACATCTTCCAGATTAAGCTCAAAATCAGAGGTTTTTTTAATTTTTATAGGAACAGCATCCGTATTGAAAACCAAAAGATTAGGATATTGAAAATCTGCATTGGCAAGAGAAACGATATTTTTTTTAAGAATCACATCTTTGAATTCCATTTTTGGAATACTAAACTGATACAGCTTTGTTCTTTTCGGATAAAATCTTTTCAGCTGATCAATATTCAACAAAGGAATTAAACGGAAATCTTCCACAGACATTTGCCCGTTCGAAGTCGTTATTGATTTGATTTTTAAAGCATAAATATTATCCGGACGAACAAAAAAGTTCTTTCCTTTAATATCATATTTATCAAAAACAACCGGAAGCTGGTTTTCAACAGACTCTTCCGTCATCTGCAGGTTTTCAACATCCAAATTCAAATCCTGAACAGATAAAAACTTTTGTTTTGTATGTCTGAAAATGCTGATGCTTCCGTTATTGATCCTGATATTTTCGAAAAGAAAAGGATTTCTTTTTTTGCCTGTTTTATTGTCGACCGGCTTTGCAAGTACAATATTCAGGCTGGGACTTGATAACAATAAGTCAGATGAATTGATCTGCTTATTAAAAACGGCATCATAAATCCCAAAACGGCTGACCTTCAAAGTGTCAATTGTTCCTTGAAGCCCGATCACATTAATATTCTGAGGGTTCTTACTATTAACGGAAACGCCCGTTGAAAGGATATTTCCGGACAACAGATCAACCTCCAAAAGCTTATAGGAAATCTTGTAATCCGTATTGTTTTTGATGTAATTAGGAAGCTGGGTTTTAAGCCAGATATTAAGTCCGAAATTTGCGAGAAGGATCACTCCCAGCAGAATCCCAAAACCTATTAAAAGCTTTTTAACCCATTTTCTCATATTGTTATTTGTTTTTATTTAATAGGATCAATTACTGATATTCAATTCAATAACATATCCTTCATGCCCTCTCACATTAATAAACTCACCACCATGGAAACCAAGATACTGTCCTTTAATGCCTGTAAGTCTTCCAGTGAATTCCGGTCTTTTATCCAACGTGAAAGAAGCTACTTTTTCTGGTTTTTCAAAAGGATAGTCGAATGTCCAGAGGTTTTCACCTTCACTGTAGAATTTCTGAAAATCTTCCGGAAAGTATTCTTTTATTTTTTGTTGGAAATCTGCTAAGTCAATATCATCTTCCAAATCATCCTGAAGCATTTTTTTCCAACTTGTTTTATCGGGAACATGCTGTTTTAAAGCAACTTCAATCATTCCTGCTTCGTAGCGGTTTTCAGTTCTTGCAATAGGCAATGCAAATGTCGCACCCTGATCGATCCATCTTGTAGGAATTTGTGTATTTCTTGTCACGCCCACCTTCACTTCTCCGGTGTAAGCCAGATAAACCGTGTGTGGCTGAAGCTGAATTTGCTTTTCTACGTCCAGATCACGCTCTGCAACGCCCAAATGCGCTGTAGAAAGTTCCGGACGAATGATGGTATCACTCGCGTAAGGACTTTCAAAAAAGCAATTCTTACAAAATCCCATTCTGTAAATCGGTTTACTTTCCTGGCAGTTTACACATTGAAAACCTATATGTTTTATCGTTAATTCTTTCCCGAACAGCTCATTCATGTGGATAAGATCACCCGATAGATTAAGATAATATTGGATCGGCTCATCATTGAAGCTCGTCATCTTTAAAATTTGCCCTTGAAAACGCATATTAATTTTATGTTACTTTTTTAAGTAAATTTAATGATTATATTTTCAAAAACTAATTTTTATATTTTTGCATTATTAAAAGACACGGATGAAATATCTTGTAACAGGCGGAAGCGGATTTATTGGTTCACACTTAGTAGAACAATTATTAAAAAAAGGACATTCTGTCATAAACATTGACAATTTTGATGATTTCTATAGTTATCAGATAAAAATCAAAAATACTTTAGAGTCAATTGACAAAATTTCGGATTTTGAATTCTCTGATAAGGAGGATGATATTAAGAAATTAATTTCTCTTTCAAAATCAGACAATTATACACTTTATCATCAAGATATTCGGGATAAAAAAGGGCTTGAGGAAATTTTCCAAAATCATAAAATTGATCTAATTATCCATCTTGCTGCGCTTGCCGGAGTTCGGCCATCCATTGAAAGACCTTTGGAATATGAAGAAGTAAATGTTCGGGGAACGATGAATCTTTGGGAATTATGCAAAGATTTTACTATTAAAAAGTTCATTTGTGCTTCTTCATCAAGCGTTTATGGCAATAACGAAAAAACTCCTTTTGCCGAGACTGACAATGTTGACAGCCCTATTTCACCCTATGCTGCAACTAAAAAATGTGGAGAAATTTTAGGTCATGTTTACCATGATTTATATAAAATTGATATGATTCAGCTAAGGTTTTTCACGGTTTATGGTCCGAGACAAAGACCTGATCTAGCTATTCATAAATTTACAAAATTAATTTCCGAAAATCAGGAAATCCCTTTTTACGGAGACGGAACCACAGCCAGAGATTATACCTATATTGATGATATTATTGATGGAATTACAAAATCCATTACTTATTTAGAAAATAATTCGGACGTTTATGAAATTATGAACCTTGGGGAAAGCCAAGTGATTAATTTAAATGAAATGCTTTCCACCATAGAAAATACCTTGGGAAAATCTGCCATTCGGAAAAATCTGCCAATGCAGCCGGGAGATGTCCAGAAAACCAATGCCGATATTACAAAAGCTAAGACATTAATAGGCTATAAACCTGACACCAACTTCCAAAATGGCATAAAAAAATTTGTGGAATGGTTTTTGAGAAAATGACTCAAGGTAAGTAGCAGAACATCGTTTAAATGCTCTCTGTAACCTACAATGAACAAAAATTAATAAAAAGAATTGAAAATCAGGTGTAAAAAAGCATATAATATAAGCTATTTTTATACTTTTGCAAAAAATTAGAGAAATTATGTACTGGACATTAGAATTAGCTTCATACTTAAGTGACGCACCTTGGCCAATGACTAAAGCAGAGCTTATTGACTACGCAATCAGAACTGGTGCACCTATGGAAGTAGTAGAAAATCTTCAGGCTATTGAAGACGAAGGTGAGATCTATGAATCAATTGAAGAGGTTTGGAGTGATTATCCAACCGATGAAGACTTCCTTTGGAATGAAGACGAATATTAATTAAAGCGATAAGCTTTAGGCAATAAGCTTAAAGCTTTTTTGCCCTTTTTCAAATATCAATTTTTGCGCAATAAGCGTGTTAATAAAACGCTTAAAGTATATCGCTTTAAGCATAAAGTAAAAAATTTATGAGTTTTTTAAACAAAGTTCTTAAAGGGTTTTTGGGAGACAAGAAAGCGCAGGACCTTAAAGAAGTAAAAAAAGTTGTAACAAAAATCAAAGCTGTTGAACCAACAATTCAGCAATTGTCTGATGATGGTTTAAGAGATAAAACTGCTGAGTTTAAAGAGAGCATTAAAACCGCCACCAGCAAAATCACAGCTCAAATAGAACAGATCCAGGAGCAAATCAAGGCATCTACAAATGTAGATGAAAAAGAAGCTCTTTTTTCAAAAATTGAAGCTCTGAAAAAGGAATCATACGAAATTGAAGAGAAAATCCTCCTACAAATCCTTCCTGAAGCTTTTGCCTTGGTAAAAGAGACAGCAAGAAGATGGGCTGAAAACGGAGAAATCCGTGTGACAGCAACTGATTGGGACAGACAATTAGCAGCTGCAGGTAAAGATTTCTTAGAAATTCAGGGGGATCAGGCTGTTTGGAAAAACTCATGGGATGCTGCCGGAACACCAGTAAACTGGGACATGGTACATTATGATGTTCAGTTTATCGGAGGGGTTATTCTTCACAGTGGTAAAATTGCCGAGATGGCAACCGGTGAAGGTAAAACTTTGGTAGGTACGCTTCCAATTTTCTTAAATGCACTTCCTGGAAGAGGAGTTCACGTAGTAACCGTGAATGACTACCTTGCAAAAAGGGACTCCGCTTGGATGGGACCGCTATATCAATTCCACGGTATGTCAATCGACTGTATTGATAACCACCAGCCGAACTCGGACGGAAGAAGAAAAGCATACAACTCAGATATTACTTACGGAACGAATAACGAATTCGGTTTCGATTATTTGAGAGATAACATGGTAACTTCACCTTCAGAACTGGTACAAAGAGAATTAAACTTTGCTATCGTGGATGAGGTTGACTCTGTTTTGGTAGATGACGCAAGAACACCATTGATTATTTCCGGTCCGGTTCCACAGGGAGACAGACAGGAATTCGATGTTCTGAAGCCTTCCATCGACAGAATTGTTGAAGTTCAGAAAAAAACCGTTTCTGCAATTTTTAATGAAGCTAAAAAATTAATCGCTGCAGGAAACACGAAAGAAGGAGGATTCAAATTGCTTCAGGCATACAGAGGTCTTCCTAAAAACAGACAATTAATTAAATTCTTATCGGAAAGCGGAAACCGCGCATTGCTTCAGAAAACTGAGGCTCAATACATGCAGGACAACAACCGTGATATGCCGATTGTAGATAAAGATCTTTACTTCGTAATTGAAGAAAAGAACAATCAGGTTGACCTTACAGACAAAGGGGTTGAATACATGTCTCAAGGAAATGAAGATAATAATTTCTTCGTTCTTCCGGATATCGGAACTGAAATCGCAGAACTTGAAGCTAAAAATTTATCTAAAGAAGAAGAATTTGAAGCTAAAGAAAAACTATTCTCTGATTTTGCCGAAAAATCCGAAAGAGTTCACACAATGAGCCAATTATTAAAAGCATATACCTTATTCGAAAAAGATGATGAATATGTGGTAATTGATGGCGAAGTAAAAATCGTTGATGAGCAGACAGGCCGTATCATGGAAGGAAGACGTTATTCAGACGGTCTTCACCAGGCGATTGAAGCGAAAGAGAACGTAAAAATCGAGGCTGCAACCCAAACTTTTGCAACCATTACGCTTCAAAACTATTTCCGTATGTACAACAAGCTTGCGGGGATGACAGGTACTGCCGAAACTGAAGCAGGCGAGCTTTGGGAAATCTACAAATTAGACGTTGTGGTAATTCCTACCAACCGCCCAATTTTAAGAAATGACAAACAGGATTTAGTTTTCAAAACTAACAGAGAAAAATATAACGCAGTAATTGAAGAAATTGAAAAATTAACAGCAGCAAGAAGACCTGTATTGGTAGGTACGACTTCTGTTGAAATTTCTCAGTTACTTTCAAAAGCGCTTCAATTAAGAAAAATTCCTCACCAGGTTCTTAACGCAAAGCTTCACAAAAAAGAAGCGGAAATCGTTGCAGGAGCAGGACAGCCGGGAGTTGTAACTATTGCAACCAACATGGCGGGTCGTGGTACCGATATTAAACTTTCCAAAGAAGTAAAAGAAGCCGGAGGTTTAGCAATTATTGGTACAGAAAGACACGATTCAAGACGTGTTGACAGACAGTTGAGAGGTAGAGCAGGACGTCAGGGAGATCCGGGAAGCTCGCAGTTCTATGTTTCTTTGGAAGATAATTTGATGCGTCTTTTCGGTTCTGAAAGAATCGCAAAAATGATGGACAGAATGGGTCATAAGGAAGGTGAAGTTATTCAACATTCTATGATTAGCAAATCTATCGAAAGAGCTCAGAAAAAAGTAGAGGAAAACAACTTCGGAACAAGAAAAAGGCTTCTTGAGTATGATGACGTTATGAACAAACAGCGTGACGTTATTTATAAGAGAAGAAAGAATGCCTTATTTGGAGATCACTTAAAGTACGATATCGCGAATATGATTTTTGATGTAGCCAATTCAATTGTAAACAAAGGAAAAGCTACAGGAAGTTATAAAGATTTCGAATATGAGATCATCAAAACTTTCACCATGGAATCTCCAGTTTCCGAAAACGATTTTAAGAATAAAACTGTTCAGGAACTAACGAATCTTTTATTCCAGGCAGCTCAGGATGATTATCAGATGAAGCTGAACTTATTGAAAGAAAAATCATTCCCAATCATTGAAAACGTATATCAGAATCAAGGTTCTATGTTTAAAATGATCCAGGTTCCTTTCACGGACGGTCACAAAACACTGACGATCGTTGCAGATCTTAAGGAAGCCTATGACACAAAATGTGAGAGCCTAGTAAATGATTTTGAAAAGAACATCACTTTATCAATCATTGATGAAAACTGGAAGCTTCACCTTCGTGAGATGGATGATTTAAGAAAATCCTCTCAGGGTGCCGTTTACGAGCAGAAAGATCCATTGGTAATTTACAAACAGGAATCTTTCCACCTATTCAGTGAAATGATTGACAGATTAAATAAAGAAATTATTTCTTTCTTATATAAAGGAGAAATTCCTTCATAAGAATTATTTAATAATAGAATAAAAACCGCTTCAATACTGCTTGGAGCGGTTTTTTATTATTTATTGTGTAATATTTTATGATAAATATCAATTCTGAAATTTATTTAGAATAATTAAAAACAATATATTTGCAGAAAATTTTTGAGTTTCATGAAAAATGTACTGATTTGTGCTTCTATGTTGGGTTCTATGCTAGCGTTTGCACAGGAAAAGGATTCTATCAATTCTAAAAATATAGAACAAGTTATCATCAATAAAATGGTGAAAAAACTCGATACCGAATCCTCCAACAAAATGCCGGTGAAATTCATAGAAAATCCACAAGTCTATTCTTCTATCGATAAAGGGATTTTAGAAAATGAAAATATTTTCACTGTTGATGATGCTTACAGAAACGTAACTGGTTTACAGAAAATGTGGAACCCTACAGGAAGAGCCGGAGATGGCGGTTCATTCTTCGTTTTGAGAGGTTTTCCTTCGCAAGCTTCTACACGAAATGGTGTGGTTGCACCCGTAACCTCAACAATTGATGCAATAAACGTGGAAACACTGGAGTTTTTGAAAGGTCCAGTTGGAACACTCTATGGAAGCACAGTCGCTTCTTACGGCGGCCTTATTAACAGAGTTACCAAAAAACCTCAGCCAAATTTCTTTGGTGCAGTTTCAGCTTCTGCCGGAACTTACAATACTTACAGAGCAACTGCAGATATTAACGCTCCGATTACAAAAGACTTGCTTTTTCGCATAAATACGGCTTATACAAACGAAGGAAATTTCACAAAAACTGACGCTAAAAATCAATATACTACATTCGCTCCCAGCTTGACTTGGAATGTTTCCGACAAATTGCAGTTAAATGTAGATTATGAATTATTCCACAACCGGGTAACAGCAAATCCTTATTTCTTCTATCTTTCACCGAAAACCTTGAACGGAATTGATAATATGAAAGATTTAGAAAAAGTAGCAGGCTTGGATTATAAAGAATCTTTCACGGGAAAAGATCTATATATGACTGCAAGAAATTCTAATGTTTTTGGAAATGTGAAATGGAAAATCAATGATAATATCACTTCAAATACTTACATCAATAATTCCGATTCTTATTCAGACGGCTACAATCCATATTTTTCGGTTGCATACGATGCTGTATCTTCTTCGTATTTAGTTGCAAGAGCAGACCAATCTACAAACGGCAGTAAAAAATCTTGGTTTCAAATTCAACAAAACTTCAATTTCAATTATGATTTCTCAAATGGAATGAAAAACAGAACTGTTGTTGGTTTTGACTATATGAGGACAACGGAAAGATTACGTTACAAGTATTTGAACTCTAATTTTGATACTGTAGCAGTTTCAGGTGCAGATTATTCCGGAATGAATAATGACGCATTGTCTGCACTTTATGCAAATTCCGCAAATTATTCAACATGGGATTATTTGAGAGATTTGAATACCTATTCAGGATATATTTCCAACTTATTTACTCCGATTGCCAACTTGCATATTATAGCAGGGCTTCGTTATGAAAACAATGATTATTTAGGCGGAACGTCTGGACCAAATTCGGAGAAAGCATTCAACCAATCCGCATTTTCGCCAAAAGCCGGAATTGTTTACGAAATCGTGAAAGATAAATTTTCGGTTTTCGGAAATTACCAAAACTCATTCAAATCCAATGGGTATTATACTTCTGATATAGCGGGAAATACAACTTTATCAGACCCGGAAAGAGGAAACCAGTTTGAAGGAGGTTTCAAAGCGAGTTTATTTAATAATAGATTCAATGCAACGGTTTCTTACTACAACATCAAAGTGAAAAACCAATTGCTTTACACAGGAGAATATGCCCCAAATTTTGTTTCTGTTCAAAAACAGGCTGCTTCTACACTCAGCAAAGGTTTCGAGTTGGAAGTTAACGCATATCTTGTAAAAGGTTTCTCTTTAGTTGGAGGTCTGGCTTACAATGATACAGTGGATGAATCCACAGACTTAAGACCAACAACGGCGGGTTCGTTTTGGAATGCAAATTTCAATTTGGCTTACCAGTTTGTTGATGGAAAAGCAAAAGGTCTCGGATTCGGATTTGGTGGAAATTATGCCAGTGACAATAATGTAACAGGAGATTTCATTTTACCAAAATATTTCGTTTTGAATGCCAATGCGTTCTATGATGCCAAGAAATTCAGAATCGGAGTTAAAGTTGATAACTTCACGAATGAACATTATTGGACAGGATATTCTACGGCAAATCCACAAAAATTAGCAAACTTCTTAGGAACGATTGCTTATAAATTTTAATCAACAACAAACCCACTATTCCTGAAAATTCAGGAATAGTATATTTTAATGAGGAAGAAACATCATCATAAGAAAAAACCTTCATTTACAAAAAAATGGTCTGCCAAACTGCATTTGTGGTTTGGCTTATCCATTGGTATTATTGTATTTATTGTTTCTTTGACAGGGACGATGTACGTTTTCAAAGACGAGATTCAGGGTGCTCTTAGAAAAGATGCTATTTATGTAAAAGCTGAAACGATTACACAAAAACCCTTGTCAATTGAGGCTCTTCGTGAAAAAGTAGCGTTGGAGATCAATGAAAAATATCCTATAAGCTCTGTTGAAATTCCTTTAGATAAAAACAAATCTTATGAGTTTCTGTATTACGAAAAGGATAAAAAAGCATGGAATTATTTTGATGAAGTAAAAATCAACAAATTAATTTATGTCAATCCATACACCGGCGAAATCCTTGGAATTTACAATGAAAAGTACGACCTCTTCCCTATTCTAAAAGCCATTCACTGGAGTTTATTGCTAAAAGCAGACTGGGGGAAATATGTGGTAGGGATTCCGGTGATTCTTTTCATCATTATGCTGATTACAGGAATTATCCTTTGGTGGCCGAAAAGCAAAAAAACTGCAAAAGGGCGCTTTTGGTTCAATTGGAAAAATGTGAAAAACTGGAAACGTAAAAACTATGATCTTCACCGTATTTTAGGATTTTATGCATCATTTATTAGTTTACTTTTAAGCTTATCCGGAATTTATTTTGCTTTTCCATGGGTGAAAAATGCATTCAATTTTACATTATCAGGTTCAGTTGACTTGCCTAAAGAAAAGGAAATCAAGTCGCCTGATTCGCTTTTAACAAAAAACAATTCGGTTTTTGATCTTACTGCTCAGGAAACAAGAAAATTATACGCCGGATCTTCAAGCTTCAGAATTCCATTAAACGGAAAAAATAAAAAAGGAAAAGAATTAAAAAACATTCCTGTTATTGTTTATGGTGAAAACGGAAAATTTGCCATCAGAAATCAGATTGTTTTTGATAAATATTCAGGGAAATTATTATCAAATAAACCTCATCAGGAACTTAACAACGCAGAAAAATATGCCAATGCCAATTATGATATTCACACAGGATCATACTTTGGGTTGGTGGGAAAAATCATTTGGTTCATCACAGGATTAATCTGCACATCATTACCCATAACGGGATTTTTAGTATGGCTGGGAAAAAAGAAAAAAGGAATTAAAACACTATCATGAAAAAAATAATACTATCTGTAGCAGCATTAACTGCGATTACGACATTTGCACAAAAAAAAGATTCTTTACAGGTTAAGGATATGGACGAAGTTGTAATGACAGCATCCAGAAAAAGGGAGAATATCAAAGAAATACCAAGCTCCGTAACAATTGTTGGTGAGAAACTGGTTCAGTCACAATTGACGGTAAATTCAGACATCACAAGCATTTTACAATATACGGTTCCGAGTTTAGCGACAAGCTCAGGACAGACTTCAAATACCGGACAGACATTGAGAGGCCGCCAGGTTTTGGTCTTAATTGACGGAATTCCGCAATCTACTCCACTTCGAAATGGGGCGAGAGATTTAAGATCTATCGATCCTTCGGTGATCGAAAGAATTGAGGTAATAAAAGGCGCTTCATCCATCTACGGAAACGGTGCAGACGGAGGTATCATTAATTATATTACAAGAAAAAGCAATTCTGATAAAAAAATTTCCGGAATTTCTCAATTTGGGATTACAGGACAGCCTTATGGCGGAACATTAGGCTTCAGGGCAAGTCAATTGCTTTCAGGAAAAATTACTAATAAATTCGATTATGTAGTTTCTTTAGCCTACGAAAGAACAGGTTATATGAAAGATGCGGATGGCGTGAATTTAAGTCCTACTTACAGCACCGCAAAGATGGATAATTACAACGGAATGTTGAAGTTAGGCTACAACATCAATGACAATCAAAGAGTTGAGGCATCATACATTGGTTACGCATCAAAATCTGATTTAAATTTAGGCTTAAAAACAGGAAAATACGGCATCACACCAACCATCGGTGAAGGCGAAGGAAAAAACCTGGAAACCACCCCACAGGGAACGCCGAGAAACCATAATTTCAAAGTAAGCTACGACAATAAAAATATCTGGAAAGGAACTTCATTGAATGTAAACCTTTATTTACAGGACTTCAGAACCGTTTACGGATACAGCGATACATTTTTTAATGGTGGTCAGTCCAACGTAATTTCAAAAAAATACGGAGCAAGAGCAAACTTCGATACTCAACTTTGGAATGCTCAGAATTCTCAGGCAGAAATCATTTACGGAGTCGATATTTTGAACGATAAAACCGTTCAGAAGCTGGAAGACGGCCGCTACTGGACGCCCGATATGGATATGACCAATATTGCTCCATTTGCTTTAATTAAAATCGATTTATTAAAGAAAATTACCATCAAAGGAGGTCTTAGATATGAAAATATGAGTGTGAAAGTTGGAGATTTCAACACCCTTTCAACCATTAAAAACGACGGAACCTTTACCCAAAGTATTTTCGTAAAAGGCGGAGATTTGGAATACAACGCATTGGTTGGAAACATTGGGATCCGTTACAATATCAATCCCATGATCAATATTTTCGGAAGCTTTTCACAGGCCTATTCCATTAACGAATTGGGAAGAATTTTGAGAACATCAACTTCTGACACCATCACCAACCTTGAAACAAAGCCCATCATCGTCAACAATTACGAATTGGGAGCAACAGGACAGATCACAAAATGGTTCAATTATGAGATAACATCTTACGTAAGTACTTCAAAATTAGGTGCAACCTTCATTCAAAGCCCGGACAGAGCGCTTACCATTCAGAGAGCGCCGGAAGTGGTGTATGGTGTGGAAGGATTTTTACACTTCAACCCAACGAGATGGATCAATTTCGGGGGAAGTTACAGCTGGATAGAAGGAATTACTTCACCGAAAGACGACGGAGATTATTCAACAAAAATCAACAACAGCAGAATTTCCGCACCCAAAGTTTTGGCTTATGTTCAGGTGAGACCAACGCAAAAATTAACTGTTGGATTGGATATGCTCCACGCTTTCGGGCAAGACAGATTCGATCCGAATACAAAAACCGGTTTGTATCCTTACGGAGAGGGCGAAGTTCCGGAATACACGGTTTTCAACTTTAAATCAAGCTATGAAGTCAATAAAAACTGGAAAGTTTCTTTAGGAATCGAAAACGTTTTCAACAAAATGTATCAACCCGCAATCGCTTGGTGGGCAGCAAGAGACGCAGATTTTACCAATTCTTTAGGAATGAGAGGAACCTTTATGGTTGAATATAAATTTTAATTAAAGCTGTTTTAAGTTTTTATTTGAAGCTTTATCCCGCTTTCCACTATATCTTTTTCTCCATCGCTTTTTTTCAAAGCCATTCAGAAAAAGGATGTCGTTGCAATCGGGGCTAGGGTTGTAGCCCGTCAATTTAAACATAGAAATATCCACAATGTTCTCATCCTGAAAGAATCTAAGGATAGTATGAAAAATAGGAAGATCCATACATAGATCCTTTCAGGATGACAACATTGTGCGAAAATAAAATAATTATTTATAAACATTCTAAATAAAAATTAAAAGATTTATCTTTGTCAAACTTTAGGGAAAACATGAGGAAAAAGCACCACCATAAGAAAAAGCCAAGTGCATTCAAAAAATGGACAGGAAAACTGCATTTGTGGTTTGGTTTGGGCATTGGTTTTCTGATTTTTATCATTTCCATTACCGGAGCTTTGTTTGTTTTTAAAGACGAAGTTGAAAACTTTACCAGAAAAGATGTTATTTACCACAACGAACAAAATATTGATCAGAAGCAGGTTCTTCCAATCCGTGTTCTGGAAAAAGCAGTGGTGGAACAGGTAAAAGAAAAATATCCCGTTCATTGGGTAAATATTCCTATTGATAAAAAGATGTCATACCTTTTCTACTGGTATGAGCACAATCCGAAAGCTTGGAATTATTTTGATGAATTTCCGATCTATAAAGTAGCTTACGTCAATCCTTACAACGGAAAAGTTTTAAAAACTTATGACGAAAAAAACGGATTTTTCCAGATCGTAAAAATGATCCACTGGAGCTATCTTTTAAAGCAGGAATGGGGAACTTATGTCGTTGGAATTCCAGTGATTATATTTGTCATCATGCTTATTTCCGGTATTATTCTCTGGTGGCCGAAAAATAAAGCAGCCAGAAAACAACGTTTCTCTTTCAAATGGGAAAATGTAAAAAGCTGGAAAAGAAAGAATTATGACCTTCACAATGTTTTAGGTTTTTATGCTTCAATATTTGCTTTAATCTTTTCATTAACAGGATTATTTTATGCATTTTTTGCTGTTCAGGCGGCTTTCTATTTCATTTTTTCAGGAGGAAGCACACAATATCCGGACTTTTCATCAATTACAACAAAAGCTCCGATTGAATTAAGAACAGAAGGAACTTTAGATAAAATCAGCAATACTGTTAAAGCAAAATATCCGGATTCATACGGTTTTTCGCTCGATCTCGGCCACGAACATATGGACGATCACGAGCACCCGAATTTTGAAGTTTATGTAAAACACTTATCATATTCTTATCACAAAAGCAGCAGCCTTATTTTCGATGAAAACTCCGGTGAATTGCTTCATACTCACGATATGAAAGATAAAAATTTCGGTGAAAAAACTGTTGGAGCCAACTATGACATTCATGTTGGATCCATTTTAGGCCTTCCGACAAAGATCATTGCTTTCATTGTAAGCCTCATATGTGCCTCATTACCAGTCACCGGCTTCATGATCTGGTGGGGAAGACGAAAAAAGAAAACGGTAAAAACCGCTTAAAAACTTTTTTAAATAATTACTTAGTTAATAATCCATTAATACAATCTTTTTTATAATTTTAACCTTTTAGAATTTTACAAAAGAAATGTCACTAATAGATTTATCAAAAAACGTTGCTCTGGGGATTGATATCGGTGGAACAACCACAAAGTTTGGAGTTGTAAATCATCGAGGCGAAGTTCTTGAAAAAGGCAGCATACAAACAGATGTCTACGAAAAAGTTGAGGATTTTATCGATGCACTTTATGAAAAGGTTTATCCTTTAATTGAAAAGCACGGTAAGGAAAAAAACTTTGACGGAATAGGTGTAGGTGCCCCAAACGGCAACTATTATAAAGGAACCATTGAGCAGGCGCCCAATTTACCATGGAAAGGAGTAATCCCTTTTGGTGAAATGATGCAGTCCAGGTTCAATATGCCTTGTACGATAACCAATGATGCCAACGCGGCCGCAATTGGAGAAATGCTTTTCGGGGCAGCAAGAGGAATGAAGGATTTCATTATGATTACTTTGGGAACAGGTGTTGGAAGCGGAATCGTGGCTGGTGGTAAATTAATCTACGGACATGACGGATTTGCAGGAGAACTAGGCCATACCATCGTAAAACCGGGTGGAAGAAAACACTGGAGTACGGGTTCTGAAGGCAGTCTGGAAGCATATGCATCAGCAACAGGAATTGCGATCACCGCAAAAAAAATGAGAGCAGAATTCCCGGAATCTATGTTGAGCCAGTATCCTGAAGAATTAATCAATTCTAAAACGGTTCATGAATGTGCTTTAAAAGGTGATCCTATCGCGATTGAAGTATTCAGATATACAGGCCAGAAATTAGGGGAAGCATTGGCGAATTTCGTGATGTTTTCTTCACCGGAAGCTATTCTTTTATTTGGAGGAGTAATTAAAGCGGGAGATTTTATCTTAAAGCCAACAAAGCTTCACATGGAAAGAAATCTACTTCCGATTTTCAGAAATAAAGTAAAATTGGTTTTCAGCGAACTGGACGAAGCGGATGCTGCTATTTTAGGAGCGAGCGCTTTGGTTTGGGACAAATAATAAATGAAAACATTAAATAATATTGAGCATCCTTTTGGGTGCTTTTTTGTTTTTCTTTTATCCCACAGATTTTCACAGATGATTGCCTGATATTACTTTATATACAAAATCCTTGTCAAGGTTTAAAACCTTGACAAGGATTATTTTGAGAACTATTTAACCAAATATTTTCTGTTTGTTATTTACCAAGTCTATCAGTCTAATTTGTGCTTAAAACCCTGTTTTCAACATAAAAATGAAAAACTTTTTCTTACTTTTGATTAGTTTTTTAATACAATAATCAACTTAGAATGGATAACAATAATTTAGAACAGATTACTTTTGGGGGCGGATGTTTTTGGTGTGTGGAAAGCTGTTTCAATATGCTGAAAGGAGTGAAATCTGCAATCTCAGGATATTCCGGAGGTCATAAAGACAATCCGACTTACGAGGAAGTGTGTACAGGAGAAACCGGACATGCAGAAGTGGTACAGATTACTTATGATCCGGCGGTTATTTCTTATGAGCAATTGATGGATGTATTCTTTTTCCTTCACGACCCTACGCAATTAAACAGACAGGGAAATGACATCGGAACTCAGTACCGTTCAGTAATTTACTATAAAGATGACGCCGAAAAAACTAAGGCTGAAGAAGCAATTGAAAAATCAAAACAATCAGGAAGATGGCAGGGAGCGTACGTGACGGAATTAACAAAATTCGATAAGTTTTGGCCGGCTGAGCAATATCATCAGGGGTATTACAATGAAAACCCAACACAGCCTTATTGCAGCGCTGTTGTTGGTCCGAAAATCCAGAAGTTTAAAAAGCATTTCGGGGACTTGGGAATGTTGAATGAGGAATAATATTTAAGTTTTGTTAAACGGGATAAAGCCCTTCCTATTGATAAAATAAATGCGAAGAGAAAAATCTCTTCGCATTTTTGTTTACGCAAATAATTGATATGAAAAATCTAATATCCAGGATTTTGCGAGAAATCTTTCGATGCATCAAGCGTTGCCTGAGGAATCGGGAAAATTCTTCTGTAAGGTTGAGAAGCAGGTTTTGCCGTTCCCGGAAGATCAAATTTTCCGAACCTGATCATCGCTTTTCTTCTGTACATTTCCCAATACAACTCGTATCCGGATTCTTTAAAAAGAGTATTTGCATCCAGAGAAGCAATCGCCACTCCCGGAGCATTTCCGAATAAGGCTTCGCGGGTTCTGCTTGTTCTTAATTTATTAACATCAGTCAGCGCCGCCCCTACATTTCCGCTTCTGAAATAGGCTTCTGCCCTCATCATGTAGATGGCTCCTAATCTGTACAATGGCACGTCCATTCCGCTGGTTCCGTTATTTCCTAAGCCCGGGTCGAATTCAAATTTGAAATTTCTAACCCCTCTGTTGATTTGAGCCTGTGTGAATACCGCTTCGGAAGGATTATCAAAGTTCAGTTCCGGGGTAAAATCTGCTGCAAGAGTTGTATTTTTTTCTGTAAATAATTTGAAAACTTTAATTCTTCCGTCAGAAGTCAACTCAAAATTACCATTGGTAATTTTAGGTCCGTATTGCTGGCCAACCTGAAGGCCTCTGTTGAAATGAAACCAAGGCTTTCCTGTCCCCTCCACTTTACTTGTTGAAGGTACGCTTACATCTGTTCCATCATTTTTGAACCATGTTCCATCGTCATACTGATAATATCTGTGGAAACGGGGATCTTCGAAATTTCCGTTCCATGAATAATAGAATTCCGGAGTGACGCAATTGGCATTTGTTCCTCTGTTATCCGGCGAAGGCTTCTGGATTCTTTCCATTGACATATAGGCCAAATCATTATCCGAACCTTTATCTGAGCTGGCAATTTTCTTCTGGACGATCGTAAAGATCATTTCCTTACTCGTATGATTATTAATATCAAAATTGTGGAAATAATTAGACTCTAAGCTGAAATTTGGATTATTAATCAACAAATCAGAATAATAAATTACTCTGTCCATATCCGTTCCTCCTCCGTTCACTGCTTGCTCTAAAAAATTAAAACTACTTGCTGTTCTATTCTTTAAAACTGCTCTGTTCAGATACATATCTGCCAAAAGTGCATAAGCCGCCTGTTTTGTAAATCTTCCGGCGTGCGTATTCTGAGTTTTAATATCTGCTAAGTTGGGAATAAGTCCTTCTACCTCAGTGATTAAAGCATCAATTGTAGTTTCTGCTTTCCTGATCTGAATCGGTGCATTGATATTATCCGGATCTCTGTAAGGAGCCTGTCCAAACAAATCGATTGTTGTATAGGTATAAAATGCCAATAATCCTTTTGCTTCTGCTAAAAACAATGCTTTATTGGCTCCGTTGCTTTTGTTGGCACTTGATATTGCCGTTAAGGATTTTGTAATTCCAAAATTCAGTTGGTTCCATGTTGTTTTCACAACATCATTGTTGGCATCCCACGTGAATTCGTGCATGGCTCTCCATTTTCCTCCATCTCCCCAGTCACTTCCTCTTGTTGGTAAAATTGCTTCGTCAGTAGAATATTCCTGCAAAGCAAAAACACTTCCATGATCTACAAAAGTTCCTTCACCAAGCTGACTGTAAGCCGCAGCCAAAGCCGCTTCAGGGTCTGCAACTTCAGATCCCAAAACCTCATCGATTACTTTTTCATCCAGATTTGTACATCCTATTAAAGCCAGTACAGCAAAGGATAAAACGATTTTATTGATATTTAAAAATTTAGATGTCATGATTCTTTTAACTTAAATTAAAATTTAACGGTTGCTCCCAAAATGAAAGTTTTCGCAGACGGATATGTCGTATAATCAATTCCCAAAGACTGGTTTCCTCCAACCTGTTTGTTTGTATCAACAAGCGGATCATACCCTGTGTAGCTGGTAATTGTAAATAAATTCTGCGCGCTTATATAAAGATTAATGCTTCTCAGGAATTTCAACTGATTCATATCGAAAGTATATCCCAATCTTACATTGTTCAGACGAATAAAGTCGGATTTTTCAAGATATAAAGAAGACAATTGCGGTTGATTGGTAAAGTTTGCTCCTGAACTGTAGAAGTCATTCAATACGTTTCTGTCTGAAGCTAAGTTGTTGATATTTAAATCCAATGCTGTATTATTAACCAAATAACCTCCCGTCTGTCCGATGAAAGAGAATGCAAAATCAAACTTCTTGTATTTCATATAAGAATTGACCCCAAAAGTAAAGTTCGGAATAGCTCCTTCGAAAATCTTTCTGTCATTCTGATCGATTCTTCCGTCTGTATTCAGGTCTTCATAAATGTATTTTCCGTTGGCATCAACTCCCAGATAATTATACATATAAAAAGATCCGGCTTCGTAACCGTTTCTGTAAATATTCGCCGTAACTCCGGAAAGTCCGGGACCGGAAACTTCCCCCGAATAGATTGCCGAAACAGGAAGATCTTTCACCACATTATTTACTGTGGCTCCGTTTACGTCAAAACTCCAAGTGAAATTTTCATTTTTAATGATTTCTGAACCTAATGAGAATTCAAAACCTTTGTTAACGATCTGTGCATCAACATTTCTCCACACCGTACTTGTCGGACTTAAAGGACTTGAAGGAATATTTAAGATAGGATCTTTCGTTGTTTTGTGGTAATATTCCAGTGATCCGTACAATTTATTTTTAAATAAACTAAAATCCGCACCGATATTGGTTTGTTCCACAACTTCCCATTTCAGATCAGGATTTACGGTTCTGTTGATCGAAACTCCATTGATCAGATTTAAATTATCATATAAATAATATCCTGCAGCCTGCGTCAATGAGGAACTCGCCTGTGTAATTTTGTTTGGAACTTCCTGGTTTCCGGTTTGTCCCCAGCTTCCTCTTAATTTTAATTCGTTAATAAATTGAGAATCACTCAGGAAATTTTCATTGGAAACCGTCCAACCTACGGCAACAGAAGGAAAATAACCGTATTTGTTGTTCTTTCCGAAGCGGGTTGAGCCGTCTGCTCTTAATGAAGCCGTTAATAAATATTTTTTATCAAAATTGTAATTTACCCTTCCGAAATACGACTGTAACTCGTTTTCCTGAGCATAGCCCGCTCCCGGAACAAATGCCGTTCCCGAATATCCAGGATTAATTTCCGGAGCAATTCCTGCACCCTGAGCTGCAATATCTCTTACTCCAAAATATGTTCCCGTAGATTTGAATTTCTGATAAGAGAAACCTCCCAATAAACTGAAATTATGTTTATTTAAATTAAAATCATACGTTAAATAATGTTCCAAAAGCACATTATAAGAGTCAAGATTGGCCTGAACATACATTCCTTTCGGCGTTCTGTCAGTAAGGTTCGGATACATGGTTGTATTTCTTTCCGACATTGTTTTATCAATCCCTAAATTGAATTTATAATGTAATCCCGGCAAGATTCTCAACGTCGCTTCCGTATTTCCTAATACCCTGAATGTATTGGTCTTATCATTATAAACACTCAACAAATACAATGGATTGTAGTGAGCATTCATATTAAAATTAGTAAAGTTTCCGTTTTCATCATAGACGGAGCGCGTAGGATTTGCCATCAAAGCATGGATGATTAACTGACCATCAGATCCTGCATTTCCTCCATTCGGAACGCCAGTTTCTTTGATATCACTCGCCGTAAGGTTTACTTTAACTTTTAATCTTTTGTTATCGAAGAAAGATTCTTCTGCATTCAAACGGGCTGTTGTTCTTTTGAAGCCGCTGTTCAGCACGATTCCATCCTGATCTATGTGGGAAAGTGAGGCAAAATAATTGCCCGTTTCCGTAGCTTTTGAAAATGAAACCGAGTGGTTGGATGAAACTGCATTCCTGTAGATTTCGTCCTGCCAGTCTGTATTTCCGCCGTGGTCGTACAATTTATTGATCCCTGCTGATCTGTATTCGTCGGCAGTCATTAAATCTAATTTCTTAATCACAGAAGAAAAGCCTAAATAGGTGTCATAAGTAAACATCGGTTCACCCTTCTTTCCTCTTTTTGTTGTTACCAAAACAACACCGTTTGACCCTCTCGCCCCATAAATTGCCGCTGCGGAAGCATCTTTCAACACAGTGATGGATTCAATATCGTTTGTATTCAGAAAGTTTAACGGGTTTTTTGCCTGAGCATTTCCTAAACCAACATTCGGGCTTTGTGCACTTACCGCATCATTACTCAACGGAACACCGTCTACAACGAACAAAGGCGTGCTTCCACTCCTGATTGATCCGATTCCCCTGATTGAAACATTCACTCCCGCTCCCGGTTCTCCACTCGATTGAACAATACGGACACCGGCGATTTTTCCCTGCATCAAATTATCAACAGAAATATTCATTCCTTCCTTGAAATTTTCGGCTTTTAACTGGCTTACAGCACCCGTTAAATCAGATTTTTTCTGAGAACCATAACCTACCAAAGTCACCTCCTCAATAGAAGTAGCATCTTTTTTAGATTGTAATTTTACAGAAACCGAAGTACTTGAAATTTTCACGATCTGATTTGCATATCCGTCGTAAGAAATAGACAGCGTTTGCCCGATATTGGCAGAAATACTGTAGTTTCCTGATGCATCGGTAGTGGTTGTGGCTCCGGTTTCAACGACCGTTACAGTTGCCCCTTCAATCGGGGAGCCTTCCTGATCCGTTATGTTTCCGGTGATCGTTTCATTCACCTGCGAGGAAACAGAATAGTTTGCCATCAATCCTTCCGCATGAGCCTGGTTTGCCGCCAGGAAAATTATTGCGATCGGGATTAGCTTTTTAAACTTAAAAAAATTAATTTTGTGGTACATATCATTAAGTAAAGTAATTGCAAGACGTTACATTGCTTAATAAAAAGCCGCTGTTGTTGCCGCAACAGTGGTTTTCATTTTAGCCTGTTAGTTTTTATTTTTTCGACATACAAAGAAAAAGGATATACCACAAAATCACTTTAACATAATATTATTTTAAAATCAACAAAATATAAATATCTCAAAATGAGAAAATAAATAATATTCATTATCAATTACTTAGAAACCTCCATTTTTAGGCATTTACATAATCGTAAAAAACACTTAACATAATATATAGACAGCCTGGAAAAAAGAGTTCTTAATTTCGCTGTTACAAAAATTGATCTAATGAAAAAGGCAGTATTACTGGGTTTATATTTATCTTCAATAAACCTATTCTGGTCTCAATCTCAAAATTTAACCGATTTAAAAATTAATGAAATCCAGGTGATTGGCTCACATAATTCTTATAAAAAGGCCATCCTTCCCGAGGTTTACAGTTATTTATCTAAAAAAGATACTCTGAATTGGCTGCCGAGAATTCAATATGAACATATTCCAATACCTCAACAATTGGATCTGGGATTGAGAAACCTCGAAATTGACGTGTATGCAGACAGCAAAGGCGGAAAATATGCCCATCCCAAAATTTTGGATCTTGTAAAAACAACACAGTCTTTTGACCCGGAAGGAAAAATGAAAAAGCCCGGCTATAAGATGATCCACATTACCGATATTGATTATCAGACATGGTATTATACGCTGGAAGATTGTTTAAAAGACCTAAAAAAATGGTCTGATGCACATCCTGATCATGACCCGGTTTTCATTACGCTTGAACCGAAAGACGGAAAAGCCAACCAATTCGGGACAGAGCCGGAGCATTATACTTCAAAACTTTTCGACGATCTGGATAATGAGCTAAAAAAATATTTAGGAAAAAATAAAATTATCACTCCGGACGATATCAGAGGAAATTATTCAACTCTGAATGAAGCGGTTTTACATAAAAACTGGCCGAAAGTGAAAGATGCAAAAGGAAAATTCCTATTCGTACTGGATAACAACAGCGAAAACAGAGATTTGTACATGAAAGATCATCCTTCATTGAAAGGTAGAATGGTTTTTACAAACTCCGCTCCGGGAACGCCCGAATCAGCAGTTTTGTTCATGAATGATCCAAGCCCCAAGATTGCCGAACTGGTACAAAAAGGCTACATTATCCGCACCAGAGCCGATGCAGACACGATGGAAGCGAGAAAAGAGGATTATTCAAGGTTTGAAAAAGCTAAGGAAAGCGGGGCACAGATTATTACGACGGATTATTATCAGCCAAGCCAACTTTTTAAGTCAAACTATAAAATTAGTTTTGAAAATAACACGTACGAAAGGAGAAATCCTGTAATAGGAAAATAATATAAGAGCAAGTAAAATTTCATATTAAGGGGGAAAGGTTGTCTGAATTTTTGGGCAGCCTTTTTATTTCAAACAAAAAAATTACATACTTTTTATCTCCCTTTTCTTCAAATCTATTTCAAAATGATCTGCCGGATCTGCATTTGAAAGCAAAGAAAGAATTTTAAAAATAGATTTTAACTGCAAAATAAAAGGATCCTGGGATTGTTTTTCTTCAAACAGTTTTTCCAGTGTTTGATACTGCTGCAGCCTTTCTTTTGGAATATCTTTTTTGGCCAGTTCGTCCGCAGATTGGAATTTGTATAAGTCTAAAATCAAATCTTCAAAACTCCATTTTTGAAATGTTCTTGAATCAATTCCTTTCTGTGTTAATTGATTTTTATCCTGAATTAACAACAATAAATTTTCGCCGTTAAGCTTTTTTGATCGTTCAACTAAATCTTTCGGCCAATCAGACGGAATCATTCTCAGACGGACCAATTCTTTCAAATGAAACAACATAAAATCATGATACGTTTTTGATTTTAAAATATCTTTATTCCAGAGAATTTTGGTGTGCTCTTTTTGTAAAGTCTCATATTCTTTTTCGTATAGTGGAAATAATTCATCGAAATTGGGAACATCATTTAAAACTTCCGTTTTCACTTCTACTTTATCAGGTGATTTTATCGTTAAAATTTTATATGCCGGAAGATAAGCTGCTAACGAAGGAACCTGAACATTTACCAGCATTTTATCTCCAATTTTACGAATTCCTGTGTCGTTGATGTGCATGTGCCCGGCAAAATGAATTTGTAAACCCGCTTCGGCAAAGGCTTTTGAAACTTCTTCTTCAGGAACTCTTTCTAATTGCCATTTTTTTTCTCCCAACAAATTTTTAATTTCACCGGTTGCTCCATCATTATAATCAATCATCGGATAGTGTGTGAAAGCAATGACCGTTTTCCCGTTACTTTTTGCTTCCTGCGTAATTTTTTTCACCCATTGGATCAAATGTTTTTTATTGGTCAAAACATTATTGTAGCCAATGCTTGCTCCTTTATAATTTGAAGGATTATCTGGATTTTCATTTAAATTTTTCGGAATGTAAGTATTGCCGTCGATAGCCATCATCCAAACTCCTTTTACGGGTTCGACAACATAGCTTAAATCGGGAACAGAAAAGCCTTTGGAAACTTCATACATTCTTTTTGAATAACCGGCATTTTGAAGAGCTTTTTCATAAGCATAATCTTTGTAAGAGCCTTGGTCAAAAGGTGTACCCCAATACAAATCTTCTTTTTTAGGGTAAAAACCAAAGTCTCCTAGCTCATTTAAAATCTCCAGATATCCGGATTCTGCAATATCTTTTGTGATGATTTTATTATTGGCTTTACCCATATTTTCCTTACTGTAAATTCCCAATGGATTTCCGTCTTGTCCAAGAAAATCATCTTTTCCGGCATCCTGTAGAAACGGTCCGACAGGATCGTGATTTCCCGTCGTGAGATAAAAATTTATCCCATATTTTTTGTGGTATTGGTCTAGAATTTTGTGAAGTCCGCGAAGGTTGTACGCCTGTCCGTCATCCGAAAAATCGCCGGGCATCGCGACAATTTTGATTCCTTTTGCGGCAATATCATCCAACGCTTTCAGGAAAGCGAAATAATTTTCATTAAAAATCCTGGTTGAATGCAATTGCGAATTCATCGTCCTGAGAATAGTCGGTTTTGCGTTTTTAGGATTGATAATTCCTTTAAAATTGTTATCCGAAAAGCTTCCGTACAAATCCTGAAAATGCACATCAGAAAGAAATGCGATCTGTACTGGCTTTTGAGCAGAAAACACCGTGAAAGTAAATAGTAGAAGTAAGAATATTCCTTTATTCATCTTAAATAGACGAAGGTAGAGGTTTCTTTTTCGAAGTGTTTTAAATGAAGATTAAATTATCATGAAAATTATTCTTCAATTTGTAGTGAGTCTGTTTGTACTCCTGCATGGTTATATAGTATTGTCTCTGAAACATCTTTCAATGCTTTTCCATTTTCAGGATGTATGCCTGGGCTTGTAAAAAATTCTACATTATTGTTGCTTTTATCATACCAAACATTGCCCATCGCATTTTCTACTGTTAAAGTATCTTCCCTATTAATTTTTTTAAAATATTTAAATAAACTTTTATTCATTGGAATCACTTCAAATTGTGGTCCCAAATTACTACTGTCAGTTGCTTTATATCTGTCATTATTCCAATACATATAGTCTTTTTCTATATCCGGTTTTCCTCCAAACATTATACCTAAAGGATTTGTTAATGCATTATTAGTTTTCTTACCATTTGAAAAAATAACACCACCAGTAACAAGAAGTAAAACAAAAGCCATTTCGATAATGCCTAACCCATTTTTCTTCAAGAAATCCGGCATTTGTAGAATAGGCTTATTAGTAATATTTATAACAATCTTAGAAATGGTTTCGCTGATTGTGTATTCTATTGTTTTCCAATCCGAACAATAATTTCTAAAATTCTCATACTCTAAATATCTGCTTAAATCATCAAGAATTGCAGGTTTTATATTATAATCTTTTTCGTTCTCAACTATGGTTTTATAATATGTTTCAAAAGACTTATAGCTAAGATTTATTCTAAAGTCATCTAACAAATCTCTTTCTAGAGATTTCAAAATTCCACTAAATGTTTTTTCAGTGGTTTCATTTGATGCTTTTTCAAACACTTCTTCTAATAATTTCTTTTTCTGGAGTAAAAATCTTGACATATAAATAAAATTTTATTCGGAAAATTAAAGACTTATTCTCAAAAACAATTACGGTTTCCCGTAGAAAAGTTTCCAAGAACTTTCCAAGAACTTTCTAACCCTTGCCTTTGTTTCCGCCGTTACTTTGTCCCAGAAATCAGTGATAAACAAAACATTACAAAAACAAATTTACAAAACTGATTTCAAATTACCAGATAAAACGGAGGTAAAACTCCGGGTTGGGAAGCAGATGTTTCTCCTCCGTTTTTGAAGGTTCCACTTCCCAAAAAATTTAAGAAGCGCTTCGAAATTTTTAAAACGTGTAACACTATCTGCGATCTGTTTCGCAGGGAAGAGCGCGAATGCTTTAACATTAAATTTTTTGACAAAATGATACAATTTATTTTAATGCTACTAGGTTTAGCATTTGGAAATCATAACGGAAACACAACCTCATGCAATAATAACAACCAAAATCAGGTAACTACATTAGACGACGAACCGGGTGAGCCGGGAACGGGAATAGATCCGGGAACGGGAACCGGCGGTGATGGAGGACCAGTAGGAGGGAATACAGGACAATTACCTCCTCCTTTTACAAATCCATAAATTAATGAAGGACAGATTGCATAAATCTGTCCTTTTTGTTACTTTGCATAAAAACTAACCACCATGAAAATATCATTCTTTTTACTTTTATCATTCTTTCTATTTTCCTGCAAAGAAGAAATTAAACCTCCAGAAGATAATATTAATTTTAGTAAAGCAATTGTATGCAGGGATTCGAAGGCGTATGATTCTGCATTTTACTATTATAATTTGGCTAAAATTGATTTTATAGAAGCGAAAGATTCAATTAGCTCAGCCAAATCTTTAATCAATATGGCGTACATTCAAAACGGCAAAGGAGATTTCTTAGGAGGAATTGAATCATCTTTGGAAGCAAACAAATTTCTTAAGAGAGAAAAAGATAATAGTGTTAGAAGTTTACTAGGTAAAAACTACAATAGCATAGCTATTTCATTTAATTATTTGAAAGATTATGACAGTGCTTATAGCTTTTATAATAAAGCTTTAAAGTATATTGAGAATAATGAAGATAGATATGTCTGTTATAACAATATTGGAGACTTATTGATAAGCCAAGGAAAAATAAATAAAGCAAAGAAATATTTAGAAAAAGCTGTTTTAGCCGATAGCAGTTATAATTACTCCAGAGCTTTAAATAATTTTGCAAAAGTCAAATATCTTGATGATAAAAATTATGATCCCTTACCAGAACTATATCGGGCATTAGAAATTAGAGAAAAAACACAAGATGGCCCAGGACAAAATTCAAGTTTTGAGACATTATCTACTTACTATTTAGATAAAAATAACAAACTGTCTTTAGAATTTGCGAGAAAAATGCTTCAAGCCGCAACTAATAATGAAAGTCCTGATGATCAAATCTTAGCCTTGCAAAGAATCATTAATTTAGATCCAAAAAGTTATTTAGAAAATTTTCAAAGATTTAATTCAATAAATGATAGTCTACAAATTAGTAGAAATAAAGATAAAAGACAATTTGCTATAATAAGATTTGATGTTGATAAAATAAAAGATGAAAAAGCAGAAAAAGAAGTAGAATTATTACAACGAAATATTGGCATAATTGCCCTACTTCTAGCTATTACCTTCATTATAATCTGGTATCGCAAAAGACAAAAAAGACTCAAACAAGAAAATGAATTAAAAATAAAAAACACCCAGCTCAAGCTCTCCAAAAAAGTCCACGATGTTGTTGCTAATGGAATTTACCAGGTGATGACAAAAATTGAAAATCAGGAGCAGTTTGATAAAGATAAAATGCTGGACGAGCTGGAATTTGTGTACGAAAAGTCCCGAGATATTTCCTATGAAAAAACAGAATCCGGTAATGAAGAAAAAGATTTCAGTGAGGAAATTTCTGAATTGATTGGTTCTTTCAACAACGAAAATGTAAAAACCTATCTTGCCGGAAATGATAAAAATATCTGGTTTAAGGTAGAGGAAACAACAAAAGACGAAATCTACCAAATTATCCGTGAATTGCTTGTGAATATGAAAAAACACAGCAAAGCAGATCGAGTAGTTTTCAGGTTTGAAAGAGAAAATGATGTGATCAAAATCTATTATACAGACAACGGAATCGGCATTTCCGGAGATGTAATTCATAAGAATGGCCTGTCTTCTACGGTTTCCCGTATGGAAACTATGAACGGAGAAATTATTTTTGACAACAAAACTGAAAAGGGATTGAAAATCAATATTTCATTTCCTGTTTCTTAAAAAATTAAAAAATGTTCAAAAAAATTCTAATCGCCGAAGACCACGAAATGGGCAGCTATTCTGTTCAAAAAACATTGGAAGACCTCAAGATTCCTAAAGTTGATTATGTTTATTATTGTGATGATGCCTTAGCTAAGGTCCAGAAATCCATCCGGGAAAAGGAACCTTATGATTTGTTGATTTCCGATCTTTCTTTTGAAGAAGATCATCGTGAGCAAAATATTAAAACCGGTCAGGAACTGATCAAAAAAGTAAGGGAAATACAGCCTTTGTTAAAAATAATTGTGTTTTCCGGTGAAGATAAACCCAGAATTATTGATTCGCTTTTTAATGAATACCAAATTAATGGCTATGTCCGTAAAGCGAGAAATGATTCTAAGGAATTAAAAAAATCCATTGCCTCAGTTTATATTAATGAAAATTATTTATCCCTTGATCTTAAGCAGGACATGAAAAAACTGAACAGTTATGAGTTTTCTGCTTATGACATCACTTTAGTTTCTCTTCTCTCAAAGGGCATTTTACAGAAAAATATTCCTACTTATCTTGAAAACAACAATATAAGACCTTATAGTTTAAGCAGCGTTGAGAAAAAATTAAACAGCTTAAAAGAAGATCTGGAAGTTACCAGCAATGAGCAGTTGGTTGCCTTCTGTAAGGATATTGGGATTATTTAAAAACAACTTCTTACACATACTTGATAAAACCTTTCAATCTTTTTTGAGAGGTTTTTGTGTTTTTAAGTGTTTTACGGTTTCCCGTAAGGTTTGGTTATGAAAGGGTTATATTTTTGAATCAAATTAATATCCATTAAAACCTCATACAATATGAATCAGATTAACACAACCTATAAAAAAGCTCTTTATCTAAAAAAAACAATTTTAATTCCTTTAAGTATTTCTTGTCTTCTTTTTGTAAAATGTACAAAAACTGATTCTCTTCCTCAAAATATTCCTGTTGAAAAGACTGTTAAGATAGAAGAAAAGAAAAATGATTTAAAAACAAGATTAGAGAAGGAAATAAAATCATTAGAAAAAGATTCTGATTTAACAAAAAATGTTAATTCTGTAGATGGAATAGTTATAGTTCTTGCTCTTTACAAAGTATATGCATCCATTATAAAAGAAGGGAAGGAAAGCCCTTATGTTGAGGAGCAAAAATTAGCAAAAAGTCTCGAGAAAAAGGTAATGAATTCCCAAATAAAAGCTTTTCCAAAACTGAGACTTATCTATTATAAATTAATGAAGGAAAAACTTTGGGAGAATGATATTGAGGTTAAAATTATTGGTTCAACAAACAAAACCTTACAATTTACAGCAGGATATTTTGCCAGCAATAAAAATATTCAAGAAACTCAATCCACATTACATGAAATGCTCTTGAACTTGAGATTCAAACAAACTCAGTATAAATGGTATTCCGGTGATGACGAATATACCTACTACAATATTGAGTCTCTAAAAGATTCTGAAATCATTGACGAAACACTTTAAAAAATTAACCATAATGGATCTTAAAATTAAACTTGAGCAACTGCATCAGAAAGTAGTTGGCTTAAAAGACCAGATCGGTACGGAAGAAGCTACGAAAAATGCCTTTGTAATGCCTTTTATACAGATTTTGGGATATGATATTTTCAACCCAACCGAAGTTGTTCCCGAACATGTCTGCGATATTGGAACTAAAAAAGGAGAAAAAGTAGATTATGTAATAAGAAACAATGATGAACCTATTTTTATTATTGAATGTAAACACTGGAAGGAAAGTGCGGATGCCCACAATTCCCAGCTTCACAGGTATTATCATGTTTCGAAAACGAGGTTTGGAGTTCTTACCAACGGGATTGTTTACAACTTCTATACAGATCTTGAGAAACCTAATATTATGGACGAAAAACCTTTCTTTACCATCAATATTGAAGATTTAAAAGACAGTTCAATTAAAATTCTTGAAAGCTTTACGAAAAAAGACTACAATCTCGAAAGTATTCTGGATTCGGCCGAAGCCTTAAAATACATCAAAGCCATTCGAAAGGAGTTTGAAAAGGAAATAGAAAATCCATCGGATGAAATTGTAAAACTTTTGGTCAGTCGGTTTTTTGAAAAACCTATTACAGCCAACAGGATGATTTCTTTTAAGGAATATACCAAGAAAGCTTTATCAACTTCCATCAATGAATCCATCAGTTTCAGGCTTAAATCTGCATTAAGCATCAACGAACAGATTGAGAAACAGGGCGATAATGTAAAACCGTCTCAACCGATCGATGAAAATAATGATTCTAAAATTGTGACAACAGAAGAAGAGCTTGAAGGGTTCCAAATTGTAAAAGCCATATTGAGAGAAAAAATTCCTTCCTCTAGAATTGCCCATAGAGACACATTGTCGTATTTCGGGATTTTACTGGATGATAACAACAGGAAGCCTCTTTGCAGATTGCATTTCAATACCGTAAATAAATACCTGGAAACATTTCATAACGGAAAAGAATCCGGAGAGAAAGTTTTGCTGAACAACCTCGATGAGATTTACAATTACAGGAATCAAATTCATCAGACTTTGGAAAATTATAATTAAAGCCATGAAAAAACTAATACCATTCCTTATAACAATACTGGGTTTATTTCTTTTAAATTCTTGTTTTAAAGCAAATGATAATGTAGGACATGACGGAAGATGTACCGGCTCTGCATATTGTACGGCTTGCAAAAATTGTTCCCGTTGCGGACATTGCAGCGGAGGAGGAACCTGCGGAGCTTGTGGTGGTGGATCGTCAGAAACGAGTTCTTATCATCGTTCGTCAAAAAAAGGTAAGCCTAAAAAATCAAGGTCTTCCGGTTATGATAATTTTAAATCAAATAACCCCAAAGGAAATAAATCTACCAAAGGTCCATCTGTTTTCATTGATAAAATAAACATCAATACCAACAACAGATATATTGCAGGGATTGGAACAACAAATATTTACGAAAAAACTTCATTAAAATCTAAAATAATAGCAACAGTTCCAAAAGGTACGAAGTTGATTCAGCTTTCTAAACAAGGATCATGGTACAAAGTACAGATTAAAAAAGGAGGAAAAACGGGATATGTTTATTCTAAGGATGTAAAATAATTAAAAACAAATAACATGAATCTAAAGAAATTTTTAAACGAAGAGCAAGATCCGAAAGCCGTCGAAAAGCTTTTAGTTAAAATAAACAGCCTTCTCACTTCACAGGAGTTTGTAGAATATATTGCGGTTCAGAAGAAACCGGCTCTTAACTTGTCTCCCGATTGTATTGCGCTTACCAACAGAAGAATTATTTTCTGCAGGCCTAAAAATTTTGGTTTGTCGATGGATTTTCAGGATTACAGTTGGGTTGATGTTGCAGATTGTCACATCAAGGAAGGAATTATGGGTGCTACTTTTATGATGAAAACGACAAGAAATCTCACCAATATGATGGATTATCTTCCAAAAACTCAGGCAAGAAAGCTTTATCAATATGCTCAGGAAATTGAAGAGCAGATGAGAGCTGTTCGCAGAGAAAAAGACCTTGAAGCCAGAAGAGCTTCCGCAGGCGGAGTTACAGTAAATAATGCAACTCCAATTATTACACAACCACAGCAATTCCAACAGCAGACACCTCAGCTGATTGAAAATGAAGATCCGTTTGCCCTTTTACAGAAACTGAAAGGCTTAATGGAAAACGGGATCATTTCTCCCGAAGAATTTGAAAACAAAAAGAACGAAATATTATCAAGAGTTTAAAATTATGAAATCAAAATTTACTGCCGCACTGCTTGCTTTTTTCTTAGGAGGATTGGGCATTCACAGATTTTATTTGGGACAGAATAAACTAGGCCTTTTTTATCTTCTCTTTTTCTGGACTTTCATTCCTGCGTTGATCGCGCTGTTTGATTTCTTCGTGTTCATTTTTATGTCCGAAGATAATTTTAATTATAAATATAATCTCCGCACAGGATTTTAAAAACTTTATACCATGAAACCTTTCCTTACATTCTGTGCTATAAGCTGTTTCGCTGGTATTTTCAGGCTTCCTATTGAGTATTATACTTTTCTCAGAGTGTTGGTTTCCATTGGAGCGCTCATAGTTATTTATAGCTTTTTAAGTTCTAAACAATATAACTGGAGTACAGTATTTATCGTGATACTTATTATTTTCAATCCTGTTTTTCCTATTTATTTATACAGAAAAAGCTTGTGGATTCCTATCGATACCATTACAGGAATTCTGTTTTTGCTGGTCGCTTTTGCGGAAAAATTAATACAAAAAAAGAAGGAAGTAGAACATACAGAAGAAACTTCAGAATACTCAACCGGACCTAGAACACATTCCCGGGACAGAATTATTAACCCTAAAAAACCAAAAGAAGACTAACCAACCATGGACAACACTCAAATTACAGAAAATCTTAAAGCCCATTTCTTACGACTCTATCAAATGGCAATTTGTGATGATGATTTCAGCGCATTAGAACTCAAAATGTTATATAAATGTGCGGAAGACAGAGGTATTTCTTCTAAAAATCTAGACGATATTCTTTTAAATCCTATTAATATTAAATCTCTCCTTCCTCAAACGATCGAAGAAAAAGTAGATTATCTGTATGATCTCACGGTAATGATCTGGGCAGACGGAATTGTTTCTCCCAACGAATATTCCGCGATGGAAAAATATGTTTTAATGTTCGGCTTTGTGGAAGAAAATGTAAAAGCCATCGTCGATTACCTCATCGAAGCCGTACAAATCGGTAAAGATAAAACTGATATTTTATATGAATTAAAAAACTAATACACTATGGATACCACCAGTATAAAAAACTTATTTAAATTAAAATCAATTCCCATTGAGCCTCCGAAAGAAGAACCACCCAAAACGGAAACCGATTCCCATGAAGAATCTCCCGAAGAAAGCCGAAAACGCACCTATCACGAAGGCGGCTACAGAGATAGCTCCAGAAACAATGGAAACCACACGACTCTGTCTATCTGCCTTGATGCCGTTTACTCAAAATTCCAGAATGAGGAAAAAGAAATGGTAGAAAAACAGCAAAAACTCAAAGAATCTTACGTTAACGAACAAAAAAACAGGGAAACTGAAATCAAAGCTCTCACTGTTTCGTTAGAAACTAAAGAAGAACAGCTAAAAAACAAAAATACCGAGATTGAAAATCATCAAAATACTATTGAAAAATTAAAAGCTGAAATTCTTGATCTACCAAGAAACCCGGAAAAGTATAATGTAAAAGCTTCAAAAGGAGCTTCCTCGAAGTTCTGGATCGGCGCGATTCTTTTGATTCCTATCACATTGTATTTGCTTACCTTTTATATTTCAACTTCATATTCTGCATTTTTTAAAAGTTTTGATGCAAAAGTGACTGTCATCCAAAGTGTTTTGGATGCACAGGCTCTTACTAAAGCCTGGAATGAAGGTTTAATTGAAGGTGCATTTGTGACTTTAATTCCGTTTGTATTTTTAGGATTAGGATTTCTCATCCACATGTTTAGCGAAAATAAAACGTGGGTAAATTATGTCAAATTAGGATTACTATTTGTCGTAACATTTATTTTCGACGCCATTTTAGCCTATGAAATCGAATCTAAATTATATGAATTAAACAAAACTTTTGAATCTCCACCATTCGACCTTAAAATTGCTTTTACTAAGAACCAGTTTTGGGGAATTATTTTCGCGGGATTCATTGTTTATATCATCTGGGGACTGGTTTTCGACTTTGTGATGAAGGAACACAGAGAAAAAGATAAGATTAAAAACGAACAGGAAATCAAACAAAAAAACGTTCTTTTTCTTTTAGAAAAAATTAATGTTCTTAAAAAAGAAATTGAAGAAGTTTTCGTAAACATTGGGAATACAAAAGAACTTATCATAAAAACACGAGGCAGAATAGAAGAGCTTCAAAATATTATTGACGGAGTGATCATTCCTACCAAGGATTACAAGTTGTACGCTTCCGAATATGTTCAAGGCTGGGTTACATTTATTGGTGAAAAAATAGCCGTCTCAAAAACTGAAAAGCAAAACATGATCGACAGTTGTATTGAAACCTACAACACCAATCTGGAAAGCGTTGGGGCTAATTCTGATAATCAAAATCTTGTTTATTTATCTGCACTTTAAATCACGAATTATGAAAAAAATATTTTATGTATTAATGATCATTTCTTTGGTTTCGTGCTGTAAAAAAGAGCCAACAATCCCGGGAGGAAATGAGGACTCAATTGTTTCCGATCCAAACAATATTAATGTGAGTATTTTAATTGATTTATCAGACAGAATCGATCCTCAAACCAACCCAAATCCCACCATGGAATATTTCCAACGGGACACAGAATACATCAAAGCCATCGAAAAAGGATTTCTGAATCACATTAAAACAAAAAGAATTATCACATTTAATGATCAGATGCAGGTTTTCTTTAATCCGGAACCTTCAGACCCGAAAATGAATGAATTTACAAAAGCGCTTAAAATATCTTTTGATAAAAACACAAGCAAAGATTATTTTAGTTCTGTTGAAAAAAAATATTCTGAATTGCCATTAAAGATTTATCAATCAGCTATTAAAGATGGAAATTACGTAGGTTCAGATATCTGGGAATTTTTCAAAAATAAAGTGAAAGATTACTGTATAAAAGATGACCACAGAAATATTCTCTTTATTTTGACGGATGGATATATGTATCATCAAAATACAATGTTTTCAGAAGAAAAGAAAACGTCATATTTAACTTCAAAATTGATAAAATCAAACGGTCTTGTGACTTCTGATTTTAAAGATATCATCGAAAAAAACGGACTTGGATTTGTGAAAGCCAATGAAAATCTAAGCAATCTGGAAGTTATTGTTCTGGGAATCAATCCGGAAAAAGGAAATCCTTTTGAAGAAGGCGTTATCAAAGAATACTGGGAAAACTGGTTTAAAGAAATGAAAATCAAGAACTACCAAATAAAATCCGCCGACCTTCCTTCCAACCTTGAGCCCATTATTTTAAAAGCGATTTCAAATAAAAATTAAAAAAACACTCAATATATTTAACTAATCAATAAGAAAGCGAAGAAAATTTTCCTCGCTTTCTTTATTTTCTCAACATTTCCGTATGTGGAATGTCATCTTCTAAATATTTCTTCCCTGTATCTTCAAACCCAAATTCCGAATAGAATTTTAATAAATAATCCTGTGCAGAAATCCTGATTTCAGAAGTATGGAAACGGTTTTCTATCGTTTCAACCGCATATTTCATAAGTTGTCTTCCTATGTTTTTTCCTCTCGCAGCATCGGTTGTTAAAACTCTTCCTAAAGAAGCCTCTTCATATTTAATTCCCTTATCAAAAATTCTGCAATTGGCTAAAATTTTCCCGTCTTCTTCCGCCCAGATGTGAACTGCTTTTTGATCATAATTATCCAGATCAGGATATGGACAATTCTGTTCAATCACAAAAACATCAATTCTTGCTTTTAAAACAGCATATAATTCCGGAACGGTAAATTCGTCAAAGGTTTTTATTTTCCAAATAATATTATTCATCGAAGGTTACACTATTATTTTTTAAAAACTCGTTTGTTGTTTGTATAAAATTTAGGATTTCATCGCATCCTTCTTTCTTTTCAGCGGAAGTCACGTAGATTTCCGGTAAATCTTCCCATGTTTTGTGAAGTTCTGCTTTATAATCTTCTACATTTTTAATCGCTGCATTCGGTTTCAGCTTGTCAACTTTTGTAAAAACAATCGAAAACGGAACCCCACTTTCGCCACACCATTGGATAAATTCTAAATCAATTTTTTGTGGTGTATGCCTTGAATCCACCAAAACAAAAAGGTTTACAAGGTTTCTCCTGTTAAGAATATAGTTCGTAATCAGTTTTTCGAAATCCTTTCTAATTGATTTTGAAACTTTTGCATATCCATAACCCGGTAAATCCGTCAGATACCAGTCTTCATTGACCAAAAAATGATTAATAAGCTGGGTTTTTCCTGGAGTCTGCGAAGTTTTAGCCAAATCTTTGTGATTCATCATTGCATTAATCAATGAAGATTTTCCAACATTTGACCTCCCGATAAAAGCATATTCAGGAATTGTAGGTTCCGGACAGTCCTGCCACTTTCCGCTGCTCTTTACAAACGTTGCTGTTTTAATAACCATTTTTTAGAATATTTTTAGAAAAACAAACCATTAAGAAAAGCTCTTAATGGTTATTTATATTGTTAAATTTTAAACCTTTTCTTTTAACCAGCTGTAAAGAATTTCATTGAATTCATCCGGCTTTTCCATCATCGCTGCGTGGCCGCATTTATCAATCCAGAACAGATCCGAATTTGGGATAAATTTATGCATATCTTGCGCTACTTCAGGAGGTGTCACATTATCCTGCTTTCCCCAGATCAGACACACCGGTGTAAGAATTTTGGGAAGATCATTCAACATATTGTGTTTGATGGCGCTTCTTGCCAGCATAACTGTTTTTATCCCCTTCATCCTGTCATTCACGACTCCAAAAACCTCATCCACCAAGTCCTCAGTCGCAACACTTGGGTCATAAAAAACCTCTTCTGTTTTCTTTCTTATATATGAACGGTCATTTTTCCTTGGAAAACTATCCCCGAAAGTTCTTTCGTATAAACCCGAACTTCCGGTAAGAACAAGATTTTTAACCAAATCAGGTCTTGCCAGTGTTAAAATAAGACCTATATGACCTCCCATTGAATTTCCCACAATCGTTGCAGGACCCTCAACATGAGTTTCTATAAACTTGGCTATATATTTTGCAAGAGTCGTAAGATTAGTATTGAGTACCGGCAAATCGTAGATTGGCAACTGAGGAACATATACTTTGAATCCTCTGTCTGAAAAAAAATCTACCATTTTATCGAAATTACTCAAACCACCCATTAACCCGTGCAACAGCACCAATGGATGTCCCTCTCCCGCCTCAACAAAGGTATATTTCTTTTCTTTTTTTGTACTAAATATCATATAATGCCTTAATAAAGCCTTGCAAAAATACAAATTAAACCTCAAAAATATTTTGATTACCCTAATTTAAAATAAAAATAATATACCAAACTGCTTTTTCTTCACTTTTTTGAATGCCACTTTGCTATGGGCCAAATAACACATTTCATAATAAGCTTTATATCAATTTGTTATAGCTATTAAGTTCAATTATTGATAAAACTTATTAACATTAAGGCAAAAAGTGGGCAAAAGTGGGAATTTTTAGAAATTATTATATAAATTTGTCCCAAATGAAAAGTTTCATTGGAACATACGAGTGTAAAATCGACGATAAAGGCCGATTGAAAGTTCCTTCCTCTTTGATCAAACAGATGGAAGACTTTGACGATAAGGCTTTTGTAGTCAAGAGATCCGTGTTCCAACCTTGCCTGGAGGTTTACCCCATGAATGCCTGGGATAAAATGATGGGCAAAATTAATAAACTAAACAGATTCATTAAAAAGAATGCTGATTTCATTAGAATGTTTACGGCAGGAGTAAAAACTGTAGAATTGGATAATGCGGGAAGATTGCAGATTTCAAAAGACCTGATGCATTTCGCAAATCTTCAGAAGGATATTGTGATCACAAGCGCAGGAGAATTATTTGAGATTTGGGATAAAGAAGCTTACGAGAAAGTAATTTCCACCAATGAAATAGATTTTGCCAGCCTTGCCGAAGATGTAATGGGCTCTTTCGATGAAGAATAACCGCGCTGATTATTAAATTAAATAAAAAGCGAGAAAAAACACAACTTAAACATGTATCATAACCCCGTTTTGTTGAAGCAAAGTGTTGATGATTTGGTGACGAATCCAGACGGAACATACGTGGACTGTACTTTTGGTGGCGGTGGCCATTCAAGAGAAATATTAAGCAGGCTTTCGGATAAAGGAAGACTGTTTGGTTTTGACCAGGATTTAGATGCTCTTAAAAATACAATTGATGACCCGAGATTTACATTAATCAATCAGAATTTCAGGTTTCTGGAAAATTCTTTATTGATGTACGGAGTTTCTCAAGTGGACGGCATTTTGGCTGATCTTGGTGTTTCATCTCACCAGTTTGATGAAGCGGAAAGAGGTTTCTCCACAAGAAGCAATGCACCGCTGGACATGAGAATGAATGTGATGCAAAGCCTTGATGCCAAAAGAGTAATCAACGATTATGATGAAGAGCAGCTGGCGGATATTTTTTACTATTATGGTGAATTGCGAGAAGCGAGAAAATTAGCAAGAGATATCGTCCATCACAGAAAAAATAAAAGCATTAATACAACGGAAGACTTGAAAAAATTATTCAATTTTCTTCCACCGCATAAGGTTAATAAATTTTATGCCCAGTTGTTTCAGGCGATTAGAATTGAGGTAAATCAGGAGCTTGAGGTTTTAAAAGAAATGCTGATTCAGGCTTATAATGTGTTAAGACCGGAAGGAAGATTGGTCGTAATTTCTTACCATTCATTAGAAGACAGGCTGGTAAAAAGATTTTTGAAAAACGGAATGTTTGAAGGCGAACCCGAAAGAGACATTTACGGAAATTATAAAAAGGCATTTGAGCTGGTAAAGAGTAAAGCGATCATCCCCGACGAGAAGGAAATCGAAGAAAACTCCAGAGCCAGAAGCGCAAAAATGAGAACAGGAATAAAAATATAAATGATTAATAATAAATGATAAATGATTTCAAACTCTATCAATTATCATTTATCAATCATCAATTATAAACAACGTGGCAAAAAGAACAACATATCGCCCTCAAAAGAAGCTCACTTTTATAGACATTATAAAAGGAAACTTCCTGAACCGTGATGAGGTGAAGATACATTACAAGTATTTCCTCCTGTTGTTCATATTAATGATGGCGATGATTTACAGCAACCATTTGGTTAATAAAAAAATCAAGATCGTCAACGCCTTAAAAGAAGAAACAGAAGAATATAAATCGAGAAACGCTTACGCACAAAGTAAGCTGATTAAAGTAAAAATGGAATCGCAGTTGGGGAAAGAAGTGGCAAAAGATTCATTAATGACTCTTGAAAACCACCCTCATAAACTGCTAATAAAACTGGACAGTACAGATGCAAAAGCAAAATGAATACGATAACAAACGTAAAAGAACGTTACGTTGGGGCTACCTCTTTGCAGTGGTGGCTTTGTGCGTGTTTGTGCTTTTCCTTACGAGGATTGTAATCCTTCAAAATACTAATGTCCAGGAAATTAAAGACGATTACATTAATAAAAATTACCGCGAGGCTACTTTAAAAGCTGCCCGTGGAAACCTATTCGCTTCCGACGGTTCAATTCTCGCAACCACCGTAATGCGTTACGATATCTATCTGGATTTCAAAACAATGAAAGATACTGTTTACACTAATAATATCGGTGCATTAACGGATTCTTTAAGCAAAATGTTTGGAAAACCGAGAGGAGAATTCAGAAAGAAATTTGACGAACAGAGAAAGAAGAAAAATCAATATTACACCCTTGTAAAAGGTCTGGACTTCGATCAATACGACAGAATCAGAAAATTTCCAATCTTTAAAAGAGGTAAAAATAAAGGAGGTTTCATTGTTGACAGGAACTACAAAAGAGAATTGGCTACTACTGAAATCGGAGCCGGAACCATCGGAATGGATAACGGTGTATACAGTTCTGGTCTGGAAGGGGCTTTCTCAAAATATTTAAGAGGAACCGACGGAAAAAGATTAGAGCAAAGAATCAACTCTTCACAATGGAAGCCAATTGATTACTGGAAAGTTCAGGAGCCAGTTGATGGTGAGGATGTTTACACAACATTAGATCTTAGAATTCAGGATATTGCACATTCAGCTTTAGAAAAACAACTGATCAATTTTGAAGCAAAACACGGAACCGTGATTGTAATGGAAGTTGAGACTGGGAAAGTTCGTGCCATGGTAAATTTAAGAAAAACCGAAGACGGAAATTACGAAGATTCCTACAATTACGCCATAAAAGATAATATCGAACCGGGTTCTACATTTAAAACCATTTCGTTGCTGGCAGCAATGGACGACGGTTTTATCGATGAAAATACAACAGTAAATGTTGGTGGTGGAGTTTGGACGTATGCAAAACAAAGAATTTCAGACGGTCACGGCGGAGGAACGTATGATATCAGTGATGTTTTGGCTAAATCTAGTAACGTAGGAACGGCAAAATTAATTACGAAATATTACGCCGACAAACCCCAGATTTTCCTTGATCATCTGAAACGTTGGAAATTATTCGATAAAATGGAGATCGAGCTTCCGGGAATCACAAAACCGAAAATCGTAACGCCGGAAAATAAAAGATGGAACGCCGCGACATTGGCGTCAATCGCTTACGGATATTCCTCGAACATCAACTTATTACAATTGGCAACTTTCTACAATGGGGTTGCTAATGGCGGCAAAATGCTAAAGCCTCTATTCATCGATAAAATTATGAAAGACGGAAAGGTAATGTACAATGCAAAACCCGCAGTAATTGTTAATAAAATGGCTTCTGAAAAAGCTATCAAAATGATGACTAGCGCACTGACAAAAGCCGTTGAGAAAGGGACAGGAAAAAGTATTTTCACCCCAAATTTAAAAATGGCAGGAAAAACCGGAACCGCAAGATTTGAATATTGGTTGCCTGGTCCAATGAAGTACCGTGCATCATTCGCAGGCTTCTATCCGGCTGATAATCCGAAATATACGTGTTACGTGATGATCAGTGAGCCGAATACGGCCAAAGGATTTTACGGAGGAACGGTTTCCGCGCCGGTATTTAAAGAAATTGCCGGAAAAACATTCCTGAAAACACCTCAAAACATTGAAAAAGAAATGCTTGTCGACAGAAAGGTAAACCTTAATAAAATGGTGGAACCGAATGTAAAAGTAGCAGTTAATAATAAGCAAATGCCAAGTGTAGTCGGATTAATCGGTAAAAATGTAATTCCGCAGTTGGAAAATTTAGGATACCGTGTTGACTATAAAGGAGTGGGAAGAATTAAAGAACAATTTCCATTGGAAGGCACAATAATCAGTAAAAACCAGAGAATTTATTTGTCTCTGCAGAATTAAAATATAAAGCATCAAGGAAATGCAATTAATTGAATTATTAAATAGAATCCCAGTCTTGGAAATTCACGGTGACAACACCCGTGAGGTTTCAGAATTGGTTTTCGACAGCAGAAAGGTTACGGAAAACTCTTTGTACATCGCAATGAGAGGAACCGTTGTGGATGGGCATTCATTTATTGCTTCTTCGGTTGAAAAAGGCGCAACAACAGTTGTTTGCGAAGAATTTCCTGAAAATTTAGATGAAAATATTACTTATGTTAAAGTAAAAGATTCTTCCAAAGCTTTAGGTCAATTAGCTTCCAATTTTTATGGAAATCCATCCGAAAAGTTAAAATTAATCGGAGTTACAGGAACAAATGGAAAAACTTCCGTTTCTACCCTACTTTTTGATGTTTTTAAAAACTTAGGATATGATTCTGCTTTACTTTCTACGGTAGAAATCAGAATTGGAGATAAAATAATTCCGGCGACTCACACGACTCCGGATGTTATTACGATTAATAAAATCTTGGCTCAGGCCCTTGAGGAAGGCTGTGATTTTGCTTTCATGGAAGTAAGTTCGCACGGAATCGCTCAAAACAGAATTGAAGGGTTACATTTTAAAATTGCAGGTTTTACCAACCTTACGCACGACCATTTAGATTATCATAAAACTTTCGATGAATATTTAAAAACAAAGAAAAGATTTTTTGATGAATTAAATGAAAATGCCGTTGCCATCACCAATGTAGATGATAAAAACGGAAATGTCATGCTTCAAAACACGAAGGCCACGAAAAAGTCTTATGCTTTGAAAACAATGGCCGACTATCATGGAAAATTACTGGAAGTTGATTTCAACGGAATGTTGTTGAACTTCAACGGAAAGGAATTCTGGACGACCTTAACAGGTAAATTTAATGTTTACAATTTACTGCTTGTTTTCGGAATCACTTCTGAACTTGGTTTTGAGCAGGACGAAATTCTTCAGGCAATCAGCAAGTTAAAAAGAGTTTCCGGAAGATTTGAGACTTTCAAATCAGACGGCGGGATTTTCTTCATTGTAGATTATGCTCATACTCCGGATGCCTTGGAAAACATCCTGGACAGCATTAATGATATCAGAACAAAAAACGAAAGATTAATCACAGTTTTCGGTTGCGGAGGCGACAGAGATCAATCCAAAAGACCTGAAATGGGAAATATTGCCACAAAAAAATCAACATTGGCAATTATCACTTCGGATAACCCGAGAACGGAAGATCCGGCACAGATTATAAAGGAAATTGAAGCTGGCGTTGAACCTCAAAACTTCAGCAAATACACTTCAATTCCGGACAGAAGGGAAGCCATAAAAATGGCGATCAAATTTGCAGAACCGAAAGATATTGTTCTCGTAGCCGGAAAAGGCCATGAAAACTATCAGGAGATTAATGGTGTAAAAAATCATTTTGACGACAAAGAAACGATCAATGAACTTTGGAAATTGATGAGTAAGTAAAATTTATAATCAATAATTGATAAATGTTAATTGATTTTACCATTCATCAATAATCATTTATCATTTATTAAAATTTAAACAAATGCTATACTATCTATACGAATACTTAACCAGCCAGGGAATTCACGTTCCGGGATTAGGAATGCTGAAATATATCTCTTTCCGTGCGGGAATATCAGTTTTGCTGTCTTTGATTATCGCTTTGGTTTACGGGAAAAGAATAATCAACTATCTGAGAGCAAAGCAGATGGGCGAGTTGGTTCGTGATCTTGGATTGGACGGACAGAAGCAAAAAGAAGGGACGCCTACAATGGGTGGCCTTATCATTATTTTGGCGACCATTATTCCGGTTTTGCTGTTTACTAGAATTACCAATGTTTACATTGTTCTTCTGTTGGTTTCAATGCTTTGGATGGGCGTGATTGGTTTTATTGATGATTATTTAAAGAAAATTAAAAAAAATAAAGACGGTTTAAGTGGAAAATTCAAAATTGTAGGACAGGTCGGATTAGGACTAATTATTGGAGTTACAATGTATTTCCACCCTGACATTACGGTTAAAAGAAAATATGCAGATGCGAAAGTAGTGAACAGAAATAATGTAGAGCAAAACTTCATGCCTACGGAAAAAATCACCGTTTCTACCGTTCCTTTTGCTAAAAATAATGAGTTTGATTACAGCGGAATCCTGTTTTGGATGAATGATAAAGACGCTCATGAATGGGCATGGATCGTTTTCATCCCTATCGTTATTTTTATCGTAACAGCCGTTTCAAACGGAGCAAATATTACAGATGGAATCGACGGTCTCGCAGCAGGAACAAGTGCCGTCATACTGCTTACTCTGGCGCTTTTCGCCTACCTTTCCGGGAACATCATTTTTGCAGATTATCTCAATATTATGTTCCTTCCGAATATGGGGGAAACCACCATTTTTGCCGTCGCAATGGTAGGTGCCGTTATCGGGTTTTTCTGGTACAATACCTATCCGGCGCAGGTTTTCATGGGCGATACGGGGAGTTTGATGTTGGGAGGAGTAATTGCTGTTTTAGCCATTATTCTAAGAAAAGAATTGCTGATCCCTGTATTATGCGGAATATTTTTAATTGAAAACTTATCTGTAATGCTTCAGGTTGCAGTTTTCAAATACAGAAAGAAAAAATTCGGGCTGGAATATGCCCAAAACAATAGATTGTTTAGAATGTCACCATTACACCATCACTATCAGAAAGGCGGTTTCCACGAAAGTAAAATCGTCAACAGAATGATAATTATCGGTGTAGTTCTGGCAATTGTATGTCTCATTACATTGAAGATGAGATAAATCAGCTGTAAGCGATAAGCATTAGGCTTAAAGCTTACCGCATAAAGCATAAAAAGAATGAAAATAGTTGTTTTAGGAGGAGGCGAAAGTGGTTGTGGAGCTGCTTATTTGGCTAAAAAACAAGGGATGGAAGTATTTCTTTCAGACAAAGGGGCCATTAAGGATAACTATAAGCAGTTTCTCACTGAAAATGAAATTGAATTTGAGGAGGAAAACCACGATGAAGAAAGGATTCTAAATGCAGACTGGATTGTAAAAAGCCCGGGAATTCCGAAAAAGGCAGAAATTATTAACAAAATTCATGAGAAAGGAATCAGGCTTTCTTCTGAAATTGAATTTGCTTCGGAATTTACCAATGCGAAAATCATTGCGATCACCGGAAGCAACGGAAAAACAACGACCACGTCTTTAATCTATTACATCCTGAAAAATGACGGACTGAATGTAGGTTTAGGCGGAAACATAGGATACAGCTTTGCAAAACAGGTTGCTGATGAGAATCATGAATATTATGTATTGGAGGTAAGCTCTTTTCAATTGGATGATATTCAGAACTTTAGACCATATATTTCTTTATTGTTGAATTTGTCTCAGGATCATTTGGATCAGTACAATTACAATTACGAAGAATATGCTTTAGCAAAGTTCAGAATTACTGAAAATCAGGAGAATGACAACTTCTTCATCTACAATAAAGATGACGAAATGAGCAAAAATCTGCTGGAAAAATTAGAAATAAAAGCGAAGATGATTCCTTTTTCAACAAAAGAAAAACTGTCTGAAGGAGGTTTTATTAATGAAGATAAAATTGAGGTAAAATTAAAAGATGATTTCTCCATGAAAATTGAAGAATTGTCACTTTTAGGAAACCATAACGTTGCCAACAGCTTAGCCGCTTCAATCGCTGGTAAAATATTGGAAATCAATAATGAAAGCATCAGAAATTCATTAATGACTTTCCAGGCAGTTGAACACAGACTAGAGTTTGTAACTGAAATTGATGGGGTAAAATACATCAACGACAGCAAGGCAACTAACGTTAACGCAACGTATTACGCTTTAGAAAGCATGAAAAACCCGACCGTTTGGATTGTCGGAGGTTTGGACAAAGGAAATGACTATACCGAAATTGAAGATTTAGTTAAAAAGAAAGTAAAAGCAATTGTTTGCTTAGGAATTGACAATCAAAAGATTATCAACTTCTTTAAAGATAAGAAAGAGTTTATTTATGATACCTCAAGCATGGCGGATGCAGTGAAGATTTCAAAATCTTTGGCAAAAAAGGGAGATACCGTTTTACTTTCCCCATGTTGCGCCAGTTTTGATTTATTCAAAAGCTATGAAGACAGAGGCCGTCAGTTTAAAGAGCAGGTATTAAAAGCCAATGGCAATTAACCAAAGCCAATAGCAGTACATATGAACGAACAAGACACAGACAGCAGATTTGAATTCCTGAAGGGCGATAAAGTACTTTGGATGGTCATTCTTGTGATCTCCATTTTCTCTATTTTCCCTGTATATTCAGCAAGTTCGAATCTGGAATATATCGTGAATAACGGGACTACAACTGGTCACGTTATCAAGCATATGTTTTTTGTGGTCTTAGGATTGGCAATCATGAGAATTGTGGGAATGGTAAAATATGAGTACATCGGAAAACTCAGCAGCATTCTGCTCGGTTTAATGGTTATTCTATTGATTATCACTATGTTTACAGGACAGACAATCGACGGAGCAAGTGCTTCCAGGTGGTTGAAAATCCCCGGGACACCGATCTCATTTCAGCCTTCTTCATTTGCATTTTTAATGTTGATTATTTATCTGTGTCGATATTTAACCAAGAAAATTACCCGCGAAAGGCTTCCGATTGAGAACATTATGTACATTTTCGGGCCTATTTTACTGGTTTTTGTATTGGTTGCGAAAGATAACGGTTCTACGGCTTTAATGATTTTAATGGTTTCCGTGGTTGTTTTAATTATAGGACAACTGCATTGGAAATACATTGCAGGATTCATTTCCTCTTCATTTGTTGCGATTGTTTTGTTTTTATTAATTGCTCTAAATACAAACATGATCGGCGGAAACCGTGTTCACACGTGGATGAGCCGTATTGAAACCTTCACGTCAAGCAAAGCCAAAACAGCCGATGTAGATGATGAAAGCGTAAAAGCGAAAAACTACCAGGTAATGCAGGCAAAAGCAGCCATTGTTCACGGTGGGATTACCGGAATGGGACCGGGAAAAAGTGCCTTAAAACAAATGCTTCCACAATCTGCATCCGATTTTATTTTTGCGGTAATTGTCGAAGAATATGGAGTTATCGGAGCTGCTTTCCTGATCTGTCTGTATTTAATTATGATAATCCGTATCGTAATGATAGCCAGTAAGATGCCCGCCTTTTTCGGATCGTTGCTTGTGCTCAGCCTTGGGGTGATGATTTTTATACAACTCTCTGTAAATATTGCAGTTGCAGTCAATCTGATTCCGGTGACAGGGCAACCGTTGCCATTGATAAGTTATGGAGGAACATCAATGTTGGTTACCTATTTGCAATTAGGAATTATTTTAAATATAAGCTCAAGAATCCAGATTTATGACGAAGAAGGAATGGGCAAAAAACAAAGTGTAGCTGAAATAAACGATATCGCTTAGAACGAGAATAAAGATAAAAGAATAAAGACTTAAAAAATGAACAATCAATCAGTCAATAGCCAAAAGCCAAAAGCCATCCGCGTTTTATTATCCGGCGGCGGAACGGGAGGACACATCTTCCCAGCCATCGCTATTGCTGATGAAATCAAGAAAAGATTTCCTGATGCTGAGTTTTTGTTCATTGGAGCCAACGGAAAAATGGAGATGGAAAAAGTTCCGCAGGCAGGTTATAAGATTGAAGGAATTGATATTGCCGGAATCGACAGAGGAAATATGTTGTCGAATTTAGGTTTGCCTTTTAAGATTTTAAAAAGCTTATCTAAATCAAAAAGAATTATTAAAAAATTCGCTCCGGACTTTGCAGTGGGAACAGGAGGTTTTGCCAGTGGGCCGGCTTTGTATGAAGCAAGCAAACTGGGAATTCCAATTTTTATTCAGGAACAAAATGCCCATGCAGGGGTAACGAATAAAATTTTAAGTAAAAAAGCAAAAGCTGTGTTTACGGCATACCCGAAAGTGGATGGTTTTCCGGCTGAAAAAATACTGTTTCTAGGTAATCCAATTCGTGAGAATATCATTTCAGGAATGCAGGAAACAGCTTCGGCAAAAGAAAAAATGGGACTGGATAAAGACAAACTGACGATTTTATCTGTCGGTGGATCTTTAGGTTCAAGAACATTAAACAACGGCTGGAAAGAAAACCTTGAGAACCTTAAAGAAAAAGGTTATCAATTGATCTGGCAAACCGGAAAGTTGGATTATGCAGAAATTGTTGGAAGCCAGAAGCTGGAAGCTGGAAGTGAAAATAGCGAAGCTAAAAAAACTTCCGACACCCAACTTCCATCTTCCATCCAAATAAAAGAATTCATCAAAGATATGGAAACCGCATATTCTGCGGCAGATGTAATTGTTTCCAGAGCAGGTGCGATTGCCATTTCAGAGTTGGCGGTAGCGCAGAAGCCAGTATTGTTGGTGCCTTTCCCTTTCGCAGCGGAAGACCATCAAACAAAAAATGCCATGAATCTGGTTGAAAAAAATGCAGCCAGAATGGTAAAAGACTCTGAAATGCATGAAAAATTCTGGAATACCCTTTCAGAAATCTGCGAAAATGAAAGTGTAAGAAAAGAAATGTCTGAAAATCTGAAATATTTTGCCAAGCCTAATGCCGCAAAAGAGATTGTAGACGAGATTTTTAAGAAAATATAAAGAACTAATAACCTCAATGAATATGAAAACAAGATTTTTAATATTACTCCTGGTTGGCTTTTTTGCCAATTTATGGACCGCACAAACTCTTGTAAAACCTGCAGATATTAAAATTTCTGCTATAACATCTTACCTTAAAGGTAAAGGATATACTATTTTGGAAGAAACCCCTCAATATATTGAGGTAAAAACAAAAAACAATACGTATATTTTTCTGGATCTTGATGTTAAAAAACAAGCAATATATTACTCTACTCATATTCTTGTAAATACCTCTGCAAGTAAAGATAAAATTAGAGACTATACAGAAAAGGTTAATAGCATGATACCTATTGTTAAAGCAATACATGTTGAAGAAAAAAAGAAAGTCATGTTTGAATATGCTTTTTGGACGATGCATGGATTTACTTATGAATCTTTTGAAGACTCTCTTTCTGAATTTAGTTTATTCGTCGGTGATGCTCTGAATTTAGATAAAGAACGTCAAATATTACAATAATTGAAAATGAAAGTTTTAGAAACATATCAAAATTTTTACTTCGTTGGAATCGGAGGTATCGGGATGAGTGCTCTGGCGCGCTATTTCCATGCTTCGGGCAAGAAAGTTTTGGGCTACGATAAAACCAACACCAAATTGACGACGGCATTAATGAACGAGGGCATTGATATTGTTTTTGAAGATCTTATCGATGAAAGAATAACTTCTCTTGAAAAGGAAAATACACTGATAATCTATACTCCGGCCATTAAAAAGCTTGGGATTTTAGATTATCTTAATGAAAATCAGTTTGAAGTGCTGAAACGCGCAAAGGTTTTAGGTTTAATTACAGAAAACACAGATTGCATCGCTGTTGCCGGAACCCATGGAAAAACAACGACGTCTACTTTGGTTTCGCATTTGTGCAAAGAAGCAGATTTGCCTTTTTCATGCTTTCTTGGAGGAATTTCTGAGAATTTTAAATCGAATTTTCTATATAACGGCTCACAATATTCAGTGGTTGAGGCAGATGAGTATGACAGAAGTTTCCTAAACCTTTCTCCGGACTGGGCAGTGATAACTTCCACAGATGCAGATCATTTGGATATTTATGGAGATAAAAATACGATTGAAGAAGGTTTCAGACAATTTGCGGCCTTAGTTCCGAATGACAAACAACTTTTTGTAAGAAAAGGAATTGAAATCGGAAGACCTCATCTGACGTATGCCGTGAACGAGGTTGCTGATTATTATTCAGATAACCTTCGAATGGAGAATGACAAAATCTATTTTGATTTTCATACCCCAACTGAAACCGTGAAAGATTTTATCTGGGAAATTCCGGGAATTCACAATGTTGAAAACGCGACGGTTGCGTTGGCTATTTTAAATAATCTGGGAGTCGATTTCGAAACTTTAAAGAAAGCAATTGCCAATTTTAAAGGAATTAAAAGAAGATATACCAAACACAGATATCAAAACGGTAAAATATATATCGACGATTATGCTCACCATCCTACAGAGATTAATGCCGTGGTAAGCTCGATCAGAACTTTTTACCCTGAGAAAAAACTATTGGTTGTTTTTCAGCCGCATTTGTTCAGCAGAACAAGGGATTTTGCAGACGGATTTGCTGAAAGTTTAAACAATTCTGATGAACTGATTTTGCTTGACATTTATCCGGCAAGGGAACTTCAGGAAAATTTTGAAGGAATAACTTCAAGCTGGCTGCTAGATAAAGTAACATTAGATAAAAAAGAAGTATCAACATTAAATGATGCTTTTAATAAAATAAAAGAAAAAGAATTTGATATTCTTCTCACAGTGGGCGCAGGAAATATTGATACGCTGTATGATCCTATTTGTGAATGGATGGAGAAAAATTAGTTTAAAATAAATGAAAAATAAATACAGAATATTAAAAATTGCTATCACGGTAATCCTCCTTGGGTTCCTGTTGAGTTTCTCTTTGAAGAAATTCAGCGGCCAGAAGATTACGGATAATAAAATTTCTGTAAAAATGAATGAAAAAACTCCCGTTTATTTTATTGATGAAAAAGACATCCGGGAAATTGTAAAAAAAGAAAATCCTTCAGGGAAAGTCGGAGACTTGAATATTCCGGCTTTGGAGAAAAAAATTAATGCCCTTCCGGCTGTTGACAGCGCGAATGTTTATTTAAACTTAAATGGAAAATTAAACTTAGATATTAAGCAGAGAGTTCCGGTTTTTAGGTTAAATAAAGAAGGAAGAGATTTTTACGTGGACGAAAAAGGAACGGAATTCCCGATTTCAAAAACATATTCACATCCTTGTATGCTCGTAACAGGAAATGTAAAGAAAGATGAATATGAAAAACTCGCTGAACTGGTTGGCAAAATCGACAAAGATGATTTCAGTAAAAAATATTTCATTGGAATATCAAAAGATAAGGATGACTACAATCTTCTTACAAGCGATGGCAATTATAAAGTAGAAATTGGAGACTTAGATAATATTGACTTTAAAGTAAAAGGTTTTAAAACATTTGTAGAAAAATATCTTGTGTATCAGGATCCTCAAAAATACAGCATGGTTTCAGTAAAATATCAGAATCAGATTGTAACAACCCTGAATCCTTATTTTAAAGAAAACGACAGTATTTTGAAGGCAGGAAATAAAGAGTTGGCAAAAGTTCCAACCCCAACAACTGTCAAAAAAAATACCGAAGCAAAACCCAAAAAGGCCGAAGCAAAAAAAGAAACTAAAAAAACAAGCTCAGCGGCATCAAAACCGAAGGTGAGCACAAAACCAAAAGCTATAACCAAGCCTAAGGAAACAAAAAAAACAGAGAAGAAACCAACGGCAGCAAAGCCGAAGACAAAAGCAAAAGTTAAAATAGAATAAAAAAATCAAATCGATATAATCAAATGGAAAATCAAGAGTATTCAGTAGGTCTGGACATCGGGACAACGAAGATTGTCGCGATTGTCGGAAGGAGGAATGCACACGGGAAAATAGAAGTTCTCGGTGTTGGTAAGGCCAAAAGTCTTGGGGTTCACAAAGGTATTGTGAATAATATTTCGCAAACCATTAATTCAATCAAAGCTGCTGTGTCTGAAGCACAGTCCAGCGCAGGAGTTCCTATCCGTAAAGTAACGGTGGGGATCGCCGGGAAACACATCCGTTCCCTGCAGCACTCCGATTATATTATGCGTGAACATCCGGATAAATTCATTACAGATGATGACATTGAAGCATTGAAAGATCAGGTCAAGAAGCTGGTCATGCTTCCTGGCGAAGAAATTATCCATGTACTTCCTCAAGAATATAAGGTAGATTCCGAAGGTGAAATTCAGGAGCCTGTAGGAATGCACGGAAAACGTTTAGAAGCTAATTTCCACGTTGTAGTAGGTCAGATGGGAAGCATCCGAAATATCGCAAGATGTGTTCGTGAAGCCGGATTGGAGATGGAAGCCCTTACGCTGGAACCTTTGGCATCTTCGGAAGCCGTTCTTACAAAAGAAGAGAAAGAAGCAGGAGTCGCTATCGTAGACATCGGTGGTGGTACAACGGATATTGCTATTTTTAAAGACAATATCATCCGTCATACCTGCGTAATCCCTTACGGTGGCGGAATTATTACAGAAGATATTAAAGAAGGATGTTCAATTATTGAAAAGCATGCCGAGCAATTAAAGGTTAAGTTCGGTTCTGCGGTTCCTGAATTGGAAAAAGACAGTACGTATGTAACCATTCCAGGGCTTCATGGAAGACCTGATAAAGAAATTTCACTTAAAACTTTAGCACAGATTATCAATGCGAGAGTAGAGGAAATTTTGGAAATGGTAAATACGGAATTAAAAGCTTACGGCGCCTTCGAACAGAAGAAAAAGCTAATCGCAGGAATTGTTTTAACGGGGGGTGGATCAAACCTGAAACACCTTCGTCAGCTGGCCAATTATACAACAGGTTTCGACAGCAGAATCGGTTTTGCTAATGAATATATCGCCAACGACAAAAACCAGTATCTGAAAGGTCCCGAATTTGCAACTTCTATTGGATTATTAATGGAAAGTTTAAAAATCAGGGATAAAAAACAGATTGCTGAAATAGAAGAACCCGTTCAGGAACAAGCCCAGGCACAGCCAAAAGCTGATACTGCAACAAGTCCGGCCGAAACCGAACAACAAACGGGAACTATGGCAGAGCAACAGATTCTGCAGCAGGAAACTGCCAGCGAACAGCAACAAAAAAGAGCGGCTAAACTGACTTTCGGGCAGTCGCTTATGGAAAAAGTAAAAAAATTCTTCGAAGAAGTAGAATAAATATAAGGGATAAACAATCAATGATAAAAGCTTACAGCATATCGCTTACTGCCTAAACCATTGATTAATTATAATTATAAAAAAGTATAGTTATGGAAAATTTAGGAACTCAGGGGTTTTCATTTGATTTACCAAAAGGAAATTCATCAATAATAAAAGTAATCGGTGTAGGAGGCGGTGGAAACAACGCGCTGAAACACATGTATGAAAAAGGAATTCACGGCGTAGATTTCGTGATTTGCAATACAGACGCTCAAACCTTAGATAACAACCCGGTTGCCAACAAAGTACAGTTGGGAACTACCATTACAGAAGGTCTTGGTGCAGGTGCTGATCCCGAGGTAGGTGAAAAATCTGCTATCGAAAGTATCGAAGACATCAAAGCTGCGATGGGACAAAACACCAAAATGGTTTTCATCACTGCCGGAATGGGTGGTGGTACAGGAACCGGTGCCGCTCCCGTTATTGCCAAAGTGGCAAAAGATATGGGAATTCTTACCGTAGGTATCGTTACCGTTCCTTTCAGCTTTGAAGGTAAAAGAAGACTGGACCAGGCAGAAAACGGACTTGAAAAACTAAGAAATAATGTTGATTCTTTAATTGTCATTAATAATGATAAACTAAGACAGCAGTTCGGGAACCTTGGATTCAAGCAAGGATTCTCAAAAGCCGATGAAGTCCTGACCAACGCGGCAAAAGGTATGGCAGAAGTTATTACCGGTTATTTCGATGTAAACATTGACTTTAGAGATGCCAAATCTGTGCTTCAGAATTCCGGTACGGCATTGATGTCTACAGGAATTGCTTCAGGTGAAAATAAAGCGGAAGAAGCCGTGAAAAAAGCACTTGATTCCCCATTGTTGAACGACAACAAAATTACAGGCGCCAAAAACGTTCTGTTGTTGATCAGAAGCGGTGTGGAAGAAGTTACCATGGACGAGATCGGTGTTATCATGGATCATATCCAGAAAGAAGCAGGAAATACGGCAGACATCATCTTTGGAGTTGGTGCTGATGAAGAATTAGGAGATTCTGTAAGCGTTCTTGTAATTGCAACAGGTTTTTCAAATGATAATAAAAAATTTTCAGGGCCGGCGGAAAAGATCAAAATCAGTTTGAATGACTCTTTTGATGTTCCCAAAGAATCACCTTTCAAAACAAGAGAAGAAAGAGAAATTACTTCTGAATCTACTCATGATTTCGGAGGGAAAAGCCTTTTCAGATTAGATGACGAAGACAGTGACGCTCCGCAGTTCAATGCTTCGCCTGCTGAAAAAAAAATGATTATTGAGGATGAAATTGTAAAAGCTGAAATCAAATTCTTTGATAAAGAGAAAGATACACTAGACAATCCTGCCCAGAACTGGAGAAACGAAGATGAAGAAGAATCTTTCAACCTATTTTCTTTAGATGAAGAAATAGAAGATCCTAATGATCTGGAAATCGAATCTTTTAAATTTGAATTTGATAATAAAAAGGAAGAAACTCAGGCAACTAACAGTTTGAACAATTCTTTTTCAGAGGAAAAGCCTGTTGAGTTTAGCTTCTTTGTGAATGAGCCTATCAAGAATGAGCCAAAATCAGATTTTGGGCAGCCAAAAGCGGAATTTTCGTCTTTCAACGAGGTGAATCAATTAACGGAAGAACCCCTTCAAAAAGTGGAACATTTCTTCCAGAATTTAAAAGAAGAGCCAAAAGCTGAAACTCTTCCGGTTGCTGAAACAAAAACAGAAGCCGAAGCTCCAAAAACCACAGAATCAGAATTCACTTTTGTGAATAAAACGGTGGATCAGGATAAGGTAATTGAAAGAAGAAATAAATTAAAAGAATTCAATTCACGCTATCAGAGTTTTGACAGCTCAAGCGAATTTGAATCTGTTCCTGCCTTCAAAAGAAAAAATATTTCCATTGAGGGAACTAATGCTTCAGACCAAAATATCAACACTTATTTGTCTGATAACAATGGTTCTATGCAAGTAAGAGAGAACAGATTTTTAAATAAAGATGTAGATTAAAATGTTGTAAGCAATAAGCAGTAAGCCATAAGCTTTCCAAGTCGAAAGTTATTCAAAGCATGCTGCTTACTGCCTAAAACCTAAAGCCCAAACCATGAGTTTAGAAAATACAATAAGCGAAGCTATAAAAACAGCAATGAGAGCTAAAGACAAAGTTGCTTTGGATTCTCTTCGTGCCGTAAAATCTCAGATATTATTGCTGAAAACAGAAGCCAGAGGAGCAGAAGTTTCACCGGAACAGGAAATTGCTATTCTCCAGAGAATGGTAAAACAACGTAAGGATTCTTACGACCAGTTTGCCGCACAGGGAAGAAATGACCTGGCGGAAGTGGAAGAAGCGCAGATGAAAATTATTGAGCAATTCTTGCCGAAACAGCTTTCTTCAGAAGAGCTGGAAGCAGAAATGAAAAATATTATCGCTGAAACCGGCGCTGAATCTATAAAAGATTTAGGAAAGGTAATGGGAATAGCATCAAAAACATTAGCCGGAAAATCTGACGGGAAAAGTATTTCCGAGATGGCGAAAAAGCTGCTTTCTTAGTTGATTGTCGGCTGTTCTAGTTACTATTATAGTAAACATTAGCAACCTCAAAACAAACAACAATTTTATACGGATATTCAACCTTTGCATATCGATTTGATTAAAGAAGCCCGGAACTTTCGTTCCGGGCTTCATTTATTTGTTTGTAAATTTAATTGATTCAATCTTATCAAGCAGAATTGAATAAAACATGATGATTGAGGAAATGGAATAAAAATTTTTTCATGGTAGATTGTTTTCAGAATCATTTCAAATTTAATAAAAATATTTAAATATTAACAAATTTAATTTATATAAATCGATAATTTCTTAAACAATTAATATTCAATACATTTTATTTAACAAAAGCACTGATAGTTTTTATATATTGAAGAAAACTAAAGAAATGCTTAAATTTGTATCTGATTAAAAAACAAAAATATGTATCCAACAGATTTAGTAATGCCTATGAAGGCTGAACTTACAGATAAAGGCTTTGAAGACCTGACAACTCCTGCTCAGGTAGAAGAAGCAATAAAGCAATCAGGAACTACCTTATTAGTGATCAATTCTGTATGCGGATGTGCTGCAGGAGCTGCAAGACCAGGGGTTGTTTATTCTTTGACGGGAGATAAAAAGCCTGATCATTTGACGACTGTTTTTGCAGGTTTCGATACTGAAGCCGTGGCGGAAGCCAGAAAACACCTTGCTCCATTCCCTCCAAGCTCTCCTTGTGTAGCCTTGTTTAAGGATGGAGAATTGGTTCACATGCTTGAAAGACACCACATTGAAGGAAATCCTGCGGGAGCAATCGCGGCAAACCTTCAGGCTGCTTACGATGAGTATTGCTAAGAAATAATATACCTAAATAGAAAACCGTTACAAATTTTGTAGCGGTTTTTGTTTTTTATGGAGCTTTTTCCTGCTTTCCGCTATATCTTTTTGGTCGCGGGCTCCGCCCGCACCAAAAAGGATGTCGCTGCAATCAGGGCTAGGGTTGCAGTCGTTCTATTCAAAGATGGAATATCCACGATGTTGTCATCCTGAAAGGATTCAGACACGATTCTTTCCATTACTTTTCTAATACTATGCCTAGTTTCAGGATGAAAACTTTGGGGATATTGTAAAACAAATTCATTTAGGCTTCCAAAGAAAAAAATAAGTTTTAATTTTTATTTAACACTATAAAAAATTCTCAGAAAATGCAAATATCATTATATTTGTTGTAATGGCGACGAAAGCACTTTTCAATACTGTGGTCAATTGGTTTATCCGTCAAAGGATAGATCAGATTCAGAATTTCATGGATCATCCCATTGAAACACAAAAAGGAATATTATTTTCCCAGTTATTTCATGCCGAAGATACGGAGTATGGCAAGAAGTATGGTTTTAATTCCATCTCGAGTTATCAGGATTTTAAAAATAAAGTCCCGATCGTGACGTATGAAGAAATGGAGCCTTATATTGAAAAAGCCAGACAGGGGCAAAAAGATGTGAGCTGGCCTGGCTACATCAAACATTTTGCAAAATCATCCGGAACAACGAATGCAAAAAGCAAATTTATCCCGATTTCTACAGAAAGCCTGGAATACTGCCACATGAAAGCCGGAAAAGACATGGTTTCCATTTATGCCAATAATCATCCGGAAAATCAGCTTTTTAACTATAAAAATTTAAGATTGGGCGGAAGCTCCGAGCTTTATGCAGATTTTAATACAAAATTTGGCGATTTATCCGCTATTTTGATTGATAACCTCCCGTTTTGGGTAGAAATTACAACCACTCCCAGCAAAAAAGTTTCTTTAATGGGAGAATGGGAAAGTAAGCTGAAAGCAATTACTTCTGAGGTGAAAAATGAGGATGTAGGAAGTATTTTGGGCGTTCCAAGCTGGATGATGGTTCTTTTACAAAGAGTAATAAAGGAAACCGACGTTAAAAACATATCAGAATTATGGCCAAACCTTGAAGTGTTTTTTCACGGCGGAATCAGCTTTAAACCTTACAGAGAACAGTACAAGAGTATTATCGGGAAAAATATCAACTACTATGAAATTTACAATGCTTCCGAAGGCTTTTTCGGGATCCAGGACAGATCAGACAGCGATGAAATGTTGCTGATGCTGGATTACGGCATTTTTTACGAATTTATTCCGATGGATCAGTTCCATTTTTCAAATCCGAAAGTGGTAAGCCTTGAAGATGTGGAAGTAGGGAAAAATTACGCTATGGTCATTACTACAAACGGTGGTTTGTGGAGATATTTAATTGGAGATACTGTAGTTTTTACCTCAATCAACCCTTTCAGGATAAAAATAACAGGACGAACGAAACATTATATCAATGCTTTTGGGGAAGAATTAATGATCACCAATGTAGAATCTGCGCTTTCCAGAGCTTGTGAGGAAACCAATGCTTCAGTCCTGGATTTTACGGGAGCTCCAGTCTTTATGAAAGAAAATGAAGGTGGCGCCCATGAGTGGATTTTTGAATTCTGCAAAGAGCCAGATGATCTGGACCGTTTTATTGACGTTTTTGATCAACATCTAAAGTCTATCAACTCTGATTATGAAGCGAAACGCTACAACAATATGACTTTGAAAAGACCCATCGTACATATTGCAAAAGAAAAATTATTTTACCAATGGCTGGAATCCAAAGGAAAACTGGGTGGCCAGAATAAAGTCCCAAGACTCAGCAACGACAGGGAATACATTGACCCGCTATTGGAATTGAACAAATAAAAAAACCGCAGAGCGTTCTGCGGTTTTCTTTCATTAATTATTATTTACTTGCTTAAATCTTCTTTTATTTTTTTCGCTGCTTCTTCAACTTTGGTAGCACCTTTTTTTGCAGCTTCCTTAGCATCTTCCCCTACCTTATTCGCTTCGGTTTTTATATCTTGCCCAGCTTTGTGAAGATCGGCTTTTGTTTTGTCCGCAGTTTCATCAATCTGGTTTTTTGCTTTTTGAGCTGCATCGTCTATTTTATTTCCAGCTTCGTCAATTTTTGCTTGGGCATTTTCCTTTGCCTGATTTATTTTTAAAGAATCAACACCGATTCCACCTCCAGAAACTGTTGTAGTTGTAGTTGTTACTGTTCCGTCCGGATTTTCAACTTTCTCGGTCTTAGTCGTTGATTTTGTACATGATACCACCAAAGTGGCGATCAATACAGCTGATAAAATGTTTTTTTTCATATTTATAATTCTGTTTTTAAAACGTAATTTGTATTAAAATATTATTCTGTTTTTGTTTCAGGTGTTGCCGGAGTTTCTGCGCTTTTTTGCTTTTTCTCGTCTTCCGCTTTCTTTTTATTTTCTTTTTCCAGCTCTTCCTTTAATTTTTTCTCTTCTTCCTGAAGCCTTAAAGCCTCTTTCACAGAGTCCTGATATTTTTGGGAAGACATCCGGATCTGCCGCACAACATCAATAGAAGTGGCGCCCGCAGAAAAGGAATCTACAGCTACGGTGTCGTAACTTGCTTTTGTACTGTCAGTTGGATAAAAATCTGCCGGTTCTTTTTTTGAACAGGATATCATTAATCCCCAAAAAAGAAATCCCGCAAAAAGTAAATTTTTCATGGAACTAATTTAACAGAAATTCTGCAATTACAGGATAATGATCTGATAATTGTACAGAATTATCCACTTTATAGCTTAAAGGAATAATGGATTTTGAACTGAAAATATAATCAATCCTTAACGGAACCTTATAATCATGAAAGCTTGAAGAACTCCCGTTCCCAGCCACCAAAAAAGCATCCTGAAGGTCTCTTCCAAGATTATAATATTCATAAGAATTCGGAACTGAGTTGAAATCTCCCGCCAAAATCACGGGATAAGGTGAAAGATCTATTACTTTCCTGATCTTTTTGATCTGATTTTCATGGGCCTTAAAAGTAGGAATCATGTGGGAGAGAAGCGTGTTGATATTTTTCCCTCCCTTTCCGAAACCGTCAAATTTTAACATGGATTTGTGCAATCTGAATGGCTCAAGATAGACATTAATAATTCTTATGATCTTCCCGTTGATATCAACATCGGCATAGAAAGAATTTCCCCTGGATTCATCAGTAATAAGCTCTTCCTGTCTTACGATCTTATGCTTTGTTTTTAAAATAACAGAAGGATATTTCACTAGATCCTGTCTCAGTAACCGATTGGTGTCTCTTTCCTGAACCAAAATAATATCCGCATCCTGATCATGAATATATTTCTTTATCTTTTCCCAACCAAAATCGCCATATTTAACATTGAAAGTCAATACTTTAATATCCCGAATTGATTTTAAGTTTTCTGTTTTCGGAGAGAAATTCACCCATCGCCGGATAGGATTATAGAATAAAAAGATGCCCAAAACAAAGGCAATTGCAATTTTTTTTCTTTTGACAACCCAAACCAGCGTCAACAAAATATACAGTGTAATAAGATAAGGAAAACCTAAAGACAGCAGATTAAGATTACCTACTAGATTAGGCGGAATCCACGCATTTCCCAACGTGCATAAAAGTAAAACGGCAACACTAATATGGACAAACAATAATATCTGGCGTAATTTCATGAAAACAAAGTAAGGGTACCACAGATTTTTATCAAAAACCCTACCACGTTTAAAATTTTAACCTTTTTTATGATTTACCTTTCTAATTTAAAGGTAGTGAGTACTGGGTAATGATCGGAAAGCTTCACGGAACGGTCCACTTTATAGCTAAGCGGCTGAATTGATTCTGAAGTAAAAACATAGTCAATTCTTATAGGAAATTTATAATCATGAAAACTTGTAGCGCTTCCCTTTCCAGCCTCTACAAAAGCATCCTTCAATCCGTCAACCAAATGATAATATTCATACGAATTCGGAACCGAGTTGAAATCACCCGCCAAAATTACAGGATATGGTGAATTTTCTACACTTTTCCTGATTACGGCAATTTGCTCCTGGTGCATTTTAAAAGTAGGGATCAGTCTTTTCACAACATCTTTTACTTTTTGTTTATCTTCCTCACTGTTGCCATCCAGCTTTACCATTTTCTTTTCAAATTTAAAAGGCTGAAGATACATGTTAATAATGCGATAGGTTTTTCCTTTTATTTCAATATCTGTTTGGGTAGCGTAGGCATTATTATATTCATAATCACTTTCAATAAGCTGCTTATGATCAATAATCCTGTACTTTGAAAACATAGTGATGATCGGGCTTTCCGGACCTTCTTTTAATCCTTCAAAGTGATATTTTTTATTGCCTCCATATTCCTGAAACAATACAATATCAGCATTCTGGCTGTTAATATATGATTCAATATTTTTTACTCCAAATCCGCCGTTTTTAGCATTAAAGGAAACGATTTTCAAGTCGGGAGTTTCACTTTTCACAGAGGAATAATTAATACATCTGGTAACAGAATTAAAGAATAATAATCCCAAAAGCAGGAAGACTATCCCTCTTTTTTTCCAACTGAAAATCCAGAAAATGGTCAGAAGTATGTAAGCTGAAATCAAAATAGGAAAACCTAAAGAAAGCAGATTAAGCCATGGAAAAACTTTCGGTGGAACATAAGCATTCAGTAACATCCCGACTAAAAGAAGGAAAATTCCTAAATGTAAAATTAAAAATATGAGACGAACGACTTTCACAGAGAGATGTTAATTAAACCTATATAAATGTTTTCTCCAAATCCGGGCCAATATCCATCCAACCAGAGCACCTCCAACGTGAGCCAAATGTGCAATCCCCCCTACATTCCCTGAAACTCCTAAAAATATGGAAACAACAATGACAACCGGCATCAAATATTTTACTTTCATAGGAATTGGAATAAACATCATCGCAATTTTTGCATCAGGATATAGCGTTGCAAAAGCAGCTACCACTCCGAAGATAGCTCCTGAAGCGCCTACCATTGGGGTTATAAGATCTGCATACAAATTCAGTGCTTGTTTATTATTCAGATAAGGTGTGGGATCAAAACCAAATTTTTTTAAATCTGATTTCATAAAAATTTCCGCTACATTAACATTAGCATTGGTAAGCTCGTTTGTTAATTGCTGAACTTCATAAAAATTCCAGAGATTGAACAAGAAAAATGCTCCCAAGCCGCTGGCAAAATAAAGAATCAGATATTTCTTTTCACCTAAACTTTGTTCTAAAATCGGTCCGAAGCTCCATAATGTCAGCATATTAAAAAGTATATGCATAAGTCCACCATGCATAAACATGTGAGTAATAATCTGCCAGGATTTAAAATTGGGAGAAAATGGATAAAATCCAGACAATGTATTATATAATTGTGGCATCATGAAAGACGTCAAAATAAACATTAAAACGTTTATAATGATAATATTTCTTGTAACCGGCGGTATATTGTTAAACATTTAAAACTTATTTTTAAAATCATTAAAAGGAACCTCAAAAAAACACCTTTTCCCGTTTGGTAAAAATTCCGGGAAGCCTAATGCCGTAAAATCTTTCAGCAACTGTTCCGCATCTTTTTTATAAATAAAATCAAACCTGGATTTTGATTGCATCTTGCTCCATTGATTCTGATAGAATTGCAAAAATTCTCCTTCAGTTTTATATTCCAGGATCTCAAAAAGATTCTCAAGGAATTTCATGACCTGCGTTTCTTTCAACCCTTCCGGAACGGCATCAATTCTCAGTACATTTTCATGAGCGATACTCATTTCAAACCCGAGTTCGGGAAGATACTTTTTGATTGATTTATATTTATTTTTCTCAATTTCGTTCATGTGATATTCCAGGGAAAAAAGCAGAGCATGGCTGTTTGTTGTTCCTTTTTTCAGAGGTTTTGTACTCTCCGAAACCACGAGCCTGTGCATTCTTCCCAGATCCAGCATCAACGTTCTGTCACCTTTATTGAAGAGCCAGTATCCGTTGGGCAGCCTCATCAGGTCTTCATCAAAGTCTTCATCTTCAAACAGATTGATCTTTGAAGGTTCTGCGGCGATATTCTGATGGTACATTTCCGCAAGATTCTGAATTTCAACCTGTTTTATTTCCCTTTCTTCCAAAAACGGGTTGTAGTCTTTGTCTACAATAATTTCCGGCATTTTCAGGGTTCCACCACTGTTTCCTTTGCTTGGAAAAGTCTTCTGCATGATCTCATCCAATTGTGGATCTCTTTCAAAATCCAGGCTTGGAGCTACATTATAAATTCCTAAAGATCTTTTTATGGTTGATCTCAATAAAGCAAAAATAAGATGCTCGTCTTCAAATTTTACTTCTGTTTTTTGTGGATGAATATTGACGTCTATTTTTTCGGGATCAAGTTCCAGAAAAAGGAAAAAAGTTGGAATATAGCCCGGTAAAAGCAATCCGTCAAACGCTTCCTGAACCGCCTTATTAAAATATGGGCTTTTAAAATATCTTCCGTTGACAAAAAGAAACTGCTCGCCTCTTGTTTTTTTCGCGCCTTCCGGCTTTGCAACAAAACCGTGAAGTTTGCACCAGATAATATCTTCTTTAATCGGAATGAGCTGCGGTTGTAATTTTCTTCCGAAAATATCCACAATACGCTGCATCTGGCTGCCTTTTCTTAACCTGAAAACCGCTTCATCATCATGAAACAAAGAAAATTCTAAGTTTTCATGAGCTAAAGCAACGCGTTGAAACTCATCGATTACATGTCTGAATTCGATATTATTATTTTTAAGGAATTTCCTTCTTGCAGGAACATTGTAGAACAGGTTTTTAACTAAAAAATTAGAACCGTCCGCCGTCTGAATCGGGTCCTGAAACTGGAAAACCCCACCTTCAATATAGATATTTGTCCCGATGGTGGCATCTTTTTGTTTTGTCCTCAATTCCACCTGGGCAACGGCGGCAATGGAAGCCAACGCTTCGCCACGAAAACCTTTCGTGGAAATCTTGAAGATATCATCCGTTCCCCTTATTTTGGAGGTGGCGTGTCTTTCAAATGCCATTCTTGCATCGGTTTCAGACATTCCCTTTCCGTCGTCAACTACCTGTATCAGATTTTTTCCGGCATCCCTTACGATAAGCTCAATCTTAGTTGCATCTGCATCAATGGCGTTCTCCAAAAGTTCTTTCACAATGGATGCAGGCCGCTGCACCACTTCCCCTGCCGCAATTTGGTTGGCTACATGATCTGGTAAAAGCTGAATAATATCTGACATAAAAAAACGAAAATCAACTTACAAAAATAACTAAAGCAAATGGGAATAAAAATATAAACTATAAATAAAAACTCTTATTCTTTTCTTAAAATCTTAGTTTCTTTTGCTGATTACCGTTCTGAATCTTTCTTATTACTTAAAATTAATATTTAAGCTTAAATTTCAAAGCACTTGTTTAATTAACAAAATTCATTTTAAATCCAAAATCAATTAAATAATTAAAAGGCATATTGATAATTAACAAAAATAAAACATAATAAATCCCATATTAATGAAATTTTATTTTGAAATAATCTCTCAAATGTATATTTTAGCTTAAAAACTAATTAATTCCTTAAAAAAACTATCTATTTTTCTTTAATTCTTAAGAATATTCTAAGCAACTTCCTTATAAAGACATTCTACTTTTTAAAAAACTCTTAACAATAAATTTTTATGAAAAAACTTATCTTCCCTCTGCTTTTAATTACTGTATATTACAGCAATTTACAAGCTCAAACAACTAATAATGTTGGTATCGATACAACAACTCCTGGTTCAAAACTTACCGTTAATGGTTCGTTTGCACCGGCCTACAGAGCAGTAACAGGAAATTACACCATGACCGGTGACGATTATTATCTTGTTTCCAACAGTGCTGCCAACAGTACAGTAACTCTTCCGGCTGCACAAGCTGTTGGTTCCGGCAATTTTAAAGGTCGTTTGTATGAAATCAAAAATACACATGCTACCAGTACATTAACTGTAGTAGGCAGTGGAACAGAACTCATTGATGATGTGGGCGCAGCAGGTCTTGCCTCTATCAGTATTACTCCGGGTGACGGGGTGCTTTTAGTGAATAACGGGAATACTTCGGGTACAACCTGGGAAGTAGTGAGTTTTCACAGTGCTGTTCCTACCAAAAGCTACGACTGGCTGAAAGGAGCTAATCAGTTCCCTATAAGTCCTACAGATAACAACACAACAATCTACCACATGGGCGGTAATGTAGGTATCGGAACCAATGCGCCAACTTCCAAAGTGGATGTTGAAGGTGGTAATATCGAGCTTACACAGGGAAATTCCTTGCGATGGGGACCTGATGATACAGGAGAACGTATTTTCTCAAACGCAGGATTAGGAGGTAATTCCGGTAATAATCTACATATAGAATCCAGAGAATATATGTATTTCATTGCCGACCGTAATAATACATCGGCAGCAGGCAACGACGTAGGCTTTGTCTGGGGTACGAACACAAGCTGGCAAGACGGAACTCCTACAGAGCTGATGCGTCTTACTGATGCCGGTAATGTAGGAATTGGGACTGCTATTCCTACTGAAAAACTGCATGTAAACACTTCTGTTGTTAATGAAGGAATTGCCTTATCTCAAACTTCGCTTACCAATACTGTCATGCTTAATTCTAACTCCGGAGGCGGATATCTTGGCTTTATCAACAATAGTGCAAGTACCGACGCTGGGCTTACAGCGTATATTCAGCAGCGGGAACCTAATGGTACAGGCGGAGTTGCCAATGACCTGGTATATGTGGCTCAAGGCGGAACCCACCATTTCCTTCAGGCGGTAGGTATCAATACGAGTGCTCCTGCTGCAGGTTTTTGGCTGGATGTAGCCGGTAATATCCAATGTAATAATATCCAGTTAACCGCTTATGCAGGAACAACCAACAGGGAAATTGGAGTAAATGCCGGCGGGAGTATAATCATTTATCCTTCTGATCAACGCCTTAAAAAAGACATTGCTGATGTAAATGATGGTTTAAGTAAAATAATGAAGCTCCGTCCTGTATATTACAACTGGAAAAATACGGAAGAATATGGAAAACAAAGAGAAGTTGGCTTTATCGCACAGGAAGCGAATAAAGTAATTCCTGAAGTTGCAAGCACCTTTAAAAAAGATGGTGAAGAATACAACTCTATAAATTACTCCAGAGTGGTTGCGGTGCTTACAAAAGCGATTCAGGAACAACAGGCTTTAATTGAATCTCAAAATAAGCGTATTGCCGAGCTGGAAGCCAAAGGAAAAACAGCTTCCTCCCTCGAAGAAAGAATCATAAGAATGGAAAAAATTATAGAAGAAGAGAGTGCAAAGAAATAAATTGAGATTTATTGATCTTTCATAAAAATAACAGCCCTCACCGTTTAAAAAGTGAGGGCTGTTTCACAGCTAGTTTATACAAAATTAATACTGATATTTTAATTATTTAATCATCAAATATAAGCTTCCTCTTATTTTGCCTTTTTTCTTTTATTTCAGGAATTCCGTGGATTTTATCATACAAATAAGCCATAAGATTCGGTTTTTTATAAATTTTACTGTATCTGTACTGCGTGTGAAAATGTCTCATGTGAATTTTATAAGCATCATACCCGATGACCACCAAAAGACACAAACTGATCACATAAAAAACCCTGAATTCAAGATAATAATACGTTAAGCCCGAGAAAACCGCACCCAGAACATAGGCAATCATAATACTCGATAAAAGCTTGGCCCTTCCGATAAGCTCATCATTTTTTCTGAATTTTTTCTGGGTAAACATCGAAAATAATATTCCCAAATCGGTTGTAGTTCCTGTAAGGTGCGTAGTTTTCACAGAGAAATTGGAGATACTTGCCGTCAAGCCATTCTGCAAACCTGTTGCAAAGAGCATTAATGCAACCAGATATTCGGTTTCCTCCAGTGTTTTGCGGTAATAAAACTGCCCATACATTCCCACAAACAACAGACAGATGATTTCCAAAACCAAAGGCATTGCATGGGCAAAATATTTACTCTTATTATTAAAATTAATAACAATAAAATTCGACACGAAGCTTCCGAAGAAAAAAAGGAAAATCCAGATTCCTACGACCGCAACCTGCGCCCAGTTGCCCTTGCTTATTTCCGCCGCTAAAATGGCGTAATGTCCCGTCACATTTGACGTAAAAGAGAGAAATATCAACAGAGAAGCTATATTTATAGTACCCGCCGTGAAGGCAGTCAGCGTCCCCAATCTGATGTTGTCTCCTAACGTCCTGCTGTTACTATAATTCCTTAACATTTTAATTTTTTTAATGTATTTTATTAGGCTTCCACAAAAATCTCTGCCAGTCTTCCTTTTTCAGGAAGGGTTTCACGAATCTCAACAGAAATTTCATGAGACTTAAGATCTTTACAGTTTTTGATGTAAGGAATCAGGTCAAACTTGCCTTTACCCTTACTTTTTATGGACGAAGAATAATAGGCTTCCTCAATATTTTCCGCTTTTACATAATTATTAAATGTCCGCTGGAAGCTTCCCGTAAAGATGTCACAGACAATCTTATTGATGAGATGAGGATATTTATTTCTGATTATTTCGTAAGCCTCACAAAACTCAACCGGTCTGAGCTTACTGAAAATCACACTTTTCGTATTAAACAAAAGATCCCTGATAGAATCTCCCATATCATATCCCGAAACCAAAAGAATATTGTATTGATTCTGGTAGTCCGAAGCGTCCTTTTCTCTCAGTACCTTTTTCAAAATGTTTAAAGATTCAAGAGAATAATCCGTGGCTATTAAAATTGTTTTGGTCATATTTTTAAGATTTAGTTTATTATTCTTTTTTGATGATACAAAACTAAAATGACCAAATTAAAAGCTCTTTGGAATGGAATTAAAATGTGATTAAAGAAATTAAAATGAGATTAGAAAATTGTTAAGGATGATTAATATTGCGGAAGCATCTTGAATTTTATATTAATTCTCTTCCGATTGTTTCGTGTAAAAATTCGGGAAACGAAGCTGTACCGTTGTGCCCTGATTTTCATGAGAACTCACGGTCAGCTCACCGTGGTGCATTCTTACGATATTTCTTGCCAGAGGCAGCCCGATTCCGTAACCCTCGTAGTTTTTTGTGTTGGAAGCACGAAAAAAAGGATCGTAAATTTTATTCATTTCCAGCTCAGGAATTCCGATTCCGGCATCTTTCACAATAATGTAAACATCTGTATCTGTGGCTCCCAAAGAAACCCTAACTTGTTGGAAGTTGGAATATTTACAGCCGTTTTGAATAATATTGGTAACCGCAAGATGCAGCAATTGTTCGTTACCCTGAACTTTTAATTTTTTTGGATTATCCGGTAACATGCTTATATCCAGATAAATATTGTTTCTTGAATCAATTCTTCGTAGCGTCTCGATAACATCCCACAGCAATTGATCGATCCTGACTTTATCCATTTTCTGGATCTTACCATCAAATCCTGTTTGAGCGATCATCAATAATGCCTTGATCTTTTTGTCCAGTTTTTCAGCTTCATCGAGAATAATCCCCAACGTTTCCTTGTATTCATCGTTGGTTCTGCTGATGGAAAGCGCAACATCCGCTTCACCCATAATCGAAGTAAGAGGCGTTCTCAATTCATGGGAAACATTCCCTATCAGGTGATTTTGGGTTTCAAAAGACGTTTCGATACGGTTCAGCATATCATTAAAGGTATCCACCAATTCATTTAATTCTTTATTATCCGGCTGAGATTCAAGCCTCAAGTGGAGATTTTCAGAACTGATTTCCTTTACTTTTCCTGTGATTTTTAAAATGGGTTTAAATAAAGTTTTAGATAAATAAAAAGAGAAAATCATACTAAAGAACAGCGAAAGTACAATACAAGTTATTAAAGTTCGCTTCAAAAACCCTAAATAATAAACTACATAATGATTTTTGGCGGAAGCTATGGCAATATAATCTTTATCATCATATTTAAAAGTCTGCCCTATATAATAAAACTCTTTGTCATTATAATTAGCCTCTCCGTTTTTTACAATACTTTTAAAGAAATAGTCCGGGATATGGACTTCCTGAGAAATTTTACTAAAATTAGAATCTGTAGGAACCGCAAAAACATAGTCCCTTTCCATTGGCAATTCTTCATCATTCAATCCGTTTAGAATATAATTTGGAGGAAGGTCAAGATCATCTTTGCTTTTTTCAATCTGAATGATTGTTGCCGTACGAATTTTTAGGAGCTCATAAAACCTCTGGTGCGAAAAGTTGACAATCGAAAAATACACCAATCCACTGAACAGCAATATGATGGCAGTAAAAACCAACATCAGAAGCACCATTGTTTTGGTCTGATTTGTGACAACTTTATTAAACATCTTTAAGATTTTTTCAATACATAACCCATTCCTATCACCGTATGAATCAGTTTATTATCTTCCTGATTATCTAATTTTTTTCTTAAATAATTCACATAAACGTCTACAACATTGGTTCCCAGCTCATAATTCACGCCCCAAACCGCATCCAGAATCTCAGCTCTTGAAATAACTTTTTCGGGATTATTCAGGAAATATAAAAGCAATTTGTATTCCGTGGAAGTCAATGTAATCTCTTCCCCTGCGCGGGTAACTTTTTTAGTATAGTCATTTAAAGTCAAATCTGAGAACTGAAAAACATGTTCATTATCTGATTCAGACTCTGTGATTTCCGGCGTATTTCCGTTACTGCTTCTTCTCAGCAGAGACTTCACACGCGCTACTAATTCAATGAATTTAAATGGTTTAACTAAATAATCATCACCCCCACTTTCCAGCCCAAGAACAATATTTTCAGAACTTCCCAGAGCTGTTAAAAATAAAATAGGAACATGCTGATTGGTTTTCCTTATTTCTTTACAGACATCAAGCCCGTTCATTCCCGGCAACATAATATCCAGAATTACCAGATCGAAATCATTTGCCTGGACCAGCTGTACTCCCGTAGGCCCATCAAAAGCCACAGAAACTTCATACCCATTTTCCTGCAATCCTTTCTTAATAAAGGACACAACACTGGTTTCGTCTTCAATCAGGATAATTTTTTTCATTGAAATAAGGAATTTTACAAAAATAGAAAAAAGAAGGGAAACGCAGATTTAGAAATCATTTTTAAATGAATTAAAAGCAAATAAAGCTGTAGAAAAAGTCAGTGACAGTATTGTAAAGAAACTTGTTTTAAAAATCAAAGCCATTATCAACGTAACAGCACAAATAATCATTAAAATAAAAGAGACTGTTTTGTTCATTTTTTAAGTTTTTTAAAATAAAAAACCCTCCGTAAATAATTACAGAGGGTTTTTGTAAGTACCCCAGACGGGACTTGAACCCGTACGTCCTTGCGGACACAGGATTTTAAGTCCTGCGTGTCTACCAGTTCCACCACCAGGGCATGGAGTGGAGCGAAAAACGGGATTCGAACCCGCGACCCCAACCTTGGCAAGGTTGTGCTCTACCAGCTGAGCTATTTTCGCAAAACGTGTGCGGATGAAGGGACTCGAACCCCCACGCCTCTCGGCACCAGATCCTAAGTCTGGCGTGGCTACCAATTACACCACATCCGCGTGTTTTTGTTAAGTTTTATTTTAAAGAACTTGTTTCGTTTTTGTGAGTGCAAATATAGGACATTTTTCTTTAGTTGCAAGAGTTTTCAAAGAATTTTTTAAAATTTTTATATTTTTTTTTCATCACTCGTTTTATTACATTTCATTTTATTACTTTTACATCGTTAATTAATTTAATATGGAATTACAAGGAACGGTAAAGAAAATATTTGATGCTCAGACTTTTGCGAGCGGTTTCCAGAAAAGAGAAATGGTTATTTTGACGCAGGAACAGTATCCACAGCCAATAAACATCGAATTTTTGTCTGATAAAATCAGTTTATTAGATAATCTTAAGGAGGGAGAAAATGTAAAAGTTGGGATCAACATCAGAGGAAGAGAATGGGTTTCTCCTCAAGGTGAAACTAAATATTTCAACTCAATTACGGGATGGAGAGTAGAAAAAGTTTTCGACAATGGTTCGGAGCCTACACAAGCTGCGCCTTCTCAATCTGCATCACCGGTTTCAAACGAAAATCCTTTCGCTGGAGACGAAGACGATGATTTACCTTTTTAATTAAAGAATACTATCAGATAATAATCCTGCTTTTTATTAAGTGGGATTTTTTTTCCTAAAAAATGGTTCGATTAGACAAAAATGAGATTGCATTTCCGGATCCTGAAATTTATGACGGTCATGAAGGCTTAATAGCGTTTGGAGGAGATCTGTCCGTAGAAAGAATCTGGTTTGCCTATCAGCTCGGGATTTTTCCGTGGTATAATCCCGGGGAAGAAATCTTGTGGTGGTGTCCGGATCCCAGGTTTGTTTTATTTCCGGATGAGCTCAAAGTGTCAAAATCAATGAGAAAAGTCCTAAACAGGAATGTTTTTACCTTTTCAGAGAACCAAAACTTTAAAGAAGTGATTAAAAACTGCCAGCAAATCAGCAGAAAAGAGCAAAGCGGAACGTGGCTTTCGGATCAATTGATGGAGTCTTTCATTCAGCTTCATGAATATGGACTGGCAAAAAGTATCGAAGTCTGGCAGAATGAAGAGCTGGTTGGTGGATTTTATGGTCTTCAGATCGGGAATGTTTTCTGCGGCGAAAGTATGTTTGCAAAAGTAAGTAATGCTTCAAAAGCCGGATTTATTCACTTTGTGGAAGCTCATAAAAATGACATTGAATTGATTGATTGTCAATCCCATACAGACCATCTTGAAAGCTTGGGAGCAAGGATGATTCCTAAACAAGAATTTTTAAACATTTTACACCAAAACAATGAACGCAAATAATGAAAAATGGATTCTTCTGGTTGTTTTAAGCATCATTTGGGGATCGTCTTTTATTTTGATTAAAAAATCTTTAGAACATTTCGATCCATATCAGGTGGGAGCTTTAAGGGTTTTAATTGCCGGAATTATTTTAATGCCAATTGCTGTTTCAAAATATAAATTATTTCCGAAAAAACATTTAAAATGGCTTCTTTTGGCTGCATTTACAGGAAATTTTATTCCGATGTTTTTATTTCCGATTGCGGAAACGGAGGTAAGCAGCAGTATTGCGGGAATTATTAATTCGATGATGCCGATTTTCGTGATTATTGTAGGCGCGCTCGCCTGGAAATTTGAAACAACAAAACAGCAGCTTATAGGGATATTAATAAGTTTTGCGGGAGTTTGCCTACTTGCTTTCGGAGGAGATGGCGAAGGTGGAAAATTTAAATTGATTCCTATTTTATTGTTATTACTCGCCACTTTATGTTATGCGGTAAGCACCACTACGGTAAAATCTAAATTAATGGATGTTTCTTCCACCATTTTATCTGCTTTTGTTTTTGCATTTGTTTTATTTTTTCCTTCATTAATTGCTTTAAGCTTCACAGGATTCTTTTCAACATTTAGTTTTGATGAAAATAATCTTACAGGCCTTATGTTTGTAAGCTTATTATCCATTTTCGGAACAGGATTGGCGATGATGATGAATTACCGCCTATTAAAGGTATCTTCGCCTCTTTTTGCATCAACCGTGACTTTGCTGATGCCGATTGTTGCCATTATCTGGGGTATTCTCGATGGCGAAACTTTAAGCTCGTTACAGTTTGTAGGGGCAACCATTATTATAGCCGGACTGATATTTTTAAGAACAAAATCAAATATTATCAAGAAATAATTGTTTTTTTTAAAAAGATAACTCCCTGATTCTAAATCCAGTATACTTTATTTTTGTTTTTTTCTATACTTTTGTGTAATACTTTATTATGTAGTGTTGTCTTAATAACATAACAAAATAAAAAAACACACAATGAAAAAAATTGCAATGTTCTCATTTTTATTAATGAGTATTTTCACTTTATGTCAGGGAATAAAATTTGACGAAGGTAGTTTTGCTAACATTTTAGCTAAAGCAAAAAAGGAAAATAAGCTCGTATTTATTGACGCCTATACTTCTTGGTGTGCTCCCTGTAAACTAATGGCGAAAAATATTTTCCCACTCCAGTCTGTGGGAGATTACTACAACTCCAACTTCGTTAATGCTAAAATAGACATGGAAAAAGGAGAAGGGAAAACTTTGGCAAAAAGATATGCTGTTACCTCTTTCCCCACTTATCTTTTTATAAATGGTGATGGCGAAGTTGTACACAGATTCGGCAGCAGTCTTTCGGAGGCCGAGTTTTTACAGTTGGGAAAAGATGCTACAGATCCGTCCAAGCAATTTTCTTTAATAAAGAAAAAATTTGAAAAAGGAGAAAAAGACCCGATATTTTTAAACACAGCCATTGTTGCCTTTCTAAGCACCGGAAATTCAGACCTTGCAGAAAAAGCTATGGATCAATATTTTAAACAGAAAAGCGACATTAGTGAAGATGATGTAGACCTTATTGCCAGTATGATCTATCAAAAGCCGGAGGGTAAGTATTTTGATTTTTTTATAACTAAAAAAGATAACATCCTAAAAGTCATAAAACCCGAAAGCTATAATTCTTACGAGAAAACCTTCAAAACAAAACGTATTGTTGCCAAGAGCTATGATAAGAAAACCAATAAGTTCAGTGAGTCCATATTCCTTACTGAAGCAGAAAAATATTTCGGAAAAGAAAAAGCTCCTCAGGTTTTATTACAATATAAAGCAGGAGCAGCTTTGCATGATAAAAACTATTCCGGCTATGAAAATTTAATGCTCCAGATACTTCAACATCCGGCATCTTTCAGCTCAGCTGAATTGAATACTGCCGCATGGAATTTCTTTGAGCATGTAAGCAATCCTTCATCATTGGAAAAGGCTCTGGCTTGGGCAAGAGAATCAGTAAGAAAAAGTGAAGGCTATGACAATGCAGATACTTTAGCTAATCTTTACCATAAAACAGGGGATAAAAATAATGCCAAAATCTGGGCTGAAAAAGCAATAGAACTGGCAAAAAGCTCTAATAGAGATTATTCTGAAACAGAGAAACTTTTAAAGAGCCTTTAATTTAAGACAAAACCCTGCACATCTGCAGGGTTTTTATTTTGATTTAAATTAATAATTTTAAAGGCAGCCAATTGTAAACGTCAAGCTTCCACAATTTCCAGACTTTTAATTCTTCTTCTTTACTTTTGCCTTGGCCTTTTTCACCTCATCTTTAATGAAAGGATATTTTTTCTGCATATCCGAAACTAAAGTTGGATCTAAATCTAATGCCTGAAGCAATGTTTCCTTACCTTTGTCCTGTTCTTTCAAGTTGAAATAACAGTTGCTCAGCTGGTAAAACAATTCCGCTCTGTGATGCGCTTTTACAGCTCTGTTTAAAACCAGAATAGCTTCCTCATATTCGCCCAAAAGCATCAATACTTCGGAATAAGCATACCAGTTGTAAAACCTTGAAGGCTCGGCGTCCACCAGTTTTTTAAGACAGGAAAGACTTTCTTCAAACTTACCCGCATCAATGAATAAAAATGCTAACCTTTTTTGATAATCAAGATTATTTTCATTCAGGTGAGTGGCTTCTTTTGCAAAATGCAGCGCCTCCGTCATCCCTCCCATTTCTTCGTAAAGATAAGACTGCTCCATCATGGCAAGATAAAACTGAGGGTCTTCCCTTAATGATTTCTGAAAGGCATTTAAAGCTATAATCGGTTGTTTTAAAGCCTTATAGCAAAGTCCGATTTTATAAAATGTAAATGCTTTCGTGTATTCCAGCTCCAGCATTTCTTCATAGACCTCAATGGCTTTTTTGTATTGACCTAAAGCTTCATAACAAGCCGCTTTATTGGCATAAACACCTACAGAGCTTGAGTTGATCGCCAACAGATAATCATATCCTTTTATGGCTTCTTCATAATTTTTCCTGTTGAAATAATATTGCCCGTACTCAAACCATGCGACTTCAGAATAGGCAAATTCATCCAAATATTCATTTAGAAAGGCAATTGCCTCCTCGTTCTTATTCAAATCTGCAAAGCAAACCATACAGTTTTCCAACGCATAATCGTCCGTCGGATCTTCTTTCAGTGCTTTTCTGTAATGTTTAAGAGCGTTAAAAGGATCCCCTAAATTCACATATTCATCTGCAATGAAATTATGAAGAAAATTCTCTTCTTCTTTTAATTCCAAAGCTTTCTTACAAATTTCAATGGCTTTTTTAGGATTTCCAAGGTTCGAATAATACTTTGCGTAGCAAACCAAAAAGTCTGTGTTTTCCATAGAAGAACCCTTCAGCTCGTCGATAAGCTCTTTCGCCGTATTATAATCTTCCCATTCCAGAAGAATTTCAAGCCTTTTGATCTTGATATCTAAAGAATTGGGATGAAGCTTAAGCCCATAATTAACCGCAGTATCGGCATAATTAAAGTCACCCAGCTCCAGATAGTAGACAATGATATCCTCTAACTCTTCTGTATCAAAGTAGAATTCATCATGGTTTTCCATCATTTCTTCGAACTTTTTTACAAGTTCATTTCCAAAATATTCTTCCAATATAAAACAGTTTTAAGATTTAAGACTTGAGATATGAGATATACAAATACTCGGTTCTGAAAATCTTAGTACTATAAAGTTAATAATAATTCCTTTTTAAAATGATGAATTAGCTGTTAATTTTTTTAAATCAAACTATTGATTTTAGCTATCATGTCATCACCTAATTTATCGGCTTCTTCCTGAGATTTAGCCTCTGTATAGATCCTGATAATCGGCTCTGTATTAGATTTTCTAAGATGAACCCAATTATTTTCAAAATCTATTTTAACACCATCTACCGTAGACACCTCTTCATTTTGATATTCTTTTTCCATTTTAGTTAAAATATCATCAACATTTATCTCCGGAGTCAGCTCAATTTTCTTTTTACCCATGAAATAACTTGGGTATCCGGCTCTTAATTCAGAGACCGTTTTATTTTCTTTAGCCAGATGCGTTAAAAACAACGCTACACCTACCAAAGAATCTCTTCCGTAATGCAAATCAGGGTAAATAATTCCACCGTTTCCTTCTCCGCCGATTACTGCGTTTTTTTCCTTCATTAAAGTAACCACATTCACTTCTCCCACTGCACTTGCAAAATATTCTGAGTTATGGGATTGCGCAACATCTCTCAGAGCACGGCTTGAAGAAAGATTGGAAATCGCCACGCCGTTTTTATTTTTCAATAAATAATCTGCAACAGCAACCAAAGTGTATTCTTCGCCGAACATTTCACCTTTTTCGTCGATTAATGCTAATCTGTCCACATCCGGATCTACTACAACGCCAAAATCAGCATTTTCTTTTTTAACCAATTCACAAATGTCTCCCAAATGTTCTTTCAACGGTTCAGGATTATGAGGGAAATGACCTGTCGGTTCGCAATATAGTTTTACGGTTTCACAGCCCAATTTATCCAACAACATCGGAATTGCAATTCCTCCTGTAGAATTTACCGCATCTAAAACCACTTTGAATTTTTTAGCTTTAATGGCTTCTACATCTACCATCGGCAAATCAAGAATCTGCTGGATATGAATATCAAAAGCATCATCTCTCGTTTCATACTTACCCAAATCATCAACTTCTGCATAATTGAAGTCTTCGCTTTCAGCCAAAGCCAACACTTCTGCGCCATTTTCTCCACTGATGAATTCTCCTTTATCGTTTAACAATTTCAGGGCATTCCACTGTTTAGGGTTGTGGGAAGCAGTAAGGATAATTCCGCCGTCTGCTTTCAGTTCCGGAACCATTATTTCAACAGTCGGAGTGGTAGAAAGTCCCAGATCAACTACATTAATTCCAAGTCCCTGTAATGTCGCTGTAACCAAAGAAGAAACCATTTGTCCGGAAATTCTTGCGTCTCTTCCGATGATTAATGTTAAATCTTTTTTATTTTTTTCATTCTGAAGCCAAGTTCCGAACGCCGAAGCAAATTTTACAACATCAAGTGGTGTCAGGTTATCATTTACTCTTCCACCGATAGTTCCTCTGATCCCTGAAATAGATTTGATTAACGACATTATATTTTTATATTTTTTTAAAGTTTAAATAAATTTTGTGCAAAGATACTTATAAAATAGGAACCTTCTTTTGAATTTTATCATAAGTGTTTTTTACTGCTTTTGGCGGTGCAAAACGATATCCTATATAGATTAATCCGTAGATATTGTTGTTCTCAACAGTATAATTGTCCTTCTCATCATACGCAGACGCATTGAAATTAAGTTTTCCACCAAATAAAAATCGATCTGAATTATATCCGATGTGAAGTCCTCCCGACCCTCTCACGGTAGCATATTGTGCTTTTTCTTTCGGTCCTTTTGATCCATCTTCCAGAGTATCTCTGAAGCTTGTGAATTTTCCTCCGAAACCTACCGTTAAATAAGGAGCAACACTTACTTTATCGGCAATTACCCAATTGTAAAAGTAGCCGATATTAGCTCCAATGTTATATTGATATTCTTTAATTTTCTGGCCATCAAGGACATCCCTGAAAATTGTAAGGTCATAATCTAAAAACGGCACCCAGCTTCCGCTGCTGTTTTTCTGCCATTCGCTCTGTGTATAAATGCTTTTTAACGAAAAATCTTTCTTTAAAACATACGAAGTCGAACCACCGAAGGTCTGCACCCTAAAATCCGGAAACTGCAGATAACCATCTCTTTCTTCCTGCCACCCCGGAATCAGATCCTGCATATTTTCAATATAAAATCCTTTTACATTTTTATAGTAAACCGTCTGGATGAATCTTTTAGGAAAAAACCTTAATCTGAAATCTGTGTAAGAGCTGTTTCCCTTCAATTCATTATCATTATTCCCAGGGAAAAATTTCGGAGCAAAGGATAAAGTGGCACTTATATTTCTGTAATCAAGAGATAATGATGTTTTTGTCTTATTGTTGATGGAAAATTCCATCTCTTTAATCACATTTTCCTGATCCGTTTCTGAAAAGGTAAAACTCTCCAGATTCGTATCCAGATTGACACGGATCATTACCTGATCTACATAAGATTTGATTTTTGTACTGTCGATCTGGGCATCCGCAGGCGTGTACAACAGACCAAGTAAAAAAAGATATGCTGCTTTTGGTTTCAAATAGAGTTAACTTAATATTTCGGAGCTGAAAATAGTGTTTTTTTTAATTCATAGTGTTAAAAACCTATGAACATCCACAATCTTTGTCGCAGTTTGTTCTTTTTGAGCTGAATTTTTTCGGGGCAAAATTCTTCCTGAGTATCTTAAATAAAGAATAGCAGGCAAATGCAACGACCAAAAAAACAATAATATATTGTAAAATAAGCGAATCCATTACTTTAAAATCTGATATGCTATCATCGACACAAAATATGCCAAACCTGTCATCATCACAACCTGTAGGCCGGTCCATCTCCAGCTTTTGGTTTCTCTGTAGACTACTGCGAGTGTGGAAACACACTGCATTGCAAATGCGTAAAATAAAAGTACCGAAACCCCTGTTGCAAAACTGAAAACTTTTTCGCCGTTGGGTTTTACGTCTCTTTTCATTTTATCGATTACTTTCACTTCCGGAGCATCATCTTCCAGGCTGTACAGCGTAGACATCGTTCCTACGAAAACTTCCCTTGCCACGAAGCTCGTCAGAATTCCGACGCCCATTTTCCAATCGTAGCCGAGTGGTTCAATTATCGGCTCAATTCCTTTTCCCATTTTGGCGAGGTAGGAATGATCAAGCTCAACATTCGTGGCTACAAATTGATTCGGCTTCTGTTTTGGACCGAAATAACTCAGAAACCAAATGATGATACTTACAATGAAAATAATTTTTCCCGCTCCGGTAATAAAATCCCAGACTTTACCCAAAACCATTTTAAGATCATATCCGAAAAGCGGTTTTTTATACGTCGGCAAATCCATTACCAGATACGTTTTACCTTTATTTTTAATAAATCTTTTAAGAATTGCTGCGGAAAATAATGCTACGGCGAAACCGAGCAGATACATCCCCATCAACACCAAAGCTTTATATTTTATTCCTAAAAATGTTCCGTCCGAAATAATCAATCCGATGATGATGCTGTACACCGGAAGCCTTGCCGAACACGTCATAAAGGGTGTTACCAGAATGGTTAACAGTCTTTCTTTTAAATTTTCAATATTTCTGGTGGAAATTACCGCCGGAATTGCACAAGCCGTCCCAGAAACCAGCGGAACGATGCTTTTCCCGTTTAATCCAAATGGTCGTAAAAGCCTGTCCATCAGGAAAACAACTCTCGCCATATATCCTGAATCTTCCAGTAAATACAGGAAATACAGTAAAATCCCAATTTGCGGCGCAAATACTACAATTCCTCCGATTCCCGGAACAATTCCGTTGGATATCAATGAGTTGATAGGTCCTTCCGGTAAATGTTCGCTCGTGAAAGCGGCCGTCCATGAGAAGAGATCGTCGATCCAGTTCATTGGATATTCGGCCAGGAAGAAAACGCTTTGGAAGATGATTAATAAAATCATCAAAAAAACTATATATCCCCAAAATTTATGTACTAAAACTTTATCAAGCTTTTCTGTCAATAATTCTTTAAACTGAGGTTTTTTGGATATAACATTTGATAAAATCTTATCAACATGCTGATATCTTCTTACTGTTTCCTGGACCTGTAATCTTTTCGGAACGAGACTTTTAGAATCCGGGTCGTTCATTAACCCCATAATGGATTCGATTCTGCCTAAATCCGTTCCCAAAGAAAGGCTCATCCAGGCTTTGTATTCGTTATCTATCCCTTTATGAGAAGCTACTTTCTGAATAAAATCTTTATGCTCATTCGGCGTTTCGAACGATTGTTTTTCTGCTTTTACAAACTGATTATTTAAAACAGCTTTTTTAATTTCTTCAATACCAATCTGCTCTTTAGCGTTGGTCTGAATAATTTTAATGCCTAAAGCGTCTGAGAATTTTTGAATGTCGATATTAATTCCCCTTCTTTCCGCCTGATCAATCTGGTTTACCACCAAAATCATCGGAACACCAAGATCCTGAATCTGTTGGAATAAAAGAAGTCCTCTTTTTAAGCTTAATGCTTCAAGAATGTAAATAACACCTGCATAATTTTTCTGCTCATCGATAAGAAATTTTGAAAAAATGGCTTCATCTTCCGAGCTCGGGTAAATACTGTACGAACCCGGCAAGTCGATGACCTCAACTTCCTCATTCTTAAAAGTATAATGCCCCGAATGGCTCGCTACGGTAACTCCTGCATAGTTTCCGGTCTTTTGTTTTTTATTGCAAAGTGCATTGAAAACCGTTGACTTTCCTACATTTGGATTTCCGACTAAAAGTACCTGTTTTTTCTGAGTGTCCTGCATTAATTCAATTCTTCGACAATGATATAATCTCCTTCTTCCTCACGAAGGGCGATACGGCTTTTCTCATCCCCAAATTCTACATACATCGGTCCCTTGAAGGGAGCCTGATACAAAATCCTGAACGCGGTCTCCGGAAGAAGCCCCATTTCGATGATTTTATTGGGCATTCTAAGACTGTCATTATCATACCCCAAAATCTTTCCCATTTTGTTTTTGGGAAATCCGCTCAACTTATGTAAATCCTTATCTTTCAAAAGCCTACTTTTTGTGTCTGCAAATATAGGCTATTTAAATTTAATCTAAATAACAATGTTTTATGAAAAAAATCAACCCAAACACTTATCTGTATCCGGGTTGATTTAAATATAATTTAGTTGATATGAATGCTATTTTTTCCCTGAAGAAGGCTGAGTCAGCTCAATCGGATTGTCATTAGAATTAAAGAAATCCTTGTACATTTTCTCCTGCTTTTTCATCATGTCCCCGATTGTTCCGTCCATTCCGGGAATTGTTTTAGACATCATTTCCTGTGTCATCATTGGTCTTGCCGTAGCAAACGGATCTTTCTTAAAGTCATTAAAAGTTTTTTCGAATTTGGCTCTTGGCATATCCGTTACCTTTAAGCTCATATTGGAAATTTTTTCTGCATAAGATAATTCTTCCCAATTTGGAACTTTTTTGTTCCCTTGAAGAATCCATGAGTAGTTTTTGCCTTCATCTTCGATTTTAACAATTAATCCCGGAAGCCCTGAGAATTTATAAGGCCCATCCTGGAAAGGAAGATCTGTACTGAACCATGCCGTCCATTTTCTGCCTCCGAATTCTGCGGTTGCTTTTTGAGCATTGTAAGCTCCTATTTTTTCTTTTTCGTTTGAAATTTTCCAGTCGAATTTTATGGTTTCACTATATGCAATGCCCATTGGACTGAATCCGCTTGCTATTCTCTCAATATACTGCATTTTCATGTCAGGATATGTTTTAACAATTTTTTCAGAAAATTTCGGCATTTTGATTGATTTAGACATGTCTTTAAATACTCCAGATTTTTGCATCATTTCAATCTGAACTTTAATAATTGAATCTTGTCCAATCACGGTATAATCTCTGTAAACAGATTTGTCTTTTACAATATCAAGAACTGTCATCACTTTTTCCAGCTTCGCTGAATCTTTCCTTGGCTTAAAGGTCAATTCATAAAAAAAGCGGTTGGCTGTTTCTTTAGAATCTTTGTCCTGTGCATTTACAAAAGCAAAAAGAGCAATAAAAAATATTGAAAATAGGTTTTTCATTTTTAAGGGTTTACTAATTAGTTAGTGGTTTCTAACTTTTGTTACAGTTTTTTTGAATTTATTTTTTTTCTTCATCCCTAAAGTTCTATCTTTAAGTAACTTAAAAACAAATATTATGGACACCTTATCCCAATTAAGAAATGAACTTCAAGAAGAGTATCAGACGACCAGAAAGTTTTTTGAAATTTATCCTGAAGGAAAAAATGATTATACTCCGCATGAAAAAAGCATGAAACTGATGCCTCTTGCAACGCATATTGCAGAGGTTGTCGGGTGGGCAGATACGATGCTGAAAACTTCGGATCTTGATTTTGCCAACACAGATTACAGGCCCAAACAACTTTCAACAAGGGAGGATTTATTAAAAGCATTGGATGAAAATTATCAGTCAAGCAATAAAGCTCTCGAAAATGCAAATGAAGAGGACCTGAACCAAACCTGGGCATTGAAGAACAACGGTGAAGAGCTGGCAAAATGGTCAAAATACGGCTCAATTCGTCATAGTTTGAATCAGATTACGCATCACAGGGCTCAGCTTGGAGTGTATTACAGGTTGAATGATATTCCATTGCCTGGAAGCTATGGCCCGTCTGCAGATCATCAGGGATTTTAAAATTTAATTCTTATCATAATAAAAAAACCAACCTCAGTGAGATTGGTTTTTATTTTTATTTAAAGTTGAATTTTACGGTGAACATGACCTGGCTTGGGCGAAGCTGGATTCTGGTGTATCTGATATTAGTGGTATTAATATCATAAGTTTCAAATACTTTTTTATTTGCGATATTCATCCACTTAAGTTCAAAATCAATCTTCTTTTTTGCCCATGTAAACTGATATGACACATCATAAAAGCCATTATGGTATTTCTGATCGTTTGCATTTGTATTTATCTGATCCCAATTGAATCCAATTGTGTGGTTTTCTATAGGATAGAAGAATACCCCGAGATTATGTGTAAATCCTGTTCTCTCAGCATTTGTAATTACTTTTCCTGTACTTTTCTGATTTGTTCGTGAGAAACTTGCATTATAATCAACGCTCATCCAGGTGAAATAGGTATTATTAAATTTCACGCCGAATGATTGACTGTTATTATTATTAGTATAGGACTCGTTATCTAAGAAAGCATCAGATTTCGTTGTATTATTACTATAACTAAGTGATGCATTGGTTTTAAATTTTGGAAAATATTTTCCTACTTCTGCGCTGTAGCTGTTATTTAAAATATGATTATCCTGTTCAATATATTGCAATGTAGTATATCCTGCATCATTAATGATAGGATTTGAGATAAGGTTTCTCTTTGCATCAGAAAATCTGTAGTTGATATTAAAAAATAAGTTATTCAGAGGATTTCTGTATTCTAATCTTGTTCCTGCGGATTTATTATTATTTTGAGGAATAGGATTATTAATATCCATGGCGTTGATCCCGTTTGGAGAGTTCATTAAAAACCCTGAATAGGCAGTATTTATTTCACCAAAATTGTTGTTGATATTGGCATTTACCGAAGCTTTCCAGAAAGAAGCAAAAGTATATTGTGCAAAAACACTTGGCTCAAAAGTAACTTTATTTACAGACTTTGAAACCAACCTTAAAGGATCTTCCGCTTTGATATTATTGGAGTTTACCGGAAAGTTTGCATACAACATCCATGCATCATTTTTATAATTTACTCCTAAGCTTCCATAAGGTGTTGCTGTTGTATATTTTAGATCATTACTATATTGCGTTGGTAATACATCTATTGTTGTAATGTTTGACAAATCAGAAACCAAATTTGTTGATTTGAAATTAAACCCAACTTCCGGAGTAAAAGTCCATCCTTTTGTAGAAAAACCAATATTTGCGGAATGATTGGCTTCAAAGGTTTTAAGTCTTAAATCCTGACGAACAAAATCACTTGCAGGGTTCGGTGTAAACCCTGGAATAGCCAAATAAGATGATGGTGAAACTTCTAAAGTCTGCTTATCCGTTTGATAACTTATGAAAGATAAAACATTTACCATTTTTTCCTTCCACGGAATAATTGTACTTAATGAGTTTTGGAAAGATACTGTAGGCGACTCAATAGCTTCATCGGCATTGGTTTGAATACCATCGCGGTCTGTCCTGTTTACTACCCCTCTGTCTGCATTCCAATATTGAGAGAAGCTGGTTGTATTTTTAAAGAATCCCTTTTTGGCATTTTTGGTGAAAATCAATTCTCCTTTGGCTTTATCTGTGTAAAAATTATTAAGGATTTTAACAATATTTGAAGCCCCGTTGAAATAATTGGTTTCATCAATAGATTCTCTTTCTACTGCGTTATTCGTATAGTTTGCATTAGCTTTTAGTTCCCATTCTTTTTTCTTATCTATATTTGTAAGATAGTTTGCTGACAGATAATGTACGCTATTCATTAAATATCTTTTCACAGGAAGATTTGGAGTACTTGCGTTTTCTACATTTAGCCAGTCATTTTGGGAAGCGTTGATTCTTCTTCCTTCAAACCGGCTTCCAAATGCCAGAATATTTCCTTCATTTTCCACTTGCTCACCCATATTGTTGGTCTTGTAATTAACAACCCACTGGCTTTTCTGCCCGAAAAACATAGGCGTTAATTTTACGTTCCAAAGCCATGGATCCCCGAAACCTGTTCCCACTTCTCCACGACCAGTCATTGTTACTGAGTTTTTAAGCTTAATATTAATAGCGGCCTGGTCAGAAGGCACTTTATCCTGAAGGATTTTTACGGGCTGGTGATTTTCAAGAACCTCAACTTTCTGTACGGCATCCTTTGGAAGAGAATTATTGATCGTTCCGTATCCTCCTTCCATCAAGTCTTTCCCGTTTACGTAGAATTTGTTGATGGCATTACCCTGATAGAGAATTGTTCCGTCTGTATTGACTTCAATACCCGGGATTTTTTTCATGACATCAGCCAATGTCCTGTCACTTTTGCTGTCAAAAGCTTTAAGATCATAAGCAATGGTGTCACCTCTTGCGGTGATCAGCTTCGTTTTCAACTGAACTTCTTTGATTTCCGTGGCTTCACCCTGCATTTTAAAATCCAGGCTTTGATCACTGTTATTGATTTGTTTTGTAAGAGGTCTTTGGTTGAAAGCCTTCACTTTCAGGTCTACATTGGGCTCCGCAGAAGTGAAGGTTACTTTATATTCTCCTTTAGAATTGGTGATTGCGTAGGCCAGGATTGCATCTTTTCCTGGCTCTTCCACGGTCACACTCGCGCTTGGAATAGCAACACCATCTTCATCCGTGATCTTTCCGGAAACTGTTTTTTGTGCAAAAGACAGTACGGAGAGAAAAATCAACAGGAATAGAGAGATTTTCATTTTCATAATTTATTATTTGCTTAATTAGTTAGTGCTTACACGTTTTTGTTACACTTCTTTAAAGATTGGTTTTGACACAAAAGGTTAAAGCTCTATTTATCACTACAAACTTAGTGATAATTTTTGATTGTTTTCAGATTCTTTATTTTCTGACATTATATTTATTGTTTGATAGAAAATTTTTCTCCGTTTTTCTCTTTATCAATCTTATTTAATCAAAAAATAAAACTTTATGCATTTTAATTTTTGATTTTTTTTAATGATCTATAGTTTTGCACAAATCTCGCGATGGTGAGTTTTTCTTCATATCACTAAATTATTGTTTAAGGAATTGGAAGCATCGGTGGATGTAATTTTTTCTTCCTATTTGTGTTTTGATACCCTGATTTTTTCAGGGTATCTTATTTTAATAATCTGATTAAGGCAACATCAACTTATATCATGTCACAAACCCAGGAATAAAATAAAATTGTATTAATAAGAAAATCAGCAAATTATGAGACTCTTGTTTGCTATGAAAAAAAATAAAAATTTTTTTTTACAATAAATCATTCAACAAAAAGGGATAAATTATTTCTTATATGAAGCATAATTTTTCATTTAAATAAAATTTTAAAAAACAAAAGCAAAATGTCAATATTTTATCCTCTTTTGGCCGATTTTGTTTATTAAATAAAAGTTTTATCTTCGCATCAGAATGAATTTTTATTCAATCAATTTGTGTTTTTGCCCTGTAAATCTTTTGCAGGGTATTTTGTTTTTATATTACTTAATTATTCTTTTAAAATTTTAAATTCAGACTGAATTGTTAAAATAAATTTGAATCATAGATTAAAAAAAGCTTAAACTTGTTAACATATATTTTTATTTAATAATTTTGTAATATTAAAATTTAAAAAATGGGAATCAACTTAAAGCCGATAGATGTTGTAGATGATATTACTCAGGAAGAATTTATAAGTAAATATCTTAAACCAAGAAGGCCCGTTGTGATCAAAAATATGGCAAGAAAATGGCCGGCGTATCAAAAATGGACTATGGAATACATGAAGGAAGTAGTTGGAGATGTGGAAGTTCCGTTATATGACAGTTCCAAGGCAGACCCCGCCGCTCCCATTAATACACCTACCACTAAAATGAAATTTGCAGATTATATAGACCTCATCCAAAGAGAGCCTACAGATCTTAGAATTTTCTTTTTTGATCCTATAAAACACGCTAAAAAATTATTGGAAGATTATATTTCTCCAAAAGAACTGATGGGTGGCTTCTTAGACAAGTATCCATCTATGTTTTTCGGTGGAAAGGGATCCGTTACGTTTCTACATTTTGATATCGATTTAGCCCATATTTTCCATACCCATTTTAATGGAAGAAAACATGTCATTTTATTCGAAAACAAATGGAAGGAAAGGCTGTACCAACTTCCTTATGCAACCTATGCATTGGAAGATTATGATATTGAAAACCCAGACTTTACAAAGTTCCCGGCACTGGAAGGCATAGAAGGAATTGAGTGCTTCCTGGAGCACGGAGACACTTTATTTATGCCTACCGGATGGTGGCACTGGATGAAATATCTGGACGGAAGCTTCTCCATTTCGCTAAGAGCCTGGGACAAATCCTGGGCTGTAAAAGCACATTCTTTATGGAATCTTACGGTTCAGCGCAAATTTGATGATATCATGAAGAAAAGTTTCAAGAAAAAATACATGGACTGGAAAGAGAAAGTAGCCATCAAACGAGCAGAAATTGCTTTAAAAAGAGGCTTACCAAAATAAAAAGAAGACGTTTCTATATGAAGCGTCTTTTATTTTTAATTAAAACTGAGTTTCTTCATTCTAAATTCAAAAGAAGTTCTTCCATATTCCTCGTAATCTCGTTACATGAAAAACATGCTTCTTTTCCATCTTGAAAAAACCATCTGCATTGCGAACGAATCGGGCAAAAGAATAATTCTGCCTGTTGATTTGTATTAAAATTCTGAACTTTTTGTGACAATGAACATTTAGATTCTTCATTATTCCATTGAGCGCAACCTTTTTCCACACATTTTCCTGTAAACCGGAATCGTTGTTCCAGGCTGTTTTGATCTTTATTCAGCTCAAGAAAATCTTCTGTGACGGTAAGAGGCGTAATAAACTGAACATTCCCGTCCTTGTTCATGACTCCGAAAAGCTGTGCCCCAACTTTTCCAATATAGCTGGGACACATCTTCTTTGAAGAATTAAAACTAACCTCCATAACTTTTGATTTGAGACTGAAGGTCTTTAATCTGGCCTTGGATATCAATTCCCGGTTTGAAAATGATGATTCCCCACGGAAACCATTCTTTTACTCTAAGAGGTTTTACCAACCCCCTGAAATCTCTGTGTGCAGAAAAAGCCTGTGTATTATCTACTTTTGAAAGTTCGGAAAGTACAACACTTTGAATTCCCCTGTCAATGTTTTTCAACTGCTCATCGGTAAGGTCTACGCCTTCCAATGAAACGAAAAAATGCTTTTTAGTTGCCATAATGTAAGTTTTATTTGGTTTTACTTAAAGCAAATTTCGTCTGGTAAAAAACAAAAAACGTCAGGGAAAACAACAATTCCGTGTGTGAAAAACACTGAAATTAGACATTGACAATCAATAAACTAACTCAAATATTAAAATTATAAAATTCTGTAAATCGGGTATTGCCGGAATGTTTTTTCTTCGAAGTACGGAGAGTTTCTGTAGATCCAGTCAAGTTGTGCTTCTCCATCATCTGCAAACTTCTTGTCGGAAGATTTTTTAGCTTCAAATTTTTGTTTTAAAGTTTTATCTTTTCTTAATAATTCTGCTGCAGTATCTTCAAAAATATAAGCTGAATAATATTCCTTCTGAGATAATATTCCGTCGAAGAAATTCCAGTTGAAGAAAGAATCTAACGCTTCCGGTTCGAGGGTTTCGATAATATATTTTACGCCTTCCTGATTGGTCGGAACGATGTAGTCTCCTTCCGAAAATGTTATATTTTTATCTGATTTATCAACCTTTGTTTCGTAATGAAGATAGTGGCCTTCATAAGGATTTTTAACTGTTTTAAAATCATTGATCTTGTAGGATTCCACGGCAATTGTACTGTCTTTTTGAAGAGGTTTCATTTGAATGCGATTTCTCTTAAACTCTTCAATGACACGATATTGCGATTGCGGAATCACATAATATTTTGGAATTGTAAGGTAACCGGTGGGGATTGCCGTTGTAAACAATTTGATTTTCTTTGTGAAAGGTTTGTTCCTGTCATAATACAACCTTGGCTTTCCGGAAATTTCACTTGACTTATACTTTCCTTCATATCCTTTGAAATCCATGGTAGAATATTTCGTAGAATCTATTTTCCAACGAATTCCATACGGTTTTCCAGCTTGGTATTGTTTTAAATTATCAACCCGAAGTTGTTTTATCTTTTTGTAGTCTTTATCTAAATTTTGAAGATTAACCAACATATATTTGTACGTTGCATCCACTCTTTTGCCGTAAGGCTTCAACATGTGTGTTTCCGGAACGGTTCCCAAAGAATTAAACAAAGAGGTGTAGCCTGTAGAATATCTCGGGGAATCCTCAAAAGCCGCAAAACCAACCTCCGGAACATCACCGTGAATATTGACATAAGGTGTGCTTTCATACCCTAATTTCTTTAAATCTTCAAGATTTTTAGCCTGGTAATTATTGTAAAAGTATTCTCCCAAAACGGTTCCCAATCGTTCCTTAAAAGTTGAAATATAGGTGAAAGTATATTGATAGTCAGCGCCATTACTTACATGATTATCAATAAAAACATCAGGTTTCAGCCATTGATAAATCTCCTGAAAACTCCTCGCATTTTTTGAATCTGCTTTAATAAAATCTCTGTTTAAATCGAGATTCCTTGCATTCCCCCGGAAACCGTATTGCTCCGGTCCATTCTGATTGGCCCTGGAATATGAACCGCGATTTAACATTCCACTTACATTATAAGCTGAGATGGCAGCAACGATAAAATTCTGAGGAGTTTTTATTTTTTTTGAAGCTAAATCTCTCATTAACATCATGGTAGCGTCAATACCGTCCGGTTCGCCAGGATGAATCCCATTGTTGATGAAGAGAATTGCTTTTTCTTTTCTTAATTGATTTAAATCTTTTTCAGGAAAAGGGTTGTAGACAACAACATAAATTGGCTTCCCATTATCATCTTCCCCTTTTTTGAGGTATTGAATGGTATTAAAACTCTCGGCTAAACTTTGATAATAAGCATTCATCTCACCATAATTAGCCGTCTGATTTCCATTTCCTTTCTCAAAAGGTGTCTGGAAATTATTCTGTGCAAAAAGTAAAGATGAGGCGAATGGAAATAGAAGATATTTCAGTTTCATGGAGTGATATTTCGAGCTTTAAAATTACTGAAACTTTAGGAAACCGATTGTTTGTTTTTAACGCTAAGATCGCAAAGTATTATTTAATGTTTGTATTTTTTCATTCGCAAAGGCGTTTCACTCAGCAAAGAAATTCAACATAAAGCTTGACTTTTCTCTGTTTGTTATCCCGTAGAAATTATTAAGGGTTAGTTTGTAAAGATTCGTGTATAGATTCCTACGGAATGACAAATTTATGGTGAATCTGTGGAAATAATTATCTCGAAATATATTTTGCATCCACAAAATCTGTAAGCCAGACTCCATTTTCCGAAAGGTAAAACAAAATTCCGTCATTAAACATTTCCCCTGTTCTGATCATTAGAATAACAGGTTTTCCGTGGCGCATTCCGACTTTGGTTGCTGTTTCTTTATCCAAGCTCAGATGAACATGCTGCCGACTTCTTTTCTCAATCCCTTTTTCTAGAATGAAATCAACATTCTTTTGAGCCGTTCCATGATAAAGAAATTCCGGTGGCTGTTGGGGTTTTAAAGCCAGATCAATATCAATAGAATGCCCTTGGTTTGCTCTGATTTTTGATTTATCTTCATTAAAAATAAAACGTTTTTTATCATTAGTTTCCACTACCTCATCGAGCTGTTCTAAAGTGAAATATACTTTATTATTGCCCGATTTTGATCGCAATTCCTCAACATTTGCCCAGCCGTTCTCATCCAATGTTAAATTGATTGTTTCCGGCTGGTGTCGAAGGATAAGGCTTAGAAACTTGCTTATTTTCTTCTTTTCTTGTTCGTTCATGGTTGCGTTTTTATTCATTAATTATTTGTAATGTTTCATTACGCCAGATCTACCAATTTATCAAATAATAACTGCATTCCCTTGGTTGCTGTTTCTTTCATCACAACAGCTCTTTCTCCGTATCCGAAGCCCGTTTCATTGGGATTGATAACAATTAAAAGGCAATCATCTTTGATCTCATGAACCAAGCCTGCCGCCGGATATACCTGCAGAGAAGTCCCGATAACCAGTAAAATATCAGAGTCTTTCACGATTTCCCGGGCTGTCTCGTACAAAGGAACATCTTCCCCGAACCAAACGATAAAAGGCCGCAATTGTGCACCATCCTCAGCTTTATCCCCGATATTGATATCTCCTTTTTGTTCGTAAATCAGCTTTTTATTGTTGCTCGAACAGGACTTGAACAATTCCCCGTGAAGATGAAGAATATTGGTAGAACCTGCTCTTTCGTGCAGATCATCAATGTTTTGAGTGATAATCTGAACGTCAAAATATTTTTCCAGTTCTGCCAATAATCTGTGAGCATCATTGGGTTGAACCTCATGCAGCTGGCGCCGTCTCTGATTGTAAAATTCCAGCACCAAAGCGCTGTCTTTTCTCCATCCTTCCGGACTTGCCACATCTGTTACATTATGATTTTCCCAAAGGCCGTTTCCGTCCCTGAATGTTTGTATTCCGCTTTCGGCACTGATTCCTGCGCCGGTTAATATGGTTAATTTTTTCATTGGTTTTTAATTTATTCTTGTTCTTTAACGCAAAGTTCACAAAGAATTTCTTAATGATAATCTGTTTTTTATTTCGAAAGGGCTGTTCGTAAACTTTCAGTTTATACTCAGCAAAGAGATTTGTTTAGTTTATCAAATAACTTTTCTGTTTAAAATCAACTTTTCAATAAGAGCAATCGCTGCTTTTTCCCTTTCCTCCCAACTTCCGGAGATCTCCAGGAAATTAACTTTGTTTTCTTTTAAAACATTCCGGTGGCTTTCATCCAGCTTGTTTCTTTCTTCCAATTCAAGGCGGGTCCCGTCCTGAATATATTCTGCATCTTTTGTTGAATAAAGGTATAAATCGGCTTTATTTTTCTCGATAATTTCTTCCGGAACGAATAATTTTCTTCCGAAAACAAATTCAGCATAAGATTTTGTAATGTGAATATCGGTATCAATTAGGGTTAAATAACTTTCATTATGTTCTACATTTTCAATCCTGTTGGCGTGTTCTGTATAGACTTTCTCAAGATCTTCAAACTCAAATTTGTTGGAATCCGAAATTAAGTCTCTCCCCGCTTCGGAAACTTTATTTGCTTTAAAATATTCAGACAGCTTATTCGTCATCATTGTTTTACCTGTTGATTCTGTTCCTAGAAAAACAACTTTTAATGTAAAATATTTTTGAACGGCTAATGGCAGATAGTTCCAGTTTTTAAAAACATTTGTGCGGATTTCTGATGCAGATATTTGGATGTTTTCACGTTTTTCATCAAACATAAAATGCTCAATATCCATAATCACAGAAAGCATTTCCCCATATTCTTCGGAAGTCACGAGGAAATTTTCAGCAGGAAAATATTCATTGAAAACCTGGCTCCAGATTTTGGACGCTTCCCAATCGGAAACCGAAGTATTCGGAAAGTCTCTTTCGCTGTATTTAAAAACTTTTACTTTCAGATTATTGTTGTCCGGAAATGTTTCTTTAATCCACTGTTTTCTGATATTACCATCAATTTTTTCACTTTCTTCATGACATACCAAAACCGTTACACTTCCTTTTTCAAGGGCAAACTCGATCATCTTTTGATGACCGATATGAAACGGATAAAATTTTCCAAATACAAAACCTTTCATTTAAAAAATTTTAAATTTTACAGAAACCATATAGTTTCTCGGCATTTGAATAAAATACTTTCCTGTTCCATCTGCCTCTGTATATCCATAATTGTAATATCTTTTATTCGTCAAATTATTAACGAAAAATCCTATCTGCCACTGTTTCCAATCATACAAAATCCCTGAATTGAAAATGACATAAGATGGCAGTTTTGTGGTGTTAGAAAAATCCATGTGTGAACTGTCTTGAAACCTTGAATTTAAGTTAACTGTAATATTTTTAATTTTATAGCTTACTTCCTGATTTACAATAAATTTTGGCGTCAATATCGGACTAAACGAAATGTTTTCTTCCCTAATTTTAGCAAAGACAAAAGATGAATTATTTTTCACATTCCAATGTTCATTAATTTGATAATTTAATGAAAGTTCTGCACCCATTCTATAGCTATTATCGACCTTATTTGTTAAAGCTAATCCGTTTGGTCCGAAATTTCCGTTTAGTATAATTTCATTTTTAAAATCCATGTAAAACACATTGAATTCCAACTTTAATTTTTCTTTATTTAAACAATAACCTAACTCATAATCATTCACATATTCCGGTGTAATTGTTCCTAGTATCAATTGATTATTTTCATCCAACATTAAATTATCATTTCCCGCAAAAATATCATTTCTTGTCGGCTCCCTCCCCACTCTTCCTAAGCTGAAATATACATTTGACGTATTGTTAATCAAATAATTAACTCCAAATTTTGGATTAAAGAAATTCCAGTCCAATTTTTCCATTGAAAGATCTCCTTTATACCTGAAATCTGCAAATCGGTATTGAAAATCTGCAGAGAAAATAAATTTACCTGCTTTAAATTCTGCCTGCCCAAAAGCACTTACATCATTTTTGTAGCCAGTATTTCTGTACAATTCACCGAGAGACATTTCGCTTCCGATATGATTTCTGTGATAAATATTTCCGTTAACTCCTAATACAATTTTTCCATTTTTAAACTTATTTTGAAAATTAGTATAAAAACCTAAAAAATTGGAAGCAAAAGCATAGTTGTAAATTTCTCCATTTTCCGGTAATCCGATAAAATTATTCCAGTTAAAATCATAATTTCCGTTCAAATATGTGTAATGAATACTACTTTGAAGAGAAGAAGAGTGACTCAATTTCGTCTGGTTAAAAACCTGTAAGAATGTCTGGAAAAATCTGTCTTTTTCATCTCTGTTTCCATTTGTTCTGGGATCCTTATCAATCTGCTCCTGAGTTACCCCCAACCAAGCCAGTTGATTTCTCTGATTTCCTATCAAAGCATTAAACTTCCAGATGCTTTTATCCTTAAAAATTCCTCCGCTGATAAAGGCAGACTGACCATGATTAGTAGAATTGTATTTGTAGCCATCTGAATAAATTTCTGATAATCTTATGTGAATTGCTTTGTTATTTTTAATTCCTGAAGTATATTTTCCGTACAGCCTCAATGAATTATAAGAACCGTAATTTGCGCCGAATTCAAGATTTCTTTCCATCAAAGCTGGAGAAAAAAGCTGGATACTTCCACCATAACTCGCTGTTCCATTCTTCGATAAACCCACTCCTTTTTGAATCTGAACTTTATCAAATGAATTAAAAATATCAGGATAATTCGAAAAATAAGACCCTTGATCTTCCGGTTCATTCATTGGAGCCCCATCAATCGCAACATTGATTCTCGTCTGATCAATCCCGCGAATTCTGTAGTAAGAATAGCCATTGTTTCCGCCTGTATCCGAATAAGCCGTTACCGACGGAACAGATTCCGACAATAAGAATGATGGCTCCTGACCAACGTTTTTAATATTTTTAGAGGGACTGATATTGTGGAAATTCACAGCCTGCCGTCTTCCGGCTTCACTTTGAATCACCACCTCCCGAACATCTGTGATTGAATCTTTTTCCTGTGAAAAAAGGTAAGAAATTGGGATAAATATTGCTAAAAGCGTGAGCTTTTTCATGGTTTAAAGATTTAAAAGCTTTTTATAAATCATTTCATTTTCCTCATCAAAACAGACAAAAATAACTTTTTCAATAATTTCTGAATTAAAATTCTGAATTTCATCAACAGCAATTTTCCCAGCTAATTCTTTCGGAAACCTATAAACCCCTGTGCTAATATTAGGAAAAGCTATGATTTTAACATCAAGACTTTCTGCTAATTTCAAAGAGTTTTTATAGCAATTTGCTAATAAATGTGAACTTTTTTCTTCATCATTATTCCAAATAGGACCAACGGTGTGTATTACATACTTTGCAGGAAGATTTCCGGCCGAAGTAACAACAGCTTCCCCCGTTTTACATTTTCCTTGTCTGTTTCTAATTTCAATACATTCATCCAAAATTTGTTTTCCGCCTACACGATGAATTGCTCCGTCAACACCACCTCCGCCAAGTAAAGATGAATTGGCCGCGTTGACGATTGCGTCTGTTTTTATTTTGGTGATGTCACCTTTTATTAATTCAATGTTCATAAAATCTGCTTTTTTCCCATTTCTCTACTTTTTTTGTCCAATCCGGAATTGTATTTTCGCTACAACAAAGAATACTTATTCCTCCTGCCATTGCACAGATTGTATCTCTGTCACCTAATGCTGCAACAGTATTCCAAAGGCACTTTTCAAAGTCATTTCGATACTTTGAAAGCATCCATAAAACAAGAGGAACAGTGTCCTGAGCTGTCATTTTCATTCCATTGCCAAGCGTTTTTACCAGCAATTCAATGCTTGGATTTCCATCCATATAAAGAACTTTATTTAATTTGCTTTTCATATCGGAATCGTCCAATTCACCCTGAATTTTTAGAATAAAATCTTTTTGGCTGAACTCTACTCCTCTTTTTTTCTCCTGCACGGCAAAAGCTGCTGCCAAAGCTATAGCTTTTGTTCCTTCTATCGCTTCTTTATTCGCATGGGTAACTTCACAGGAAAGAGATGCATTTATTTTAATTTTTTCTAAATCGTCATAAAAATAGGCCCCAATTGCAGACGCTCTCATTGCACCGCCATTTCCCATAGAACCCTGTCCTTCAAATTTAGAATAAGAAATTTCTTTCCAGCAATTTCCCTGTTTAATCGATCTGAAATATTGATGCATTGATGGCCCATATCCTCTATTAATATCTAAATAATAGTTTTTTGTAAACTCTTGTGCCAAGAAATTTTGATCAATTTCTCCAAACTTTTGTAAAGATTTAAAAATAACGATTGACATTATTGTATCATCTGTAAAATCAAGAGAACTTTGAGGAAGAGTTTTTTGATAAATGTTCTTTTTCATCAAATTCTCTTCTCCAAAAAAGCTTTCTCCAAAAGCATCTCCAATAGAAACTCCATTGAGACATCTTAAAGCAAGAGAAATTCTATCTTTTAATGTACATTTCATAATTGCGTTATTTTTACACAAATTTAAAAGAACACGAGAGATCAACCAAATTTATTTGCGTTTATTTTACGCTAATATATATAATTAATTGATTTTCAGCGATAAAATTTATTTAATTTCAAAATAAAATCCTTGTTCTTCAAGCTCTTTATATTTCTCCTGATTAAAAGTGAACAATTTTCCCGGTCTGCCGCTGCCTTCTTTTTTAACGTTATTAGTTTCATTTAGGAGTCCGTAGCTCATTATTTTTTTGCGGAAATTCCGACGGTCAATTTCTTGCCCGATGATTGTTTTATAAAGGTTTTCAAGGTCTGAAAAAGGAAATTCTTCATTGAGAAGATTAAACCCGATTGGTTGATATTGAATTTTTGTACGAAGTCTTTTTAAGGCAATATCAATTATGCTTTGGTGATCGAAAGCCAGGCTTGGAAGGCTATTGACACTGAACCATTGTGCATCATCGGCATCAGAATCTGCAAAAAGTTCATGATAAGATGGATTCACAAGCCCTAAATAAGCCACAGAAACCACCCTATTCCTCGGATCACGACCAACATTACCAAAAGTGTAAAGCTGCTCCAAAAAATCCGGCTTTATGCCTGCCTCTTCATGCAATTCCCTTTTTACGGCATCGTCCAGATTCTCATCATCCAAAACAAGTCCGCCCGGAAGAGCCCAACCTCCCTTGAAAGGTTCAATATTTCTCTTAATCAAAAGGATTTGCAGATCTTTTTTATCAAAATAACCGAAAATAACTGCGTCTACAGCAACTTTTATATCCTGTATTTTATGGGGAGATTTCATAATTGATTTGCGTTACGATTACACAAAGTTACAATTTAGGACGGTCAACATCAATATTAAAATAATAATTCTTTGCAAAGAAAATTTCATTACTTTTATAAACAACTTAAAATGAAACTATTATGAAAAATTTATTATTCGCAGCTTGTACCGCACTTCTTTTTGTAGCCTGTGAAAAAGGAAAGCCTGCCGCGGACTCAGATTCTAAAACAACAGATTCAACGGAATGGAAGCCTGTAGATTCTGCAACGGCAACCAAAGCATGGATGGATTATGCAACTCCAGGAGAGATGCAAAAAATGCTGGCAAAATCTGACGGAATGTGGACAGGCGAAACCACAATGTGGATGGAAGCCGGAGGAAAACCGATGACGAGTAAATCTGAAGCGACCAATAAGATGATTTTTGACGGACGTTATCAGGTAAGCGAACATAAAGGAAACTTTATGGGAATGCCGTTCGAAGGCATGAGTATTGTAGGCTACGACAACGCAAAGAAAAAGTTTGTAAGCACATGGGTTGATAATATGGGGACTGGAATTATGCACACAGAAGGCGATTGGGATGCAGCTAAAAAATCCATTGAATTCAAAGGAAAAATGACTGATCCTTCAAGACCCGGAAAAGACTGTGACGTAAGAGAAGTTTTTACATTTGTGGATGATAATACCCAGATCATGGAAATGTACGGCCCTGACTCAAAAACAGGAAAAGAATACAAAACAATGGAAATAAAATACACCCGTAAAAAATAATTTACAGTGAAATTACTGTCGTAAAATAGTGATTTTACTTATTGATTGCTTGATAGTTATCATCAATTTTGGTATAAACAAAAGGTACTGCCGAAAACCTGAAAAGTAGGCATTAAACTAACAATACCATCATGAAAGCATTATTAAGAATCTTTATTGTAGTCATCATTATTATTGGCGGCGTTTTAATTATTGTAGTAGGGAAAAAACCTTTCCCAGAACCGGAATGTATAGTCTGCGGACCCAATCTTGTGAGAATTTTAGGAATTGCTGAAGTTATCCTCGGATTAGGAGCATTAGTCATCCAGGGAAATCTCATGGAGAAGCAGAGAAATATTTGAAAAATAAAAGACCGATAAAATTTATCGGTCTTTTTTATGGTTTAATCGTTAAGTTTCAAAACTGCCATGAACGCGGATTGCGGTACTTCTACTCTACCAATCTGCTTCATTTTTTTCTTACCCTCCTTCTGCTTTTCCAATAATTTTCTCTTTCTGGAAATATCCCCACCGTAACATTTTGCGGTAACGTCTTTTCTTAAAGCCTTAATGGTTTCTCTTGCAATAACTTTCGCTCCCAAAGCCGCCTGAACAGCAATATCAAACTGTTGTCTAGGAATCAGCTCACGAAGCTTTTCACACATCCTTTTACCGATGTAATAAGCATTAGAATCGTGAATCAAAGAAGATAATGCATCTACCATATCCCCATTAATCAGGATGTCCATTTTCACCAACTTGGAAGCCCTGAATCCGATTGGGTGATAATCGAATGAAGCGTACCCTTTAGAAATAGATTTTAGCCTGTCATAGAAATCAAAAACAACCTCAGCCAAAGGCATGTTGAAGATCAATTCAACTCTTTCAGATGTCAGATAACTTTGGTTTACGATCTCTCCTCTTTTTTCGATACATAAAGTCATTACAGCACCTACGAAATCAGATTTTGTAATGATAGAAGCTTTAATGAAAGGCTCTTCCACTCTGTCCATTGTTGACGGATCCATCATTTCGGATGGGTTGTTGATCAAAATCGGAACATCCGGTTCTTTTTTAGTATATCCAAAATAAGAAACGTTCGGAACCGTGGTGATCACGTTCATATTAAACTCTCTGTCAAGACGTTCCTGAACAATTTCCATGTGAAGCATTCCCAGGAATCCGCAACGGAAACCAAAGCCTAGAGCAGCAGAACTTTCCGGTTCGAAAACTAAAGAAGCGTCATTTAATCTTAATTTTTCAAGAGAGAATCTTAATTCTTCAAAATCTTCAGAATCAATAGGATAAATTCCTGCAAAAACCATCGGCTTTACTTCTTCAAAACCTTCAATCGGTCCCGGAGCAGGATTTTCAAAAGACGTAATGGTGTCTCCTACCTTTACTTCACGGGCATCTTTGATCCCCGAAATCAGATATCCTACATCTCCACAATGAACGGTTTTCTTTGGAACCTGTTTCAGTTTTAAAGTACCAACCTCATCTGCTCCATATTCTTTTCCTGTTGCAAAGAATTTAATTTTTTCGTTTTTAGAAATACTTCCGTTTACCACTTTGAAGTAAGCCTCAATTCCCCTGAAAGGATTATAAACAGAGTCAAAAACCAAAGCCTGAAGCGGTGCATCCGGATCTCCCACCGGAGCCGGAATCCTTTCCACAATCTGCTCCAGCAAATGAAGAACACCCTCTCCTGTTTTCCCGGAAACCCTTAGTACATCTTCATATTCGCAACCGATCAAATTCATAATTTCATCTGTTACTTCTTCTGGATTTGCGGAAGGAAGGTCAATTTTATTCAAAATCGGAATGATTGTCAAATCATTTTCCAACGCCAAATACAAATTACTAATAGTCTGTGCCTGAATACTTTGAGCAGCATCTACAATAAGAAGCGCTCCTTCACAAGCAGCAATTGAACGGGAAACTTCGTAAGAAAAATCTACGTGTCCCGGTGTATCAATCAGATTTAAAATATATTTTTCTCCTTTATATTCATAATCCATCTGGATCGCATGAGATTTGATCGTAATCCCACGCTCTTTCTCCAAATCCATATCGTCAAGTGTCTGAGATTGTAATTCTCTCTGAGTCACCGTATTGGTATACTCCAAAAGACGATCCGCCAAAGTACTTTTACCGTGGTCGATATGGGCGATTATGCAAAAATTTCGTATGTTTTTCATTTAAGAACCTTGTAATTTGCAAAGATAAGAAAATGCGAGGGAATTTCTAATTCTTATTTTATTGGGTGAAAATTTATTTTTTAGAAGCTGTTTCCCGCTATCCACTTTTACTCCTCGCGCCAAAGCTAATCCAATTCTTGCTGTGGGGTAACCGTTCCTATCGGGGCTAGGAAGTGCGGCAGTACAAAGTGAATTGTGAATTTTTAGGACTTTCTAATCACTGCGAAGCAAAATTCACTTGTTAAACCACCCCGTCAAAAATTCTTTCGAATTTTCGCCACCCCTCCAGAGGAGGGGAATTTTCACCGCTCAAAGTTCCTTGTTATTTATTGTAGCTTGTCATTACTAATAAAAATTTTTAACTTTTCACATTAAAATCTTTACAGAAAGCCAAAACTTATTTTAAATTCATGAAAAAAGTTCTTTTATTCCTTTTAATTATTCCCTTAACCCTGTTGAAATCTCAATGGGTTGAAAACGCACCGCAAAATCCCGAAGAATTTGTAAATCCGTTAATAGGAACCCTTTCAAAACCTTCTTTATCGAATGGAAATACATATCCCGCCGTCGCTGTTCCCCACGGAATGAACCTTTGGACACCGCAAACCGGAAAAAACGGAAACGGATGGCAATACACTTACGATGCAGACAAAATCCGTGGAATAAAACAAACGCATCAACCATCGCCCTGGATGAACGATTACGGAATGTTTTCAATCATGCCTGTGACGGGAAAAATGCGTTTTAATGAAGAAGAAAGAGCAAGTTGGTTTTCCCATAAATCAGAAGTTGCAAAACCTTATTATTACAGTGTTTATCTGGCTGATCACAATGTAACGGCCGAAATAACTCCGACTGAAAGAGCTGCACAAATGCGTTTAACATATCCGGATTCCAACGATTCTTGGTTTGTGGTGGATGCTTTTGATAAAGGTTCAAGCATTACTATTATTCCTTCTCAGAATAAAATTGTGGGATATTCAACAAAATATTCAAGAGGAAAATTGGTTGGTTTTAAGAATTATTTTGTGATTTATGCGGATAAACCTTTCACGAAATATTCAACATGGAAAGATAAAGATTTTGTAAAAGATGCATTGAAAATTACAGGAGATCATTGCGGTGCAGTGGTCGGTTTTGCAACAAAAAAAGGCGAAAAAGTAAATTTGAGAATTGCTTCATCTTTTATCAGTTTAGAACAGGCAGAATTAAATTTACAAAGAGAATTAAGCAAAGATTCATTTGATGAAACTTATAAAAAAGCAAAATTAGCCTGGAATGAAAAATTAAAACGAGTTGAAGTTGCGGGCGGAACCATCGATCAGATGCGGACTTTCTATTCTTCCTTATATCGAATGCTTTGCTTTCCACATAAAATGTATGAAATTAACAAAGCGGGGGAAGTTGTGCATTACAGTCCGTATTCAGGAAAAACTGAGGCTGGTTATCGTTTTGCGGGAACCGGTTTTTGGGACACTTTCAGGGCACTCTACCCTTTTTTAAATCTGGTTTATCCAAGCATTAATGTTGAAATGCAGAAAGGCTTAATCAACGATTATAAAGAAGGCGGCTGGCTTCCGGAATGGTCAAGTCCCTCTTATTCAAATATTATGATTGGAAATAATTCTGCTTCTGTGGTGGCGGATGCCTACATGAAAGGCTTGCGGGGTTATGATATTGAAACTTTATATCAGGCGTTGCTTCACGGCGCAAATAATGAAGGTCCGGAGGCGACTGGAAGACTGGGAATTGAGTATTATAAAAAGCTGGGTTACGTACCTTATGATGTGAAAATCAATGAAAATACTGCAAGAACATTGGAATATGCTTACGATGATTTTGCGATTGCCCAATTAGGAAAAGCCCTTGGAAAACCGGAATCTGAATGGGGAGAATATTACAGGCGTTCCCAAAATTTCCAAAAAGTAATTGATCCAGAGACAAAACTGGCTCGCGGAAGAAACCAGGATGGCAGCTTTCAAGCACCTTTTAATCCTTTCAAATGGGGTGATGCTTTTACGGAAGGTAATTCGTGGCATTACACATGGTCGGTTTTTCAGGATATTGAAGGATTGGCCAAATTAATGGGCGGAAGAAAGGATTTTTCAAAAAAATTAGATCAGATTTTTGAGTTACCTCCTATTTTTGATGACTCTTATTATGGTTCAACAATCCACGAAATTCAGGAAATGGTAAATGCGAATATGGGACAATATGCTCACGGAAATCAGCCGGCTCAACATATTATTTATTTGTATAATTATTCCGGAGAGCCCTGGAAAACACAATATTGGGTTCGCGAAACGATGAACCGCCTGTATCAGCCAACACCTGATGGATATTGCGGCGATGAAGATAACGGACAGACTTCGGCCTGGTATATTTTCTCGGCACTTGGTTTTTATCCCGTAACTCCGGCGACGGATCAGTATGTTTTGGGCGCTCCTTTATTTAGAAAAGCAACAATTAATCTGGAAAATGGAAAAACTCTTGAAATTAAAGCTGATAATAACAGCGAAGAAAACAGATATGTGAATTCCTTACAATTTAATGGAAAAAAATATTCTAAAAATTGGCTAAGTCATCATGAATTAATGAAAGGCGCAACCCTGAAATTTGATATGTCTCCTCAACCGAATAAAGATCGGGGAACGAATGAAAAAGATTTTCCTTACTCTTATTCTAAAGACAAAAAATAAAGAAAAAGAGAGACAGTTGTCTCTCTTTTTTATTCTATTATTTAGTTTTACCAAAGTTTTCGGGTAAGATATAATGCCCTGTGAAAGGATCTAATGAGACTTCGGTCCCTGCCATAGCTCTTCTTTTTTTTGCCGCACCCGCGTCAATGGCTGCAATGGCCACATTAGCCGCAACACTTCCTATCAAACCTGCAATACCTCCGCCAATCATAATAAAAGAAGAATTAGATTCGGGGAAAAGTTCTTCTTTTTTAACCTCAATAAAAAGCCCCTGATCATCCCTGAAAATTTCAACATAACCCACAGGAATTACCTTAAACGGAATTCCATTATGAACAAATGCATAAAAGTTTCTTATAGGCTCTTTTTTCTCTCCGTTAACCGCTTTTGTTACGATTCCTTTTGTATTGGTTTCAATAATAAAACCCGGTTCAGGATTGTGCGTGAAAAAACTATAGTAATCTTTATACACACCATCTTTTAAAGTTTCTGTTTTTAAAATATCAAGCTTATCTTTTAATAAAGAAGTATAATTTGGAAGGTCATTTTCTGAAATACTATATTCCCATGGTTTTAATTTATAAGAACTTTTAAACAAATCCGTAAAAATAAGTGTTGTTTTTTTTGCCAAACTTTGTGCTAAATACGGCGTAGTGCGTGATGAAACTGTTGCGACTGTATCTATCCTATAAACAAAATGATACCCATCATCTCTTTTAATGAAAGTGCTTGCTCTCAGGTTTAATTTTCCAATTGAAGACTTTTCTTTTTTATCTTCTGTTATTTCTATATTTTCTAATAACAAAACAAAGTTATCATTTCCTCTTACCGGATTATTTTTGTAGAACCAGTCTGTGATATCTTTTTCTGCGTTGTTTTCAAAAACAACATTTACCTGATCTTTGTGATACATGACAGATCCGATATCCTTATTTGGTCTTTGATCAATGACCGTAAAAGTTTTAATGGATTTTTTATCGTCTTTAATAGATTTTGACAGGTTTATGGTTTCCTTTTCCTGCGCCATTAATTTCACAGAAAACAACAGTAATATGAAAATTTGCTTCATCAATTTATAATTTTTTCAAAAATATGAATTAGTTCAACATAAAAAAACTCTCACAAAGATTTGTAAGAGCTGTTATTTTATTCATTCAAAAAATCATTATAAATTTCAAACATTTATTTTGTGAAAATGTATCCTCCGGTCAGAGAATCTATATAAACATAGGATTCTATGGTAGATTTATAGCCGATTCCATTCATGGCCCCACTATTTGAGTTTGACGCAGAATCTATTGCCGCACCTATCAAAGCGCCTACAACTCCTCCTGCAATAGCACCAACCATGGCTCCTCCCCCTTTATTCTCAGCAAAAAGATTGACTCTGGAGCTAAAAATTGAAAATCCTTTTTTATCCTTCTTCATTTCATCGAAACCAACAGGTGTTAGTTTATATGCCTTTCCACCTTCTACATAACAATACATCTCGGACAAAGACGTCTGTATGCCGTTTTGCATTAATCGTACAACCTTACCTTTTCTATTTTTTTCAGTAGAATAATCTGCATTGGGTTCTTGATTATAAAAACTTTTAAAACTGGTATAAACTCCATCCTTAAGTTCAGGATTATTAAATGCTTTATAATTTTTGCCTAAATATTCATTGTAATTATTGATCTCACTTTCAGGAATAAATGATCCGGAAATTGTGTTGGAATAAGAGGCCTTAATAAATTCTGTGATGATATCAGAAATTCTTGGAACCAAATATCTTTGAGCATGAGATGTTATTTTCGGATTACAAACAATCACATTGTCAAAACGATTAATAAAATAATATTTGTCATTTCTTTTTAAAAAACTCGAAATTCTTATTTTCAGTTTTGCATAAGGAAAATCTTTGTTTCTATCCTGCTCATCATATACTTTAAGTTCTTCCAGCATGACAACAATGTCTGTATTTCCTAATTTCTTATTATCATTCAGAAACCTGCTTTCAATGTGGCTTTTCAGATTCTCATCAGCAAATTTTATTTCCGCCGTTTCATCTTTATCTGTAATTGTACCTATTGTTTTATCCGTTCTGTTATCAACAAAAGTAAGGGATTTTGTACGTCCGTTTTTGTCCTTAATATTCTGGTCAAGCTTGATCAGCTCAACTTTTTGAGCAGAAATAAGCACAGAAAACAGAATGAATGCCAGTATTTTCTTCATAATTTATGTTTAAAAATTGCCGCAAAAATACAAATTCATTTAAAATTAAACGACCCTCACAAATAAATTGCAAGAGTCGTCCAACATTAAAAAAATAAACTATTATGGGTTTTGTCTTTGTCTCGGAGCGTCATTTTTGTTTCCGTGAGGCTTTCTTTCGTTCATTTTATCTCTCATCATTCCCTCAGATTGAAACAGCTTCAAGACTTTTTGGCAAGGAATTACCTGCTGCATTTTATCAGCGTATTTTTTTCTATTATCTAATAACTTTTGTCCAACATCAAAGCTTTGCTGAAGTTTGGCTTTAGCCTCATCATCTGACAAAGTTTCAGGATTAAAATTGGAATTGAACTGACTTTTTATCTGCTTCTGACTTTCCAGATATTCATTATAAATTTCTGTAAATTCAGTTTTGTCGCTTGGGTCAATATTCAGATTTTCCATCACCATATTGTTCCTGAACTTAGTAAGAAGCGCCTTTCTTTCTTCCGGAGAAAGATTGTTTATTACTTCTTTTCTTTGTTTAGGGTCCATCTTCTTCCAGTCATAATCTGTCCTTTGGGCGTTCAGTCCAAAACCATAAATAATTAAAAGTGTAAATAATATCTTTTTCATCTTTCTCATTAATTATATAAATCCAAATAAACGTCCTGCGTTGAATTGCTAGCCAATTCTGAAATTTCAGAGTTTGTAAAAGAATCCAAATATTCGTTCATCTGAGCTTCCGTTTTTTTGGAAGCAGGTTTTACTGTTTGAGTTTTCATCTCAGCCCTTGTCTTATCTGCCTGGTTATCCTGCACATAGATAGGCTTCTTATTATTCTGACTTTCACCTGTTTGATTGTTGTTTTCAACAGAAGTTAAATCAGATTTTAAAGTTTCATAGGCGATTTCGCTCTCTGTCTTTGTTTTCTGGTTATTTACAGCATAAGATGTCTGAGAATCCGTCTGGTCTTTTGTTGAATCATTGTTTAAATTATAAACAAAAGTCGCCCCAAAAATCAAAGCTAATGACGCCGCAGCAGCATATCCCCAATTTAATTTGAAGATAGGTGCTTTTTTCCTAGCTTGTAAATCATTCATCACATTTTGCTGAATATTTTCAAACAAATTATCAGGAATTGTGTAAATGTTTTTACGTTCAAGTTTTTCTATATCGAACTCTTTCATCTCTGTTTTTTCAAAAATTATCTCTCGTAATTTTCTTTAATATATTCTTCTATCTTTTGTTTGGCATAATGATAATTCGTTTTTAAAGTCCCTACCGACATCTCTACAATTTTCGAGATTTCTTCGTAAGGCAAATCATCATAATACCGCATCATAAATACCAGTTTCTGCTTTTCCGGCAGGCTTTGTATGGCGCTCTGTAGTAAGATCTGTATTTCTTCTGCATTTCCGTCCGTATTATCTGCCACCAAATTCTGCATATAATATTCCGGGTCTTCATCCGTTTTCTGCATTTTTTTCAGTTTGTTCACCTGCTGCAGCGCTTCGTTGGTAGCAATTCTGTACAGCCATGTATACAGCTGGCTATCATTTTTAAACTGGTGAAAATTCTGATAAGCTTTAATAAAAGTCTCCTGCAATGTATCCTGAGCAAGATCTCCATCCACAATAATTCTCCGTATGTGCCAATACAATCTACTTTGATAAGCATCCATCAAGGCACGAACTCCTTTTTCGAGAGTCCGTGGATTTTGCATCAACGAAATAATTTCCGCGTCCTTAATCTTCATAAGATGCTTTCATTGTTTTGGATTACAAAAATAACTGAAAGTTAAATTACTCCTTCAATTTTCAGTCCAATATATTCAAAATATAAGAATTTTCAGATACTTTTTAATGAAATTAGTATAAAACGCTGGGTTCGCAAAGATTTGTTTTATTTCTGCCGCATATTTCCGTCGCAAACTTCCCTCATAAAAAACTCATCACAAAAACCTATCTTTGTTATATGCAAATTGTAATTATCGGTTCCGGAAATGTAGCCTTTCATCTGGCCAAAGCTTTTGTTCTGAATGACATTCCTTTAGCCCAGATTTTTGGAAGGAATGAAAAAGAATTAAATCAAATTTCTTCAGCGTTAAAAATTCCGTACTCGACGGAAAAACTAAAGGACGCAGATTTATACATCGTCTGTGTAAGCGACAATTCTGTGGAAAATGTATCTCAGTTAATTACTAAAAAAGACAGTCTGGTTGCCCATACTTCCGGTTCGCTTCCGAAAGAAATTCTGACAGGAGAGTACAGAAAATCAATTTTTTACCCACTTCAAACTTTTTCTAAATCAAAAGAGCTGGAATATGAAAAAATTCCTTTTTTTATAGAAGCTGAAAATGAAGAAGATAAAAAATTCCTTTTTGAAATAGCTTCCAAAATCTCAGGAAATGTAATGGAAAGCACTTATGAAAAGAGAAAATATATTCATTTAACGGCTGTTTTTGCCTGCAATTTTGTCAATCATCTTTTTTCTAGGGCAAAAGAAATTTCGGATTCCCAGGAAATTCCGTTTGAATATTTTTTACCGTTAATTGATGAAACGGTACAGAAAATTCATGAAATAGATCCTAAATCAGCACAAACCGGCCCGGCTGTGCGAAACGACAAACGGATATTGGAATTACATGAGCAATTACTAAAAGACGAAAGTCTTGAAATTTACAAAACAATGAATCATTCTATTCAGAAAATGTATGAGCTATAAAGAGAAATTAAAAGATATAAAAGCATTTGTATTCGATGTAGACGGGGTTTTCACGGACGGAAGCATTTATTTAATGCCCGGAGGAAACATGTCGAGAGTAATGAATGTTTTGGACGGCTATGCGGTCGTTAAAGCCTTAAAAAACAATTATTTAATCGGGGTAATCACCGGTGGGAATGATGAAATGGTAAAACACAGGATCAATTATCTCGGAATTGAAGATTATTATCCTAAATCACCAGATAAAATGATCGATTTTGAAGATTTTAAGGCGAAATATAATCTTAAAAACGAAGAAATCTTAACAATGGGAGATGATATTCCGGATCTGCACATTATGGAAAACTCCGCGATTGCGACTTGTCCGGAAAATGCCGTTCCGGAAATCAAAGAAATTTCAAATTACATTTCACCTAAAAAAGGAGGAAGTGGGGCCGTGCGAGATGTCATTGAGCAGGTCATGAAAGTTCAGGGAAAATGGCATGATGATAACACACAATCAGTTTAATTAATTGAAAATGAAATTATTATTAGCATCACAATCTCCCAGAAGAAAAGAATTATTGTCCAGTTTAGGCTTCGATTTTGAAGTCGTGAAAATCGACTGTGAGGAAATCGTTCCCGACCATATCAAAGTGGGAGAGTCCGCAGCTTATTTATCTGAATTAAAAGCAGAGGCATTCAGAAAACTGGAAGAAGGTGAGGTTTTACTGACAGCTGATACTGTTGTAGCCATTAATAATCAGTTTCTTGGAAAACCGAAAAATGAAGAGGATGCAAAAGCAATGCTACAAATGCTTTCAGGGAAAACACATCAGGTTTATACCGGAATTACGATTAAAACTTTAGATAAAACCATCACACAAACCGATGTTGCAGAAGTAGAATTTGATGAAATTACAAATGATGAAATAGCGTATTACATTCAACATTACAAACCTTTCGATAAAGCAGGAAGCTACGGCATCCAGGAATGGCTGGGAATGGCGAAGATTAAGAAGATGAATGGCAGCTTTTATACCATTATGGGATTGCCTACCCATTTGGTTTACAAAATTTTGAAAGAAATATAAAGAGTTTCAATACAAAATTTTATTATTTTTACAAAATCATCTATCCTACTGATAATAAAAAGTAGATTAGCGAGTTATATTGAAATAATGAAAAAGAATATTTTATTCCTTTTAGTGCTTTGTATCGTAGCTTCTTGTGCCACAAAAACCAAGAGGCCGGATCAGAGATCGAAGTTCATGAAAGGATTTTCCACATACTACAATACCCTTTTTAATGCAAAAGATGCGTTAAACAGCGAATTTGAAACAAGAGATAAAGGTCATAAGGACAATTTTTATGCACCTTATATTCCTATTCTCACCTATGAGGATCAACCTTTGGGAAGTGATCTTGGTCAGTCACAGGCTTTTGCCGAAAATTCCATGAAAATGGCTGAAGTAAACAGACCTGCCCAGAATAATCCCAATAACGGTAAAAATGGTCCTCCGGGAATGCCGCCAGGAATGCCTGGAAATCCGGGCAATAACACTTTGTCTGGAACAAACGGTGTGGGAGCTGATCCCAATCAGCCGGAACAGAAAGGGGCAACAACTTTAGAAATTGCAGAGGCAAAAGCTTTAAAAGCAATTAATAAATATTCTGTCATCAAGCATGGTGAAGAGCAAAACAAACAGATTTTTGAAGCTTATATGATTCTGGCCCAGGCACGAATCTATAGAGGCAAATCTTTGGAAGCTTTAGATGCTTTAAATTACGTTTTCACCCACATGAAAGATGATAAAAGGCTTCCTTTGGCTAAAGTTTATCAAGGTTTAGCCTACGCTCAGGTAAAAGATTATCATAAGGCTCAGGATGTTTTCAATAAATTAAAAAGTGAAAAAATAAGCAAAGACTATGATAAGCTTTTAAGCATTTATCAGGCTGAAGCTTATTTGGATGCAGATAAAAAAGAAGAAGCCGTAAAAGAGCTTGACCGCGCTTTTGAACTGAATTCCAACAGAAAACTGAAAAGCAGAATTGCATACCTGAGAGGACAGGTGTTGGAAAATATCGGACAGAACGAAAGAGCTAGAGAAAGTTTTATGGCTGCTTATAAATATGCCAATGATTTTGAATTTGAGGTAAAATCGCAAATCGAAATTGCAAAAACTTTTAACGGAAAAGGAGATTACAGCGGCGCAAAAAAATATCTTGAAGACATCAGTAAAAAAGGAACTTATGGCTCGAGAAAGAACGAATTTTACTATGCACTAGGCTTAATGGCCAATAAAGCCGGAAAAAAGGACGAGGCTCAGGAATATTTCAGAAAATCTCTGAAAGAAAAAGTTTCGGATCCACAGGTTCGTGGTCTGGCTTATTATGAAATAGGAAAGGGGTACTTGGACAAAAATGATTATATCGGGGCAGGAGCTTATTATGATTCTGCATTGGCTGTAATGACGTATGAACCTTCAAAAGTTCTTTTAGCTGACCAATCAACTTACATTAAAAAAATCTCAAGAAACTATTATTTAATTAAAAAAAATGACAGTATTCTGAATTTAGCTAAAATGAGTACTGAGCAGAAAACCGACTTTTTCACAAAATATATTGCAAAAATAAAAGCAAAAGAAGAAAGGGAAGAACTGGAAAGAAGACGTGCGGAAAGAAGCAAAGGGTTTGATACAGGAGTTTACAATGCAAATTCAATTTTTGCCAACAGCTCAAGTTCTTTTGAAGATTTCGGAGTGGCAACAAGAGGTTTTTATTTCTCAAATACCGGAACTGTAAGCAAAGGAACTTCTACGTTTAAGCAGACCTGGGGAGAAAGAGCCCTGGTTGATAACTGGCGTTTTTCTAAAAAAATGGCAACGATTGAAGACATGAAAAATGAGGCTTTAGGAACAACCGATGTCCCAAATCCAAGACGTTTTGAGCCTGCTTTTTATATTGAACAAATTCCTACAGATGCAACCAAATTAGGCCAATTGAAAAAGGACAGAGATACCGCTTCTCTGGGATTAGGCGTAATGTATCAGAATTACTTTACAAATACTCCTTTAGCTACCAAAACATTGTATGATCTGGTGGATGTAAAGCCGGAAGAAAAGGTAATGCTGCAGGCTTTGTATGAAATCTTCGCGATGAATTATGAGAAAAATCCACAGATTGCAGAAAGGGCAAAACAGATTTTACTGACGGATTATCCATATACTTCTTATGCAGAATTTGCGAGAAATCCTAAGAATACCAGCTTCGTAAAATCTTCTGTAGATGTTGAAAGCCAGTATAAACAGGCTTTTGCGTTGTATGAATCTGAGAAATTCGGGGAAAGTAGGGAAATTATAGATCAAACGATTCAGAAATATCCTAAAGATGCTTTAGTCCCTAAATTATATTTATTAAATGCCTTCAATGCAGGGAAATCGAGTGGGAAAGAGGTAATGATCCTCCAGCTGGAACAGATTGCTTTGAATTATACCAAAACTCCGGAAGGAGAAAAGGCCAAGGAAATGCTTAATTACCTGAAGTCTGAACTCAACTTCCAGCCTACGGATAATAAAGGAAATAATGTGCCTCAGAATCCTGGAAATTTGGGCAATAATGTGCCACAGAATCCGACACAGCTGAACAATTCCGGTGTTCCTCAAAATCCAGCTAATAACAGCCAGATGATGAACAACCCTCAACAAGTACAGCCGTCCAGCGGTAATACTAACCGCCCGCCAAAGAATCCTAACTAATGTTTTACAAAATCCGGGTTCAATACCCGCAAAACCTCAATAAAAAAGAAAAGCGAAGATTAATTCTTCGCTTTTTTTATACCTTTTATTTTTTAGTCAATAGAATCTGACGGTTTCTTTTTCTTTACTCCATGAAATTCTTTGAGGTAAAACGGTTCGAAATATGCAACGTCTTCAAACTCTTTTTTATCAATTTTTTCAATAGTTTTTTTGATTAAATACTGAGCAGAAGGGTAGATGCTTTCATTATATTCAGCGTTTGGAAGCTGTAAAATGTCCTTTGCTTTTTTCGCGCCGTCTCCTACAAAAAGTATTTTTTTATTTTTAAATTCTTCAAAAGAAGTTTCATCTAAAATTTTAGCTTCCGTTTCAGAGATCTCATCTCCGGTTTTCCCATCATAAACAGCTGTATAAACCTCCATTCTCCTTGCGTCCACCATTGGGATTACAAAATCATAGTTTTGCCCTAAAAAAGGCTCAATCATGCTTTCTAAAGAATTCACGGCAATCAATGGAACTTTTAGCCCATAACAAAAGCCTTTTGCAGAAGAAGCACCAATTCTTAATCCTGTATATGAACCAGGCCCTTTGCCCAAAGAAACGGCCTCAATATCCTTCATTGAAATTCCGGCGCCTTCCAAAGCCCATTCTACAAAAGTGTGGAGACTTTCGGACTGCTTATAGTTTTCAGAAACCTCTTCCGTCAAGCAAAGCAGCTTTTCATTTTCAGAAATAGCTACCGAGCAGTTTTTTGAAGATGTTTCGAGATATAAAATTTTCATTTTTTTAATGTAACAATTTAACAGTATAGCAATTTATCAATGAATAAAATGCTAAACATTCTGCAAATTTAAGCCATAATTTCGAAACTATTTTCTGTAAATCGTTCTTGGTTCCGCCTGAGCTGTCGGGTAAATCGTCATATCAGAAATACAGACATGTTTCGGAGCATTCACACAATACGCGATAGAATCTGCAATATCTTCGGCTTTTAAAGGCTCATACCCTGCATACACTGTTGCTGCTCTTTCGTTATCTCCTTTAAATCTAACCAAAGAAAAATCCGTTTCAACAGCTCCAGGTTGAATATTGGTAACCTTAATACCGAATTCGGTTAATTCTAAACGCATTCCTTCGGAAATAACATCGACGGCTTTTTTGGTCGCACAATACACAACTCCGTTTGCATAAGTCTGTCTCGCTGCAATCGAGCTGATATTCACAATATGTCCGGAGTTTCTTTCTTTCATTCCAGGAATAATCATTTTGGAAACATATAAAAGCCCTTTCACATTTCCGTCGATCATAGAGTCCCAATCGTCGGTTTTGCCTGCAGAAAGAGGGTCTAAACCGTGTGCATTTCCTGCATTGTTAATCAAAACATCAATATTTTTCCATTCTTCCGGAAGCGAATTAATGGCAGTTTCAACTTCCTCCAGATTCCTGACATCAAACTTTAAACTAAATATTTCGGTGAAAGCAGAAAGTTCTGTTTTTAAAGACTCCAAAACTTCAGATCTCCTTCCACAAATAACGACTCTGTTATCTTGTTTTGCAAGAAGCTCTGCAGTGGATTTTCCTATTCCGGAAGTGGCTCCGGTCACTAATATTGTTTTCATAAAAATTATAAATCTTTAATATAGCGATCTTAATAATTTAACAAGATTACAATCATTGGTAAACTGGTACATTATTAAATTGTGCATTATTCAATTGGCATCGAATGCTTCAAAAGCATCCTGAATATGTTCGATAACTAATCTTCCTTTTTCATCCGGAAGAACAGAAATTATGTCAAATCTTACTTCCTGGTTTTTATTAAATTCTTCCAGATAATTGTTCGCTGCGGAGACTATTAATGAAATTTTCCTTTTGTTAACGGCTTCCTGAGGCAACATAAAAGCATCTGTTGAACGTGCTTTTACTTCTGTAATAATAATTAAATTATCTTTTTCAGCAATGATGTCTATTTCCGCTTTTTGAAAACGGAAGTTTCTTATTAAGACTTTATAGCCGTTTTTCTGTAGAAATTCTGCTGCAAGATCTTCTGCTTTCTTTCCTAAATCGTTGTGTGAAGCCATTGTTGGGATTTGAGGGTTTTAGTGTTTGTGAGTTAAAATCACCTTATTTTTAAAATAATTTATTCTTAAAACTCAATCTTAACCTTATCCTCAACTTTTACCTTCACATTTCCACCGATAATCAGCGGTCGGTTGTCTTTGATATGACCATTTGGAAAGCCAAAAACTACCGGAAACTTGTATTTTGAAATTCTGTCTGAAATTAATTGATAGGTAAATTCATCGAAGCTTTCTTCGTATTGTTTATTGTCTTTTTCATCGCCCATATTGGTCATTCCGCCAACAATTAATCCTGATATTTTTTTAAAAACACCTGCCAGTTCCAAGCTCATAATCATTCGGTCGAGCGCGTAAAAATTTTCGCCGATATCTTCAATGAATAAAATTTTATCTTTAAAATCAAAAGAATATTTTGTTCCTAAAAGCGCATAAATTAAGGCTAAATTTCCTCCAATCAATTCTCCTTCAATATTTCCATTCTTATTAAATTGATGCGACTCAAGGTTATATTTTAGCTTTTTACCCTTTAAAATATCAAAAATAAGATCATAGCTTTCTTCCGTTACTCCAAAGCTGGAAGTTTTAACGGTTTGTCCGTGAATGGAAGCGAACCCTTTTTTCAATAAATAACTTTGGATCACCGTGTTATCAGAATAACCGATGTACCATTTTTGATTTTTAATGAAATTTTTTAAGTTTAAGCTTTCAACTAAATGCTGACATCCGTAACCGCCTCTGGAAGCCCAAATTGCAGAAATTTCGTTGTCATTTAAGGCCCAATTGAGGTCTTTTATTCTTTCCTGTTCTGTTCCTGCGTAATTGTAGCCGTTGGAAAACTTAGTATAAAGATGTTCTCCTAAAATGGGTTCGTAACCTTTGTTTTTAATCATTTCGATTCCCTTTTGAAGCTGAGTCTCATCTACGGCTCCGGCAGGGGAAATAATGGCTATTTTATCACCTTTTTTAAGGGATTTTGGAAAGATTTTTTTCATTTGGTCTTTTGATATTTTACTTCAGTTTTTTCGGCTTCTTCCAATTGCCTATCGAATTGATTGAATTTTTTGAAGCTTTGCAGGAAAATAAAGAAGCTGAAAACGATGAGGATTCCGCCAACAATTCTTCTGATCTGGTTGGCAAGTCTTTGTGTCAATTTATCGTGGAATTGCTTTGCCAGAAAGATCTTTGCAAGGTCAATACAAAGGTAAGTGGCAATAACAATGCTGATGTAAAAAATAAAATTGCCGGTATCCGGATATTGATTCCTTACGGAAATCACCGTTACCAGCCAGAAAAGGATTACTCCTACATTTAAAAGATTAAAGAAAAAACCATTAATGAATGTTTTAAAATAATTCTGATTAATGATTCTTTCTTCGCCGGGCATGTGCATCTTGGTTTTGGTAACCATCATCACGATGCCGTATATAAAAATAAGTATTGCTGTAATCCTGTAAAAACCAGGATGTTTGTCTATTAAAGTAACAATATCTGCACTTGCATAATAGGCCGCCAAAATACACAGAAGATCTGCAGAAATAACGCCGATATCCAAGGCCAGGGCATGTTTTGGGCCTCTTGAAAAACTGGTTTCTATGAGCAGGAAAAAAATAGGTCCTATAAAAACCAGACTCAACATGAATCCCAATACAATAGCAGATAATATAAGTTCAAACATTCAATAGCTTTTTAAATGAAAAAAATTTCATCCCACTTATACAAAGTTAGCCTTTATGTTTTAATTAATCAACAATCTTGAAATCTAACTGCTTTTGAATCAAGTTTGCCTTCACAACTTTTATCTGAACATTATCTCCCAATTGGTATCTTTTTCCGTGTCTCGAGCCGTATACTGCATGAGTTTTGGAATCATAGGTATAAGAATCGTCCACTAAATCTCTTAATTTAATCAAGCCTTCTGCACCATTTTCAGGGATTTCTACCCAGAAACCAAATTCAGCAACACCGGAAATTACTCCATTGAAAGTTTCTCCCAAATGTTTTTCCATGAATTTCACCTGCATGTATTTGATAGAATCCCTTTCTGCATCGGCCGCCAATCTTTCCATGGAGCTGCAATGCTTTGCTTTTTCTTCAAGCTCTGCTTTGTTTGGAGATTTTCCTCCATCCAGATAATGTTGAAGCAAACGGTGTGCAATCAAATCCGGATAACGACGGATAGGAGAGGTAAAGTGAGAATAGAAATCAAAACCAAGCCCGTAGTGACCAATAGGCTCCGTTGAGTATACTGCTTTGCTCATACTTCTCATCGCTAGTGTTTCGATCATATTTTCTTCGCCTTTTCCTTTTACGTCGTGCAATAATCTGTTTAATGATTCGGCAACTTTTTTGGTATTGGCAAGATCCATTTTATATCCGAAAGTGGAAACAAAATCTCTTAAAGATTCCAGTTTTGCAGGATCCGGATCATCATGAATCCTGTAAATAAATGTATTCTGAGAGATTTCTCCTCTTTTATTTAAAGAAACAAATTCAGATACTTTTTTATTCGCAAGCAGCATGAATTCTTCAATCAAATGATTTGAATCTTTACTTATTTTAAAGTAGACACCCACCGGCTCATTTTTTTCATCTAAATTAAATCGAACTTCGCTTCTGTCGAACGTAATTGCACCGTTTCTGATACGTTCTGCTCGCATGATTTTCGCTAATCTGTCCAACACATTGATTTCTTCCTGAAGATCACCCTGTTTTGTTTCAATTCTTTCCTGAGCTTCCTCATACGAGAATCTTCTGTCAGAATGAATAACCGTTCTTCCAAACCATTGTTTATGAATTTTTGCATCATCATCCAGTTCAAAAACAGCAGAGAATGTGAATTTATCTTCATTCGGACGAAGTGAACAAACATCATTACTCAAAACTTCCGGAAGCATCGGTACAACGCGGTCTACAAGGTAAATTGAAGTCGCTCTCTGATAGGCTTCATCATCTAAAATAGTTCCGGGAACCACATAATGTGAAACGTCCGCAATATGAACACCAATTTCCCAGTTCCCGTTTTCTAACTTCCTGATTGACAAGGCATCATCAAAGTCTTTTGCATCTTTCGGGTCAATGGTGAAGGTCGTAATTCCACGCATATCCCAACGTTTTGCTACTTCTTCATCATTGATACTTCTGTCAATTTTATCGGCATCTCTTTCAACTTCTTCAGGGAATTCGTATGGTAAGCCGTACTCTGCAAGAATAGAGTGAATCTCCGTTTCATGCTCACCGGGAGCTCCTAAAACCTGGATAATTTCACCTTCAGGATTTTTGTCGCCGGGTTTCCATTCTGTCATTTTTACGACTACTTTATCGCCGTCTTCCGCACCCCCGAATTTTCCTTTAGGAATAAAAATATCTGTATTTATTGTCTTTTTATCACAAACAACAAATCCGAAATCTTTATGGGTAACCACCTGTAAAGTTCCTACAAATTCCGTTCTTGTTCTTTCCAGAACTTCCAAAACAGAACCTTCCAGTTTTTTTCCTTTATAAGTATAGGTTACGATTAAAACTTTATCACCCTGTAACGCATCTTTTACATTTTTGGAATGGATAAAAATATCATCTTCCAGTCCTTCGACACTTACGTAGGCATTCCCGGATTGGTTGAAATCTATAGTTCCGGTAAGTGTTCCTTTTATATTAAGGTTTACGATATATTTTCCTTTTTCTGTTTCTTTAATCCTTTCATCAGCCTGAAGCTTATGCAAAGCCTGGATAACAAGCTCTCTCTGTCTTGGATTTTTGTGATCTATTCCGTCCGCGATCTGCTTATAATTATAGATCTTCGTAGAATTTTCATTCATAAAACGCAGAATAAGTCTTCCTATTTCCTGTAATTTATGATCATTTTTCTGACTTATATATTTTCTTTTTTTTGGCATATTTATTAATTATTAGTTAGTTACAATTTTAATTTAAAAAATTAAAACTGTTTTTAAATCATCTCACAATTATTTAGATAAATTTTAATATTTACTAAAACTATTATTCTTTATTTCAACAACATCAATTTTCCTTCCAATTTATTTACAAGGGGAGTTTTAGTTTTGTATAAATTTAATACAAATATGGAGAAGAGAGGGGAAAACCTTTTATTAAATATTGTAAAGGTTTCTGGTAGATAATAGATTGGTAAATTCTATTGTACGGTGCAAATATACAAAATTAAAAATAAATAAGGCTTGCAAATTGATTTACAAGCCTTTATAGTTTTAGCAAAATGCGATTTTATCAACTCTGTTTTGGTGTCTTCCACCTTCAAAATCTGTTGACAGGAATTTATCTACAATTTCAATAGCTAATTCCTTAGAGATAAATCTCGCTGGTATCGAAATCATATTGGCATCATTATGCTGTCTGGCCAATGTTGCAATCTCCGGCATCCAGCAAAGTGCGCAACGAATTTTCTGATGCTTGTTTGCTGTAATCTGAACTCCATTTCCACTGCCACATATTAAAATACCTAGTTCATTTTCTCCGTTTTCTACTGAAGTTGCCGCAGGATGCACGAAGTCCGGATAATCCACACTGTCTGTGGAGAACGTTCCAAAATCCTGAACCTCAAAGTTTTCTGATAAATAGTTCTTAACAATTTCTTTGTATTCAAAACCTGCATGGTCAGCGGCAATAGCGATTTTTCTTTTCATAAACTGCTTTATTAAGTCTTACTTGATTCATTTCCTTACAAAGGTAAGAATAATAACAAAGCCTGTTAGTCTTTCGGGGGTAAATTGTGAAAAGCATTGTGAATAACTGTGGATAACTCCGGCAAAGTAAATGTTTCGTAACATGGAAAAAATTTGTAATGAAACTTGCTTCCTAAAATTTTAACAAATACTTTCGAAAACTTTCGGGTGAGATTTATGGAGTTTCTCCATAGATCAGTTATTCATAAAGATCTTGGAGAAAAGTTATCCATAATTGTTAGTAACGAACCAAAGAATCAGATTTACAGCAATTTGTATTGTGAATTAAATATGAATTGAATTGAAAATTAATGTTATGAAATATTTCTCAAAAACTTATCCCCGAAACTCACATCACTTAACAACAAAGACATATTCTTTTTTTTATAAAGAGAAAAAAATGTTGATTAGTGAATGTTGGGTTTGCGGGAAAGTTTTTGAAAACTTTTGTCGGGTTGGGCCTTTTCAAATATTTTAAAATCTTACATTTGTGAAAAGAAAATTCTAGGTTATTTATGAAAACAATCAATGATTTCAATTTTAAAGAAAAGAAGGCTCTGGTAAGGGTGGATTTCAATGTTCCGCAGGATGACCAGCTGAAAGTTACAGATAATACAAGAATAGTGGCGGTAAAGCCTACCATTGATAAAATCCTTAAGGACGGAGGTTCTGTAATCCTGATGGCTCACCTTGGAAGACCAAAAGGTGAAGTAAAAGATGAGTTTTCGTTGAAGCATATAGTTGGAGAAGTTTCTAACGTTTTGGGCCAGGAAGTAAAGTTCGTAGAAGAATGTGTAGGAGAGAAGGCTGTACAGGCTGCATCTGAACTAAAGCCAGGCGAAATTCTTTTATTGGAGAATCTGCGTTTTCATAATGAAGAAGAAAAAGGTGATGAAGGCTTTGCTGAGCAGCTTTCTAAATTAGCAGATGCTTATGTAAATGATGCCTTTGGAACAGCCCACAGAGCACATGCTTCAACAGCTGTAATTGCTAAATTTTTCCCTTCAACTAAATTTTTCGGTTTACTGATGGCAAAAGAGCTTCAGGCAATCGACAGAGTTTTAAAAAGTGGTGAACGTCCTGTAACTGCGATACTTGGAGGATCAAAAGTTTCAACTAAAATTACCATTATAGAAAATATTTTACCAGCCGTCGACAATTTAATCATCGGTGGTGGAATGGCTTTTACATTCATTAAAGCTCTTGGTGGGAAGATAGGAAATTCATTGGTTGAAGAAGATAAATTACCTCTTGCTCTTGAAATTTTAGGAAAAGCAAAGCAGCATAATGTAAAAGTTTATCTGCCGTCTGATGCAATCATTGCCGAAAGTTTTAGTAATGATGCTGATAGGAAAGAAATTGATATTTATACAATTCCTGAAGGATGGATGGGATTGGATGCAGGCCCGAAATCAAGAGATCAATTTAATGATATTCTTTTAAATTCAAGAACAATTCTTTGGAACGGACCAATTGGAGTTTTTGAAATGTCAAATTTTGCAGCAGGAACTATTGCTCTTGGTGATAGCATTGCAGAAGCAACAAGACAGGGAGCTTTCTCTTTAGTTGGAGGTGGGGATAGTGTTGCTTTCGTGAAGCAGTTCGGATATGATGAGAAAGTGAGCTATGTTTCGACTGGAGGTGGAGCGATGCTTGAAAGTTTGGAAGGATTGGAACTTCCCGGAGTTGCTGCAATTAATAAATAAGAAATTGTAATTAATATAAATTTTAAGTCCGCTGAGTTTTTGGTGGACTTTTTATTTTATTAAATTATAAATATTTGGTTTTTATTAAACTTTGTGAAAATGATAAAATCAAGTTTTGAGGAGCTTAAATTATTTATAAACTTAAATAAAATTTTCTGTTAACATTTACAAAGTAAAAATTTAGATATACCGTTAAAAATAAAAACTCAAGAAATTTTCTTGAGTTTTTTAATTTTTTATGTAGAATTGCTGAAAATTGACCTTTAGAAATGTGTCAAAAATCGATTTTCTACTTTTTTTCGATAATGTATATCAAACTTGAAAATTCGTTCGAAAAAAGGGCTTTTACGTTAGAAATCGTTCCGTAGATGATGGCTTTTAGCCAAAAAAGGGGTGATTTTTTATATTTTTCGCTCAACATTGAGATGTAATAAGAATCTAAAACCAAAGGTTTGATTTTTCTCATTTTCCAGTTTGGTTTCTTTGAAATTAAATTTTCCATTCCGTTTTTTGAAAAATGATAGATGTGTCTTGGTACATCATAAGCTGCCCAATATTCTTTATAATGTTTGGCATCGTAAGAAGTAGGGTTGGGAACAGCTATAATTAATAGTCCTTTTTCTTTTAACTTTTTATTGAAAATTTCAAGCATTTCATCCTGATTTTCTACGTGCTCGAAAACATGCCATAGAGTAATTGCATCTAGACTTTGATCTTCAATATTATTAATATCGTCTAAAATTTTAGCTTTTGAAACTTTACTGTGTGCTGCATTCCTTGCATCTGCATCTGGCTCAAATCCGAAAGTTTGAAAATCATTTTCTATATATTTTACAAATTCTCCGGCACCACAACCATAATCTAAAACTCTGGATCCTTTTTGAATTCTATCTAAAAGAATTGTTTTTTTATACTGTAAATTGAATGACTGTAAAAATTTATAAAGCTTTTCTTTTAAACTTCCAGAATCCTGATGATGAGAAATATAATCTTCGCTTTCATAATATTTGGAAATATTGGATGGAATAGGGGAGGTTTTAAAAACTCCTTTTGTTTCCGTTTCTTTAATTTCAAATATTTCCTGTGAAAGAAAATGATCTTTAATTTTCATTTTATTCGTATTTAAAATGAAATTTGAAGCTCTTTTAAAGCCTCAAATTTCAATTAATTTTATTTCAAATTTTCTTTATGTTTCACGTGAAACATATATTAATTATCGTCCTAAATAAACCAATAAAACATTAATATCAGCGGGAGAAACGCCACTTATTCTTCCGGCCTGGGCAATTGTTTTTGGCTTTACATTGGTCATTTTTTGTTTGGCTTCTGCAGAAAGGCTGGAGATCTTTGTAAAATCAAAATCTTCCGGAATTTTAATATTTTCCAGACGGTTTAATTTTGCTACATTTTCTTTTTCCTTTTCAATATACCCTTTATATTTGATATTTACTTCTGCCTGTTCCCTTACTTCATCGTCATATTGAGAAGCTTTTTCCTTTATAATATCAATATTTTCCAACTTTTCGAGTGTAATATTAGGTCTTGTAAGGAATTGAGCTGCTCTGTAAGCCTGATCTACAGGATTACTATCCATACTCTCAAGAATAGGATTAATAACGCCTGGTTTTAAAGAGGTTTCCCGTAAAAAGGCTTCAAGTTCCTCACTTTTAGCAATTTTCTCTTCAACTCTTCTTAGTCGATCTTCTTTTGCAAGGCCTAATTGATAAGCTTTTTCAGTTAATCTGATGTCTGCATTATCCTGTCTTAAAAGTAGCCTGTATTCTGCTCTGGAAGTGAACATTCTGTAAGGTTCTTCCGTACCTTTTGTGATTAAATCATCGATTAAAACACCGATATAAGCTTCATCTCTGTTAAGAATGAAATCATCCTTTTCGTGTACTTTATTGTGGGCATTTATACCTGCAATTAATCCTTGTCCGGCTGCTTCCTCATAACCGGTTGTACCATTAATCTGACCTGCAAAGTATAAATTATCGATTAATTTTGTCTCTAAAGTATGCTTTAATTGAGTAGGAGGGAAGTAGTCATATTCAATAGCATAGCCTGGACGAAACACTTTTACATTTTCAAAACCTGGAATATGCTTCATAGCTTTGATCTGAACATCTTCCGGTAAAGAGGAGCTGAATCCGTTTACATATATTTCTACCGTTTTCCAGCCTTCCGGCTCTACAAATAACTGGTGCCTGTTTCTTTCTGCAAAACGATTGATTTTATCTTCAATACTTGGGCAATATCTTGGTCCCAAACTTTGAATTGTACCATTAAACATAGGACTTCTGTCGAATCCTTCACGTAAAATATCGTGCACCGTTTCGTTGGTATAAACGATATGGCAACTTAATTGTTTAGTTATTTTGGGAGTATCTAAATAGCTGAATTTTTGAGGGTTTTCATCTCCTTTTTGTTCTTCCATTTTAGAATAATCAAGGCTTCTTCCATCTACTCTCGGTGGAGTACCGGTTTTCATTCTTCCTGCTTCAAAACCTAAGGAAACGAGTTGTTCTGTAATACCAAAAGCTCTTGGTTCACCCATTCTTCCGCCGCCTAATTGTTTATCTCCAACGTGGATTAATCCGTTCAGGAAAGTACCGTTTGTAAGAACTACTGATTTACTTTTTATCTCAATTCCCAAAGAAGTAATAACACCTGTTACCTTGTTATTTTCGACAATAAGCTGTTTTACCATATCCTGAAAGAAGTCAAGATTTGGTGTGTTTTCTAACGCTAAACGCCATTCTTCTGCGAAAAGCATCCTGTCGTTTTGTGTTCTTGGAGACCACATGGCGGGACCTTTGGAAAGGTTTAGCATCTTGAATTGAATAGCAGATTTATCCGCCACAATTCCTGAATATCCTCCCATTGCATCTATTTCGCGTACAATTTGTCCTTTTGCGATTCCACCCATCGCGGGGTTGCAGCTCATCTGTCCGATAGTCTGCATGTTCATTGTAACTAGCAGCGTTTTTGAACCTAAGTTTGCTGCTGCAGCTGCTGCCTCACATCCTGCGTGACCGGCACCAACTACAATTACATCATATATTTCTGAAATCATTTTAATTGCTTGTTTAAGCCTTAAATTTTTTATTTTCTATTAAATGTTTCACGTGAAACATTGTTTCGAAATAAGGTCTGAAAGTGCCTGTATTCCGTATTATTTAGCCCCGATAGTAGCATTTGTTTGAGCTCTTTTTTCTTTGAAAAAGAAAAAAAGCGAGTGCGGATAGCGGGATTAAGCTTCTAATTATTTAATTATTATATTTTGCTAAATAATGATCTTCTTTACTTCGCATTAACTGTTCTTCTTCCTCGGTTTTATCCTTGTATCCACAAAGGTGAAGAATGCCGTGAGCCAAAACTCTTCTTAATTCTTCTTCATATTCTCTGGATAGGGTAGAAGCATTGTCTGAAATGCGCTGCAAAGATACGAAAATCTCTCCGCTTATCGTTTTCCCTTTTACATAGTCGAAAGTAATAATGTCTGTATAGTAATCATGCTGTAGATAATCCTGATTTACTTTCAGCAAATATTCATCATCACAGAAGATATAATTGATTTCTCCAAGTTTTTTTCCTTCTGAAAGAATGATATCTTCCAGCCATTTTTTGTAGTCTGCGTGTACAGATTCCGGTAAGTTTTCGTAAAAGAATTGTATCATTGTTTAAAACCAGTGTCCTAAAATAACACTGAATATGCCTTTTTGATTATTTTTAAGTGAGTGACTGAAGTTGACCTTGATCTGCCCGAAAGGCGATTTGTATCCTGCCGTAATTCCCAGTGAGCTATAATTTAGCTGTACAGCGTCTTCGAAGCTTATATCATCGGAAAGATTGGCTAATGAAAAGTTTCCGCTGATGAAATAGTTTTTATTAAACTTAAACTGAAGATCATTGGAAATTAAAATAACATTATTGGTATTAAGTTGCCCAAAATAGAATCCTGAAAAGCTTCTGAAATTAACAATATTCTGTTCAAAAATTCCTCCCAGTCTGTATTGGTAGAATTGAGGAAGATTGTTTCCTATTGTGATTCCGCCGTACAGGTTGAGGCGATAGGTGAATTGTTTTGTTAAAGGAATATTGATTCTGATATCCGCTTTTACCTGAACGAGCCTTTTTTCAACTTCAGATTTCATTAAATCGATTACCTTTCCTTCAGCATTAATGTAAATTCCGCGGGAAGGGAAGTCTTTGTCGTTCTGAGTATCGCTTTTTAAGAATACATAGGGGTTCAAAAACCGGCTGTACCGTTTATTGTTACCATTGGCTTCGGCTTCGAAATAATCGTGGCTAATTCCGCCTCCTATGGCAAATTTATCTTTCCAAATGGATTGGATATAGGCTTCATTCCTGAACCATTCCCAATTATCAATATCATAATTGTTATCATCTTTAAGATAAAAACTCATTCCCGAAGAATAAATACCGAATCCGGGAATATATCCGTTATCAATAAAATAATTTAAATAGTATCTTGGCTTATCTCCAACAATTACATCCAAAGAAAGATTGGTATTTCTAAATAAGAGCCGTTTTGCAGAATAATTAACAAGAAGTCCGGTCTTAAAAACTTCATCATAATGCAAACCGAATTTTACAAAATGCCGTGTATTATCTTCCGTTACATAAAGTTTCAGATAATTAGATTCGTTTTCAGGAACAATATCATAATTGATAAATTTATAATTATTGGTAGCAACAAGCTTATCTATTTTTTTATTAATGCTTCCGTAAGTTTGCATGGAAGGAAGCCGCAGTCCCATTTTTCCTAAAACATAGTTTGTACCGTAAATCCGGCCTCCGTCTATGGAAATGCTGTCAATTTTATATACATTGGAGTAAATAGGATTTATGCGTTGCCGAAGACGGTCAAAAGGACGTTTGGGCAGTTGTGATAAGATTTCGGAATATTTCAGGCCTTCTGCATAGCCGCTGTCGAGGATCTTTTTCTTTTCGTCATAGCTTGTGGCGGTCATACCTTTCAGATCAGGTTTAATATTAATATCAGTGTATTTATATTGTTTCCGGGTATCTTTCTTGATTCCCATGTCAATAATCTGATTAAGAATGTCGATAATGCTGTTTAAATCCTCTCTTTTGGATAGGTCCTGGTTAAGATCCACGCCGATGACGATATCGATTCCTTTGTCCTTTAAAGGCTTTGAAGGATAGTTTACCGTCATTGCTCCGTCAATATAAATGCTGTCCCCAATTTTTACGGGGTCCATTAACGAAGGAAAGGCTGAGCTGGCCATAATGGATTGTACCAGATCTCCTTTTTCAAATATCTCCATATTGCCGCTTTCCAAATTGGTGGCAACACACATGAAAGGAATCGGAAGCTTTGAAAAATCATTGATATTTGAAACGTTTTTAAATAATTCTTTAAGTAAATAAACATTTTTTTGTCCTGTACTAATAGAAGAGGGAAGAGTAATTTTTCCGTTTTTTAATGGAATAGACAAGAGATATTTGTCTACGGATTTATTGAAGAAAGTAGTTTCCTGGCGGGTAGATTTTGGATCGAGTATCAATGAATAAAAATCGGTATCCATCACAATTTTTTCAATTTCCTTTCCAGAATAGCCTGAAGCATAAAGTCCTCCCACAATAGCACCCATACTTGTTCCGGCGATGTAATCAACCTTTACTCCTAAGGAATCCAATACCTTAAGCACTCCCACATGAGAAAATCCTTTAGCACCGCCGCCAGCAAGTGAAAGCCCGATTTTAGGATTTTTCGGTATCACAAGGCCTTTCTTCACCTGAGAATGGATCAAAAGCAACTGAAAAGCAAATAAAATAATCAGGAATTTTCTCATAAGTGTTAATCTTTTACATAAATCCGTTTCACACGGGGTGAAATAGAGGTTAATACTTCGTAAGTAATGGTTTTACAATATTCTGCGAACTCTTTTAGGCTTGGTTTTGCATTAAAAACAGTTACCGTATCCCCTTCTTTTACATCCGGAACATGATCGACGTTGATCATCATCATATCCATGCAAATGCTTCCGATAATGGGAGCCAGTGTTTTATTGATGCCTACATTCCCAACCTGATTCCCAATTAATCTAGGAATTCCGTCCGCATATCCTACAGGAATTGTTGCTATTTTTGTGGTGTGATCCGTTTTAAATCTTCTGCTGTATCCCACCGATTCTCCATTTTCTACCATAGAAATCTGCGAAATCACTGTTTTAAAGCTTACTACGGACTGCAGTTGTTTTTGTATTTCACTATTTGGTGATTCTCCTAGCATTCCGATTCCAATCCGGACCATGTCATATTGATAGTTGGTATAACTTGTTATTCCTGAAGAATTCAAAATATGTCGGATAGGGGAGTAACCTAATTTTTCAATTAAATATGTCGAACTTTTTTCGAAAGTTTCAAGTTGATGCATGGTAAATTCTTTCTCTTCCGGCATATCCGAGGAGGAAAGGTGGCTGAAAATACTCTGAACTTTTACATTAATTTTATTTAAGGTTTCGCTTAATTGATCTAATTCAAAACTCTTAAAACCAAGGCGATGCATGCCTGTTTCCAATTTAATATGAACAGGATATTTTTTGTCATAACCTGATTTCTGAACTGCTTCATAAAATAGTTCCAGCACTCTGAAGCTATAGATTTCCGGCTCCAGGTTATATTCAATCACTGTTTCGTAACTGTGCTGTTCAGGATTCATGACAACAATGGGTACGGTGATTCCTTTTTTTCTCAGCTCAACACCTTCATCCACAAAAGCAACGCCAAGATAATCAATATGATGATGCTGTAGGAATTCTGAAATCTCATAACTCCCTAGTCCATAAGAATTTGCTTTTACCATAGCCATCATTTTAGTCGTCGGTTTCAGTAAAGATTTATGATAATTGATGTTGTGTAGAATTGCATTTAAATTAATTTCTAAAACCGTATCATGCTTTCTCAGTTCAAGAATATCTTTTAATTTTTCGATTTCAAATTTTCTTGCTCCTTTTAATAAAATGATTTGATTTTCAATTTCTGTAAGATGTTTACTGTCAATTAATTCCTTAGTATTAATGAAAGTAAAAGTTTTAGATTTAAATAATTCACTAAATTTTGATATTTCATTGCCTATCAGGAAAACAGAATCGAATTTTTGTTCGTTTACTAATTCTGAGACTTCTTCATAAAGCTCTTTAGAATTTGAATTTACCCCAACAATATCCGTTAAAACAAGGGATTTTTTCGGTTTTTTGTATTCATTTAAAAATTGAAGGGCGGTTTTCAGAGAGTCTAAATCAAGATTAAAAGAATCATTGATGATCATATTATTTTTAATTCCTTCAATGGCTTCAAGGCGCATTTCAACAGACTTTAAAGCATTGATTTTCTCGACAATCTTTTGGTTATCGATATTCAGTTCTTTTAAAACGGTTATCAGCGCCAAAGCATTCGTTAAGGTCGCTTCGTCCCTTTGATGAACGGGAAAAGTGATTTCTTCGTCAAAATATTGTACAACAACATTTCCATCTTTTGAAATACTGTTTGTAATTAAAACCTGATTTTCTTTTTTTAAACCGTAAGAAATTAATTTCTTACTTGAATATATTTCTTTTATCTTTCTGTCAACCAATACGTTGTCACCATTGTAAATGATGACTTCAGAGTTTTTAAAAAGCTTTATTTTTTCATCAATTAATTCTTCTTCAGATTCAAAATTCGCAAGGTGGGCGGTTCCGATATGAGTCAGCAAACCAATCTGAGGGTGAAAAATATTTTCCAGCTTCTGCATTTCATCAGGCTTCGAAATCCCGACTTCAAAAATTCCCAGCTCATGAGAATTATTGATTTGAAGCAGAGAAAGCGGAAGACCGATCTGAGAATTGAAACTTTTGGGGCTTTTTACGGTCGGAAATTCGTTCCAGAGGCATTGATATAACCATTCTTTTAAAATAGTTTTCCCGTTACTTCCCGTAATTCCAATGGATTTAAGATGAGAATTTTCGAAATGATATTGGGCTAGTTTCTGAAGAAAATCCACGGAATTTCCAACAATAATCCACGTTATATTTTCAAACTGCGGAAAATGATGCTCGGAAATAATTACAGTAATACCTCTGTCAATCGCTGACTCAATAAACTTTTCCCCTGAATTTTTATGGGTATTGATGGCAATAAAAGCAGTGTTTTTAGTAGAATAAATAATCCTGCTATCAAAAGCTATATTTTTGATAATTAATTCCTTATCACCAATTATCTGTGCATTGGTAATTTCTGCGATCTGATTTACTGTATAATTCATTGGTGCCCCTTCTACTTTATATTCTAAGGCAAAAAACCAAAAATGACGAATAAGCTTAGCTTAAATTAAGACCTTAATTCATTTGCTTTTAGCTTTATCAGCCATCTTTGCTTTTTAGCTAATTTAACTATTTTTTCTTCTTTAAAAGTACTTCATCAATAAAAACACGCCGGCTAACCGCTTCATAACTCTCCGTTTCGCCCAGTTCCACAAGGTTGTTTCCGGAAGAAATCCTCATGGAATAATTAGCAAGATTTCCTGTTCTTTTACAAATAGCATGCACTTTCGTTACATATTCTGCGGTGGCCATCAAATTCGGCATAGGCCCGAAAGGTCGGCCCAAAAAGTCCATATCCAATCCTGCAATGACTACTCTTACTCCGCTGTTTGCCAATTGATTAGATACATCAACAATGCCCTCATCAAAGAATTGCGCCTCATCAATCCCTACAACATCACAATTGGAGGCCAACAAAAGTATTTCGTTGGGATTTTCCACGGGTGTACTGCGAATTTTATTCTGATTATGAGAAATTACATCCTCATCAGAATAGCGTGTATCCAGTTTCGGTTTGAAGATCTCCACATGCTGCCCTGCCATTTCTGCCCTTCTCAGCCTCCGGATCAACTCTTCGGTTTTTCCGGAAAACATTGAACCACAAATAACTTCCATCCAACCGCTTTGTTTGGAATGATTAATTGTATTTTCTAAAAACATTTGTTAAATTAGCCGTATATTTTTAAGATCAAAAGTAAGCAATTTTAACAAGATTCTTAATATGCAAAACATCCAAGACTTAAAGGAAAAGATTTTTTTTGAATCCAAGAATATCATAGCTATTCTGGACAAAATAAGCAATGTAGACGAGTTACTTTCCAAGCAAGATCTTGTGGATGAGCTTGCGAACAGGATTTCGTTCTTACGTTTGCTGGAAAAAAATATAGAATATTTCGGGAAGGAAACTTCTTCATCAGGTTTAGAAATTCATAGAAGCGTGGTTTCAGAAATTGCTGTTGCAGAAGCCTATAACGCAGACAATGAAGTAACCGAAGAAGAAGCGATTTTCAATAATGAATTCAACGAAATCAACGAAAAAGGGAATGAATCTTTTTCAAATGGAGTAACTGAGGAGGAAGCAATTTTTAACAATCAATTAAACGAAATTGTTGAAGGTGAATTCCATGAATCACTGGTTAATCTTGTTGAAGAAAATTCTGAGCCGGAAATTGCTGAAGATTCAGAAGAGCAAATCCAAAAGCATACTGTAACGGAAGAAGAGGCTGTTTTTAATAATCAATTGAATGAAATTGATGAAAATGAAACTTCGGAATTCAGCGAAAGTGCTTTAAGTTTTGTTGATGAAGAAAGAATTTTAGCAGATTCTGAGCCGGAAAATGATGATGATATTCATGAAAAGATGTTTAATAACGAAATAACTGAGGAGGAAGCTATTTTCAATAATCAATTAAACGAAATTGACGAATTCGAAAATGAAATTTCTGATGATCGCGGAGACGAACTGAATGATTTTGATGAAGAGGAAAAAATTCAGGATAATTTTGAATCCAATATAAATAATGAACCTGAAACTTCTGAGATTACCGAAAAAATTCCAAGCATTTTTGATACGGAACCAATGGAAACCGATCTGTTGATCGAAGAAAATGAAGAACAGTTTATCATATCAAATATAGCAATGGATCAGGGAGAAATGGCGACCGAAACTTCCAATGCAGAAAATATTGTAAACGAAATAAAAAACGAAGGCAGAAGCGAGGAGGAAGAGCAGGAAAGAATTATCCTGGCGGAAATTAACGACAGAAGGAAAATCGTAGAAATCAACAGGCCTGTTCCTGAAGGAGAAAAAGAAAAATTGGCTTCTGATGAAAATTTCGAAAACTTAGAACAATATCAGCAGGAAAAAAAGATAAAGTTAGCCAATATCAAAGGATTAAAAGCTGTACAGACACTTTTTGATGATGATCACCTGGAAAGAGTATTTCCGGAAGAAAAAAGAACTTCTACAGAGAGCAAAGAAGATACGGGAAGCATTTTAAAAACCAATATTCCTACCAATTTTATGGAAGCGGAAAAGCCAAAGCCCCAGTTTAAGCTTGATTTGAACGACAGGATTGCTTTTACAAAAACATTATTCGGAGGAAGCCAGTCTGAACTGAATGAAGTGGTAAATAACCTAAACAGCTTCAAAAACCTGGAAGACGCAAAAGAATACCTGAGCGATCTTTATTATCAGAAAAAATGGAGTAAAGTAGATGAATACGCCCAAAGACTGTGGATATTGGTAGAAAATAAATTTTTATAAAACAAATTTTGAGCGGAATTCTATATTTTGTTCCTACACCGGTCGGGAACTTGGAAGATATGACTTTCAGAGCGGTAAATGTACTGAAAGAGGTTGATTATATTTTGTGCGAAGACACGAGAACTTCAGGGATTCTTCTGAAGCATTTTGAGATTTCCAAGCCTTTAAAATCTTATCATCTGCATAATGAGCATCAGGCCACGGAAAAGGTGATTACAGACCTTAAAAACGGTCAGAATATTGCGATTATTACCGATGCAGGAACTCCAGGAATCTCGGATCCGGGTTATTTGCTCGGAAAAGCGGGAGCAGATCATCAGATTGAAATGATTTGCCTGCCGGGAGCAACAGCTTTCGTGCCGGCTCTGGTAGTTTCCGGGCTGCCGAATAATGAATTTCTTTTTGCCGGGTTTTTACCTCAGAAAAAAGGAAGGCAGACAAAGCTGAAACAGCTCGCAGAAGAGAAAAAAACCATCGTTTTATACGAAAGCCCTCACAAAATAAACACAACTTTAGAGCAGATCAAAGAATTCTTTGGGGAAGAAACTAAAGTAAGCCTGAGCAGGGAAATCTCCAAAAAATTTGAGGAGACTAAAAGAGGGACAATCAATGAATTAATTGAATTCTCAAAAAGCAAAACTTTAAAAGGTGAGATTGTTCTCATTGTAAATAATTCCATTTAATTGAAAAAAATAATTTTCGTGCTGTTTTCATCGGTTTGCCTTGGACAGACGGATCAGTACAAGCAGATACTTTTAACCAAAAAACTAGGCAAAGAAGTACATTCCTACACGAAAGGCTACGGAATGACCACAGACGCCAAAACCGGGAAATCCGGAATTGTAGACTCTTTAGGCAATATTACTTTTGATTATCCTTCTAAAAGTGAGATCTCTCATTTGTGGAAAAACAGATTTATTTTAAAAGTAAAAGCCGGAAATTCCAACGGAAAGATTGCTTTAATTGATGAAAAAGGAAAAGAATTAATCCCTTTGGCTCAATTTAAATACAGGACATGGGAAAAAAAAGACAGGTTAATTTACTCAAAACAGGGAAAAGAATGTGTTTATGATTTTAATGGAAAACAGATTATTCCTTTTTCTGATAAAATAGAATTCGCAAGCGAGAGTAGATTTTTTGTTAAAAAAAATGGAATTTGGTTAATCTATGACTTTAACGGAAATAAAATTTCGGACAGAGAATTTACCGACGATCTTCGTTTTTATAAAGGCAGAACTTACCTTACAAAAGGTGAAAAGTCCGGAGAAATCATTGATAATAACGGCAAAACGCTAAGTACAATTTCCAACCATAATATCGACAATATCAATGCTTTTCCTTATTTGGTAACTCTTGATCCGATAAAAAACAAATATGGGATTATTGACGAAAAAGAGAATGTAATTGCAGATGAAATCTATGAACAGGCTTTCGTGGGAAGAGAATATATTTACCTTACAAAAGATGATAACGTAAGCATTTTTTCAAAGAAGGAAGGAAGAGTGTATGGTCTTGATTATCATTATGTAAACCCATTATTTAATGGGTTATTCAAAACTTCTCAAGACTCTAAAAATCCAAAGGCTGCAGTCATAAAACTGAATGGAGAAATTGTCTTTCCAAAAGAATATGACAGAATAGAAGGTTTAAATATCGCTGGTGAAAAATATCTTTACTTAAGAAAAGGCGAAGAAGAAACGATCCTGGATAAAAATTTAGAAAAAGTCTTAAAAGATGATTACGAAATAGAAAAAATATTTCCTAATACATTGATTGTAAGCAAAAGCGGTGTCTATTACAAATTTTCCCCAACAGATGCACAATACAAAGAGCTGAAAGGGTTTGCAGAAATGAAACCCTTGGAATCGTATCCAATGCTGATCGGGAAAAATACAGAAAACCTGTACGGAATACTTGACGAGCAGGGAAATGAAATTATCCCGTTTATCTACAATGATATCATAACTTTCGTTGGAGCTAATGAATTTGTAGTGAAAAAAGACAACAAATTCGGAATTACCAACCATAAAAACGAGCCGCTGACAGAAGTTATTTTCGATAAATATCTAGCGGACAAAAAGGGAATAAAACTCATCAAAGGAAAAGATTCAGAGTACATCTATTTTAGTGAACAGGAGGACAGGAATTTCATCGATTAAGTGCTTCCTATGCTCTTACATGACAAAAAACAGTTATAAAATTTTACTAAAAAAATGATTTAGAATGCTTTGAATAACATTTTATAATATCTTTGCGGACCGCTTATTTTGATAAAATTAAATATTGGTATATTAGTCAACTTTCAAAAGGCTAATAAGTTATAAAGAAAATAATGTCATAAATATGAAACTATTAGAAGGAAAAGTAGCGCTAATTACAGGAGCTACGAGAGGAATCGGGAAAGGGATTGCTGAAATGTATGCTCAACAGGGAGCAAAAGTAGCATTCACTTATGCGGGATCTGTAGACAAAGCGAAGGAATTAGAAGCGACTTTAAGTTCTGTAACTCAAATTAAAGGTTACCAATCTGATGCATCAGATTACGATGCGGCTCAAAAACTGGTTGAGGAAGTAATGGCTGAGTTTGGCCAGATTGATATCCTGATCAACAATGCAGGAATTACAAGAGACAACCTGCTGTTGAGAATGTCTAAGGAAGATTGGGACACAATTATCAAAGTAAATCTGGATTCTGTTTTCAACCTTACAAAAGCGGCTATCAAGCCGATGATGAAGGCAAAATCAGGGTCTATTATCAATATGACTTCAGTGGTAGGGATTAGCGGAAATGCAGGCCAGGCAAATTATGCTGCGTCTAAAGCAGGAGTTATCGGTTTTACAAAATCTGTAGCCCTTGAGCTGGGTTCCCGAAATATCCGTTGCAATGCAGTTGCGCCCGGGTTTATCGAAACCGAAATGACGGCTGCTCTGGATGACAAAAAAGTTCAGGAATGGAGAGACGGAATTCCGTTGAAAAGAGGCGGAAAACCTGAGGATATTGCCAATGCCTGTGTGTTTTTAGGAAGCGAAATGGCGTCTTATATTACAGGTCAAACGTTGAACGTTGACGGCGGAATGTTGACATAAAAAGAATATGAAATTAGTACAGAATATCATCTTATTCTTGTCGATTTTATTATGCATCGGTCTGATTTACATTGCTTTTTTTAATGTATATCAGACCGATGATTATATTTATTCCTGGGGCGCAAAAAGACTCGGGATCATAGGAAACAGTATAGATTTTTATACAAATTGGGGCGGAAGATACTTTGGATATACTCTTAATATGTTGAATCCGGTTTCTCAGGACCCGGAAAATATTTTACCTAAACTCTATCCTATATTTTTATTTTCAACCTTTATTGGCGTTTCTGCCTTAAATTTTAAACAATATTTTAAATATTCCTTTTCAGATTCATTAGTGAAAGGATTTCTGTTGTTTTTCTTCTACACAACTCTTCTGATAAGTATTTCCGAACATTATTATTGGATTTCAGGAGCGAATATTTACTTTATACCTTTGATTTTATCAGGTTTTTTACTGCTTTTTTATGGTAAATTTCAGGAATCAGGAAAAATGGGATGGTTTCTTTTAAGTGCTGTATTAGTGGCAATTTTAATGGGATCTAATGAAATTCTGGCATTAATTCTTTTGGGAGCCTTAATCGTATTAAATTATCAAATTAAATCAAAAGAAAACAGGATTTTATTAATCATCGGAACGATAGGATTTTTGATAAGCTTTTTAGCACCCGGAAACTTCAAACGACTGGCAGATTCTACAGATATCTTTTATATAAAATGGGCAAAAAGAGTAGGAGTATTAGGAGCAAATACCATTTATATTGCATTCAAAACTGTGCTTGTACTGCCACTTTTTATCAAAGTTTTTGAAAAAGAATTGCAGATAATTATTAAAAAAATAAGCTTTAAAAAAGCAGTTTTAATTTGGGCAATTTCATTTCTGCCCTTACTTTTTACGGGCTACATTATGAACACGGTCGGGCGTCAGTTTGAGAATATTATTTTCTTTTTCTTGCTTACTTTTTCCGTGGTGATGATGTTTAGATGGAAGGGGATAAAAAAATTATGGGGAATCTCCTTTATTGTTGTTTTTTTGCCACAATTCAATATTTTCCCTGAAAGATATTCTAATTTTAATATAGATTATAACTTAAGCTCTATTGTTAAAGAAATCCTTTATACAGACTTGAAAGCCTATGATCAGGAGATAGAAGACCGTATTTCTGCCATTAAGAATTCAAAAGAAGATTCTTTGATTTTAAATAAAATAAAAACCGTTCCCAACGTCTTGTATTTTGATGAAATGTCTTCCGTAAATGAAGATAAAAAATACGTGAATGACCAGTTGCAGAAGTATTTTAATAAGAAATATATCAGAACAGAATAATCTATTTTGTATTCAAAACTTTATTGTAAATCGTCTTCACCTGAAGATCACCAAAGCCTAAAATTTCAAATTCTTTCAGGAACTTTTCAAAGATAATATTAAAGTCTGTTGTACCGGTTTTGACTAAATTTTCAATAAAAGCTTCAAGATTTATAGTTGAATATGCTGTTATCACTTCTTTCAAAAAATGAAAGCAATTGGATTGATTACTAGAGAGTTCTTTCAATAATTCAATATTGTTGTTTCGATAAGCTTCCCAAAGATTGATGCCTAATTCGATATCTTTTTCTTCAAACAAAACCTTTGAAAGTAATGACGCTTCCAGATCTGAATTCTCGGAAACAGAGAATCCCTTCCAATGATCTTTATTCGTTGTTTTTGGAAAAACACGGTAGATTTTTAACCCTTTACTATCAGATAATAATGAAAGGCAAAACCACATATTCACCTGGCAAAACAGATCATCTTCAAACCAAAGATTGACCTCAGAACCTTCCGGAATCTTCAATAATTTTTCGAATTCCGAAACCACTTTTGAATAATAGCATTTCTGTGAATTATTATAATCTCGTTCAATATACTCAGACCGTATTTTCCAGAAACTATCCAGATTATCAGCCTGTAACGGCCCGCAACTAAAGCTTCTCTACAAACAATGATCTCGCCGGCGATAGAAGTTTTCTTCAACTGATCGGCGAGATAATCTCCGTTTGCTATGTTGAATATTACATTCAATTATTAATCCTTAAATATTTGATTTTCTTGCTCTTGAACCCGAATAAAAGTCGTTCTTTTCGACAGTTCTTTCAATTTTGAAGCTCCCACATACGTGCAGGTAGATCGAACACCTCCCAAAATATCCTTCACAGTCTCCGAAACCGGACCTTTGTAAGCCACTTTCACTGTTTTCCCTTCTGAAGCCCTGTATTCTGCAACACCACCAGAGTGTTTATCCATCGCGGTTTTTGAGCTCATTCCGTAGAACAGTCTGAATCTTTTACCGTTTTCTTCAATGATTTCGCCGCCGCTTTCATCATGACCGGCAAACATTCCGCCCAGCATTACAAAGTCTGCACCTCCACCAAAAGCTTTGGCCACATCTCCCGGAACTTTACAGCCACCGTCTGCAATAATATGCCCTCCCAACCCATGCGCCGCATCAGAACATTCGATAATCGCGGAAAGCTGAGGATAGCCAACGCCTGTTTTTACTCTTGTTGTACAAACAGAACCCGGCCCGATGCCCACTTTTATGATATCTGCTCCCACGAGAAGAAGCTCTTCCACCATTTCTCCGGTTACCACATTGCCCGCAATGATGATTTTGTCAGGGAAATTAGCTCTTGCTTTCTTCACAAAATCAACAAAATGTTCGGAATAACCATTGGCTACATCAATGCAGAGAAACTCGATTTTTGGGTGCTTTTCGAGGATTGTCCTGATTTTTTCTTCGTCTGATTTTCCGGTTCCCGTGCTTAAAGCAATATATTGATGAATGCTGTCCGGCTGGCTGTTCAAAAATGCTGACCATTCTTCAACGGAATAATGCTTATGAACAGCTGTAATTATTTTATCTTTTGCCAGTTCTACAGCCATTTCAAAAGTTCCCACCGTATCCATGTTAGCGGCAATTATCGGGGTTCCTTTCCATTTCTTTTTAGTATGTCTGAATGTGAATTCTCTTTCCAAATCAACCTCAGAACGGGATTTCAATGTAGAACGTTTCGGTCTGAACATCACGTCCTTGAATCCCAGTTTTATATCATATTCAATTCGCATTTCTTGTATTTGGTTTAAATTGTTTAAATAAAATTAGCAAATAATCTTAAATATCTTACTTTTGAAGCAATGGATTTTCCTGTTACTTTTCACATTTTCGGCAAAACGGTTCTCGCACATCCTGTTTTTGAAGCATTGGGAATGTTTATCGGAATGCGGTATTATTTTTATTTAAAAAGAAAATCGAAGGAAAAACTTCCCTTTAATACTTCTGCTGCAGTTTTAATAGGGGCAATGGCGGGAGCTTTATTAGGTTCAAAATTAATTGGCAATCTGGAAAACCCGTATAAACTTTTCGAACATTTTGACTTTAAAACTTTCTGGACTAATAATACGATTGTCGGCGGATTGGCTTTCGGGCTGATCGGAGTGGAACTGGCAAAAAAAGTTGTCGGACATAAAGAAAGTACAGGAGATTTAATTGTTTTTCCTTTAATATTGGCCATAATTATCGGAAGAATCGGCTGTTTTCTGACAGGAATTTACGAAGAAACCTACGGAATTCCTACAGATTCCATCTTTGGGATGCATCTTGGAGATCAATATTTGCGGCATCCCGTTGCTTTGTATGAAATTGTATTTTTAATAATGCTTTGGATTTGTTTAAAATTAATTGAAAGGGAAAAAATATATCCGCCAGGTTTTGTGTTTCAGTTGTTTATGCTCAGTTATTTTACTTTTAGGTTTTTCTTGGATTTTATAAAACCGAGATTGGAATTAATCGGAAATCTTGGAACCATTCAATTAGTCTGTATTGCTGTAATTATTTATTATATTTTTAAATTGAAAAGCACAAAAACTGTAAATTCACATTAAAATACTTCACATGAAATCTTTAATATTATTAGAAGTTGGGAATCTCGGGGGATTAATTGCCATGATCATCATCGTTTTTATTTTGGGGGCATTATTTATTTCCTTTATTATCACGATGATTGTGAAAGTTTATTATGAATGGAAAGGCGATAAAAAATTCTCAAGAAAACAATTTATTCAAACAATGCTTATCTCTTTGTTGCTGTGCGGTTTAGTGAGTGGGGCAATTTGCGGAGGCGGACTTTAAAACTACATTATGCCAGTAAGAAACTATACATATTACGATTATACCATCAGCCTTTGCCCGGAATGCCTGAAAAGGGTAGGTGCAAAAATCATTATTGAGGATGGCGCGGTTTTTATGACCAAAAGATGTCCGGATCACGGTTTTTTTAAAACTAAAATTGCTTCCGATGTTCATTATTACAAAAATATCAGAAACTACAACAAGGCTTCGGAAATACCTGTACATTTCGGGACGGATGTAGAATATGGCTGTCCGTACGATTGTGGTTTATGTGTTGATCATGAGCAACATAGCTGTCTTTCCATTGTGGAAGTGACAGATCGTTGCAACCTTACTTGTCCCACTTGTTATGCCATGTCTTCACCGCATTACGGAAGCCACAGAAGTCTGGAGGAAATTGAAGCAATGTTTGATATTATTGTTAAAAACGAAGGTGAGCCGGACGTTGTCCAGATCAGTGGAGGTGAACCGACGATTCATCCGGAATTTTTTAAAATAATGGATCTTGCCAAATCGAAACCCATCAAACATTTGATGTTAAATACAAACGGGGTACGGATTGCCAATGATCCCGGTTTTGCAGAAAAGCTGGCAACGTATGCTCCGGAATTTGAAATTTATCTTCAGTTTGATTCTTTCAAGCCCGAAGTTTTGCAGGATTTCAGAGGGAAAGATCTCACGGATGTCAGAATGAAAGCTTTGGAAAAATTAAATGCTTTAAATCTTTCTACAACCCTTGTAATTGTTCTTCAAAAAGGTAAAAATATTGATGAAATAGGAAAAATTATTGATTTTGCTTTAAAACAAAAATGCGTCCGCGGAATTACTTTTCAGCCCGTTGAAATTGCCGGAAGAAACCGAGAAGATTCTGCTCATGAAAAAATTACATTAACGGAAGTAAGACAGGAAATTTTAAACCAGTTTCCTCTCTTAAATTCTGATGATATTATTCCTGTTCCCTGTAATCCGGATGCTTTGGCTATGGGCTATATTTTGAAGTTGGAGGGTGAAACAATTCCTTTAACACGGTATATCAATCCTGCTGATTTACTGAATAATGAAACCCGGAATACAATTGTCTACGAACAGGACACAGGTTTGCAGATGCAGCTTCTGGATATTTTCAGTACCGGGATTTCTGTGGATAAAGTACAGCCTAAAGTGAATCAGTTATTGTGTTGCCTTCCAGAAGTTTCAGCTCCGAATTTGGATTATGATAATCTGTTTAGGATTATTATTATGAATTTTATGGATGCCCATGATTTTGATGTGCGTGCTGTGAAGAAATCATGTGTTCATATCGTTAATAAAGATTTGAAAATGATTCCTTTTGAAACGATGAATCTTTTTTATAGGGATGATAAAATTAAATATCTTGAAGAATTGAGGAAAGAGGATAAGGTATTATTTTGATGTCCTTTTGTCTTGAAATAAAGAACGAAAAATTCAAGACTGGAAACTTCCGCTAAAAATTAAAATTTAATCCTAAGATCCCCAAAACTTGCGCGAGATCAATGTTGTTCTTCGATTCAAAATTCTGTCGCGCTTCGAACAGTGGGAATTTTTTAACGGATTAATTTTTAATTTTCTTAACGCCCCATTTTCCTATGTTGTTAAAAACCAACACAATCATCTGTGTTAATTTGCTAAATCTGTGGTTAATTAAACAAAAGGCGTAAACAATCTTACGCCTCAATATATTTAATCAAAATTCATTACTTCTTCCAACGTCTTCATGTATTCGTAAGCCGTTAAATCAAACTTCACAGGGACAATGGAAATATATCCATTCGCCAAAGCCGTTTCATCAGCATCTTCAGAATCATCCATATTGTTGAAATATCCTGTAAGCCAGTAATATTTTTTACCGTGAGGGTTTACTCTTTCGTCGAAGCTTTCCTCCCATTTTGCGTGAGCTTGCTTGCAGATTTTTACGCCTTTAATTTCTTCTTTAGAAAGTTTCGGGATATTTACATTTAAAACAATCCCTTTTGGCATTGGGTTTTCCAACGTTCTTCTGACAATATTCTGAATATATTCTTTTGCTTGGGTAAAATCTGCTTCCCAGCTGAAATCCAACAGGGAAAAACCTATTGACGGGAGTCCTTCTACGCCGCCTTCTACAGCTGCGGACATCGTTCCTGAATAGATCACATTGATTGAAGAATTCGCTCCGTGATTGATTCCTGAAACTACAATATCCGGTCGTCTTGGAAGAATTTTATCGAGAGCCATTTTTACACAGTCTACGGGAGTTCCGCTGCATGAAAAATCCCTTTGAGGGCCTTCAAGATGTACTTCTTCAAAACTTAGGGTAGAATTAATGGTAATAGCATGGCCTTTACCGCTTTGTGGAGAGTTGGGAGCTACAACAACAACTTCTCCGATTTCGTTCATAAAACTGACAAGATTTCTGACTCCCGGCGCTGTAATTCCGTCATCATTTGTAACCAGAATAAGTGGTCTTTCCATATTAAAATTTAATTTTAACAAAAATACTTAAAAGTATCCGATATTTGTAAAGAAGGTATTAAATTTGATAGTTTGTAACAGTAAATGAAAATTTACTACTAATTGAGATACTTTTAAGAAAATTAATAAAAATACATGACAGATTTATGTGGAAAAATTTCAAACTAAATAAATTTTTACTTCTAATTCCATTAACAAGTCTAATGTTTTGTTTCAACTCGCCACAAAACGATGATGAAAAGATGCAGACGATAATGGTGAGCGTAAAAAACACACTTTCCTATCTACATTACAGCCCGAAACCTATCAACGATGCCTATTCAAAAGATGTTTATAAGCATTATTTTGAATTGGTGGATCCGGCTAAGAGATACTTCCTGCAGTCGGATATGGATGAATTCGGAAAGCATGAAACAAAGCTTGATGATTATATCAACACGGGTGATCTTACGTTCTACAAACTGACTATTGACAGGCTGTACCAAAGAGTGGACGAAATTGATAAAATCACTCAGGAGATTTTCAGTAAGCCTATCAGCCTTGAAGAAGATGAAAGCCTTACCCTTGAGCCAAAATTGAAAAAAGTTCCGGCCAACAAACAGGAGCAATACAATGAGTGGAAAAAATTCATCAAATACAATATTCTTCAGGAAATTGAATCGATGAACAGCAAAGAAGAAGCTCAGAAAGAGAAAAAAGATTCTGTTCAGAAATATAAGCTAAAGGATACCATCAAATATCAGCCATTAAATCAGGAAGCGAAGATCAAAAAAGCTACAGATGAGGTAAAAGATCTTGTGAAAGAGACGTTTACAAGATTTAAAAAGAGAAAGAAAATGGATTGGTTTACCGTATATATGAATGCTTATACTGAAGTTTTCGATCCGCATACCAACTATTATTCTCCAAAAGATAAAGAAGATTTTGATACCAATTTCACAGGAAAAGTAATCGGAATTGGGGCAATTATCCAAGAGAAAAAAGGAAATCTTTATTTAGGGGCCCTTACTATCGGTGCTCCGGCCTGGAAGTCAAAACAGCTTTCGGAAGGTGATAAAATTTTAAAGGTAAAATCTAAACCAAAAGAAGATGCCGTAAATGTTGTAGGAATGCTTTCTGACGAAGCTGTACGCTTAATCAGAGGTGAAAAAGGAACACCAGTGACTTTGACTGTTCAGAAAAAAGACGGAAGCATCAAAGATGTTACGATGATCCGTGAAGAAGTTGCTATAGAAGATACTTTCGCAAGAAGTATTGTGGTAAACTCTCCAAACGGTAAAAAATATGGTTTCATCAATTTACCAAGCTTTAATGCTGATTTTGAAGATGCTAAAGGAAGAAATGCTTCCGATGACATTAAAAATGAAATCCTTAAACTTAAAGAGCAAAACATCCAGGGAATTGTTTTGGATTTAAGAAATAATGGAGGTGGTTCATTAACGGAAGTTGGTGATATTATGGGACTTTTCATGAACGCAGGACCTTATGTTCAGGTAAAAGATGGAAACGGAAAAATCCAAACTTTAAAAAATAAAAACGAAACTCCAATTTGGACAGGCCCTCTTGTAATCATGCAAAACGAGCTTTCTGCTTCTGCTTCTGAAATCTTGGCGGGTGTAATGCAGGATTACGGAAGAGCAATGATTATCGGTTCGCCTCAATCTTTCGGAAAAGGAACTGTTCAGACGTTTGTTGACTTAAACAGATTCTTAAATACAGAAGATGATTTCGGGTCTTTAAAGCTGACGATCCAGAAGTTCTACAAAATTACAGGAGAATCTACTCAGAGAAAAGGAATCGTTTCTGATATCCAAATGAAAGATTTCTTCACCTATGCTGAAATTGGAGAAAGATATGATGATTTTGCTTTAGCTTGGGACAAAATACCGTCTACAAACTTCCAAAAGCTTAATTATTTCAACATTCAGACTTTGGAAAAGGCAAGCGCAGACAGAATGGCTAAAAATGCAAAATATCAGCTGTTGTTAGAATCTGCTCAATGGAGAGAACAACTAGACAAAGAAGAAACAATTACTCTTAATATCAATAAGTTCAACGAACTGATGAAGCAAAGAAAAGCTCAGATCGAGAAATTCAAATCGTTGACTAAATTTGAAAACGGTCTTCAGTTTACAATGTATCAAAACGAAATTGAGAGAGAGAAAAAAGACGAAGCATTCAAGAAAAAATCTGAGATCTGGATCAAAAATCTTAAGAAAGATCTTTATCTTCAGGAAGCAATGAATATTATTGCAGACATGAGTGTAAAATCTTAATATCAATAAGATCACATAAAAAAACCGCTAATGAAATTAGCGGTTTTTTTATTTAAAATAATTGAATTATTTAATTTCTACACAACCTACTCTTCCTCCTGCATTTCCGGTTGGCTGAGTATGGAAATCATCTGCTGCAGCATGTACGATAAGACCCTTTCCGATGATGTTTTTAGATTCGTCTGTACACCCAAGACACCATTTGTTGGTCTTGAAAGTCAACGTGGCAACTCCGCTCTGGTCAGCCACTAAATTACCGATATCTCCCATGTGGAAATGCTCGGCTCCCCATTTTCCGTGGTCGTTTTTCGATGGATTCCAGTGTCCTCCGGTAGAAGTTCCGTCCGCTGCGGAGCAGTCTCCTTTTTCATGGATATGCACTGCGTGAATTCCTGGAGTAAGATTCGTTACATCAAGTTTCATGATAACTTCATCTCCCTTTTGAGTAAACTTTGCCGTTCCTCCTGTCTGTGTGTCGCTTTTAGACATGATCTGATACGTATTTGTTGTTCCGCATGAAACAGCAAATAGCGTACATCCTGCTAATAATGCTAATGTTGTACCTTTCATTGTAAATGATTTAAAGTGATTTTACGATAAATTTAAAAAACATTTTCCAAAATGCTTTATGATTTGTGTTCTTTTTATGTTAATAGGCGGTTTTTACAGCTCAGCGATCAAAGCTTACCTTTCGGTAAGAATTTTTTTAAATAGAATGCTTTAGAGTGCTATTTTTGAACCGAAAATAAAAGCTATGGAAACGCAGAGTAAAAAATTATTATTTCTCATTTCTTTTTTATCATTTACATTAAGTTTTGCACAGACAAAAATCTCAGGGAAAGTAACGTATAGAAATAAAGGAATAAGTGAGGTAAATGTAACATTAAAAGATACTTATGACGGAGCAACAACGGATGCCAACGGGAATTTCTCTTTTGAGACTTCAGAAAAAGGCAATAAAGTATTGACATTTACTCATCCGAAATATATTGATGTTGAAAAACCAATAACGATTGAAAATCAGGAAGTTTCTATAAATGCAGAGTTAAAAGAACAGATCAACGAGATTGATGCTGTCGTGGTTTCCGCAGGTTCTATCGAAGCGAGCGACAAAAAACGGGCAACTGCTCTTTTGACACCAATTGACATCTACACAACCGCCGGAGCAGACGGACAAATTTCCTCGGCGCTGACTTATCTTCCGGGTGTTCAGAAGGTTGGAGAAACAGAAGGTCTTTTCATCAGAGGCGGAACCGGCACAGAATCTAAAATTTTTATGGATGGAAGCTTGATTAATAATTATTTCTCAAGTTCAGTTCCGGGAATTGCCGGGAGAGACCGTTTCAACACGTCACTTTTTAAAGGAAATGTTTTTTCAAGCGGTGGATATTCTGCGCTTTATGGGCAGGCTCTTTCCGGGGCGTTGATGTTGGAAAGTGTTGATCTTCCGGATCAGAGCTCTTACGATTTCGGAATTTCTCCAATCTTTTTGAGTGGTGGGTTTCAAAGATTAAGCGATAGTAAAAATTCGTCTTTTGGAGCGACTTTAGGGTATTCAAACTTAAAATTGATGCAGGAAGTTTTTAATTTTAACACCAATTTCAGTGATGCACCACAAGGTTTGAATGCAGATTTTAATTTCAGAATTAAAACAAAATCAGGCGGGTTTTTTAAATATTACGGAATGTACGATTCCAACAGGATGGGCGTAACTGTGGAAAGCCTTGAGCCGGGAAATGATTTTTCTCTGGTTAATTTAAAAGGGAAAAATACGTATCACAATTTATCTTTTAAGCAAAAATTCGGGAAATATTTATTGAATACAAGTGCTTCTTATTCTTATAACACATCTGATTTAAAATTTTCAACTCAGAATAATGAGATTGAAACAGGGAACACAAAAGTTCTGAACGACGCAAATTACATTAATTTCAAAGCTGTTTTAGAAAGGAAAATCAATAAAATCAGCGCCTTGCGAGGCGGATTTGAACTAAACAGCACAAGCGAAAAACTCAACTTCAATAATTTCGTAGAAAAGCATTACAAAGATTTAATTTCTGCCGCTTTTGTGGAAACGGATTTGGGTTTTAGCAACCAGTTATCAGCAAAAATAGGGGTGAGAGCGGAGAATTCATCTTATCTTAAAAAAAGTAATATTGCACCACGTGTGGCGCTGGCTTATCGTTTTGCAAAAGACTGGACAACATCTTTCGCTTACGGGCTTTTCTATCAAAATCCGGAAAGCAAATATATCAACGGTCCCGCAAACCTGGGTTTCCAGCAATCACAGCACTATATTTTCCAGGTTCAGAGGGCGGCAGATGGAAGAAGTTTACGATTTGAAGCCTTTTACAAAAAATATGATGATTTGTTGAAAGTTAAAAACTTACCCTTCACAGACGGTCAGAATCAATATATCCAAACGGCAGACAATAACGGTGGTTACGGCTATGCAAAAGGACTGGAACTGTTCTGGAGAGATAAAAAAACATTTGAAAACATCGATTATTGGATAAGCTATTCATTCTTGGATTCCAAGAGGGATTTTATCAATTATCCTCTTAGTTTAAAACCGAATTTCGCTTCCGAACATACAATTTCTGCTGTTGCAAAAAGATTTATTCCAAAATGGAAAACAGGAGTAAATTTTTCTTATACCTATGCAAAAGGACGTCCTTACTACGATATTGCAGCGAAAGATGTGAACGGAGAATCAATGTATTACATCAGAAATGAAGGAAGATTAAAAGATTATAACGCTTTGAATTTCAGCATTAATTATCTTCCGAATTTGGGAAAGAAAGATGCAAAAGCATTCACCGTTCTTGTTTTAAGTGTGTCGAATATTTTAGGAACAAAAAATGTTTATGGATATAACTTTTCAATGGATGGATCAAGAAATTCTACAGTCGTTCCACCGGTAAATACCTTTATTTTTGTGGGCGCTTTTATCAGTTTTGGAGTTGATAAAACACAGGATGCCATCAACAACAATTTGTAAAAATCTCAATGAAACGGACTTTTAATAATTTAATTATATAAATTAAATACATATCTTTGAATAATATAAAATATAACCTTAAAAAATAGAAAAAATGAAGAAATATCTATTAAGTTTTGCTTTAGCTTTCATGAGCTTAATGGCTTTTGCTCAATCAGATTACGAAAAGGCAATGAAAGAAAATATTGCAAAAGTTGAAACGGCTCAAACGGCAGAAGAATTTACAACGTTAGCAAATAATTTCCACAGAATTGCAGGAAAAGACGAAAACAACTGGCTGCCTTTTTACTATGCAGGATTGGCAAATATCCAAAAAGGTAGAGCATTAATGAGAGAAGGGAAAATGCAGGATCTTGACTTCATCGCCGGACAGGCTCAGAAATATATTGATGCAGCTTCTCACGTAGCACCTACAGACAACGCGGAAATTCATTTGCTGAACAAAATGGCAGCTTCTTTAAGAATGATGGTGAATCCTCAGCAAAGATATATGACGGACGGCGCAAAGGCTGCTGAAGAAATGAAAAAAGCGGAAAAACTTGACCCAAACAACCCAAGAGTTGCCCTGATCAAAGCGGAAGATACTTACTTCACACCGGAGCAATACGGAGGCAGCAAAACAAAAGGAATGGAGCAGTTCAAAGATGCTTTGGCAAAATTCAACTCATATACTCCGAAGTCAGCATTGGAACCAAACTGGGGCAAATCAGAAGCTGAATATTTTGTAAGCGGAGCTAAAAAATAATATTTTTAATATCTCATCTGAAACCTTTCCATTTTTGTGAAAGGTTTTTTTATGCGGCTCAGTCAGGAAAAATGACGGGTCGGCGAAAAATAATTTTTGATACCTTTAATTTCGGTTAATTTTGACCCAAGAAAACTACACATGAAACGTAAAAGCATTATCATATTACTTTGGGTGACGTTGGGAACGACCTTGTTTTTCTTTTTATTTTTTAACAATGAAAAGACCTTCCGGAACTTTGGGATTACTTTGCTCATCTGCACCATGTATTCTTTCATTCTCGGCTTCGGAAATATGGTTATTAATGATTTTCTCAACAAAAAGTTTCCGTGGTCCGAAACCACCAGAATGAGGGCGTTTCTCAGCATTGTATCCATCATTATAGGAAATTTTATTTTGGTATATTTCTGTAATTATATGAACTATGTTGTCATTCAGAAGTCTGCCACAATAGAAGAGTTTTTCTCTGCAAAATACGGTTTCATGAATTGGTTTACGATCAATATTGCGTTGCTGATCTCGGCCTTTCTTCATGCAAAAAGCTTCATGGAAGAATTGAAAAAAACATCCAGAAAAGAAGTTGTAGAGCAGAAATTAATTGCAAAATCAGCCAATGCACAATTTGAAAGTTTAAAAAATCAATTGGATCCTCATTTTTTATTTAATTCTTTAAATGTTTTAAGTTCATTGATTGACGAAAACCCACGGCAGGCTCAGAAGTTTACGGCCTCAATGTCAAAGATTTACCGCTATGTTTTGGAACAGAAAGATAAAGAGCTGGTAACCGTAGAAGATGAATTGGAATTTGCAAAAACCTATTGTGAATTATTGAAAACCAGGTTCGAAGACAGTGTGGATTTTGTTTTTGATGTTAAAAAAGAGGACTACAGAAGATTTGTCGTTCCGTTGTCGTTGCAATTGCTGTTGGAGAACTGTATCAAGCATAATTTTGCGACTTCTTCAAAACCATTGATTATTAGAATTTTTTCTGAAAATGATACACTCTGCATTGAGAATAATCTGCAGGTAAGAGAGCAAATAAAAGAAAGCTCAGGGATCGGTTTGGCGAATATTGTTCAGCGGTATTCTTTGCTTACAAAACGGAATGTTTTCATTGAAAAATCCGAAGATTATTTTAAAGTAAAACTTCCGGTATTATCCGTTAAGCCAAACGTTGTGAGTACACCTGTTGAGGATAAAGACAAAGCATACGAAAGAGCAAGAAAGAGGGTAAGAGAAATGAAAAGCTTTTATGGAAACCTTATTTCGTATTGTATTATCATTCCTTTTTTAATGATTATTAATTTGATAACAAATCCGGACAACATTTGGTTTGTTTTTCCAATGCTGGGTTGGGGAATCGGGCTTGCGGCACACGGAATGAGCGCTTTTGCGATAGGGAAAAGATGGGAAGAAAAAAAGATCCGGGAAATTTTAGAAAAGGAAAACAAACAATAAAATAAATGATTATGGAAAATATAAGTAAAGACGATATCAGATATCAGCAGGCAGAGAGAAAAGTGAAAAAAATGAAGAACTTTTATGTGTTTACATTTATTTATTTCGCTGTGAATATTTTTATTTTATTCCTGAATTACAGAGGCTTAAAACCTAATGAAACGATATGGCAATTGAAATATTTTGCATTACCACTCTTCTGGGGAATCGGTGTTGTAGGGTACGGGATGAGTCTGTTTTTACCGGGTTTTATACTCGGAAATAAGTGGGAAGAAAAGAAAATTAAGGAATTGATGGAGAAAGAAAAACAGCTTTAAGTATCAATTAAAAATAACAATCAATCGTGAAATGGAACGGTAAAAAATTAATAACTTTACTATAACCATTTCACGATTTTGTTTTCTATCCATTAACGTTAAAAATATTAAAATGAAAACACTGCAAATCATATTCATTATTTCAATGATCGTTTGGTTTATAAGCGAATTTCTGTACAAAAATATTTTAAAATCAAACGAAAAAGACAAGAAAGACAAAGACAAATCGACCTTGAATATCTTATGGATTGCCATTCCGCTTTCTGTTGCCTTAGCTGTGACGGCTTCCTATACAACGGAGTTTCCGGTTACAGATGAGGTTTGGATCTATTATTTAGGTGTAGCATTTATTATCATTGGAATAATTTTAAGGTATATCATTATCAAGTCTTTAGGGAAATATTTTACCGTAGATGTGACTATAAAAGAGGATCATAAAATCAAAAAAGAAGGCTTTTATAAATATGTAAGGCATCCATCCTATAGTTTTTCATTATTGACTTCTCTTGGCTTTGGATTATACTTAAATAACTGGTTGTCATTGGTTTTGGCTGTTGTTCTGCCGCTTTTAGCATTCGGGTACAGAATTAAAGTTGAAGAACAGGCTTTAATTGAACAGTTTGGTGATGAGTATCTGGAGTATAGAAAAAAAACGAAGAAACTGATTCCGTTTATTTATTGATGGACATTTTACCCAACAATTACTCTAATAAAAAGATCCTGATTCGGTTGAGTCGGGATTTTTACATTTCAGGAAGCAATTTCTACGGTTCGGTTATATAAAATTGATTTCAGGCAGCTTTCCGGCCTACATTTGTCTCAAGAAAAACCAACAAACTTTAAACTTAAAAATTATGGAAACATTTACAAACAAAGAAAATCTGGCGTACGAAAAAGCAATAAGAAGAGTAAAAGAACTGAAAAGCTTCTACGGAAACCTTACCTCTTACTGTCTGGTAATACCTTTTTTAGCAGTTTTAAATCTTATAACTGCTCCGGAACAATTATGGTTCTACTGGCCAATGCTGGGATGGGGAATAGGTCTTGCCGCACACGGGATCAATACTTTCGGAATTGGAAAAAACTGGGAAGAAAAGAAAATCAGAGAATTGATGGAAGAGGAGAGAAGAAACACAAAAACACTTTAATTACAATAACTTTGAAAAATTAATACAATGGACTACAATCAGGCACAACAAAGAGTAAACGACTTAAAAAAATTCTACAAAAACCTTCTTTGGTTTGGAATTGTTTCTTTAATTATCTTCTTTAATGATGTTTTTGAAAAAGGAAGATTTAATATCACATTACTTGACGGATCGATATTTTTAGCTATTTGGGCTATTGTTTTAACGGTAAAAGCAGTAAAGTTATTTGTTCTAAATTCCGAATGGGAAAAGAAAATTTTACAGGAAGAAATGAAAAAAACAAAACAGCCTATTCAATTTTAAAAGCTGATAAGTTTTAAGTAAATTTATTTCGAATTTTAAAAACTAAATCTGGAACTCAATGATCAAAACTGTCATTATCGAAGACGAAAAACCTGCTTCAAGGAAACTGGAAAGAATGCTGAATGAATTCCCTGAAATTGAGGTGGTTGCAAAAATAGAATCTGTGGAAGAAGGTGTGAAATGGTTTTCAGAAAACGAGCATCCGCAACTGATCTTTTCGGATATTGTTTTGGGAGATGGACTGTCATTTGATATTTTTGAGAAAGTTCCTACGAAAGGCTTTATTATCTATACAACGGCTTTTGATCAATACACTTTAAAAGCTTTCAAATTAAATAGCATTGACTACCTTTTAAAACCAATTTTAGACGAAGATCTGGCCGGAGCTATTGAGAAATTCAAATCTTTTCTTCCTTCGGATAGCTCTGTCAATTCACAGGAAATTAAGCAGTTAATTAAAAAAGATAAAACAACACTGTCCAGGATTTTAGTTAAAATCGGGTATAATTTGAAAATTGTTCAGACTCATGAAGTAAGCTGTTTTTTCAGTGAAAATAAGATTGTTTACCTGCAGACTCAGGAGCGAACTTATCCCTCGGATTTTACCCTGGATGAGCTGGAAGATATTCTGGATGAAAAGAAATTTTTCAGGGTCAACCGACAGTTTATTATCAACTCGGATTATATCAAAAACATTCACACTTCTCCTTACTATAAAGTCGACCTTGAATTTCAGCCACAGGAAGAGATTACCGTAAGCCGGGATCGTGTAAAGGATTTTAAAGACTGGCTGGTAGGGTAATGTTAATTTTTTATAGAATACATCAAGGTAAAATAATGTCTATAAATATAATGCAAAGTATGGATTTGTCTGTTTTTAATTATTTTAAAGCTCTTCCGGGTTTCACCTTAAACGGAAAATATAACGGTGGAGGAATTCTCCCGGCTAATCCTATAAGCAATATCAATAATGGTACACTGGGATATTTTTCTGCCCATACTTCGGAGAAGAAAACAATTATAATTAACTAGAGTTTTAATATAAAATATTTATTAAATTTGAGATATATAGAAATAAAATTTATAAATAACCAATATTATTATGAAAAATTTAAAAAATCTCTCAAGAAAAGAACTGAAAGCAATTAAAGGAGCAGCAACTTGCCCTTCAGGAAATCATTGGTGCCCGGATGCTGCAGTGTGCGTGCCGATCATCGTGGAATGCTATATTATAGTACCAGAATTACCAGAAGGAGGATGTTTATCCTGTTAATGAGTTTATTAAAAGTTCTTCATCATGAAGAACTTTTTGTTTTATCCCTTTTATCGAATTATTGAAACTTCTTTTCAACAACTATCTGTAATCAATTCTATTAGATTCAGTGTCTTCAAGTTGTTTTATGATAGATTTCGGGATTTCGTCACTGTCAATCGGATAACTGATTGAGTCAGGAACAAATGTTTTTACAGTTCTGTTTTCCTTTTAAAATCATTCATGGAGAATATTTCCAAAGCTACATTTTACTTCATGACTCTGATTTTTGCCTTGGGAATTGTAAAATTAATAAGAGGAATTATGTTAGGTAAACCAATTGGCTTTTTAATGGTGGTCTTGATTATGGAAATACTTATCACTGTATGTATTAGCTCATTTAAAGTAAAGGACAAGATTAAATACTTTTAATTTCTTCAAAGAGCTATAAGTCAAAAAAGAAAACATTTCGTATTTAAAATCTCATAACTAAAGTTAATTGTTGTTAATTTATTAAAAGTTGAATATTGTTAGATAATCAACATTTTATTGCTTTTAAGTATATTGTATAGTATAATGTTTAAATTGTTTAAAAATTTTCATCCAAATTAATTTAATTAAAAATATTTTAAAATTTAATTAAAAACCTGTTTTTTATCATAAAAATTTATGGGTTTAAAATCTGTGTATATTTGCAAAAAATACACAAACACACACAAATGATGCGCACTACTACGCTGGCTATTTTTTTGTCAGTACTTACCTATGCTCAGCGAACTGAAAAAGATGAAGCTCTCATAGAAGAAGTTGTTATCAACGAAAAAAGAGAAGCAATTACCAAAACCAATTTGGGAGCGGAGGTAATAGATATCCAGAGTATTTCCAAAATTCCCGTATTACTTGGTGAAAAAGATATCATTAAAACACTGCAGTTTCTGCCTGGGGTTGTATCTACTGAAGGTTCATCCGGGTTTAGTGTGCGTGGCGGAGCGATCGATCAAAACCTTACTTTATTAGATGACGCTCCGGTTTTTAATAACTCTCATTTGGGAGGTCTTTTCAGTACATTCAATAGTGATGCTTTGAAAAGTGTTACCCTTTACAAAGGGAATATGCCTCCATCATTCGGGGGAAGACTTTCTTCGGTAATAGATATAAAATCAAAGGATGGAGATTTTAATAAATACAATTTTTCCGGCGGTATAGGCTTGATCAGCAGTAGATTAAGCATTGATGGGCCAATACAAAAAGGGAAATCATCTTTTATAATCTCTGCAAGACGAACGTATGTAGATCTTTTTTTCTCTGATGATTCGGATGTGGAGGATCTCTTTTTTTATGATATAAATGCAAAGGCAAACTTCCAGCTAAACAAAAATAACGGAATTCATTTATCAACTTATTTCGGAAGAGATGTTTTAAATTTAAGAGACTCTAAAAATTACTGGGGCAACATTGTAGCTTCATTGGACTGGAACAGTATCATCAACAGCAAATTAAGATCGAACACTTCATTAACCTTTAGCCGGTACAATTATAAAACAAGCATCCCGGATTCTAAAGGAGAACCCTTGGAAATAATTCCGAATATGGATAATTTCGGGCTGAAACAGAATTTTACCCACTATTTAAGAGAAAACCATATCCTGAACTACGGTTTGCAGTCATCATACTATACCTTTAATACACCCAATCTTCCCGCAAGAATACAGTCCGGATTCTTAAAAGATCCGAGATCGATGTGGGAAAGCGCATTGTATGCCAATGATGAGTTTAAAGTAAATGATAAATTTTCTATTAATTACGGCTTAAGACTTTCCATGATTTCTTCCAAAAACAAAGGGGAAACAAATAGTTATTTTAATCTGGAACCGAGACTGGTTTTTAATTATGAGTTTATTAAAGATAATATTTTCAGATTGGGATATACAAGAAATACACAGCCCTTACAAACTTTATTGACTCTGGATGGAAGCATACCTATTGATATTTTCCTTAACACGAAAAAGCCGGCAATCGCGGATCAGGTGAATTTTGGCTATACAAAAAAAATCAATAAAGATTACGAATTCAATGCTGAAGTTTTTTATAAAAAAATGTCCGGACTTCAGGATTATAAAGAGGGAGTTGTGATTAGTGTTTTGGGCGATCTGCAAAGCAGTTTACTGTATAACGGAAGGGGAAGGGCCTACGGACTCGAAATTTTAGCAAAGAAAAATAATGGAGATCTTACTGGATGGATATCCTATACATTGTCTAAATCCCAAATGCAAATTGACGGGATTAATGGTGGAAGATGGTACAATGCAAGGCTGGATAAAACACATAATCTTGCCATTGTTGCCAACTATCAGCTTTCTACAAACTGGTCCTTATCAGGCGCATTTTCTTTAAGCACGGGAATTGCCGTAACGCTTCCTACGGGAAGATATGAACTCGATGGAGAAACCTATCTGCAGTTTGGAGACAAAAACAGCAACAGGATGCCGCTTTATCACAGATTAGATCTTAGTGCCACTTATGAACGCAAGAGTAGTAAACGTTTTAAAGGCTCATGGACATTTGGTTTTTATAACATATATGCACAGAAAAACCGCGAATGGCTTTATTTTGAAAAAAACAGGGATAATCATGACCAAATAGAGGTGAGTCAAGACGGTCTTTTTTTTAGATTAATTCCCAGTGTAACTTATAATTTTAAATTTTAAACCAATGAAAAAAAATAAAATTTTAATTTTCTTCTCTTTATTAATTCTTTTAGTAAACTGTGAGAACGAAATTGCCCTGGATGACATGAGCGGTAAAGTAGTGATTGAAGGTAATATAACAGATGAAGCCGGGCCTTATTATGTAAAAGTAACGAAATCCACAAAGTTTTTTGACGGAAGCGGAGAAAATTTCATAGAATATGCCAAGGTTGTTATCAGCGATCAAAACGGGCAGACAGAAACTCTGGTATATGATGAAGATGGGACCTATCAGACAATTAATTTCCACACCCATTATGGTGATACTTATACGCTGTCCGTAACCGTGGAAGGAAATACCTATAAAGCAACCAGTAAAATGCCTGAATATGTAGAATTTAGTGGGTTGAAGCAACAGATGATTTACATTTATGATGAGTACAGAAAAGGCTTGATTCCTTTATTTACTGATCCCGCTGCTCAGGAAAATTATTACTTTTTCAAAAGCCAGGTAAATGATGGTGAATATTTTAGCTACACCCCAATATCTGATGAAGGACAAGATGGACAGGTTAACTCCAAACCACTTTCCAGAGGGTTTAAAGAAAAGGATACGGTATTAGTTGAAATGCAGTGTATTGACAAGCAAGTTTACAATTATTTTAAAGATCTTCCTCAGGCCAGCTTTGAAAATAATGGCGAAACTTTATCTCCAATCAATCCTATAGGGAATTTCAGTAATGGCGCATTAGGGTATTTTTCAGCACACACAACTTCAACGAAGACTATAATTATTGAATAAAATATAGATTAATTTATTCAAATAATTCAAAAAATAAGCCCGAAACAATCTTTTGTTTCGGGCTTTATGTTCATCAGGACTATTTAATTCTCTTCTTTTTCTTTGGTCGTTTTATAACCGTATTCTTTGCATACATAGCAGGTAATTGCCAATAGAATAATACTTAATATTAAATGTGATTTTTCAGGATTTGCAATCGCCTGATAAAGATTATACCCGAAAACGGCAGATACTAAAGCAATTAATACTTGGTTAGTAATGATGTACTGTTTTTTTAAAGTAGCTTTCATAATTAATATTTTTTAATTGTTATACCAAGTAAGTATATCAATTCAAAATATGTTACAGAAAAATTTTAAAATTATGAAATAACCCCGCTTCCCAAAAGCTCTTCACCGTCATACCAAGCCGCAAACTGCCCTTCCGCAATGGCAGACTGAGCTTCTTCAAACTCAATATAAAAAGCGTTTTCAAACTGATGCAGTGTTGCTTTCTGTAATGGCTGTCTGTACCTGAATCTCGCCATTACCTCCATAGATTCGCCATTTTTCAGTCTTAAATCTTCACGAACCCAATGAAGCTCAGAATTATCAATCTTTAAAGCCCTTTTCAAAAGTCCCGGAAACTGATGCCCTTCTCCTACGAAAAGAATATTATTTTCCATATCTCTGGAAACGATAAAGCAGCTTTCCTTGTGTCCGCCGATTCCTAATCCCTTGCTTTGTCCGATCGTAAAAAATTGGGCTCCCTGATGCTTGCCGATTACTTTTCCGTCGGATTTTTTATAATTAATTTTCTTGCTTAAAAATTCCAGCTCTTCTTCTTTTGAAGAAAATTGAGGTATTTCTTGCCCAAAAAGTGGAGAATCTTTAAAGATTTCTACAATTTCGCCTTCTTTTGGAACCAATTGCTGTTGCAAAAACTGTGGAAGACTCACTTTCCCGATAAAACACAATCCCTGGGAATCTTTTTTATCAGCCGTCACCAACCCAATTTCCTTTGCAATTTCTCTTACTTCAGGTTTTGTCAGTTCACCAATCGGAAATAATGCTTTAGATAATTGATCCTGAGATAATTGACACAAAAAATAAGACTGGTCTTTATTGTTATCTTTTCCTGCCAAAAGGTGGAAAATTTCTTTACCATTTTCGTCGAAAGTTGAGGTTACCTGCGCATAATGTCCTGTCGCCACCTTATCTGCACCCAAAGACATCGCCGTTTTCATAAAAACATCAAATTTTACTTCTCTGTTACACAAAACATCCGGATTCGGGGTTCTTCCTTTCTGATATTCGTCGAACATATAATCAACGATCCGTTCCTTATAAAGATCGCTCATATCAATCACCTGAAACGGAATTCCCAATTTCTGGGCCACCATTAAAGCATCATTGCTATCCTCTATCCAGGGGCACTCATCTTCTAATGTCACGGACGCATCGTTCCAGTTTCTCATAAATAAAGCCACGACTTCATGGCCTTGTTGCTGCAGCAAATATGCTGTAACACTGGAATCTACACCTCCAGATAATCCTACTACTACTTTCATTGTATTCAATTTTACGAAACTCTTAACGGGAGTTCTTAGTTTGATCCGGCAAAAATACAATTAAAAAAATTCGTAAAAAAATCATATTTTTAGCATTGATAAAAACAATATTTATGAAAAAATTTATTATTCCGTTGATACTCATGATTTCAGGATCAGTATTTTCCCAGGTTTCGGTAGGTGCAACGCCGCAGAACAACAACAAATGGACCTTCGGAGGTGGAATTGGGGTTGGTTTTGGAAGTAACAGCGCTTTTTACTTATCCGCTTCACCCAGAGTAGGTTACAGGCTTACGGATGATCTTGAAGGTGGAATAGCGGGAAGCATTTCCTGGCAGACTTCTGATTATTACAGATCTACCATGCTTGGTGTTGGCCCTTTTTTGAATTATTATATTGCAAGGACGTTTTATTTAAGTGCTAATTATCAGCATTATTTTATCAATTATAAAGACAAATTTTACGATTATAAAATGAATACGGATGAAGATGCTCTATATCTCGGAGGCGGTTATATGCAGAGAATAGGGAATAATTCCTACATGCAGCTGGGAATTATGTATAATGTTCTATGGAAAGAAAACGAAAGTGTTTTTTCCAGTGGTTTGGTTCCTAGTATTGGTTTTGTGGTGGGGCTTTAATTAAACACAATTAACACAAATGTTTTCAAAAATAAAAACACGAACATCTTTGTAATCAGAGTAATCCGTGATTAAAAAATAGTTAAAATTAAAATAAAAAAGCATCGAGAAAACTCCCGATGCTTTTATTTATATTAAATTATTTGTTTAAGACTGAGAAGACTTTTCCGCCGACTTTTTAGTTTTTGAAGTTTTTCCGGCCAAGCCGTCTTTCGCTTCATTAACATCTAAAACAATCGTTTCTCCTTCATTTAATTGCTTGTTTACCAGCATTTCAGCCAATAAATCTTCAATATATTTCTGGATAGCACGCTTCAATGGTCTTGCCCCGAAGTCTTTATCCCAACCTTTTTCAGAGATAAAGTCTTTCGCTTCTTCAGTTAATTCCACTTTATAACCTAATTTTTCTAATCTGCTGTACAGCTTATTCAATTCAAGATCAATAATTTTCTTGATATCGTCTTGTACAAGAGAGTTGAAAATTACAATGTCGTCAATTCTGTTCAGGAACTCAGGAGCAAATGCTTTTTTAAGGGCATTTTCAATAGTACTTCTTGCTCTTGTATCTGAGCTCGACTTTTTCGCAGAAGTTCCGAATCCTACACCATCTCCGAAATCTTTAAGATCTCTTGTACCGATGTTTGAAGTAAGGATAATGATCGTATTTCTAAAGTCAATTTTTCTACCTAAACTGTCTGTAACATGTCCTTCGTCCAAGATCTGCAACAGAATGTTGAATACATCAGGGTGAGCTTTTTCAATCTCATCCAAGAGAACCACAGCATAAGGTTTTCTTCTTACAGCTTCCGTTAATTGTCCACCTTCTTCGTATCCAACGTATCCCGGAGGCGCACCAACCAATCTTGAAACCGCGAATTTTTCCATATATTCACTCATATCAATTCTGATCAAAGCTTCGTCAGAATCGAATAATTCTCTTGCCATTACTTTCGCAAGCTCAGTTTTACCAACACCGGTTGTTCCTAAGAAAATGAAAGTACCGATCGGACGGTTCGGATCTTTAAGACCGGCCCTGTTTCTTTGGATTGCCTTAACAACCTTTTTCACAGCATCTTCCTGACCGATAACTTTTCCGTTCAGTTTTCCGTCCATTTGGGCTAATTTATCAAGCTCATTCTTACCAACTTTCGTTACCGGAACTCCACTCATCATAGAAACCACTTCCGCTACATTTTCCTCCGTTACGGTTTCTTTTTTCTCTTTTACATCTTTGTCCCACTTGTCCTGAGCAGCATTCAGTTCCATTTGAAGTCTTTCCTCTTCATCCTTCAGTTTTCTTGCTTCAAGATAATCCTGAGCTTTTACTGCTTTTTGTTTTAATTCCTTGATATCTTCAATTTTCTTTTCAAAATCAATGATTTCTGTAGGAACTTTCATGTTTTTAATATAAACACGGGATCCGGCTTCGTCCATCGCATCAATCGCTTTGTCCGGTAAGAAACGGTCTGTAATGTAACGAGATGTCAAATTGACACAAGCTAAAATCGCTTCATCAGTATACACTACATTGTGGTGTTCTTCGTATTTATCTTTGATTTGATTTAAAATCTGAATGGTTTCATCAATTGAAGTCGGTTCCACCATCACTTTCTGGAATCTTCTTTCTAAAGCACCGTCTTTTTCGATATATTGACGGTATTCATCCAGAGTTGTGGCACCAATACATTGGATTTCACCTCTTGCCAAAGCTGGTTTGAACATATTTGACGCATCTAAGCTTCCTGTAGAACTTCCTGCACCAACAATAGTGTGAAGCTCATCAATGAATAGGATGACATCTCTGTTTTTCTCCAACTCGGTCATGATGGCCTTCATTCTTTCTTCAAACTGACCACGGTATTTTGTTCCGGCAACTAAACTCGCCAAATCCAAAGTGATCACACGTTTTCCGTAAAGAACTCTTGAAACCTTTTTCTGTTGAATTCTTAAAGCCAACCCTTCCGCAATCGCAGATTTACCAACTCCAGGCTCCCCAATAAGAAGCGGATTGTTTTTCTTTCTACGTGATAAGATCTGAGAAACTCTCTCAATTTCTTTTTCACGGCCGATTACAGGGTCCAGTTTTCCATCCCTTGCCAAAGAAGTTAAGTCTCTACCAAAGTTGTCCAAAGTTGGAGTTTTACTTTTTGCAGAGCCTAAGTTTCCTGTTGGCTTCCTCATTTGCTCAAATTCCTCTCTTTCATCGTCATCGTCATAAGCACTCATTTGTGGCGCCTGTCCGGAATTTTTAAGCATTGTTTGATACTCTCTTGAAACTCCTTCATAATCAATGTCGTAAGCTCCTAAAATATTTGAAGTAGGGTCCTCATATTTATATAGAATGCCCAGAAGCAAATGAACGGTATTAATCTCATTGCTTTTGTATTGTCTGCATTCCAGCTCCGCACGTTTAACGGCGTGATCCGCCATCTTAGTGAAAGAAATATTAGTAACCTCCTCAGAAATAGGATTTAGACTTGCTGTATTTAGAGTTTCAATTTTTCTTCTGATTTGTGTTAAATCCGCATTAAGGTTTTGAAGGATTTCTTTTGCAGAGTTTTCCGTTTTTATAATACCTAAAAGTAGATGTTCTGTATTAAGAAATTCACTTTTCAGCCTTTTAGCTTCGCTTTTGCTTTGTTTGAACACTTGGCTCAAACCTTGTGAAAACTTATAATCCATAATATATCTCATTAGAATAAAGGCAACGTTGCCGTTTATCCATTATCTAAATTACAAATATTTTACCAAAAACCAATAAATGACTTTATGGCAGAAAAAATTTTATTATCTTATTGAAAATGATTAAGTTTGTTATCCTTTAAATTTCTCTCATGAACCCCAACGTTGCTACTTATATCGGATATTCGGCTTCACTTTTTATCGTGTTGAGTTTTATATTGAAAGATGTAAGAAAAATTAGAATTGTCAACATGGTTGGCTGTATCTGTTTTGTCATTTATGGTGTTTTCAGCGGAATGCTTTGGCCTGTGATCATTCCGAACGGACTGATTTGCTTCATACAGGTGTATCATCTTTTGGCGGATAAAAAGAAGTAATGCAAAGAAAAAGAATTATTACCTCCGCTTTCAGTAATTTATGTACAGATCAGCGTATAGAAAAGGTTTGCAGCACTTTGCATAAGAATGGTTATGAGGTTGAACTGATAGGAAACGACTGGGGTGGAAGTGGAAAAATGTCGCGGCCTTACCCTTTTTCAAGAATAAAATTAATTTCAACAAGCTTAAAAACTGCTTATTTTGAATTCAACTGGAAATTATACCATGAATTAAAGAAAAAAGCAGATAAAAACACAATTCTTCATGCCAATGATTTAGATGCTTTGCTTCCGAATTATTTAATATCAAAAAAATTAAATATTCCGTTAATTTTTGATAGCCATGAAATTTTTTCCGAAATGCCGGCAATTCAAGGCAAAATGTCACAAAAATTATGGCGTTATCTTGAAAAAAAAATAGTTCCAAATATAAAATTCATGATTACGGCAAGTTCAGGGTACGCGAATTGGTTTAAAAAACAATATGGAATTCAGCCTGTTGTTGTTCAAAATTCGCCAAGAAAATCAGATTTTACTCTTGAAATTCCTGAAAATAGCCCTAAAATTATTTTATATCAAGGGGTTATTAATCCATTTCGCGGAATTGATAAAGCAATTCTGGCTATGCATCATTTAAATAATGTGATTTTTAAAATTGCAGGTGATGGCCCAAAGAAAAGAGAATATGAAGAATTGGTGATTAAAGAAAATCTTCAACAAAAAGTTCAGTTTTTAGGAAAATTATTACCTGAGGATTTACGGAAAATTACGGTAACAGCCGATTGCGGAATGAGCATTGAAGAAAATGGCGGCGAAAGTTATTATTATTCTTTGCCTAATAAAGTGCTGGATTGCATTCAGGCGCGTGTTCCATTAATATTGTCAGATCTTCCTGAAATGCAGAATATTAAATCACAATTTGACATTGGTGAAATTATCAAAAATCACCAACCAGCAACCATTGCAACAGCTATTCAATCAGTTTTAAATAAAGGAAGAAAAAATTATCAACCGGAGCTTGAAAAAGCCGGCAATTTACTTTGCTGGGAAAATGAAGAAATCAAATTGCTTGAAGTTTTTGAAAAAGCATCCTCGTTGTGAACTATAACAGTAAGCGATAATCAAATTAATAATGGATTATATTAATTGGCTTAGCGTCTAAAGCTTACCGCCTAAAGCATAATTTAGTATCTTTGCAGAAAGAAATTAGTTAAAATGACCATTAAAGAAAAACAGCAGGAAATAATCGACGAATTTGCGTTTCTTGACGATTGGGAGCAAAAGTATGAGTATATTATTGACCTTGGAAAAGAGCTTAAAGGGCTTGCTGAGGACAAGAAAACTGATGAAAACCTGATCAAAGGCTGCCAGAGTAAAGTTTGGATTGATGCGGAATTCAAAGATGGAAAACTGTTTTTCAATGCAGATTCTGACGGTATTTTGCCGAAAGGAATCGTTTCTTTGCTGGTGAGCATCTACAGCGGTCATTCTACCCAGGAGATCTTAGATTCTGATTTCGAGTTTATCTCAGAAATCGGGTTGCAGGAATTTCTTTCGCCTTCAAGAGCCAACGGATTGATGGCCATGACAAAACAAATCAAATTTTACGCGGTTGCTTATCAGTTGAAATCGTAGTTGTGACAAGAATTTTAGCATATCGTTTTTCTGCTTTTGGTGATGTTGCAATGACAGCGCCTGTGTTCCGGGAGTTTCTGGAACAAAATCCTGATGTGGAAATTGTAATGGTTTCCCGGAAGAATTTTGAAAGCTTATTTGCTGATATTCCGAATGTTATATTCAAAGGAATCGACCTTGATGAATATAAGGGTTTCTTTGGATTGACGCGATTGGCGAATGAACTAGTTAAAGAATTTCATCCTGATCTGATTGCCAATCTTCACGATGTGATCAGAACAAAAATTTTAGATAAAATATACCGAAGAAAAGGGCTTAAAGTATTCAAAATCAATAAAGGAAAGGAAGAAAAAGAACACCTGACGGATATATGGAATTTAAATAAAATCCAGCTAAAGAAAACAGTAGAGCGCTACGCTGATGTTTTCCGTGAGATGGGCTTTACATTTGAATTATCACATGAGCTGAGGCCGGCTTCAGGCAAAAGGGAAGGTATTGGTTTCGCTCCTTTCGCGCAACATCGTGGAAAAATGCTTCCACTCGAAAAATCTTATGAATTGATAAGAATTCTTGCAAAAAGACATAAAATCTACTTTTTCGGAGGAGGAAAACAAGAAACCGAAACGCTGGAAAAATGGGCTAGTGAAATTCCCAACACAGAAAGCTTGTCGGGAAAACTAAGCCTTATAGAAGAATTAAACAAAATCTCTGAGCTGGAATTAATGATCTCCATGGATTCTGCCAATATGCATTTAGCGAGCCTTGTGGGGACCAAATGCATCTCTATTTGGGGACAGACCCATCCGTTTGCCGGATTTTTAGGTTTCGGGCAAAGTGAAGATAATGTGGTTCAGGTAAAGGATCTGAGCTGCAGGCCATGCTCTGTTTTTGGTGATAAGGAATGCTATCGTGGTGATTGGGCTTGTCTGGAAGAGCTTAATATTCAAAAAATTGTCGAAAAAATTTATAATTAAGACCTTTCATTTTGAGAGGTTTTTTTAATTTAAATAATTGGTTATAAAAACTTAGTGTTTATTGGCATAATATTTTAATATATTTACAAAAAAGAATTATGAAAACACTAAAAAAGATAGGAGCCGTTATAATGGTAGGGTTATTTGTCATTTCCTGCGTCCCTGTTGTAAAATCTAATGGAAATCGCGGACTTCCTCCAGGCCAGGTAAAAAAAGTGACAGGAGCTAAATCTGCCAAGCATTATGCTCCCGGACATAATAAGTAATATTGATCAACTATTACAACAAAAAAATCTCCCAAAACTTTGAGAGATTTCTGTGGGTCCTGAGGGATTCGAACCCCCGACCCTCTGGGTGTAAACCAGATGCTCTGAACCAACTGAGCTAAGAACCCGAATTTTTTTAAAAGGTCTCGTTTCCTTTTGTGTGGGTCCTGAGGGATTCGAACCCCCGACCCTCTGGGTGTAAACCAGATGCTCTGAACCAACTGAGCTAAGAACCCTCTTTATCGTTGTTTTCTCGATTAGAGTGGTGCAAATATACGACTTATTCGGAAATCTCCAAATTTTTTTCTAAAAATTCTCCCACTACAAAGTTGCTTCCACCGACAAAAATCATTTCATCATTTGTACATTCCTCTTTTGCAGAAAGATACGCTTCCTGTACAGAATCAAAAATTTTATAAGAAATTTTCGCGGCAATTAATAAATCTTTATAATCTTCCGGATGCCTTCCCCGATGAATAGATGGTTTTGCAAAATAAAATTCAGAATTTTCCGGCAAAATTTTCATCACATCATCGATTTTTTTATCGTTTACGAAGCCTAAAATAATGTGTTTATGCTTATTAATTGAATTTAACTGATGGAAAACATATTCCAGGCCGGCCTGATTGTGGGCTGTGTCACAAATCGTCAGTGGATTTTGTGAAAATTCAAACCAACGGCCGATGAAACCGGTGCTTTTGTGGACGTTTAAAAGGCCTTTTTCAATGTTTGCATCTGAAATAATGAAATTTAATTTCCTTAATTCTTCAATTAGAGCTAAAACAACTTTAATGTTTTTCTCCTGATAGTTTCCTTTTAAATCAGATTTTAAGTCGGATTTTAATAAAGAAGCATCGATAAACGAAGCATTTTCTTCCTTGGCTTTATTTTTAATTATACTTTTAACGACATCCTTTTCGTCACCGGAAATTACCGGAATTTTATTTTTAATAATCCCGGCTTTTTCACCTGCTATTTCTTCAATTGTATCTCCTAAAATATTCTGGTGGTCCAGCTGTACATTGGTAATCGCAGAAACCAAAGGTGTAATAATATTTGTTGAATCCAATCTCCCACCCAAGCCAACTTCAATAATGGCAAAATCTACTCTTTGTTGATAAAAATATTCAAAGGCCATAATCGTTGTAAATTCAAAAAAAGATGGCTGAATATCTTCCGGAAGCTGTCTGAGTTTTTGAATAAATTGATAGACAAATTCTTTATCACAATTTTCACCGTTTATTTTGATACGTTCCGTAAAATCAATGAGATGCGGTGAGTTATATAAACCTGTTTTGTAACCGGATTCCTGAAGAACAGAAGCCAGCATATTGCTTGAAGATCCCTTTCCGTTTGTTCCCCCGATGTGGATGCATTTTATTTTTTCCTGAGGATTTCCGAAAAATTCACAAAGTTTTATAATATTATCCAATCCCGGTTTGTATGCTTTCTGACCGTCTATCTGGTAATTCGGGGCTTGCACGAAAAGCCAGTCAACAGCTTCCTGATATTGTTCGTTTGTCATGATGCAAAATTCTCAAAAAGTTTGATTAAAAGAAATAAAAACTTCTATTTTTAAATTAAGTTTAAACAATAATTTTTTAAAACTGTAACTTTTCTATATTTGAATCGTCTAATCTTGTAAAATCATTATATGAAAAAAGTTTTGACTATTATTTTGGGATTATCTTGCCTGGCTGTAAATGCCCAGAAAAAGTGGTCTTTGAGAGAATGTGTAGACTATGCCACCAAGCATAATCTTCAGGTGATCCAAAATGAATACTCAAAACAAATGCAGGACCTGAACCTGAAAATTGCGAAGAAAAACTATCTTCCTTCTGTCTCTGCAAGTGTTGGAAACAATGTGAGTTTCGGGCAGGCTTCTTTGGGAACGGGAAGTATCAGAAATGACAGATTCAGTAATAACGCAAATCTTGGAGCAGATATTCTTGTTTATAACAATGGGAGGCTTGAAAAAACTGTAAGAAAAACAGAATTTGATGTGGAAGCCAGCCAGTATGATATTGAAACAATCAAAAATGATATTTCGCTTCAGATTGCTCAACAATACTTAACAACTTTATTAAATAAAGAAATTGTAAAAATTTCCCAGGCTGCTGTTGAAAATGCCCAAAAGCAATTTGACAGGGCAAAAATTACAACACAGGTCGGAACTACAGCCCAAACGGTTTTAGCGGAAGCGGAAGCGGGATTAGCAAGAGAAAAGCAAAACTTAAAAACAGCCGAAATTAACGTAGGAAGGAGTTTGTTTGCACTGGCGCAGCTTCTACAGCTTCAGGAATACAAAGATTTTGATGTGGAAGATGTAGATGTTCCGGATCAGTTGGCGCCACAATTGAAGTCTGTTGATGAGGTTCTTACAACGGCTTATGAAACCCAGCCACAAGTGAAAGCGGCAGAAAGCAGAATAAGATCGGCGGAAGCTCAGACTGAAGTTACCAAAACGGCTTTTTGGCCAACAATTACGGCAAGTGTAGGAATAGGGAGTTTTTATAACAATTTGCTTAATACCAGAACGATAGGAATCGATGAATTGGGGAATCCAATCAATGAGCATAATTTCTTTAATCAATATAAAGATAATTTCGGACAACAGGCCGGAGTTTCCGTTAATATTCCGATTTTTAATAAAGGAATTACAAAACTTCAGGTAGAGCAGTCGAAACTGAATGAAAGTATTGCTAAAACCACTTTATTGCAACAAAAACAAACTGTGAAAGAAAATGTTCAGAAGGCACAGTTTGATGTTGATGCAAATTATGAAATTTATTTATCTGCTGTTCAGGCCGAAAGAAGTACAAAGCTAGCTCTGGATTTTGCGGATAAAAGCTATGCAGCGGGAAGATCCACAATCTATGATGTAAATACTGCAAGAAACAATTATGCGAATGCACAAGGCTCTGTGGCTCAGGCTAAATATAACTATCTTTTCAGTCTAAAATTATTGAATTTCTATGCGGGAATTCCGTTAAGTTTATAAAATGTCAATTCAATCCTTAGAAAAATACTTACCTCAGAATACATTACAATATTTAAAAGTCTGGTTTGCAGATTACTATATTCATATAAAAATTACAAGAAACAGGGATTCCAAATTAGGAGATTACCGTAAGCTTCCGGATCATTCCCATGAAATTACGATCAATTCTACATTGGTTCCCCATCTTTTTTTCTTCGTCCTGACTCACGAACTGGCGCATCTCATTGCCTTTGAAAAATATGGACGCAGGATCTCTCCACACGGAAATGAATGGAAGGAAACCTTCAGGCAGATGCTTTTGCAAAGCCTTGATGTTTATGAAGAAGAATTGAGGCCAATCATCATAAAGTTTTCAAAATCTCCGAAAGCAAATTTCATGGCAAGTCCTGATTTGGTTAAATATTTTCACATTGAAAAACAAGATGATACCCTTCTGTTCATTGAAAGATTACAAAAAGGGGACTTTTTTATTTATCGAAATGAGAAGTATTTGTTAGAAGGTCTGATTAAAAAAAACTATCTTTGTAAGAACCTGGCTACAGGAAGAAAGTATTCTTTCAAACCTTTGGCTAGGGTAGAAAAATGCACTTAAGAATGTCAAAATCAGATAGATATTGCGTGATTATGGCAGGAGGAATCGGCAGTAGATTCTGGCCTATGAGTACGCAGAAATTTCCGAAACAATTTCAGGATATTTTAGGAGTAGGGCGCACAATGATTCAGCAGACGTATGACAGAATCAGCAAGATACTTCCTAATGAAAATATATTTGTCATTACAAATAAAGAATATGTTGAGCTGTCTCATCAGCAGTTACCTGAAATTCCGCAAGAAAATATTGTGGGAGAGCCTCTGTTGAAAAATACGGCACCCTGTAATCTTTACATGGCCAATAAAATTGCACAAATTGATGCTGATGCAACAATGATTGTCTTACCGGCAGACCATTTGATCTTAAAAGAAGATATTTTTTTGGAAAAAGTAGAGCTTGCTTTCGATCTTGCTTCCAAAAATGATTATTTGGTTACATTGGGAATTACGCCTACAAGACCAGATACGGGTTATGGTTATATTCAGTTTGTAGACAAGCACAATTCAGATTATTACAAGGTAAAAACTTTTACGGAAAAACCTATTCTGGAGATTGCAAAAAGCTTTCTTGAAAGTGGAGATTTCCTTTGGAACGCCGGGATTTTCATATGGAATGTAAAAAGTATTCATCATGCTTTTGAAATGTATCTTCCTGAGATGACACAGCATTTTATGGCTTGCGAATACAATGCGGACAGTGAAAAAAGCTGTATTGAGCTGATTTATCCTAAAGTACAGAAAATCTCAATAGATAATGGGATTTTAGAAAAAGCTAAAAACGTTTACGTAATTCCTGCAGATCTTGGCTGGAGCGACCTTGGAACGTGGACTTCCGTATATGAAAACACGGAAAAAGATGAAAATGAAAATGCTGTGAAGCTAAAACATTTTCTGGCGTATAATTCAAAAGGAAATGTTATTCGCTTAAAAAACAGTAATAAAGCTGTTATTATTGACGGACTGGAGAATTATATTATTGTAGATACGGATAAAGCCTTACTTATTTGCCCGAGAGAAAATGATCAGCTGATCAAAGATTATGTTCTGGACTTGAAAAACTTAAAGAAGGGAGACAAATATATGTAAATAATTGGCATACTTTGTGCCTCACTTTGAGCTATGAAAAAAAATAATTCTAAGTTTATTGTATTCATTTTCTTGCTTTTAGGGGTTTTTTCTTTGGCTCAGGAAAAAAAACAGTTTTTAAGTATTCAGAATGTTTTACAAAAAATGAACCCGAACGGTAAGATAGATTCCTGGTTCCTGATATACAACACTTATGGGAAAGATAATGTTCTTGTAAGTTCGGGAAAGAAGGATTATACACCGCAATTTTCAGGTTTTGATGTGGTTCCGGATGAAGACAGTTTTTATTATATTGCCTATTCGCAGAACGGGAAATTGAATTATATTACTGAACTTCAAGAACTTAAAAATTTCATTGGGAAAATTGATAATGTAGAAGAAGCTGCTATTATTGCAATGTCCGAAGGCTATTTTATTGATGAAGAATTCAAAGATGTAGCGGGAAATTATTATGAAGATACTTCCAATTACTATTTGGATCTGGGAAAACTAACCTCAAAAGAATGCCCTTATCAAAAAAAGCATTATACTTTAACGATAAGTAAAACAACAGGAATAATTAACTATACAAAGGATAATGGGACTTATATTGAACTTTACAATAAAAAGTGCACCAACAATCCGAGGCTTTTAAAAATAGAGAAAAAAGAAGAACCAAAAGATGAGCCTAAAAAATCCACAAAATCCACAAAACGCAGATAAATTCTACGAAACAGAACGATTACTCATTCGTCCAATGTCTTTGGAGGATGCCGAGTTTATCCTTGATCTTTACAACAGACCGAAGTTTATTCAGTATATCGGGGATCGTAATATAAAAACGGTTGCTGATGCTGAGAATTATATTAAAAATAAGTTTCTTCCACAGCTTGAAAAGTTAGGTTATGGTAATTATCTAGTGCTTACAAAAGAAGGAAATCATAAAATCGGTGGAGTAGGAATTTTTGAAAGAGAAGGCTTGGATGTCGTAGATATTGGGTTTTCTTTGCTGGATGAATTTGAAGGAAAGGGTTACGCCTATGAAGCGGCTTTAAAAGTAAAATCAATCGGAATGGATGATTTTGGATTAAAAAAGATTTCCGCCATTACTGTAAAAGACAATTATTCTTCCCAAAAATTAATTGAAAAACTAGGTCTGAAATTTCAGAAATACGTTACCATTCCCGGAGATGATGAGGAATTAATGTACTACGAAACGGAATAATTTTATGGTTCTTTGTCATTCTGACGAAGAGAAAAATCTAAGCAATAATTACCCTATGTTTGTCATTCTGAAAGTATCTAAGCATAGTATCAGAGAGTAGTTAGAAAATTCATTTCTAGATCCTTTCAGAATGACAATATGACGATCAAAATTGAATAAAAACTAGATTTTTCACTCCACTTCTTTTCTTTCAGAATGACAATAAAATTTTTAAAACTATACCTCCAGAATTTGTTCAGCCGCAGTCTTCGATGTCACTTTTTCAATAACCCTTGTACAAAAGCCATTTTCATCAAAAATAAAAGTCGTTCTTACAATTCCCATATACGTTTTTCCAAAAGTGGTTTTTTGTTGCCACACCCCGAATTTGTCAATAATATCATGACTTTCATCCGCAATTAGGTCATAAGGAAATGCAAATTTGCTGTGGAAATTTTTCTGTTTCTTCACCGTATCTCCACTTATTCCCAACAACTGAAAACCTGCTTTCTTGAGCTTAGAATAATTGTCACTCAGGTTACAAGCCTCCACAGTACAGGTTGGAGTATTTGCCTGAGGATAGAAAAAAACAACTAATTTTTTTCCAATTAAATTTTCAGATTTTACCGTTTCCCCGTCTTGATTTATTCCTTCAAATTCCGGTAATTTGTCTCCAACTTTCAGCATAATACATTAATTTTGTTCAAATTTAACGGTTAAATGACAAAAAAGCAAAGAGCAGCGCTTATTCAATTAGAATTAGAAAAATTATATCCGGAAGTTCCTATTCCGTTGGCTCATACAGATCCTTTTACATTAATGGTTGCAGTGGCACTTTCTGCACAGACCACCGACAAAAAAGTGAATGAAGTGACTCCAAAGCTTTTTAAAGTAGCCGGAACACCCGAAAAAATGGCAAAGCTGGAAGTGGAAGAAATAAGGGAGTTAATCAAAGAAATAGGGCTTTCCAATACAAAGGCAAGAAACCTGAAAAGAATGGCCGAACTCCTTTTGGAAAGGCACAATGGAGTAGTACCCCAAACTTATGAAGAACTGGAAGCCCTTCCCGGGGTTGGTCACAAAACAGCATCCGTGGTGATGAGCCAGGGCTTCGGATTTCCTGCTTTTCCTGTTGATACACACATTCACAGGCTGATGACGCAATGGAAACTAACTTCCGGAAAGAATGTAGTAGAAACGGAAAGAGACGCAAAAACAATCTGGCCGGAAAATGTATGGAACAAGCTTCACCTTCAAATCATCTTCTACGGCAGAGAATATTCTCCCGCAAGAGGAAAAGGCGAGAAAGATTTTATTACGAAAATGTTGTTCGAGAAATAAACAAAATAAATCAGCCGCCGCAAAATTCCCCTCCTCTGGAGGGGTGGCGAAAATTCGTAAGAATTTTTGACGGGGTGGTTAAAGAAGCAGCTGTTTAAAAGTTATTCCACATCCAACAATCTTCTGTGATAATTAATCTGTCCCAAATGATATTCCAGATGTCCAAGCAGATGAATCAGAAAATATTCTGTCGTCATTTTGTATCCTAAGGCTTCAAGTGGATATTCTTTTTCCATATCTTCGGCAGATAAGTTTCCAAGCGAGGAATTTATAACTTCAATCGTACTTTCAATTTGTTGAATCAGCTCTGCTCTTGGAATATTTTTTAAAGAAAATTCAAGATCGCGATTTCTGATATATCCTGAATTTCCAAGTTGTGCACCAACGAAATGGTTGAGGTTTCCAACCAGGTGAAGGCACAGATTTCCTGCAGAATTTAAAATATTTTTATCGGTTTTCCAGATTGTTTCTTCGTTTTGATAAGACTCAATTTCTGTTTTCAGTTTATTTAAATCTCTTGTGAATAGTGATTTTAGGCTTTCTGCTATCATTGCACGTTTTTATTGGTTTTGTTTTAATTGTAAAAGTATATCATAAAGTTTTGTCAATCCTCTTGTTCCCATGCCACCGTAATCGGAGATGTTTTTTACTTTCAGACTATCGTAGGTTATCTTCAGCGATGTAGTTCCGGCATCAGAATAGCTTACATTGTATTCTTCTTCAAGGTTTTCAAAATCAATATAATGTAATAAGTCGATAATTCCTTTAAATTCCTCATTCGAAAGTTTTGAAGATGAAACTTTGGTATTATAATCCTCGTCAATAATCCAGGTTATATCTTTATTTGATACTATTTTTATTTTAGTTGATGAACGATTCCAATATGATCCGGTGTCCTCAAGTTCTATTTCTAAAATATTATGTTTTTTAGGATTGCTGTTTTTTTCAATAAAATCACCGTATTTATAAACAAGGTTTTCTTTTGTTAATTTACTCAGACTTCCATATTGGTCTAATATCTTTACACTTTGATATTCTATTTTATTGCCTTTTACAGTAGAAAAAGAACATTGCTCGTAGAGTTTTCCTTTGCTCAGGGTTTTGGATTCAAAATAATTGCCCTTGTCTAAAATATAAATTGTTCTGGGGCCTTCGGTTGTATTTCCTGTTACCAGAAGATCTGTTAATCCATTGTTATCAAAATCTGCTTTTCCCCAGTTTTGTTTTAATTTCAAACTATCTGCAATCACATTGCAATACCAGTCATAATCAATTTTATCATCTATATTTAGTTCATAATTACTTTTATTGTTCTCATTTTTGATGAAATTTTTAACATCATTTGTTGACAGTAATGAATCAATTTTATTTAATTTTTGAGAATAGAGAGTTGATAAAAAACATAAAAATAACACAGAAAAAAGAGCTTTACCCATATTCAAAAATTGTAATGTAAATCTAAACAAAAAGTCACAAAAATTAATTTGTGACTCAGATATTTTAATGAGGAATTTCTTCCACCAAAACCTCGTTACCGGCTTTGTCGTAATACGTACAGGTGAATTTATCCAAATCAACAAACCATTTTTCCACTCCTGTTTCAGCACAATCCCTGCAAAATTTCATATAATCCGTTTCTCCTCTTTGATGCATTTTCATATATTGAATAAATCCTTCTTTGTCAACCAGCTTTACAATTTTTAAATCCTCATATTGAGGTTCCGAAGTTGTTGTAAATGCATTTTCTCCAAAATATTCGGTATGACTGTCCTTTACCCAAGTTTCAAAGGATTTTACACCCATTTTCTTGATTTCCTGAATGTAAGCCGGAAAATCTGCTCCCGACTTTACTTTGCTGTGGGCATCTTCAATTTGTTTTACCGTAAACATTTTTTCGTTTGTATTTTTTCAGTTAATTTACTTCTGTTTCTTAGCCCAAAGCTCCATTTTCCTATTCAAAACATCCAAAGGAAGACATCCCTGGCTCAGAACTTCATCATGGAATTTTGCTAAATTGAATTTATTTCCCAATTGTTTCTGGTATTTCTCTCTCAACTCACGAATTCTCAATGACCCAATTTTATAGCCCAAGGCTTGTCCCGGCATTGCCATATATCTTTCTACCTCGGCGGTTGCACCTGCTTCATCGTAGGAAATATTGCTTAAAAAATATTTAATAGCATCCTCTCGCGACATTTTTCCTGTGTGCAATCCGGTGTCAACAACCAATCTTACCGCTCTCAACATTTGATCGCTCAGATAACCCATTTTTTGATAAGGATCCGTATACAACCCGAATTCCGGACCTAAAGTTTCGCAATAGTGAGCCCAGCCTTCACCATACGCCCCAAACCAACCGAATCTCATGAATTTCGGGAGTTTTGTGTTTTCCTGCTGCAGGGAAACCTGATAATGATGCCCCGGAATGGCTTCGTGAAGGAAAAGCGATTCCATTCCTGATGTTACATTAAATTTTGTTGGGTCCGGCAAGGGAATATAGAAAATTCCCGGTCTTTTTCCATCCGGAGTTCCCTGTGTGTATTCTGCACTCGCACTCGCCTCCCTGAATTTTTCCGTCTGTCTGATCTCAAATCCGGTTTTTGGAGTAACGGAAAACATAGTCCTCAATTTCGGGGTTATTTTTGCTAAAATTCCGTTGAAACCGTCCAAAACTTCTTTTGAAGTCTTGTAAGGCATTGCTTTCGGATCTGTTTTCACATAATTGATAAATTCTTCCAGAGTTCCGGAAAACCCAACCTGCTGCTTTACTTTTTCCATTTCTGCCCGAAGCATAGCAACTTGTTGTTGTCCTATTTTATTAATCTCTTCAGGCTTTTTATTGGTTGTTGTCCAGCTTTTTGCGTAATATCGGTAAATTTCTTTTCCGTTGGGCAGGCTGTTGTAACCGTCTGTTTCTCTTGCTTTTGGAAGGTACTCTTTTTCTAAGAAATCACCCATTTTTGTATAAGCAGGAATGATTTTATTGATGATCGCATCTTTATAAAGTGCTGAAAACTTTTCTTTTTGTTCTTTTGTGAAATCTTTGGGGAAGTTTTTAATAGGGCCGTAGAAAATATTCTTATCTAAGTCCGTCGTAGTCATTTCTTCTGCTCGCATTTGAGGAATCATTTTGACAACAAGCTTTTTAGGCAAAACCATTTTATTGTTAATTCCTTCACGAAAATTATCAGCCGCTGCATTCATCCAGCCAGGGAATTTCTCCATTCTTTTGAGCCAGTCGCTGTAATCTTTTTCTGTTTTAAATGGCTGACTTCCCTGTCCGCTTCCATACAGAGGAAACGTCAACGGCAATCCTCCAAACTGGGTGAAAGGAATATATTCAGGATGATAAGCGTAAGCTTCAACTTTATCTTTCAAGGTATAATCCAATACATCATAAACCACTTTATCGTCATCAGAAAGACTCTTGTAATCAACATTTTGTAATTGTTTCTGCACCGAATTGTAAAAAGCAACCTCGCCGGAAATAAAATCCTTATCAATATTGATCGGAAGCTGGTCATTATATCTCAAATCACCTTGTGAAGTCGCCTCCAAGGGGTATAATTTTAAATATTGCTCATAGTAATTGGAAGCAATAGAGTCCAGATTGGAAGGTGTGACTTTCGTTAAAGGGGAATCCGATTTTTTGCAGGAAACAAGGCCTATCATTAGCCCCAACCCCAAAATACTTTTCGATAAAATGTTTTTCATTTTCCAGAATATTTGTGAAGCAAATGTAAATATTAAAACTAAAATAGCGGCAAAAGATTATTTTTTAAGTCTGATTTTCTTGATCCCGACAAGAATTTCCCCTCCTCTGGGGTGGCGAAAATTCGTAAGAATTTTTGACGGGGTGGTTTTTAGAAGTGAAATGTGAACGGTCAATTCTCAATTCTCAATTTTTATTGTGCTAGATTAACAATTCACTTACAAAGTAAAATTCACCATTCATTTTCATAGCCCAGATAGTAACGGCATCCTTTTTTGTTGCGGGCGGAGCGAAGCGGAGGCCGTAACAAAAAAGATACAGTGGATAGCTGGATAAAGCTCCTAATAAAAAGAAACCCAGTTTAGCTTTAATCTTTTAAAATTTACTTTTTAAATAATGTTATTGTTAATAATCACTCATTTTTCAAAAATAATTTTCAAAAAATTTTTCACAATCAATCTATTTTTTATCTTTGTCGCAAAACGTTTAACAATCATATTATTACCGTTCTTTTTTAAGAAATAATGAAAGGGATTTTAAAAATTTACCATCCGGAGGAAACGCTAAAGTACAATATCAGAAATACTTATTGTAAAGCGGTTTACAGCAACCAACAACATCTCCTAGAGGTTGAGATTATTACGGATGACAGCTTGGATCATGTAGATGATGATTCATTACAGTACAATTTTCCGCAACTCTCGCTTGAGATTTTCGATTTCCCTATCGACTCTGCGGAAATAGAAGGAAAAACAATCACAATCAATGATTCTGAGGAGGAAACTTTTACGGAAGTAGATCTTTTCGATGATGAGGATGCCTTCATTTATGATAATGAATTGGTGTTCGACAAAAACGAAGAAGGAGAACTTCAGGTGATCTGGAAGGGAACCATTGATGATTTTTACACCGGATCAGGAACCCCGATTCCTTTCAGGCTTAAGTGTGAATTCAAGCAGGATGCTATTGAGATAGACGAAGATTAGATCTTCTTCATTCACTTTATACCCGAATTTCTTTTCAAATTATTTTTTGGAAAGAAATTTGCTGTTTTACGAAAATAACATATTTTTAAGTTGTTTTTAAGCAATTTTTAAGATATCAATTAATAATATTCCACTACATTTGTCGTTAAAACTTTTATAAAAATTCACTTTAATGCTGTTAACGGAACTTACTCAGATTTTATTTGCACAGGTGGCTGCTCCTGCAGTAGCTGCAGACGATTTAGAATTTTCATTTTGGAAGATCATGTTTCATGGGGGAGCTTTCGCTAAGATAGTGATGTTTACCGTATTGCTGCTTGGTATATTTTCCGTGTATCTTTTCTTTGAACGTTTTTTCTTTATTAAAAGATTAACATCAAAAACAGATGCCAATTTCATGGATAATATTGAAGATTTCATCAAAGAAGGCAAAATAGAATCTGCAGCAGATTATTGCAAGAGACAGAATTCTCCGGAAGGCAGAATTTTGGAAAAAGGAATTTCAAGATTGGGACGCCCAGTTTCAGACATTGTAAGCGCAATGGAGTCTCAGGCGCAGATAGAGGTGGCCAACATGGAGAAAAACCTGAACCTTTTGGCTGTTGTACCAAGTATTGCCCCGATGTTGGGGCTTTTAGGGACGGTTATCGGGATGATTATTGCTTTCTTTAATTTATCTCATGCCAGCGGTTCTTTCTCTCCGAAAACATTGTCTGAAGGTATTTATACTGCGTTGGGACAGACGGCAGTTGGTTTGGCGGTGGCAATTCCAGCGAACTTTTTCTACAATATTCTTTTAACAAGAATTGATAAGTTTGTATTGAAAGCTCAGAATATGTCGGGCGAATTTTTAGACCTTATCAACAAACCTTTATAATCTTCATTATGAAAATTCAGAGAAGAAATAAGGCGAACCCGGAATTTAGTTTAGCAGCGATGACAGACGTTATCTTGCTGATGCTGATATTCTTTATGATTACTTCATCAGCAGCCAATCAAAGTGCTATTGAGGTTAATTTACCAAAGGCCGGAGCAGTGGAAGATAACATCCCAAATCCTTTGGTGATAAGCATAAAACCCGATGGCTCTTATTTTGTAGACGATAGTCCTGTTACGAAGGATCAACTGGAAGCAATGATTGTTAATAAATTAACCAATCAGACCAATAAATCTTTCACGATAAGAGCAGATGAAAACACCATGCATAAAGATGTGGTTTTTGTGATGGAAATTGCCGAAAAACATAAATTTAATATCGCCATTGCAACGGTTAAAGATAAATAGTACCTCCGGAACTCCCGGAAAAAGATCATTTTAAGATGAGAAGCTATATTGTAAACAAAGACGAACAAAACAGAGACAGGATTAAAAGTGCATTGCTTTCTATCCTGATTTGGTCTGCGATTTTGCTTTTTGTTTTCCTTTATAAATTAAAGCCGGAACTGGATAAGCAGCCGGATGAGGTGGTTACCACAATGCTTGTCAATTTCGGGGACAACAGAAACGGAAAAGGTGAAGAGGAGCCGGCCGATCAGCCGGGAAGCTTAGCCGCTGCAACGGAAGAAATTACCACTGAGCCTGTGGAAACGGCCGTTCCTGAAACAAAAACGGTAATAAAACCCGAGCCTCAGCCTGAAACTAAGAAATCTGAATCGAAGGAAAAGATTATCACAGGAAAGAATTCAAAGGTTAGTGTTCCAAAAAAAGAAGACTCGAAAAAGTCTGATAAAGCAGCTACAAGTTCTTCTGCTTCAAAGAATACTAAAAAATCCGGTGCAACAACGGCAAATTCCAAAACAGGGAATGGTGATGGAAAAGGTACTGCTGCAATTGGAAACCTGATCCGTGGAAGAGGCACAAAAGCCGGAAGCCAGGGGGACGGAACAGGAATAGGAAATGCTGGAGATCCTTTAGGAGGAGATGGAAATGGTGACAGTAAAGTAGGAATTGACAGGAAATTAGTTGGTTTCATTCCCGGAACGATGGGAAGAGGCGGATCTCAACCGGCAAACAGCTGTACTGCAAGTGGAGCCATTACCATTGCTTACACCGTTGATAAGGCTGGAAATGTGGTTTCAGCAAGAAGAGCCGGCGGAACATCTGATCCGTGTATTACTTCAAACGCGATTTCGTGGGTGAAAAAGTATGTGAAAGCTGAAAAAGCAAGCACATCTTCATCAGGAACGTATAAAATTATATTCTAATACAAAAGCACTTTATTCAGTGCTTTTTTTAATTTCGTTGATTCTATTGATAACGGGAAGGGCAAAAATTCCGCTGGTTTGAAGGTACAGTTCGTAGAACGTTTTTGCTTTGTCTAAGAAATCAGAGTTGTTGGTTTGTTTTCCCGTAAAATAAAAGAGATTTCCCAACATTTCGTAATAATCTTTGTGGTCCCTTTCCTGTCTTTCATTAACGATTGCTATAATCTCTTCTTTTGATTTTGATGAGATCTCCTTGAAATCAATCTTAAAAATATCTTTCATTAAAGAATCAAAATCCAGCTCTTTCTGCATTAAACTTTCTTCTGGTTTGTCTAAAATCAGTTTTTCTAATGCCTGAGTTAATTGACGGATTAATCTTAATGTGAATTCTTTATCTGTAATCATAGTTTGATTGTTATCTTATTAATTAAAAGTTTAAAAAATCCTCAGTCTCGGTTAATTCACTCCACCTTGCCGAAAGAAATTTAGCATAATGAGCAGATGAAATACCATATGTTCCCAAAGAATGACCATCATTGACCTCCACTAAAAACATCTCTCCATTTTCATTTAACCCAAAATCCAAAGCATACGAATTAGGCTGTGAAGTAAATGAATTTATTGCTGATAAAACGGTCTTTACATCGATTTTTGTATCCCAATCTCCTTTGTATCTTCTTATGTCAAGAATTTCTTTATAACGGATAAAACACCTCCATTCTGTTTTAAAATTTACAAGTTCAGGACACCATATTTTTATATCATTCTCTTCATCAATTAATCCTAAAAGGTCCATTTCGCTTTTAATGACCTTTCCTGCGAATAATTTTGTTTCTGTTTGGGGCTTAATAAAAATATTCCATTCTTTTTTATTAAATATTTCATTGATTGAAGAAGTCCAAATCTTTCTTTTTAAAAATGGTTTTAATTCCTCAGGATAATCTATTTCTTTATTTTCGCGGATAATATTTAAATTTTGCAATCGCTTTCTTACATTTCCAATTCCACCAACAATAATATTTTCAGGATTTTTATTTGAAATTTCATCAGCATCGACAAATTTTTCAATCTCAAAACCAAAATTTTTAAAACCTTCATTGGCAATAAAAGCATTAACATTATAGAATTCACCTCTTTTATCAGTTTGAATATAAGCTTTCATAAATTGAATTAAGCAAAGAAAAGATAAGCCAAAGCAATCGCAGTAATAACCCCAACCAAATCCGCCAAAAGCATAGCAATTACCGTATATCTCGTATTCTTCACGGCTACGGCCCCAAAATAAACTGCAATCACATAAAACGTCGTATCTGAGCTTCCCTGAAGAACCGCTGCCAATTTCCCCTGGAAACTATCCGCCCCGAAAGTTGCCATTGTATCAACCATCATTCCACGCGCTCCGGAACCGGATAAAGGCTTGATTAAAGCAGTCGGAAGTCCATCCACAAATCTTGCGTCTAAGTTTGCATTATAAGCAACCCATTTCATTCCGTCGATGATTACATCAAAAACGCCGGAAGTCCTTAAAAGAGAAATAGCGATCAACATTCCGACTAAGTAAGGAATAATCTTTACACAAGTCCAGAAACCTTCTTTTGCTCCTTCAATAAAAGCATCAAAAACATTAATCTTTTTATAAACTGCTCCCAAAACTATCGCCACGAAAATAAAGAGGATCAGTCCGTTACTCAAAACTTTACTGAAATCGTCGAGTTCATCTTTGCTTAATTGAACTAAATATACAACCAGCAAAGCAATAATTGCTGAAATTCCGCCAACATAAGCGATAACAACAGGTCTTAATAAATTGATTTTCTGATACAAAGAAACAATAATCATGGCTGCTAAAGTTGCGGCAAACGTGGCAATCATGCACGGAAGGAAAATATCCGTCGGTGTTTTTGAACCCATCGAAGCCCGGATTGCAATAATAGAAACCGGAATCAGTGTCATTCCTCCAGCATGAAGGCAGAGGAACATGATCTGTGAATTACTTGCCGTGTCTTTATTGGGGTTCAAAGTCTGGAGGCTTTCCATCGCTTTCAAACCAAAAGGCGTTGCTGCATTATCCAGCCCTAAAAGATTCGCGCTGAAATTCATCAGCATATGTCCGAAAGCCGGATGGTTTTTAGGAATTTCAGGGAATAATTTAGAGAAAAATGGTTGAATTAAACGACTTAAAAGATTAATTCCCCCCGCTTTTTCTGCAATACTCATGAATCCCATGAACAAGGTCATAATTCCAATCAAGCCGATACAGATTTTCACCGCGGTTTCAGAAGTTCCGATCACGCCATCAGCTTCCTGAACACGGTAAACTTTTACGTCTTGTTTCAGAGAATCGGTTTTATAATGAATTCTGCTGTCTGCAAAATCAGGTTTTTTCATCAGGCTGTCCCGAACAATGGGAGAAAGCGTATTCATTTTCTGTGTTGCGATCTGCACCGTATCGCCGCCTTTCCCAACAACCATATCATTAAAAATGGTTTTGTAATGGCTTGACGAAATGTATTTTATACTTGCAATAGCAATGGCAACAATGATAAATGCCGACCAAATTCTGCTGAGAACCATTTGATTGAATTAATATTGTTTAAACTTATCAAAAAATCTTCAGATTACAAAGAGACGGAAGGATTTAAAGGTTTTCATTTTCGTTTTTAGGAGCTTTTTCCCGCTATCCACTGTATCTTTTTTGTTGCGGTCTCCGCTTTGCTCCGCCCGCAACAAAAAAGGATGTCGTTTCTATCGGGGCTAGGAAAAGGGAATGGTGAATTTTACTTTGTAAGTGAATTTTTAATCTAGCATAATAAAAATTGTCAATTAGCCATTGACAAGTCACTACTAAAACCACCCCGTCAAAAATTCTTGCGAATTTTCGCCACCCCTCCAGAGGAGGGGAATTCTAACCGCTACAACTATGCGTCATTGCGAACAGACTGAAGGTCTGCGAACGTAGTTCAGAAGCGACGAAGAAATCTCATTATGAATGATTTTGTTGTTTTAGCTGTTTAGATCCTTTTAGGATGACAACTTTATCATTAAATTTAATAAAAAGGGAAAATTATTTCTCGTCTAGATACACCAAGAACCCTTCAAAATTATCATCCGGATTTTTCAAAACTTTGGCGTCTGCCATTTTTTTCTCGAGGGCATCAATAAAAAAGCCTTTTTCAAAAAACTGGCGGTGAATTCCGGGCAATAATTCCATGAAATAATCCATCCCGATTTTATTGTTATGGAGATCCATTTTTGTTTCCAATGGTTTGTTGGGGAACAGATCTTCGTGCATATCGGTGATTCTTTTACAAAAATTGAGTGCTTTTCGGGGTGATGAGACTTTACAGCAATACATCATGATAAAACAGGTCCACAGTGCATGCCTGAAAGCATTTCCGATCCCGTTGTTGGAAGCTGTTTTCGGAAATTTCTTTTGCGCGATGGTAAATGCCTGAGCTGTAGCATAGAAACTTAATAAAGAAAAAATAGGATGCGGCAAAACAAGCGATAAAAGACGCATAATTTTTTTTAAGCTTAAAGTCTTAATCGTATTAAAAAATATCCTGAAAGTTCTCATAAATAAAAATCTCTCCCCAATTAGAGAGAGATTATAGTATTTTGTTACAAATTGTTATGCATTTACTGCTAATAATTTAACGGTCTTAGAAACAGTATCCTGAATTTCAGTTCTTTTCACAATGAAATCCACGAAGCCTTTTTCCTGAAGGAATTCCGAGGTCTGGAAACCTTCCGGTAAATCTCTACCGATGGTTTCACGGATAACTCTTGGTCCTGCAAAACCGATCAAAGCTCCCGGCTCAGCCATGATAATATCTGCTGTCATTGCGAAAGAAGCGGTAATACCACCAAAAGTAGGGTCACAAAGATAAGCGATGTATAAAAGCCCTGCTTCTGAAAGCTGCGCCAATTTTGCCTGTACTTTTGCCAACTGCATCAGAGAATAAGTTGCTTCCTGCATTCTCGCCCCTCCTGACTGACAAATAATCATGTAAGGAAGCTTGTTTTTGATACAGTAGTCTACCGCTCTTCTGATTTTTTCACCCATTACAGAACCCAAAGACCCTCCGATAAAGGCAAAATCCATACACGAAACCACCATTTCGGTTCCTTTTACAGTTCCTACTGCGTTTCTGATAGAATCTGTAAGCTTTGTTTTGGCTCTCACTTCCTTTAGACGGTCTGCGTAAGGTTTTGTATCTTTAAAATTAAGGATGTCTATACTTTCAACATTTGCGTCCAGTTCAGTAAACTTACCTTCATCAAAAAGGATTTCAAAAAATTCTGCACTTCCTATTCTTACATGAAATCCGTCTTCCGGAGAAACATAATTGTTTCTTCTCAATTCATCATGTTCCACTACTTTTCCTGACGGAGTCTGGTGCCAAAGACCTTTTGGAACGTCTTTTTTCTCGTCGGTAGAAGTCGTAATGTTTTTTGCTTTTCTTTTAAACCAGTCGAATGCCATATTGTTTTATAATTGATATGTGATAAATGATAAGAGATGAAGAAAGCGGTTTAGAAAATCACTTATCATTCATCTTTTATCAGTTATAATTATTTAAGCGTATTTACGTTATTTAAATCTTCAAACGCTTTTACCAATCTTGTAGAGAAAGTTTCTTCACTTTTTCTTACCCAAACTCTTGGGTCATAGAATTTTTTGTTTGGTTTTTCTTCACCTTCAGGGTTTCCGATTTGAGTTCTTAAATAATCAATATTGTTGATCATATAATCTCTAGCCCCTTCTGTGTAGGCAAACTGAAGATCTGTATCGATATTCATTTTGATAACTCCATAGTCGATCGCCTCTCTGATTTCTTCCAAAGTAGATCCTGAACCTCCGTGGAATACAAAGTTGATAGGTTTCGCAGCAGTCCCGAATTTTTCCTGAACAAATTTCTGAGAATTATCAAGGATTTTCGGAGTAAGGACTACGTTTCCTGGCTTGTAAACTCCGTGTACGTTACCGAAAGCAGCAGCAATGGTAAAGTTGTCGGAAATAGCCTTCAGTTTTTCGTACGTGTAAGCTACATCTTCCGGCTGAGTATATAATTTTGAGTTATCAACATCTGAGTTATCAACACCGTCTTCTTCCCCTCCTGTAACCCCTATTTCTACTTCAAGAGTCATTTGCATTTTGGCCATTCTTTCGAAATATTTAGCAGAAACTTCTAAGTTTTCTTCTAAAGACTCCTCAGAAAGGTCAAGCATGTGAGAAGAGTAAAGAGATTTTCCTGTCTGCTTGAAGAATTCTTCGTTAGCATCCATTAATCCGTCGATCCAAGGCAATAATTTCTTTGCACAGTGGTCTGTGTGAAGAATCACAGTAGCTCCGTAAGCTTCTGCAAGCGTGTGAATATGTTTTGCGCCGGCAATACCTCCTAAAATAGCAGCTTTTTGTCCGTCATTGCTTAATCCTTTTCCTGCGTTGTAAGCAGCTCCACCGTTTGAGAACTGAATAATAACAGGTGAGTTTAATTTTGCAGCAGTTTCCATTACTGCGTTTACGTTACTGGAACCAATTACGTTTACTGCCGGTAATGCAAATTTGTTTTCTTTAGCATGCTGAAAAATATCAGTAACTAACTGACCTGTGGCAACTCCTGCCGGGAAAATTCTACTCATGTTTTACTTTTTAATATAAATTATTAGGATGTTTGTAAAATTCCTGTAAAGGTAATAATTTTTAAGATATTCTTAATTTCTTTTGTCCCTTCCCCAAAGTAGCTTCTGGCGGATGGTTTCATAGAAACTTAAGTTATTCGGCTGTACCAGCAAAATCTGGAAACCGGCCTTTCTGATGACAATTTCTTTATCTGTTTCTATGTGTATCAATCGGGAATCCAGTGAAAGTGAGTATTGTGGCACCCGGCTTTCTACTTTAAATTTTATTTCAACTCTGTCGTTTACTACCAAAGGCCTTACATTCAGATTGTGGGGAGCGATAGGGGTAATGACAAAATTTTCGTTATTTGGTGAGATGATAGGTCCTCCGCAGCTTAAAGAATAAGCCGTAGAACCGGTGGGGGTCGAAACAATAACACCGTCTCCCCAGAATACATTCAAAAATTCGTCATTAATATAAGAATCTACCGTAACCATCGAGGTTGTTTCTTTTCTGGAAACGGTAACATCATTTAAAGCATACGGAAAAAAGTCCTGTAAAACAGGTGAAACCACTTCTATCACAGCGCGGCGGCTTGTTTTTACATCACCTTTCAGAATGGAATCCAACTCCTTAAAGGCTTCTTCTTTGGTAAAACTTGCCAAAAATCCCAGTCTTCCGGTGTTTACACCTACAATCGGGATTTCAAGGTCTTCAATAAAGGTTAAAGAATTGACAATTGTTCCGTCTCCTCCGAAAGTAAAGAAAAGATCTACTTCTTTATCTATAAGGTCCTGTTTGCAATTAAATGTTTCAAAAATCTTTGAAAACTGAAGTGCTTCAGCCATTTCGTCGTACAAAACAGATTTTACGTTTCTGTTTTCAAGCTCTGAAATAAATTTGCTTAAATATAAAAAAGTATCAAGATCTTTTTTCTGAGAATATATGGCTGCCTTCATTAGTTTTTATATTTCTATAAATTTCTGGAAAAATCCGAATCTGTCTTTAAATAAATCCGATTTTTCATCAGAATAGTATTTTTCAACGATTCTATAATCATACCGGTCAAATGTCTCATCAATGGAACTCAGGTTTTCATTGCTGATTTTTATCGTCACATGAATGGCTTCATCAGACATAAAACTGATAAATGCACCATAAAATTTAGAATTATTACTCTCCACAATATTGGCGATCTCCGTCATGGAATATTTTCTTGAAGGAACTTCTACCGTAAGGATTGCTCCCGATTCCGAAAACAGCGGATATTTCGACAAATCCTGAAAAATATCCTCACAGCCGATATACCCCAAGTATTTTTCTGCCTTGTTGATGACAGGAATTACATTGGCGTTGAATGTGTAAAACAACCGGATACTGTCCATAATGTTATTATCTTCAAGAATCGCAAAACGTTCGATCTGATGTTCCAGATCCTTCAGGGTGCCTTCTTCTTCGTAAAGGAAATCCTGTGCGAGTGCCCCGTAAAAGTGATGGGATTTTTTGATGAAAATATGGGAATATCCAAATGCTTCTAACATGTCTCTTGCTGATTCTATTGAGTCAGTCAGGCTAAAACATGGGTAATCTTTTGAGATATAGTCCTTGATAAACATTGTGCTAATTTATAAAAAATTAAACGAAGATTTCAATTCAAAAATAAAAACTTAGCAAAAAAAGTAAATCCGGATAAATAGATTACAACTCATTTATTTTATCTGATCTTACTCATAACTTTAATATTTACAATTTTGAAACCATTTCTCGAAATTTCTTGATTAATATTTCAAATAAATAATTATTAGTTAGTTGAAGCTTCAAAAGTTTAAAAAATAAATTGATACTTTTTGATTACCTGTATATTTGTTTAACTTATTAAATAAGAAAATCTAAAACGTTATTGCATTTTTTTAAATTTAAGAAATGAAAATATTTGTATTTATTTTTTTTATACCTCTCTTTATCAATTGTCAATCCAATAGATTTGTTTACGAATATAAATCGATTAAAGACATTAATAAAATAGGTGATACAACAAAGGCTGTCATGTATTTGGATGTTTTTAAAAAAGGATCTGTGTTTTATGATGCACAAAATTATAGAGATGATTCAATTGCGATATCAAAAGGGTATAAATTAAGCCTTTTCACAGACAGGGTATATAAAGAATATCCGGATACTATTTTTCTGATCACCAGAGTAAACAATGATTTTTATTCGGTGTCAGATAATAGGAATATGAAATGGGATATTTCACCTGAAAAAAGGGAAATCAATAAGATGATTGTTCAAAAAGCTACTTTAAATTTTGGAGGAAGAATTTGGAATGCCTGGTTTTCTACAGATATTCCCATATCTGATGGGCCATATAAATTTCAGGGCTTACCGGGACTTATAGTAAAAATAACAGATAATACCTTAACACATACCTTTGAGCTTGTTTCTACTCAAACAATAAAGGGAAATTTGAATAATAAAACGGATCACGGAAAATTAATTCCTATCGATCAGAAACAATATAAAAAGTTATATAAGGAATATCGTGAAAACCCTAATAAAAACTTTCAGGGGGTGGAAGTTTTAGAAACGCAGGATGGAAAAAGCAACAGTGAATTCAAAAAGAATATGGAGAAGTATTATAAAAATAAAATAAGAAAAGAAAACAACATCATCGAAATTGATTTGCTAGACGAATAATAATAAGATATCAGTGAATTTTGAGATAAAAAAAATTTAGGAAAAATCGATTTTAAAATTTGTTTGTGAAGAAAAAAAATTTACCTTTGTAGCCTTTCATTTTTACTTTTTATTAGATTTATTTCAAACTGCACTGTCTAAAAGACTTCTGCAGTTTTTTTATTTTAGAGCCTTTGCAAACTCCCACATTACGATTCCGCCACATACACTTACATTCAATGAATGCTTGGTTCCCAATTGCGGAATTTCAATAAACGAATCTATATTGTGAAGGGCTTCATCACTGATTCCTTCTACTTCATTTCCGAGAATAACGGCGTATTTTTTTGATTTATCAATGGTAAAATCGGTGATTATCCGGCTGTCCGTGGTCTGCTCAATACCTACAATTTCAAATCCCTGAGATTTGAGATCCTGAATTGTTGTATTTATATCACTTTCATGGCTCCAGTCAACACTTTCCGTTGCTCCCAAAGCAGCTTTGTGAATTTCACGGTGTGGAGGCTGAGGTGTAATTCCGCAGAGGATAATTTTTTGAATCAGAAAAGCATCCGCTGTCCTGAAAGTTGCCCCTACATTGTGCATGCTTCTGATGTTATCCAAAATGACTATCAAAGGAATTTTTTCAACAGTTTTGAATGTTTCCACGTCTATTCTGTTGAGGTCTTCCAGTTTTAATTTTTGTACCAATTTTATTGTATTGAGATTAATTTGTTTCGAGGCTTATTTCGTGTTGCAATTTACCAAATTTTACAATTTTAATCTAATTACTTTTTGAGTTAATGAATCTCCTGAAGTTTTTCACATAAAAAAGCCGCCTCAAAAGAGACGGCATATTAAAAAGAAAAATTAAAATTAAGATTTCGGTTCACAGGCTTCTGAGCCCAGATTTCTCCACATAGGGCCGGAAGAACTGCCTGGTTCATCTCCGGGACCTGCGTAATAGCTTGCCTTCCATTGAGAGCCATTGTGATTTACATAGCTATTGGCATCGTAGCTTCTTATGTTGTTCCAAGGAGTTGCGATATTGCTTACTAACATCCATCCATCATGTATATCCGGAGCCTTTTCACCGGCATTGATGTAATGTTTATTTTCCCATACTAATCCTTTATAGCTTACTTTATAGGCTCTTTCTTCGGGATAGGTTGAAGATGAGCTCCATGCCGGATAATTATCAGCATCGGGATCAGTACATTGACTAGGATCTGGAGACGTGTCTTTTTCCACTAATAATCTTGCCGTTGCATCTGCAGTTTGTCCATTACGGTCACTAACCCTGCACGTTATATCAAAATTTGTACTGTTTGAAACATTGTCTGTTGCATAAGTAATATGAGACATATTGTGATCAATATCCGGAGAGGTTAATGGGTCCGGCAAATTCCACGAATAGGTAAAAGGACCTTCACCACCCTTAACTGTAGCATTAAATTTAGCCGCAGAGCCAACTTTCACGTTTTGTGAATTAGGCATTATTTGTAATGTAGGAACAGATGGTGCAGAGCTGTCTTTTACTGCTAAGCTCGCACGTGCCTGCGTTGATTTGCCATTTTTATCTGTTACCGTGCAAGTAATATCAAATGTTTTATCACCTGTTATATCACTTGTTATATAAGTAATATTTTCTTTATCAAGATGGTTGTCATCAGTGCGCAACCCTGTAGGCAGATTCCATAAATAAGTAAAAGGGGCATCTCCCTCAGTGGAAGTTGTGAAAGAAGCATTTTCTCCTTTTTCTACTTCATTTCTGGATGGTGATATACTTGCGGACGGACCTGGTTCTGTTGCCCCGTCAAAATCCAGATCAAATGTCTGATAAAATGCATGACCTGTATCTGCTACAATCCAGGCTACAATCATTATATGATAGCCTGATTTTTGTGGCAAAATTACACTCGTTTCTGTGGGAGCTGCACCTTCTGGGAGAGGTGTGGGATAGTGATGCATGTAAAAAGGGGCAGGTTCAAGTTGGTCAATGGTAATCCTTTCATTTTGGAACCAGCCATCTTTTGTGATCCAATAATTATAACCTCTTGTTTCATGTGGAGCACTGTATTTCCAGCTTATTTTAAAATCCTGCCCGGAACTTACTTTTATTCTTGGCCAGGTTTTTCCTTTTTTTTCCTGGAGTGCAGTATCTGTATAGTTTACAATATCCCAGTCGGATCCGTGTTCATTTGTCCAGCCTCCGCTGGAGATAAAATTGTTCGGCGGTATTGGCCTGTAAATTCCTTCATATTGAGGATCGTCCGGATCTACATCGCCCGGATAATTGTCTAATCCTGCGATTTCTTTTGTTGGGAAGAATTTTCCCCCTTCAAATTGACGGATGTTCCACTCAGCTAACCACCCTTGGGTTAGAGCAAATTCGCCACGGGAATCATACGCGTGGCCATGTTTTGGATTTGGCATAGTTTTAAAAATTTAAATTAATATTTTAAGTTTGGTTGACTAATAAATATCACAATGCCAGTTCAATTAGGGATTTATAAAATTAAAAAAAATATTAATAAAAAAAACATTTTATTTATAAAATAAAACAATAATTATTATATGGTTGAAATTTTTCTACTAAATAAAGGTGTTTTAGCATACTATAGAATTTTTCTATAACAGTTTGATAAACAGATGGAAATAAGAAGGGGATTGCTAAATGAGTCTGCTTTAATTCATAATCTGGTGAACACTTCTTTCAATATTCTGTGCAATGGCCTCCATCGGAATATCATTCTCGTCATTACCGAAAGGATCTTCAATTTCTTCCGCAATCATTTCAAGGCTCATCAGAACATAATATACAAAAACCGTCAAAGGAATAATGAAAAAACCAATCGAAACCACATAAGCTATAGGAAGTGCCAAAACATATAAAATGATAAACTTCTTCACAAAAGAGGAATAAGAATAGGGGATCGGAGTATTTTTAATTCTTTCACAACCTCCGCAAATATCAAGAAACCCCGAAAGCTGTGTGTCTAAATATAAAATTTCAATATCCGAAATTTTTCCTTCTCTTTTTAATTGATTTAATTTATGAGTTAAAAGAATAACGATTTCGCTCGGACCATGATGCTTTATATATTGTTCAATTTCAGAATAATCTTCATCCAAAGCTAGCCTTGTTGACTCCTTAGAGAGGTGTTTTGCTAAAAAATGAGGGAAATATTTTAAATATCTTGCAATCTGCTCCGCGTCTTTTCTGTCGTTTTCAAGAATAGAATTTATTTTAATGGCAAAATTCCGGGAATCGTTCACCAGTTTTCCCCACAGTTTTCTTCCCTCCCACCATCTGTCGTAAGCTGTATTGGTCCTGAAAACCAACAATAAAGAAAGCACAAAACCCAGTAAAGAATGGATAAGGCTCACATTGCTCACCGCAGATTTTGAAGAAAGATGAAGATATTCCACTTCCAGATATTCTATTCCCCAGGAATATAGCCCTACAAGAATCATCGTTGGAAAAAGAATAATTAATGTATCATTTTTATGTAAGCTGAAAAGTATTTTCAGGAAATGTTTGGTATTATAAACTCTCATAAATTTCGTTGGTCTTACAAATATAAACTTTAAAATTTTTTTAGATTTCAAAAAAACATTACTTTTATTTGCATTTTAAATACCACACAAAATGATTCTCGAAAACGTTGATGTAGTAACTGATATTAGTAAAGAAGATTTTCAGAAAAATTATTTCAAAAAGCATAAACCTCTTTTGATTAAAAATTTTGCGAGCCGATGGGATGCCTTCGACCAGTGGAATTTTGATTTTATCCGTGAAAAGGCAGGAAACCAGGAAGTTCCGTTGTATGACAATAAGCCTGCAGATGCTTCCAAAAGCTCCGACGCTCCTGTTACTCAGATGAAGATGAAGGACTATATTGATACCATAAAAAGCAAACCTTCAGACCTTCGTATTTTCTTTTATATCATTACCGACAGGCTTCCGGAATTGTTGAAAAATTTCACCTATCCTGACTTGGGAATGAAATTTTTTAAACGGCTTCCGACATTGTTTTTCGGAGGAAGTGAGGCTCATGTTTTGATGCATTATGATGTAGATTTGGGAGATTTTCTTCATATTCATTTTGAAGGAAAAAAAAGAATTTTATTATTTGATCAAAAACAATCTCCATTTTTATATAAGGTTCCGTTGTCTGTTCATACTATTTACGAATTGGACTATGAAAATCCAGACTATGAAAAGTTTCCCGCTTTGAAGCACGCCAAAGGCTTTGAGATTTTTATGGAGCACGGTGACGCGCTTTTTATTCCGGGAGCATTCTGGCATTTCAACAGGTATCTGGAACCCGGATTTTCAATGTCACTGCGCGCGCTTCCTAATAAGCCTAATGTTTTTGCGAATATGTTGTATCACGTTTTTATCATGAGATATACGGATAAACTGATGCGTAAGATTTTTAAAGCTAAATGGGTAGACTACAAACAAAAATGGGCATACAGGAACAGCTCAAGAGAACTTGAGAAACTTTCAAAACATTGAATAATTAACAAAGACTTCTCTTAACAAAGAAAAGCCTTTTGTTTAGGATTAAAAACTATTGATAAAGCTTTATCCGGATAACCTTTCTCCCAAGATTATCTTTTGTCGTTTCCAAAAATACGGGAAAACCGCCACCGATTCCATTAAAATCAATAGTATTGGATAGCGAAAAGGTAGGCTGATTATAGTTTCGTATTAAAGTAGATTCTTTTTGCCCGTCATCTTTATATATGACATTATTTTCGGAGAAAAGAATATAATCTGATTTGTTTAAATATAATTTCTTCACCGGCGAACCCAAATAGGTATATCTGCCCAGCGAAGGATTATAAGATAAGATAATATCAGACTCGTGATCACTATTGGAGTGCAGCTCCTGAGTATATTCTTTTCCTTCATCATACTGAAAGGTGAGAAGTATAGAGGGAAGTGCCCTGCTGTTTCTTATGACAAGCGTTTGCTCATCTATAGTAGCATCCGTACAGGAATACAGGGATATCATAGAAATGATAATCCAAAATAACTTTTTCATCAAATGTTGTTTTACAGTGCAAATTTATAAAGTGTTGTAAAATAGCCTGTTATAAATACTGTTAATTTTTAAAGCATAAAAAACAGTTTGAGTTAAATCTTTGTTAATGATATTTTGCAGTACGGAAACATCTAATAGATTTTAATGTTGAAAACAGTTTTTCAGATAGGATAAATGCTTTACTGTTTTTATTTCCTATTTTTACGAACCCAAATTTTAAGATAATTTTTAATGGCAAAGGCGACGAAGAAAGAGACCCCGTTAATGACGCAGTACAATACCATCAAGGCGAAATACCCGGATGCACTTTTACTATTCAGGGTGGGAGATTTTTATGAAACTTTTGGGCAGGATGCAATTAAAACATCACAGATTTTAGGAATTGTCCTTACGAAAAGAGCGAATGGGGAAGGGCACATCGAATTAGCTGGATTTCCGCACCACTCCGTAGATTCTTACTTGCCAAAACTGGTAAGAGCAGGAATGAGAGTTGCCATTTGTGACCAATTGGAAGATCCAAAAACTGTTAAAGGAATTGTAAAAAGAGGAGTGACAGAATTGGTGACCCCCGGAGTTACCTTCAATGACCAGGTCTTAAATTCAAAAAAGAATAATTTCCTTCTTTCGCTTCATAAGGAAAAAGAGAAATTCGGGATTGCTCTGGTGGATATTTCTACGGGAGAATTCCTGGTGAGTGAAGGGAATTTGGAAAAATTGCTTCACATCGTCGGTACTTTTGATCCGAGTGAAATTATTTACCAGAGAAGTGTTCAGCTTCCGGAGCAGCTTAAAAATAAAAGTGCTTTCAAGCTCGAAGACTGGGCATATCAATACAATTTTGCCTACGAAAAACTTACGAATCATTTTAAAACCAATTCCTTAAAAGGTTTCGGAGTTGAAAACCAACCGTTAGCGATTACCGCAGCGGGAGCTATTTTTGCTTATTTAGTTGAGGACACGCATCATAATTTACTTTCACACATCACCAAGCTTCAGGTGATTCCGCAGGAAGATTATCTGATGATGGATAATTTTACCTTGAGAAACCTTGAAATCGTCTATCCAAGCAATCCACAGGGAAAATCTTTATTGGATATTATCGATAAAACTTCTACTCCAATGGGCGGAAGATTGTTGAGGAGAAGAATTATTTTACCTTTAAAATCCGTCAATGAAATCAACAGAAGACTTTCTTTGATTGATTTTTTAAACGAAAACGATCATCTTAAATATGAAATCTGCCAGTTATTAAAATCCATTTCGGATTTAGATCGATTGATGGGAAAACTGGCGGCAGAAAAGATCTCACCGAAAGAATTAGGTTATCTCCGTCAGAGCTTAATTAATATTCATACAATTAAGGCCCTACTACATCCTCACGCCGATGTTTTGGCTTGGCTTGAGCCTTTATATGATCAGGATGAACTGATAAAATGTCTTCAAAACCATTTGAACGATGAACTTCCTGTAAATCTTGCAAAAGGAAATGTAATTAAAGAAGGAATTTCTGAAGAGCTGGACAGATTGAGAGGACTTCAGTCTAAAGGCCGTGGCTTCCTGGACGAAATGTGTCAGAGGGAAATCGAAAGAACAGGAATCACAAGTCTTAAAATTGATTTTAATAATGTTTTCGGATATTTCATTGAAGTTCGAAATACGCATAAAGACAAAGTTCCGAGTGACTGGGTGAGAAAACAAACCCTTGTAAATGCAGAAAGATACATTACCGAGGAGCTGAAAGAATATGAAAACCAGATTCTTGGAGCGGAAGAAAAAATAGGAGTTTTAGAAAACGAACTGTACAGAAATGTCTGTTCTGAAACGATGATTTATATTGACCAGATTCAGGAAAATTCAAATATTATTGCGCAGCTTGATGTTGCAGTCGGGTTATCGGAACTCGCTGTTTCTGAAAGCTATACGAAACCGGTTTTAAACGAAAGTTTTGCGATCGATTTAAAAGAAGCCAGGCACCCGATCATAGAAAATGCACTTCCGCTAGGAGAAAAATATATCCCGAATGATATTTTCTTAGATAAAGATACTCAACAGATTATCATGGTTACCGGACCGAACATGGCGGGTAAATCTGCTATTCTTCGGCAGACCGCAATTGTTTGTTTAATGGCTCAGATCGGAAGCTTTGTGCCCGCAAAACATGCGGAAATCGGGATTTTAGATAAAATTTTTACAAGAGTAGGAGCCACGGATAATATTTCTGCCGGTGAATCAACTTTCATGGTAGAAATGAATGAAGCGGCGAATATTTTAAATAATATTTCAGAAAGAAGCTTAATTCTATTAGACGAAATAGGCCGTGGAACTTCCACCTACGACGGTGTTTCTATTGCCTGGGCGATCGCAGAATATCTTCACCAGCATCCAACTCAAGCGAAAACATTATTCGCAACCCACTATCACGAGCTTAACGAAATGACAGTGAATTTTGAGCGTGTGAAAAACTTCCACGTTTCCATTCAGGAGAATAAGGGAAATATTATCTTTTTAAGAAAATTAATTCCCGGAGGAAGTGAGCACAGTTTCGGTATTCATGTGGCAAAATTGGCTGGAATGCCTTCAAAAGTGGTCAACAGAGCCAATGAAATTCTTAAAACGCTAGAAGCAAGCCGAGCTCAGAGCGGTTCCTCCGAAAGCATCAAAAGAGTTACCGAAGAAAATATGCAGTTGTCTTTCTTCCAGTTGGATGATCCTGTTTTGGAAAATATTCGTGAAGAATTGACAAAAATTGATATCAATACCTTGACGCCGATAGAAGCTTTAATGAAGCTGAATTCTATTAAAAAAATGATTGGTGGATAAAATAAATATAGATCAAAGTAATCTTTATAAGTTTTTTAGTCAAAACTTACTTTTAAAGGTAATCTAAATTTCGATCGAACAATTTGTCCATTATTAATACCGGGAATCCATTTTTGTTTTATTTTAGAAATGGCTCTTTCTGTTTCTTTATTGAATAAATCATTATTTCCTGAAGCTTTAATGTTACTCATTGATCCATCAGTCTCTACTATGAAAGTAATTTCACATGATGCATTCTCTTTAATTTTTTGAATTACTTTCTGTCTGAAATTTTTTACAATTAATTGTTTAAATACCTCATTTCCGTTTAAAAATACAGCTCTTTTTTCGTTTAAAAGATAGGTTTCCTTGTTTGCTGGAATTTGTAATTCTTCCATGATTTTTGTTACTGCAATAGAATCTTGGGCAAATAAAATATTGCTAATTATCAGACATAAAAGTGTAATTATTTTCATTGATGAATTTGTGCAAAGATAAAATTTAAAGATTTAATCTTAATATTTCTTCAAAGTTAAAGGAAAAGTATACATATAGCGAACCGGTTCTCCATTGATTGTCGCAGGTTTCCATTTTACAAACAGCCTTCTCACAGCAACTTCTGCGGCTTGAGAATGTTTTTTGTCGTCCCCGGTTGCGGTGACATATCTTACATATCCCGTTTTTTCAATAATAAAATAAACTCTTGTATTAATCTTGCTTGATTTTACATCGATAACGTCCATACTTTCTGCAAATTTTCTCTTAAAAGTATCCATTCCGCCGGGAAATTCAGGAGCCGTATCTGCTTTGGTGACAACATCATCCAGCTTCATTTTTGTTTTTAAAACGGCATAATCCGGAAGTTGTGTCACGCTGCTGAATTCCTGAGCAAAAACTGAAACACTTAAAAAAAGACCTAAAAAAAGTATTATTTTCTTCATAATCACAAAAATAGTTTATCTTTTTTTGAAGCAAAAAAAGAGCCGAAGCTTAAAATTTTTAATGATATGGTGTAGAAAACCAGAAATTTTTAAATTAATTTAAAATAACACATAAAAAAAAGAGAGCCGAAGCCCTCTTGATTTTATAAGTGATTGTACTCGTAAGTTATAACTTTCGTTTGGTACAAAGTTCCGTTTTGGTCTTTATATTTTTTTGTTTCCTTGGTTGGATAGCTTGAAGAATTATATTCAAATGTAGAAGAGAAAATTGTAGTTTCCCATCCACCGTTTGTATAACCAACTTTATCACTGTAGTTTAAAAGGTTGTGCGCAGAACCAGTCATGCCTTCCGCATTAATGATTTTTAAATATCCAGTCACATTTTTGAAGGGAGAATTTGAAGAATCATATGAAACACCAAGCAAACCACCACTTCCTGTAAGTGTTCCTGATGATTGAGTTTCAGTTACTGTAGTTGTCCATCCTTTAATAGAGTTGTCCATATTTAATAAAGCATCTCTTTTATGAACTTTGGTATAGCCAACCATAGTATTATTTGTAGTTTCAACAATTTTAACATTATTATTGGTTACATACGTATAATCAATAGTCGTTGTATAATTATTGATTCCGGTACTGGTATGAGTCATTACTGATTTACTAAGTCTACTGTTGCTATCATAGGTTAAGACAGTAGATTCCGTTATTGAACCATCTTTTTCAACAATCTTAGTGATCAGATCACCTGTATAAGTATACGTTGTTGTATCCCCACTTGAGTGTTTTCTCTCCGCAATTTTGTTACCATTATACGTAAATGTATAAGTTTCTCCGTCATCCACCATTTTCGTTACTAAAACAGGAGTATTACCGTTGGGATTTTCATTTGGATTGGTGCTATCGTCATCACCATTAGAACAAGATGCCAGGAAAAAGACTGGCAATAATAAATAACTTTTTTTCATAAATTTTTTTTAAAGAAGTGCAAAAGTATTAAAAATAATAATAGAAAACGAACAATTCATTCAAAGTTAAATTCATAAGCTTTGGCTTACAATATTTTACTAATTTTGAGTATGAAGAATTTAATCAAAATACTATTCCTATTGTTGACTTTTACGGTCACAAAGGCACAGCAGACAAAAGTTCCTTCTATAAAATATGAAGAACTTGAAAAAAGAATTCAGCAGGAAAAAGATAAATTGCTTGTCGTGAATTTCTGGTCGACAACTTGTGCACCATGTGTAAAGGAGTTGCCTGATTTTATGGAGGTTAATAATAAGTATGTTGATAATCAGAGATTTAAAATGATTTTAGTTTCCCTGGACAGATTGGTGGACATGGAAAGGGTTATTAAATTCATTAAAAATAAAAACCTCACCGCCGAAGTTATACTGCTAGATGACATCAAAAGAATGAACACCTGGATTCCACGTTTTGAGAAGAATTGGGACGGAAATATTCCCGTGACAATCTTTTATAAAAATGGCGAAAAAATTCATTTCAATGACGGCGAAATGAGTAAAGAAAATCTGGAAAATACGATTGTAAAAAATTTACCTTAAACAAATATCTTATGAAAAATTTAAAAATTTTAATAACAGCTGTTATAGTCGGGCTTGGATTACTAAGTTTCACAACAGGAACAGATCATAACGGACCTCAAAAAGAGAATAAATCTTCTGCAAAAGGCTACGAAATCGGAGATGAAGCAACGGATTTCAAACTAAAAAATGTTGATGGAAAAATGGTTTCCCTAAACGATTTCAAATCTGCAAAAGGCTTTATTGTGATTTTTACCTGCAACCATTGTCCTTACGCAAAAAAATATGAAGACAGAATTATAGAATTAGACAAGAAATATAAGTCTCAAGGCTATCCCGTAATTGCTATCAACCCCAATGATCCGGCTGTACAACCTGAAGACAGCTACCAGAAAATGATTGAAAGGGCAAAACAAAAAGGCTTTACATTCCCATATTTAATGGATGAAGGGCAGAAGATTTTTCCTCAGTATGGAGCAACAAAAACACCTCATGTTTTTCTTATACAAAAAGAAGGTGGGAAAAATATCGTGAAATACATTGGTGCCATCGACAATAACTACGAAAACCCAAATGATGTTTCAGAATATTATGTTCAGGACGCCGTAAATTCCCTGATTAAAAATGAGCCGATAAAAATGACAAAAACAGTCGCCATCGGATGTACGGTGAAAGTAAAGAAATAAATATATATTTGTGAAATTAAAAAAATCGGGATTCGTATGAATGCCGATTTTTTATGCTTAAAAATTTAAATGATGAAATTCAAATTCAGTTTAAAATATTTTCTTTTAACGATTGTTATTTTCTTAATTGAGGTCTTAATCGCCACCAAATTAAAAGATATTTTCCTTTTCCTGGATTGATATTCTTTGTTATGCTGCTGGATGTTTGTTGTTGAGTATTTTTGTTAAAACTGAGGATTCAAAGAAAAATTTAAATTAATTTATCTTCCAAAACTGTCATATTTATCTTCCGCATATTTTATAAAACGGTTTAGAAGGGCCACATTTTCCTTTTCCATCGGAGAAAGATCATTGTCGACGTTGCTGGAAACAGGGATGTACCAATCCGTCTGCTCGAAGAAATTTCTATAAGTCGCTTTTTTAAAAGAATATCCGTGTCTCGCAAAAACCGAATTTTTGATGATTTCCATATCCAGTTTTCTAAGGTTTTTAAGGTCTTTTTCCGTAAGTTTTTGTTTGGAAGCATTTAATTTAAATACAGCATCGGAAGCCACCCTGTTTTTTGAAGCCGTGAAAGTTTCGGTCTTCCCTGTTTCTTCATCAGTGTATTTTTCGACAAAATCTTTCGGATTTTCCCAATCGATGAGGTCGTTATCCTTACTCAGCATAAAATTAGGATTGTAAACGAATTCTTTTTTGGTAAGCTTTAATGTTTTTGTAGGAGCTTTTACAGCGGATTTATTGAAAGCCGTCCAGCTTCCTGTCAGACTGTCTTTATTTAACTTAATTTCAAATCTTCCATCCGTTTTATCATCTCCCGGTTCATCCAAAACAAATGATTTTGAGACCTCATTGAAAACCCCGCGGAAAGGGCGCTGATTGCCTTCTACAATGCTTTGTCCGTAAACACTATCCTTCGTGATTCTATTGATTTTTAAAGATATTTTCTTGTAAACTTCACCTTCATATTCTTCGCCATATTCAGGAGTAATCATTGCTTTTCCTGCAAAATCGCCCATATAAATTCCGTAATATTCCGTGTAAATTTCAGGAACTGCCATCGAGTCTTTTTTAGCGGTAAGGCTGTCTTTTGAATTATTTATGGCTTGTGTATCCTTTTTACAGCCAACCAAACTGATTGTAAATAAGGAGATTAATGTTATTTTTAAAGTTTTCATATAAGTTTTTTTGTGATTAAATATTCAATTAAAATGATATTCGGGATCCAGCCGAGCCAGGCAATAATTTGATAAACATCCATGGGACTTGGGTGAAATAAATATACGATAATTACCTTCCAAATTCTTAAGGTAACGGCAGATAATGTCAACGCAAAACTCCTCCACATCCACTGTTTGTGGTGGGTGAAGTTTTTCCTTCTTGCCGATTGATACGCCTTAAAAGTCGAAAACCACCATAAACTACCTAATATAACGAAAGAAAATTTAGAAAAAATTCCGCCATTAGCAAAGAATCCCATATAAATCCCTGACGGAGCAGTCAAAATTAAAATCAGAAAAATATAAACCTTTCCAGAAGTTTTATGGAAATTTTTTAATCCGAAATCTTTTCTTATAATGGATAAAAATCCTGACAATAATACAAAAATACTTGTGTAAACATGAGTGTAAAAAAAGTAGAGATATTCCGGTCTTTCAACAACTTCTGTTTGTTTAATCATTAAAAAGCTGACATCAGTTTTTAGCGGAATATATTCTAAAGTGATTTTTAACATCAGCCAAAAGAAATACCCAAATCCCAAGATGAAAAGGATTCTGAAGATGTGCGGCATATTTTTTTTGACTAAAACCATTTTCATAAGTTTTTTTAGCGTCGAATTTGTCATTTTGACGAAGGAAGGATCTCAACAATATTAAAGAGATTCTTCATTTCACTCCGTTCCATTCAGAATGACAAACATTTGCATTTTATTTTAAATTCAAATCCTGAGCAATTAGCCAAGCTTCACTCCAACACGCCTGAAAATTAAAGCCACCGGTTACTGCATCAATATTTAAAACTTCACCGGCAACATAAAAATTAGGTAAAATTTTCGAAGACATATTTTTAAAATTAATTTCCTTTAAATCAACACCTCCCGCTGTTACGAATTCATCTTTAAAAGTCGATTTTCCGGTCACATTAAATTTCTTTTTGCACAAATTTTCAATAATTTTCTGCATTTCTTTTCCTGAAATATTCGCGACTTGCTTATTATGATCAACATTTGAAACTTCTAAAACCCGCTGCCAGAAACGATTCGTAATATCAAATATTTTTGACTGCCCGATTGTTTTCTTTGGATTTGATTGTTTAAAATTCTGAAATAATTCTTCTGCATCCTCAATATCTTTTGAGATAAAATTAACTTCAATTTCAAAATTATATTTCACTTTCGCTAAATTAATCGCTTCCCACGCAGAAATTTTCAAAATTGCAGGTCCCGAAAGTCCCCAATGGGTAATCAATAAAGGCCCGCTTTCTTCTGTTTTCAATTTTGGAATTGATGTTTCTGCCATTTCAAAGGTTGTTCCGGCAAGTTCTTTCAACAAATCATCTTTAATATTAAAGGTGAAAAGAGATGGAACCAAATCAATAATTTTATGACCCAGATTTTCAATGATTTTTAAGGATTTTGGTGAGCTTCCAGTTGCATAAATAATAAAATCAGCTTCAAAATCACCCAAACTTGTTTTTATTAAATATTTTTCGTCTAATTTCTCAATTTCCTTTACAGAACATTTTGTTTTTACTCCAACATTTTTTTGTTGAATTTCATTTAAAAAAGTATTGATAATGGTTTGTGAAGAATTGCTTTCAGGGAAGATCCTGTTGTCGTTTTCTATCTTCAACGAAACTTTTCGTTGATCGAACCAATCCATCGTGTCACCCGGCTGGAATTTTGTAAAAACGCTTAATAATTCCTTGTTGCCACGAGGATAAAACCGAACCAGTTCTTTCGGATCAAAGCATGCATGGGTGACATTACATCTTCCTCCTCCGGAAACTTTCACTTTCTGAAGAACATCTGAATTTTGTTCGAGAATGGTAATTTTATATTTCTTTTCGTCAAGATTTGCTGCACAGAAAAATCCTGCCGCACCGCCTCCGATAATGATAATTTGCTTCATAGTTTATTTAATCTTATGCTCAAGATTATTTTTCCAAAAGTACAATTTTTATAAACCATCTTATTTGAGTAATTTTGAGGAATATAATTTTAATTATTCTAAAACAGATTTCTAAATGATATTTTACCATAAATTCGAAGTTCGTTGGAGTGATCTTGATGCCAACAAACACTTAGCAAACTCTTCTTACGTTCAATATTGCGCCCAAACCAGAATGGCTTTTATGAAACAGGAAAAAATGGGAGTTACGCAAATGAGCCGATGGGGAATAGGTCCTGTAATCATGCATGAAAGGTTTTCTTTTTTCAAAGAAATATTTGCAGATCAGACAGTGATTGTAAGCCTGGAAATCGATGCCTGTGCAGAAGATTGTTCTATCTATCGTTTTGTACACAAATTTTATACTCCCGAAGGAGAACACTGTGCAACAGCCGAAGCAACGGGTGTCTGGATAGATACAATGTTGAGAAAAATGACAACACCACCGGATGATGTGGTAGAAGCAATGAATAAATACAAATCTCCGGAAACAACAGTTTTAACAAGAGAAGACTTTAAAAAACTTCCTTTCCGTCCGGAAAATATTAATCCGGCAGAACTTAAATAATAAATGATAAGAGGTAAATGATCATTGATAGCTAAAGATCTTCAAATCATTTATCTCTTATCAATCATCACTTATAATTAAAAGATATGTTTGAAGATAAAGAACCGGAATTAACGCCGATTTCTAAATTAGGAGAATTTGGTTTAATAAAGCATTTAACAGATCATTTTCCCTTATCCAATAAATCCTCGGAGCTTGGAGTGGGAGATGATGCGGCCATTATTAACCCTGAAAATAAAAAAGTTATCCTTACGACCGATGTTTTGGCGGAAGGGGTACATTTCAATTTGGGATATGTTCCGTTGAAGCATTTGGGATACAAAGCCATTGTTGTTAATCTCAGCGATATTGCAGCAATGAATGCAACTCCGACTCAGATTCTAGTTTCTCTGGCTGTTTCAAATCGTTTTCCGGTGGAAGCGCTGGAAGAAATTTATTCCGGAATTCAGGCGGCTTGCAGTCGTTACAAAGTTGACTTAATTGGCGGAGATACAACAAGTTCTAATGCCGGACTTGTCATGAGCATCACAGCAATAGGACTTGAAAATGACGAAAAGATTGTAAAAAGAAGTACTGCAAAACCAAACGATCTACTTGTGGTGACAGGTGATTTGGGAGGTGCCTATATGGGACTTCAAATTCTGGAAAGAGAGCATGCCGTTTTCCTTGCAGATCCGAATATGCAGCCTGAAATGGAGGGCTACGACTATATTCTGGAAAGACAATTAAAGCCTGAAGCAAGAACTGATGTGAAAGCTATTTTAGAACAATTGGATATCAAACCAACTTCTATGATTGATGTTTCTGACGGTTTGGCTTCGGAAATTCTACATATTTCTGATCAATCGAAAGTAAGTTTTAGATTGTATGAAGAGAAAATCCCGATGGATAATCTAACGATAACTACGGCGGATGAATTTAATTTAAATCCTGTAATGGCAGCATTAAGTGGAGGTGAAGATTATGAATTGCTATTCACGATTTCACCAAATGATTTTGACAAAATTAAAAACCACCCGGATTTTACGATTATCGGTCATGCTGTAGAAAAAGAAGAAGGGAATTTTATGGTGGCGAGAGGCTCTAATCAACTTGTGGCGTTGACAGCACAGGGTTGGGATGCTTTTTTGGGAAATCAGCAAAATGATTAAAATTTATTTAATTTAAATATTGTAACCACTGCTCTTGTAGTGGTTTTTTGTTAAATCAATATGTAGCAAATAGCAATTTTCTAAACATTCCTTTTTAGTTTATGAAAAGATTATATCTTTGTAAAAATTTCATAAAACACAAAAATTTAAACACAATCCGATGAAAAATGTATACTTCTTATTAGATTTCTTTTCTAATCATATTTCTCTTAATGGGGAATTAAAATAGATAATCACTTAATTTTAACACAGTTTTTACTACTTGATATTTGAATTGTCAAGAAGGATTATATTATATATATGATCAACTAAGGAAAAATTAATTATTTTTTCACCACAATAAATTATTATAAAAATCATATTAATGTAAAATTTTTATGGTTTCAATCTACAATACTTAAAAACACACGATTAATAAACAATGGTCTTAATTATATCAATAACCCTAATAATTTATTCCAGCAATACACAAGCACTTCATCCAATAATGGAACAATTATTATTGGGCAAACGACAAGATTATATTTTGAAATAGGAAATTATGTTCCTACTACTTCTGCTACGCTTTCAATTCTTGATTCCTCCGGAGCAGGTGTTAATTTCCCGAATTCTACATTATCCGGCCAGCCAGGAATTGCTAAAAATACTTTTGTAGATCTACAACCAGGCGTTTATAGTTATCATTTAAACTTCTTTCATGCATCAGGATCAAGTGATTATGGAAAGATCTACATTACAAATGGAGGAAGTGAGTCTATCATTACAAACTTTACAAACTCACCTCCGCATAAACCGGTATTAACTCCACAAAATCCTACATCGGCATTAAACTCAGATCAATACGACAGCAGGCTCGGAATCCTATACCGTGGCTGGGGAGCATTTGTGTTAAATGGTAATAATGCGGCTAAAATAAATATTATTGAAGCTTATGATGTTAACAGCAATTTTGCCAACGGAGGAACAATTGCTGAAATGAAAGTAGATGAAACGAGGCTGAAACTTAACAATGCTTATGGCACAGACCCGGGAACAAACCCTACAATCAACGAACCTACTATTGACGCTAACGGGAATGTTGCTATTACAGATAATGATGGAGCATTGTCAAAAAACTATTTCCTGACAATTAATTCTAATGTAAACAATGATGACAAAGGAAGATTAGTAGATATTGATCCTACTGTTTATATATCTCAAAATACAATCAATGCTTCACGTTTGGGAATTCATAATATAGACTCTAATTTTAATAACCATTCACTAAGCCAAGCTGTCGGTTCTGAATTGAATGCTCCTGACATTCAACTGAAAAATCAGAGTGTGAGCGTGGGCGCAGGAGCTAGTGTAGGCTTTGCGGGTATAAACGCCTCAAAAACTATTTTTTCTGAAGCAAAATCTGTGCGTAACGTATTAGATTATAACGGAGACGGTTTCCCTGATGATTTTAATAAAACCAATGTTAAAATAACATATCCTATAGGATTTTTATCTGGAAAATCAATGAGTGTGGGAAGCCAGTCTATTTCGAAAGCCAGTTCTACAGGCGTCTCGTCCGGATATTCATTTGTACATGGAGAATCTTCCAGAATGGCATTTATACAGACGGCCGGTAAAAATTCTAAAAATAAATCATTTAATGAAAGCTTAATAGAGAGCTCGGTTAACAGTAAAGAGGGCTCAACAAAGCTTTCAATAAGTGTAAATGGAGATGTTTCAAGTGAAAATTCCAAACAGACATTTTTAGATATTAATGGGGATGGGCTTCCGGATAAATTTAATACAAATAGCTTTGAGTTGAATATCGGAAACGGCTTTGCAGGAAACGATTCCTGGGGAACGGATTTTACTTCTGAAGGAAAAGGGGCCGGATTTGGACTTGGAGGAGGAATAAGCCTGTTTAGAGGTAGTTTTGAATTCGGAGTCAATTTTAGTTCCAATACAAGTAAAACTACAAAAGAATTGGTTGATATTAATGGTGACGGATTAGCAGATAAGGTAGAATATGCCGGAAATAATGCAACGGTATATCTTAATTTAGGAGATAAAATGTCTGGTACTCCATTAAACTTAAGCTTTCCAAATGGAGACGATATCCATAAAGATGTATCTGTGAGTGTTGGAGGAAATGCGGCAGGAACTATCTTAATTCCTATTCCTATTGTTGCCGGTGTGAGCGGACTAAAACTGAATGTTACATTAGGAGTTTCGAAAGGAACTTCTACCTCAAGGTCTAATGCTACCTTCAAAGACATGAATGGGGATGGCTATCCTGATTTTGTAACATCGGATGATGCAGATAATGTTAAAGTATCCCTCAACCAAATAGGCACGACAAACCTTCTTAAAAAAGTAACAACCCCAATGGGAGGATCTTGGGAGGTTGCTTATGAAAGAATAGGAAATACTTACAATATGCCACAAAGTAAATATGTTTTAAAAAGCGTAATTACCAACGATGGCTTTACAGGAGATGGTGCATTTGGTGTTGATATTTCAAAGGTTACTGTTGATTATTCAAATCCATATTATAGTCGTAGAGAAAGAACATTCTATGGGTTTGATGGTGTTACAGTCAATCAAATTGATACCAAACAAGGTGGAGCTTCTTCGAATGTGGTTTATAGAAAAACGATACAAAAATTTAATAATAGTAATTATTACCTGAAGGGAGCATTGCTTACTGAAAGACTTATAGATTCAAATAATAAGACGTGGACAACAAAGGTTAGTAATTATTCATTAAGAAAAATAAAAAGCACGAACGATTCATTTTTATATAAAGAAAAAGAAAACGAAAAAACATATGAAGAATATGCTTGTTTTGTAGCCTTAGACAATACAAACTCTCACTTTACCGAAGGAGATACAGGTTGGAAAACTACAAACACAAAAATAAAAAAATATGACCAATGGGGTAATGCAACAGAAGTAGAAGACTTGGGAGATCCTGATATCGGTGCTTCAGAAGTTTTAAATAGTACGGTTACTTATACATTGGTCAACCCATCGGCTTATATAGTTGCACCTACGTCAGTTAAAAATACAGCAAATAGTGTCACCAGGGAGAAAAAAGCAGAATATAACTCAAACGGGGATCTTTCAAAAATGACGATCCTTAATCAGGGTGCTAATTATTCTGTTTATGATTTTGAATATGATATTTACGGAAATATCACCAAATCTACAGGTCCCGCAAATTATGCAAACCAAAGATTTTTCCATCAGTATATCTATGATGATAATGTAAAAACCTACCCGGTAAAAGTTCAGGACGCATTTGGATATAGCAGCAAAACAAAATATGATTTTAGATTTGGATTGCCAACTCTTACTGAGGATATGAATCTTCAACCAATGAGATATGTTTATGATGCGAAGGCAAGAACAACTGAGATCACAGGGCCGTATGAAATGTTCAACAATATTCCGTGGACGATTAAATTTGAATATAATCCAATTACGGATGCCCCACAAAATGCTACAAACGCACAATCTTATGCAATTACTAAGCATTATGATCCGGAATATGCAGATAATACGATTAATACAATAACAATTGCCGATGGTTTCGGAGGAGCTGTTCAGGTTAAAAAAACCGGAGATATTCATAATCAGGGGTTAAAATATATTGTTGCAGGTAAAGTAGAAGAAGATGCATTTGGAAGGGCATTAAAAACATATTACCCAACTGTTGAAAGTGTGGGCTCAAACAATATCCAGTATAATCCGGATGTAGATAATATTGAACCTACAATTAATCAATACGATGTATTGGACAGAGTCGTTTACACAAAATTACCTGGAGAAAACCTGTTCTCAACAATTTCGTATGGCTTTGCAAACGATGTTCAAGGAAGAAACATGTTTGAGACTATTTTTACTGACGAATTGGGAAGTGTTAAAAAAACATATACCGATATCAAAGGCAGGACGACATCCGTTTTTGAAGGTTCAAATACGGGAGATATTAAAACTCAGTTTACCCATGATGCCATTGGTGAAATACAGCAGGTAAAAGATGTACAGGGAAATATTACCACATCTGTTTATGATGATTTGGGTAGAAGAACAGCCTATACTCACCCGGATAGTGGATTGACTACTTATACCTATGACTCTGCGGGGAATATGTTAAGTAAAAAGAATTCAGCTAATGAAACTGTAGAGTATCAATATGATTATACAAGATTAAAAGCAGTTAATTACCCTGTTTACCCCGAAAACAATGTAAAATATTATTACGGAAATGCGCTGGATGCTGCCGCGATGGATAATAATTCTGTAGGAAGACTATGGTATCAGACAGATGCAACAGGGACACAGTATTTAAAATACGGAAGATTAGGAGAGCTTACCTACCAAAGACGTTCGGTGGCAGTGCCTAATGCAGGAGTATACTGGTTCGGTACAGAATGGAAGTATGATACCTGGAATCGTGTAAAAGCTATTACTTATCCTGACGGGGAAATCTTAAACTATACCTATAATAAAGCAGGAAACCTTAAGACGGTAACCTCTGCAAAAGACGGATTTAGTTATCCGATGATCAATAATATAGGATATGACAAATTTGAGCAGAGAGTCTATTTAGCCAATGGTAACGGTACGGAAACTACATATGAGTATGAAACAAACCGCCGGAGACTGTTGAAAATGTTTGCTAAAAACAGTACAAGACATTTCATGCAGAATATTTATCAGTATGATGTTGTCTCAAATGTCATGCAGATCCATAACAATGCTCCTATAGTCAATGGCCTTTTGGGTGGAGGAACCAACCATGCTTTTGGATATGATGATCTCTATCGTCTGACTTCAGCTTCAGGAAACTGGAGAGGAATCAATACACAAGGTCAGGAAGAGCGCCATCGTTATACTGTAGGAATGACTTATGATAATATGCATAATATCATGAGCAAAACACAAAAGCATGAATGGACTACAGGCGCAACAAATAACAACTGGACGGCTTTAGAACCAACATCTTATAGATTAAACTATAAATATGAAGATTCGGCACACCCACATGCTCCGTCTACCATTATAGATGAGCAGAACCTGGTTCCGACTTCTACATGCTGTAACCCGAACGATCCGGGAGTGAAATTCCATAGATATGAGTATGACCAAAAAGGAAACCCTCTGCAAACAGTACAGGAAACATGTGGATTGGATGAGCAGAAAGCAGTTTATCAATGGGATGAAGAAAACAGATTACGCTTTGTAGACACCAATCCTTCTACACCCGAAATTGACGGAGCGGCGATTTATACCTACGATGCAGGAGGAGAGAGAATTATAAAAGATGTATTATATTCCGGCTATTTATTCAGAACAGCAGGAGAACAAACGAACACTTGGCCACAACCGATCGTAACTTCTCATGCAGTAACAATGTATCCAAACGGATTATTAACTTTAAATTTCTCGTTTGATAATACAGGAGCTTTAGAACCAAAATATACCAAACATTATTATGCAGGAAGTCAGAGAATAGTTACTAAAAACGGAACAGGTAAAAATGTAGGAGCCTTCAACTGTCAGTGGCTGATCATACCATTTGCAGGAAGTACACCGCCTATAAATCCTGTCGCAGTTTCTAATACTATTTTGCAGACATCTACCCAAAGTAGTTTGACCATAATGCAGCAAAATTCAATAACTCCACCGCCAAATTACGGACAAAATGCAGGGTTTAATGGAAACTGTGTCAGCGATTATCCAGGAGTTAAAGAAAACCAGATCTATTGGTTCCATCCGGATCATTTGGGATCAAGCAGCTATATTACGGGAATAGACGGTGAAGTAACACAAAATATTGAATATTTCCCGAGTGGTGAAACCTTTGTAGAAAACCACAGAAACAGTAACCATAGCCCATATAAATTTAATGGCAAGGAATTGGATGCTGAAACGGGGTATATGTATTATGGGGCGAGATATTATAATCCTAGAGTTTCTCTTTGGCTGAATGTGGATCCGCTAGCGGAGAAGATGCCAAGCTGGTCGCCTTATGCCTATGCGTTTGATAATCCGATTCGTTACATTGACCCAGATGGTAAAAAACCAACTCCCGCGGAGGCATCGGCAATGGCATTGCATGTATATGGTGAGCATAAAGATAATATGCTGATTGGCGGATGGAGAGTTTCTAAAACAAAATTTGATGGAGTTCGTTTAAATGATATAGAGTCTGGTTTTAAATCTCAGGTTTATGAGAGAGTGGTCAATGGAAAAGTTACGGAATATGCTTATGCCACAGCAGGGACAGAAGATATAGAAAAGGATGGTGTAGCGGATTTAGTGCAACCATTGGGCGCATCAAGCCAATATTCTTTATCAGCTCAAAATGCTACTGCAATTTCTAACCAATTAGGTGATATAGAGCTTACCTATACGGGACATTCATTAGGGGGCGGTTTAGCGGCACTTAATTCTAATCTTACCCGTAGATCAGCTGTTACCTTCAATGCTGCAGGCGTAGGTATGTCTACAAAGTATCTGAACGGGTTTAGTAACTCAGATATGAAAGGCTTTTTTGGAGGCTTTACTGCAGCCTTCAGAACTGAAGGGCTTATTGATGCTTATATTATGAGAACAGATCCTCTTAACAAACTACAGAATAGCCTTACATCCGCAGGTTTAATTATGCCGGATGTAAACGGAAAAAAACACTATATTACTCCAAGAACAGCAGGGGCCATATTTAATGGACACAGCATGGATCATATGGTGAAGCATTTAGGTATTAACCCTGATAAATACAAAAAATAATATGAAAAGAATTATAATACTATTTTCATTGTTATTAATGGCAGTGGCTTGTAGCAAGATAGACAGGAATAAAAAGGCAGATAAGAATAAACTTCTGGGTGCGGATTATAGATTGTTTCAGGATACTCCGGCTTGGGAACTGACAAAAGCAGTCTGGGATGATGATGTAGATAAAATCGATGAAGAAGTGAAAAAGAATCCTAGAATATTAAACTATCAAGAAACTCTATATGGGAAAACCCTTTTACACTTAAGTTCTTATAATAATAATTACAAAGCTTTTAAAGAACTCTTGAGGTTAGGAGCTAATCCTAACATTGCCGATTCTTTACATTGCACAACACCATTAATTGAAATAGCTCTATCTTTTGATGATAAAACTAAGTATGCAGAAGAGCTGATTAAATACAAGGCAAATGTTAATTATGTTGAATGTAATAGTGGAAAGGAAGAACAAAAAACCTACGCTACTCCACTAATAGCAGCATCTAATCGAAATAATTTGGAGTTAGTAAAGCTACTTATTGGAAATGGGGCTAACATAAATTATACTAATCCGAATGGAGAAGATGCTCTATCTGCTGCTGCTTTATTCAAAAATTACGATGTTGTTTTATATCTTTTACAGCAGGGAGCAAATTGTAGCAAGATTTTATACAAAAAAGGCGGAGCAGTGAATCCTAAAGATATTTATATGAAAGACTGGATAGTAGATGAAGCCGACCACTCTGCAAAAGAATATCAAGAGATAAAAGAACTCCTTAGAAAGAAAGGATGTTTATAACTAACAACCCCCGCTGCGCAAAGTCTGTGACTTTGAGCCAGATTAATTAAAAAAAACCGCTACTAAATTGTAGCGGGTTTTACATTAAAAAGGAAATTAATTTTACATTTATAGTAAAAAACAAAAAGATGAAAGAAGGATACATTATAAGAGATCAGGAGAAGCCACATTTTATAACCTTTACAGTTGTAGATTGGGTAGACGTTTTCACAAGAAAAGTTTATAGAGATGTAATAATTGAGTCCCTAGACTATTGTAAAAAACATAAAGGTCTTATACTGTATGGCTATGTCATAATGAGTAATCATATTCATTTAATTATACAATCAAAAGAAGGTAAGCTGTCAGATTTAATCAGAGATTTTAAAAAATTTACATCAAAGAATATTTAGAGAAAATACAAACAGAACCAGAAAGTAGGCGAGAATGGATGCTGGAAAGATTTTCTAAAGCAACAGAAAGTCATAGCAGAAATAAAACCTATCAATTCTGGCAGTATGGTAATCATGCGGAGGAAATCTATACTTTGCCCTTTTTATGGGATAAGCTTAATTATATTTATTTAAATCCTATAAGGGCGGGTCTGGTAGATAAGGCACATCATTATTTATATTCATCTGCAAGTAATTATGTTCTGGGAAATGGATTATTGGATGTAGAACTGGCAGATAATCCTGTAATTGATGTAACTAAGAAAAATGAGTTTTGGAAATATAATAATTATAATGATTAGCTCAAAGTCACAGACTTTGCGGAGCGGAAGATAACAGGAATAAGCTTGAAAGAGCTGAAGTTAGAAAATAATCTCTGCCAAATAAAAAAGCCAGCTCAATCAGCTGGCTTTCAATTTATAAGTAAAGCATTACGCCTTCACAATATTCACAATCACCTCAACCGCCTTTTCCATGCTCTCTAAAGCCACATATTCATAAGGTCCGTGGAAATTCATTCCTCCTGCAAAAATATTCGGACAAGGAAGTCCCATGTATGACAATTGCGCTCCGTCTGTTCCGCCTCTGATTGCTTTGATTTTAGGTTCGATATCCGCTTCTTTCATTGCTTTTGCGGCAAGATCGATGATGTGCATTTTACCTTCAAATTGCTGTTTCATGTTGCGGTATTGCTCTTTAATCTCGACTTCGGCAGTTCCTGCACCGTGTTTTTGATTAAATTCAGCCACTTTTTCTTCCATGAATTTCTTTCTTGCCTCAAATTTATCAGCGTCATGATCGCGGATGATATATTGAAGTTTAGCCTCAGAAATATCAGCGGTAAGATCCATTAAATGATAAAATCCGTCAAAACCTTTCGTGGTAGCTGGAGTTTCATTAGCCGGAAGCAGCTGAATAAATTCAGCAGCTAAAAGACCAGCATTCACCATTTTTCCAAAAGCATAACCGGGGTGTACACTCAATCCGTGGATTTTTACGACAGCACCTGCAGCATTAAAGTTCTCATATTCCAATTCTCCAACCTCGCTTCCATCCATTGTATAAGCGAATTCCGCCCCAAATTTTGCCACATCAAATTTATGTGCACCTCTTCCGATTTCCTCATCTGGAGTAAATCCAACGGCAATTCTTCCGTGCTTTATTTCAGGATGAGCGATCAAGTATTCTGCAGCCGTTACAATTTCTGCACAACCTGCCTTATCGTCTGCTCCAAGAAGTGTATTTCCGTCGGTTGTAATTAAAGTCTGACCGATATATTGCTTTAAACTTTCAAATTTTGAAGGCGATAAAGTAAATCCTGTTGTCTGATTTAAAACCAAATCACTTCCGTCATAATTTTCCCAAACCTGTGGTTTTACATTTTCCCCACTGAAATCCGGCGAAGTATCATAATGTGAAATAAATCCAATGGTAGGCTTATCATTATTTTCAAGATTTGAAGGCACATATCCCATGATATAGCCATTGTCATCAATTGAAACATCTTCAAGACCGATCGTTTTCAGCTCTTCAACAATATATTTTGCGATATCCCATTGTTGAGGTGTAGAAGGTGTTGCTTCACTTTCTGCATCACTTGTTGAATATATTTTTACATAACTAAGAAAACGGTTCAGTAACTTTTCTTTCCACAATTGGTTGAATTCTATTGCGCTCATTATTGATATAAAATTTTTACAAATATACAATGTAATTCTTTCATAACTTTAAACTAAGTTGCCAACACATCATGATGGAATAATTATTGTCGGATTTTATTTAAGGTTAATTTAATTCTCAAAAAAATGAAAATAGCAACATATAATGTCAATGGTGTCAACGGCCGTCTGCCGGTTTTACTTCAATGGCTGAAAGAAGCCCAGCCGGATATTGTCTGTCTTCAGGAATTAAAAGCCCCACAAGAACGATTTCCTGTAAATGCCATTAATGAAGCCGGTTACAAAGCTATTTGGAAAGGGCAGAAAAGCTGGAACGGGGTTGCGATACTTACCAAAGATCTTGATATTGTAGAGGTGCAGGATTCTTTACCGGGAGATCCTGATGATTTCCAGAGCCGATATATAGAAGCAATTATTGATAATATTGTAGTTTGCTGTCTTTATCTTCCGAACGGGAATCCTTATCCGGGACCTAAGTTTGACTATAAATTAGCATGGCTTAAGCGCTTTAAAAAACGAACAAATGAATTAATAAAAATGGAACTTCCGGCTATTCTTATCGGGGATTTTAATATTATTCCGACACCATTTGATGTCCATAAGCCGGAACGTTGGGAAAATGATGCCCTTTTCAGGACAGAAGTAAGAAAAGTATACCAGGATTTAATGAAAAAAGGGTGGCTTGATTCTATCCGAACCCTTTATCCGGAGGAAAAAATCTATACTTTCTGGGATTATTTGTACAAAGCTTATCAGCGTAATGCAGGAATCAGGCTGGACCATATTCTGTTAAGTCCTTATTTAAGTTCGGCTTTGCAGGCAGGAGGTGTTGACAGTCACGTGCGCGGTTGGGAGAAAAGTAGTGACCATGCTCCCGTCTGGATAGAATTAAAAAGATAAAATTTTTAATCTAATTTGAATATACCGCCTTATTTTGAAATACATTCATCCCTGCGATTGTATTATTGGCCGTATTATAAATAATCTCAACAGTAAAATATGAAATTTCATATAAAACATATTTTAATTTGTCTATTGTTGTCTCATTCATCACACGTCCCTGATTCATAACAATATTGCACTGAGCCTGATCCGGCAGGTTTTTAAAATCGTAATAAGAAATATTCATAGCTGTTAATTTTAATAGTATTTTAATTATTCTGTGAGTATATATGCAATTTGTTTACCAATTTGAAAACAAAATGTACCACATTTTCAACTTCTATCAATTAATCCTGAATTGATGAGTTTTATGTGACAGCTTCTTAATTATAAACTGTTTTTTTAAATGAATCTTAACGACCATATTTGCTTTTCCATAATGTAATTTCAGCTTTAGATTCGTTATTGGTATTTGAATATGAATTATCGAAATTTTAAATAAGATATAAACCTTTGAGAATCAAATTAATGTTAGCTTTGTATGTTTCGGAATCGAAATTGATAAGTTTTATTATATTTGAGAAAATCAAAAGTACCAATGTTTCTTACTGAATGTCCGCGTGATGCAATGCAGGGTTGGGGAGAATTTATCCCGACTGATAAAAAAATAGATTATATCAACTCTCTCATGGATGTTGGTTTTGATGTATTGGATTGTCTTAGTTTCGTTTCCCCGAAAGCAATTCCCCAAATGGCCGACTCTGATGAGGTTGCCGAAAATATTGACAAATCCCGCTCCAACACAAAAGTTTCTGCGATTATAGCAAATTACAGGGGCGCTGAAAAAGCATTAAAACATCAGTCTGTGGATATTATCGGTTTTCCTTTTTCTATTTCTGAAACTTTTCAACACAGAAATACCAATAAGAATCAGGAAGAAGCCTTCAATGAAATCGTTAAAATGCTTGAACTCGTAAAAAGAGAAAACAGACAGCTAAACATCTATTTTTCAATGGCTTTTGGGAATCCTTACGGTGAAATGTGGAAATGGGAAGATGTAGATTTCTGGGCACAAAGGTTTTCAGAAATTGGAGTTAAAAATATCTTACTTTCTGATACAACGGGAGTTGCAACGCCGGAAACCATTGCTCTTTTGTTCGACAAAATACCTTCAAAATATCCGGATATTAATTTTGGGGGACATTTTCATAACCGTTATGAAGATTCCTATTCAAAATTAAAGGCGGCCCATGATAACGGCTGTACAAGATTTGATACAGCAATCAAAGGAATCGGCGGTTGCCCGATGGCAAAAGATGATCTGGTGGGAAATATGCCTACAGAACAGCTTATTAACTTCATGAGTGTAGAAAAAATCGATCACAAATTAAATTTATTAAACTTCGAAAGCTCTTATAATAAAGCGAAAGATATTTTTCATTTTTAAATAGAAAATGTAGTATTAGCGATATCATCCTGAGCCTGTCGAAGGATTTCAATAATTAAAATAAATTAAAAATATCAATAGGAGCGGGCTTTAGCCCGCTTTATTATTCAAAACTCAAATGGCTTTAGCCAAAAATTACTTTAATCAAACCAAAAATCAACAAAATGTTACCCATCATCTCACCTTCCGAATTAAAGAATCTTCCAACCAAAAAGCTCATCATTCTTGACGCGAGAGCCGGAAAAGATGTTTATCAAAACTATTTAAATAAACATATCAAAGGAGCAAGGTTCATAGATCTGGATAAAGATCTGGCTGAAATTGGTGAAAATGCCGCATTCGGAGGAAGGCATCCTCTTCCAGGTCCCGAAAAATTTGCAGAAACACTTTCAAAGCTTGGGATTTCAGAGGATTCCCATATTGTTGTTTATGACGATAAAAACGGGGCAAATGCAGCAGCAAGAGCTTGGTGGATGTTAAGATCTTTTGGGTTTGAAAATGTCCAGATTTTGGATGGCGGATTTCAAAATGCTGAAAAAGAAGGATTAGAGTTTTCATCGGGTGAAGAAACTTTTGAAAAGGCAGAACTAATTAAAAAAGGCAATTGGCTTCTTCCGGTTTCGACATTGGAAGATGTTGAAAATGAATTGATAAACAATAATTCTACTGTAATTGATGTAAGAGATGCTTATCGCTATAAAGGAGAATCTGAGCCTATTGATTTAGTTGCCGGACACATTCCCGGAGCCATTAATATTCCTTTTTCAGAGAACCTTGATGAAAATGGAAATTTCCTTACACCAGAAATTTTAAAAGAAAAATATTCAAAATTATTACAGAATAAGCCCCAGAGTTTAATTATTCACTGTGGTTCCGGAGTTACCGCCTGTCACACTATTTTAGCATTGAACTATGCCGGGCTCAAAATCCCGCATTTATATGTAGGCTCTTGGAGCGAATGGAGCAGAAGGGAAGGAAAAGAAATTGCAAGGGAAAGTTAAAAAAGTAGCTGTCCATTTGTCATTCTGACGAAGAAAAAATCTCAGCGTTAGTTTAGAGAGATTCTTCACTCCGCTTTCGCTTCGTTCAGAGTGACAAAACGTGTAAACAATAAAGGCTGCCAAAAACTGACAGCCTGTTATATTTTAAAGTCAAATTTTAAAGCATTCCCAGCTCAAACTTCGCTTCTTCACTCATCATATCCTTGTGCCAGCTCGGTTCGAAAGTAAGCTCTAAATCAACACTTTTTACGTTTTCTACCTCTGCCACCTTGTCTTTTACTTCTTGTGGAAGCGTTTCTGCAACAGGGCAGTTCGGGGTAGTAAGGGTCATAATGATTTTAACATCCGCATCATCGGAAATCTGAACATCATAAACGAGCCCCAATTCATAGATATCAACCGGAATTTCAGGGTCATACACGGTTTTTAAGACTTTGATGATTTCTTCACCAATGTCAGCAATCTGATCGTCTGTAAATTTCATTTTTTAATCTAAATTGATGTACCTTTTCAACAAATCTTCCTGACGCATCCGCCGGAAAATATTTGCCAAAGTTAAGACATCTTTTTCACAATAGTCAACTATTCTTTGCAAGTCTTTCTCTATGTAGTAGATTGATGAAACCATTGATCCGTCAATATCATCCTTCGGAGTAGGAATTCCGAAAAGATGGGCTAATAATTCTAATGAGACAAAGCTTTTGTAATCCCCAAACTTCCAAAATTCCATCGTATCAATATGCGGAATTTCCCAAGGCTTTTTCCCGAACATCTGAAATGGAGTGGGAGGCTGTATTCCATTGATTAAGAATCTTCTGGCTATCCAGGGGAAATCAAATTCTTTTCCGTTGTGAGCACAAAGAATCACATCCCGAAGCCTCGGACTGTTAAATATTTCGCCAAATTCCTGAAGCATTTTCTTCTCATCGTGATTTGCAAAACTTTTTATTTTTAAGGTATCATTCTTTTCGAGCATACCGATGGTAATACAGACAATTTTTCCGAATTCTGCCATTATTCCGGCTCTTTCCGGATAAAAGTCTTCTGCGGAAATTTCATCTTTTCTTTGAAACCTCGTTTTTTTATCCCAGAGCAAGCGTTCGGTCTCAGATAGATCTTCCCACAAGGCTGCACCGGGAACTGTCTCAATATCAAGAAATAAAATCCTTTCTAAAGGAATGTTTTGTATCATTTTTATTGCATTTCGAACCCGAATATACATAATAAATTAATTACCAAAAACGTTTAATTTATACACAAAATATCATTCTATGAAAAATTTTATATTATTAGGCAGCTGTATATGCGTGCTTTTTTTCGCTTCATGCAATGATTCCGACGAAAGTGGTACAGCTACAGTAAACGTACGTCTTACTGACGGACCTGCGGATTATGATGCTGTTAATATTGATATTCGGGGGATTGAGATCAATAGCAACGGACAGTGGGTCGCCCTAAACTTTCCAAATCCAGGAGTTTACAACCTTCTAAACTTTAAGAACGGAACCGATGTGGTATTAGGTCAGGCAGTATTGCCGGAAGGAGAAGTTTCTCAGATGCGAATGATTTTAGGCCCGAATAATACATTAGTTGTCAATGGAGTTACACATCCGCTTCAAACTCCGTCTGCACAGCAAAGCGGGCTCAAGTTCAACTGGCACCAAACTTTAGCGGCCAATGGAGCTTATACCGTATGGATAGATTTTGATGCAGGAAAGTCTATCGTAACAACAGGAAACGGATCTTATATTTTAAAACCAGTGATCAGAACTTTCTCTGAGCTTACCAACGGACAGATAAAAGGATATGTACAGCCAGCGGCAGCTGAAGCAGTGGTACATGCGATTGTTGCTTCGGATACTATCGCGACTGCAATTCCTAATACTGACGGATTCTTTATGTTTTCAGGCTTGCCACAGGGAAATTACACGGTTTCTTATGATGCTGATGATGGCACCGGTTATGTGGATGAAAATACCGGCAGTGTTACAGTAACCTTTGGACAAATTACTGATTTGGGAACTAAAACTTTGCACCCATAAAAATCAACCAACCTGAAGGCCATTCTTTGTAGGAAGTGATGTTGTAATTAATGTTACTTCCTGCTTGTTTTCGCCGTACACTCCCAAAACAAGGCATTCGCTGAAAAAGTTGGCGATCTGTTTCTTCGGAAAATTAACAACGGCAAGAATCTGTTTTCCGACCAATTCTTCTTTGTGATAAAGAGCTGTGATCTGTGCGGATGATTTTTTTATGCCCAAATCTCCAAAATCTATTTCTAGCTGATAAGAAGGATTTCTGGCCTTTTCAAAGTCACTTACAGAAATTATCGTTCCGCATCTGATATCTATTTTCTCAAAATCTGTCCACGAGATTTCGGGTTTTATTGTCATGATAATGAGTTGATTAAGTGTTCTACTTCTGTTTTCTGTTTTGCATATTTTTGTTGAAGCTCAGAGCCTTCACCCATTCTTTTGTAATATTCCAGTGCTTTGTTTCCAAATGCCTTTTTATGAAAATCTGAAACTTCCGGAATTTGTGGGAAAAATTGATGAAAGAGCATTTCATAATAGGCCTGAAATTCCCTTTCATTCTTATCTTCAACCACTTGTCCCGGTGCTTTCTGACGTACGTGAAGCATTTCATGAGCTACCATATTTAAAACCAAATTAAGATCAAAATCAAATAAATTCTTAGGAATCATTACTTTTTGTGGCCCTCCCAATTCACCTTCAGCTGTTAGCAGCATTGAGTTCGGGGAAAGTTCCGGCCTGAATCCGAATCCTGCAAAATTTTCATGTTCCAGATTAAATGAGCGTATCAGATATTCTGCCGCATCAAGAATCTGGTCGTGTTCTTTATAAGCGTCTAGATGCAAATTGACCTGTTCAAAATTCATTTCAAAAGATGTTTTAACAAATGTATTAAAATAAAAAAACTTAAAAATAATTTTTAGAACATAAAAAATTTACTATTAAAGATCAACTAGTTATGAATTTTTTAAAACATTTTTGTTAATTCTCATGCAAGATTTCCGAAAAACCTGATTTATATAGTTGAGTACTCAAAGGAATAATATTTAATGCTAAAAAATCAGAATATGAAGAAATTAACAGTACTTAAATCTTTAATAGTGGGTTTAACTGTCTTTTTGGGGCTTTCTCTAACATCTTGTAATGATGATAGATACGAGCCGACTCCAGTAAAACTGGAAGATGTAAACGGAAATTATAAAGCGAGATTGGTGACTTCACAGGGAAGTAAATTCAACGAAAAGATCATTGAGTTTAAAGCAAAAGATACAATCATCACTTTTAAGGATTTCCCGGTGAGAGAAATTGTAAAAACGATCATAACAGATCCGGTAAAAGCAGATACAGCACTGGCGCACATCGGGAAAGTGGAATATACATTAAATTATCAATCAAAGATAAATAGCGGTCAGAACGTGGTAGAATTATCTTTTGAGCCTAAAACTTTAGCCTTTCAGATTCCTGTGGACGGAGTTGTAAAAAACACGGTAGTGAAGTTGGTGGCTAAGCAAAAAGGATTTTTCATTGGGTACGACTGGTCTTTGAGGTTTGGATTGGAAGCTGAAAAAATAACTGTTGACGGACTAGAATTAACCCCTTATCAGACAATAAAATACGATGTCCCAATTAGTGTTAAAAATTAAGTAATGGTTATTTGTCAAATAGGTTGAGCCTCTTCTGAGGCTTGCCTATCTTTGCATTATGTAAAATCAATAGTCAATGGATGATGTTGCAATGAATCAATGAAAGAAAATAATGAGCAGATTCTGGTAAACCGCCTTCTGAAAAAGGAGGAAGCCGCTTGGAAGGAGCTTTTTGGAGCTTATTCAGGTAGTCTTACCTATGTCTGTTCGCGATATATTATTGATAAAGAGGATGTTCACGATGTTTTACAAAACAGCTTTGTACAGATGTTCCGCTCTATTGAGTCTTTTGAATATCGGGGAAGTGGTTCTTTGAGAGCCTGGATTACAAAGATAGTAGTGAATGAATCTTTAAAACATATAAAACAAAATCCTGATTTGAAGACTGTTTCAGGAGATTTTGAAATTCCGGATGAGCAAATTGAAGAGGAGGAGCCCGATTTAGAAGAAATTTCACAGCATACAATAATGAAGATGATACGCTCACTTCCGGAAGGGTACAGGACGGTTTTCAACCTCTATGTTTTCGAAAAGAAAAGTCATAAAGAAATTGCAGAAATAATGGGCATCGCAGAGAATTCTTCTGCCTCCCAGTTTCACAGAGGAAAGGCAATGCTTGCCCAGAAAATAAAAGAATATAAAATGTCAAAAGCAGCGCAATATGAATAATGAATGGTTAAATGATCTGCGCAATAAAATGGAAGATCACACAGAAGATGTTCCGGACGGGCTATGGAATGACATCAGCACCGAGTTATTCGGGGAGGATGATGCCAAAAAGGCTGTTGGGTTTAGTGATCTTAAAGCTCAGAAAAATGCTGTCAAAATGAATTACAAAACTCTGCTATATCGTATTGGCGGGGTTGCGGCTGCTATTGCTATGTTTTTTATCGGAGGTAAATTATTAGATTTTAATGGAAAAAAAGAACCGTCAAAACAATCAAAATATTCATCTCATCAATCCAAAACAAACTCAGGAGAAGCGATTTCTCATCAGAAACCATCAATTAAAAAAGAGAATAAAGCTGTTGAGAATTATTTTAACGAAAGAAATGATTTAAGTGAAATTAATTCAAGCATAAGTCATGTTTTTAATAAAAATATTTTTGAAAATCCTTTAAATAATCCCGAAACGAATATCTGGTACAATTCAGTGCTGGAAGTTGAAAAACCAAACCAGGAAGGGAATTTATTTAACCAAAATCAAAATCTGGCTCAAGAAAATACAATTAAAGAGAAAGAAAATAACGGAGAAAAAGAAAATTACGAGCTCCTGACCAAAGAAGAAAGAGAATGGAAAGAAAAATTTGAAGAGGCGGAAAAAGCAAAACTAGCCAAAAACCAACCCAAAAGATGGATGTTAGGCGTAGCTACAGGAAATGCATCCTCAAATTCCAGTGAGCAGTATCCGGGATATGCCACATTGAACGGAACCACACTCAGCCTTCCGGAAATATGGGGAATGGATTATGGAGCAGATCCTTTAATGGCGATTCTTATAGCCAATCAGGATAAAAAAGTGGATGCAAAAATTAAGCATAAAACACCGATCACCTTTGGGGCTTCCGTGTATTATAATTTGGGTAAAAGATGGGGCATAGGAACGGGAATTAATTATACCAGGCTTTCTGCAGATCTTACCACGGGAAGCAGTTCCAATTTTATCAGCAGCGAGCAGAATATTCATTATGTGGGAATTCCTGTTCAGGTTAATTATAATGTGGTTGAGAAAGGCGCATTTACAGGCTATGTAGCAGGAGGAACGGTGATAGAGAAAGCAGTTTCCGGTGATATTAAAACAAAATATACCGTTGATGGCGTAATAAAAGAAGAGACCAAAGAAAATATCAGCGAAAAGCCTATTCAGGTTTCTGTAAACGGAGCCGTGGGGTTACAATTGAAAGTAATCAAAAATATAGGGATTTATGCTGAGCCGGGAGTGAGCTATCATTTTAAGGACAACAGCTCATTAAATACGGTATACAAAGAAAAACCATTGAATTTCAATCTGAAATTCGGGATCAGGTTATTGCTTGATTAATATTAAAACCAACACAATTAAATTGAGTATATGAAATCAAAACTAATTTTTTTAAGCCTTTTGTTTTTAAGTTTTTTAAATATAAAGGCACAGCAGTGTACACCAACGATTACAAGCCCAAGATTGGGAACAATGTTTTCCGGGAGCGTGGTTTTTTGTAATTCTGAAAGCGAAACACTTTCTACAACACAGACGTATGCCAGCTATCAATGGTACAAACAGGAATGGTATTGGCAATCACCAAATCCTAATCCGTGGGTAGCAATTCCGGGTGCAAATTCCCAGACCCTGACAATTAACGGAACAGATGACATGCTGCACAACTTCAAGGTGGAAGTTACTGATGGAGATTGTACCGCAGAAAGCCCGTCGATCCTTGCGGATGGATATGCTTACGGACTTCCTTTCATGATGGTGGATCTTCAGCCCGGAACTTATGAAGAAGTAGGGCCTGGGGTATATAATGTTTGTCAGGGAGCGAGTGTACAGCTTAATAACGGATTCCCAGGTGTTTATGGGCATCATACTTGGTTCAAATGCCTTCCAAGCAGTAATCCGCCATCGCCTACCGATCCTTGTATCATTGCAGGGGCAACAGGGGATTCTTATGTAGCTACAGAATCAGGATTTTACGGGTTTTATGCTTGTACGGAATATTGTCCTGACCAATGTGAAATGTTAAGTGACGCGGCATATATGCAATTAAACTTCGGAAACTGGAGCTTCTGTAACCTATCAACAGGGGAAACAAAACCTAAGGAAAACAGCTTAAGTATCTATCCGAATCCGACTTCACAATTCCTATACATTGGGAAAGTATCAGAGAAAAAATACACGGAAATCTCTATTATCGATATGTCCGGAAAGCTTGTACAGCAGAAAAAAGATCATATCTATTCTGAACCTATTAATGTAAGCAGCCTTGTTCCGGGAACGTATATGGTTGTTTCTAAAAGTGCAGATGGGAAGATTTATAAAAACAAATTCATCAAGAAATAAGATATAAAGTCCGACAGTGGATTTTAGTTTTTTCAATAATTCTCTCTGGCGCAAGGCTTTTTTGCTTTGCGCTTTTTATTTTAATAAATGGAAAAAGCCCGCTAAATCAGCGAGCTTTGTTATTTCTAAATTGTAAGATTATTTTATAATAATTTTTTTGGAAACCGTATTTCCTTCTGAAATTAATTTTAATAAATAAACTCCCGACTGTATTCCGGCTACAGAAACTTTATTGGTTCCCGAGTTCAGCTTCTGGGAAGGAATCAACAGCTTCCCTGAAAGATCATACAGCTCATATTTTGTATCTCTGTTTTCTTTGGTTTCGATAGTAAAAGATCCCTGAGTTACAGGATTAGGATAAATTTTAATATTATTTTCTAAAGGTTTTACCTCTGTAGTAGCCAAAACTCCGTTGCCAATTCCTACGGCATACCAAGCTTTTGCAACCTGCAAGCCTTCATTGCTTGTAATTCCGTACAGGTCAATGGCTGCTTTTTTGGTTGCATTATAAAAATCCATATAGCCGCTATTTGGGGTGAGATAATTCATTAAGGCCCTGAAAACAATTTTTTCAGCCTTTTGAATAGTGATTCCCGACACCGCAAAAGTATTCCCGATATCATTGGTTCCCGAACCTCCTACAGATAAGAGATAAAACCAGTAATTTCCGACACCGCTGTTTGTATGAACACCGCCGTGGTCGTTACTTTCACTAGGTGTCACATTAGTATTTTGCCAGTAAGTTCCAAGATAAGTATCAGGTTGGGCAGAGCCTGCAATTGACTGTGCTACATTAGGATTGGCCATGTTTCTAAAATATGTTCCCGGATAGGCTGATACAGGAATTGGTATTCCCTCTCCGATAGTCCAGTTGGGAGTAATTCCTGAGTAAAACTCTATTGCTGTTCCCATCATATCTGCGATAGATTCATCCAGCGCGCCGGATTCTTTTTGATAATTTAAGCCTCCGTGGCCGTTTCTTCCGCTAATTAAATGGGTATATTCATGTCCCGTAACATCCAGGTTTACCAACGGATTAAAAACCTGAGCATTCAAATACTTCCCACTACCGAAAATCATAAAAACCTGACCATTGTTATCCACCGCAGCAGCATTTGTCCCGTCCCCGGAATCACTGAAATTATAATAATTTTTTATTACCGAACCAAGACCATCATAGCTGTTTCTGCTATGTCTCGTTAAATAATAATCATACGTTTTCTCCATTCCCCAATGTACTTCTACCGCAGCCTTTGTGGCATCAGAAGTGAAGTTGGGTGTATTGCTTGTATATTCTGCATTCGTAATGCCTTGTAATGTTCCGGTTACGGGATTGATCGTAGTATTGGTTCCGTTGTAAGTGTAGATTTTTCTTGCATTATCTTTTAATCGATAGCTTCCGTTGTAAGAATCCACAGTAATCTGCTGATTACCTTTATTCAGCGTTGCACTTGTGGATGGAGTGTCTGTATGACGTATTTTTGAAAGTTTATTAATGATTTTACGAGAAGAATTATCAATATAATAAGTAAAAGACTGCAAAGGACTTGCTGCGAAAACATCAATTTTTGATACATAAAAGCTTTGAATTCCTCTGCCTGTGTCAATTGTAGCAATCGCCTGTTCAAAATTAGAAAAAGAAAGCTCAATATTTTTCTTAAGATCTGCTTTTACGATAGTTTCAGTTTCAGATTGAGATAAAGAATTTCCTGTTGATAGGTCTATTTTGGATGTTACTTCACCATTTACGTAAGTTAAAAACCCATTTTTTTCGTGCAGGGATACTATTTCATCGGCTACTTTTACATTTTTATAATAATGTTGTAGAGTAATATGCTTAAATCCTAAATCATCACTTTCTTCATTAATAATTTTAAATGTGTGGTCACTGTTAGCATCCATCCATTCATTTAAACGATTAATCAGCTGTTTTGAAGTAACATTTTTCCCATCCATATCATACTGGAAACTTCCCGTTGAAGGATTGGTTTTAAATGAAGGTAAACTGTTGTTGGATGTTTGCTCGGAAGGATTCCGTTCCTGTGCTATTAAAAGATTAGATTGAAAATAAAAGCTTACAGCACCTGTAAGTAATAAACTTAAAGTAATTTTTCTTGTCATCTTGTGTTTTTTTAATTATAATATTTACCGTTTCAATATTCCGAATGTAAATTTTCACAAAATTATCAAGAATAATGCCATAAATTAAAACAGTTAAAAAAAGCATAAGATGCCCTGTAATTTTAAGGCAAAAATTAATAAAAAACTGTATAACCAATGACTGACTTACATTTTTAAATACTTATCATATAACATAAAAATATTTTATTTTAAATTAATCAAAGTGCGAAAATTATTTTTTCTGCTGAAAAATTGGAGTTAGAAAAATAAATTAAATTTACAGCAAAACACGATAAATGCTGATTAAAATTTTTGGAAGTGCCATTCACGGTGTTGCGGCACAGACAATTACGATAGAAGTCAATATAGATACAGGCGGGGTAGGATATCATTTGGTTGGGCTTCCCGACAATGCGATTAAAGAAAGCAGCTATAGAATTTCCGCGGCCTTGAAAAATGTAGGCTATAAAATTCCCGGAAAGAAAATCACGATCAATATGGCTCCTGCAGACCTCAGAAAAGAAGGGGCTGCCTATGACCTGTGTATTGCTATCGGAATCCTTGCTGCTTCTGATCAGATTCTTGCAGAAAATGTACATGAATACATTATCATGGGTGAGCTTTCCCTGGATGGAACTTTACAGCCGATCAGGGGAGTTCTGCCAATTGCAATTCAGGCCAGGGAAGAAGGCTTCAAAGGAATTATTCTTCCAAAACAAAACACACGGGAAGCAGCAATTGTCAATAATCTCGATGTGTATGGTGTAGAAAATATTAAGGAAGTTATTGATTTTTTTAATGAGGGAAAGCCACTTAAAAAAGTTGAAATTGACACCCGAAAAGAGTTTCAGGAAAAAATCAACGATTTTCCGTTCGATTTTTCGGAGGTTAAAGGACAGGAGACTGCAAAAAGAGCAATGGAAGTTGCAGCAGCCGGCGGTCACAATATTATTTTGATAGGCCCTCCCGGAAGTGGCAAAACCATGCTTGCCAAAAGGGTTCCCAGTATTTTGCCTCCATTAAGTTTAAAGGAAGCTTTGGAAACAACAAAAATCCACTCTGTTGCAGGAAAGATGGGAAGAGTGACTTCATTGATGACCGTTCGGCCGTTCAGGGCTCCCCATCACACAATTTCGGATGTAGCACTTGTCGGAGGTGGAAGTTATCCGCAGCCCGGCGAAATTTCTCTGGCTCATAACGGTGTTTTATTTTTGGATGAAATGCCGGAATTCAAAAGGACGGTTTTGGAGGTTATGCGACAGCCATTGGAAGACCGGGAGGTGACCATTTCGAGGGCGAGATTTACCGTTAATTATCCTGCGAGCTTTATGTTGGTTGCCTCCATGAATCCCAGCCCAAGCGGATTTTTCCCGGACGACCCGAATAATACTTCCAGCACTTACGAGATGCAACGGTATATGAATAAGCTTTCGGGGCCGCTTTTGGACCGGATTGATATTCATATTGAAGTCCAGAAAGTTGAATTTGAACAATTGGCAGAAAAGAGAAAAGGAGAAAAAAGCGAAGAAATCAGAAAGCGCGTTCTTACGGCTCGGGATATTCAAAGGGAAAGATATAAGGATTTAAAAATCAGTTATAATGCTCAGATTGGGCCGAAAGAAATCGAAAAGTTTTGTGAATTGGATGAAGCTTCGTTCAACCTCATCAAACTAGCCATGGAAAAGCTGAATCTTTCTGCCCGGGCCTACGACAGGATTCTGAAAGTAGCCAGAACTATTGCCGATCTTGAGGAGTCTGAAAATATTTTGTCACAGCATGTTTCGGAAGCGATACAATATAGAAGTCTGGATAGGGAATTTTGGAATGTTTAAAACAAATAAAAGACTGTCTTATGACAGTCTTGCTTTTATCGTCCTCCCTCAAAACTAAAAGATAAGGGTATTTTACTGTAAAAATCTTCATCTTGTTGCTTTGCAATTTTTTTATCAGTAAATAATTTTTTTGCAATTTGCAAGGCATTCATATCCACAAAGAATGAACCGGAAGATTCTGCAATTTCCAAAGGTTCATAAATTCCTTCTTTTGTAATTCTGAATAGAATCTTGGTTTTAATAATATTTGTGTCGTAAAAAATATATTCCTCAATCTGGTATTGTCTTTCAATTTCATTTCGAAATATTGTGGAAAAGCATTTTTTCGGATCAACATCAGTTTCGCATTTAATTAGGACGGGAAGATTAAAGTTAGTGGTATACAACGCCAGCTTCTCAAATTTTGATTTATTTCTTTTTTTATTCTGGTAAAACTCTTTGTATTTATCATCAACAATCTTTAAATTTTCATCATAAAAACGTTCTCTCAGCGCCTTATCATCTTTACTGAGCTTTTCTATATATTGATAAATCTTTGAGTAATCTTCGTATTTTTTATACAATAAAGCGTCTTGATTATCCAATTTTAACGCTACGGAATCTTGATGAGTAAGCCTTGGGCCGGCAATTTGAACCGGATGATCATCTTTCAGATTTTGTTCTTTCCTGAATTGTTGAGCTTCCTTATGAGCCTTTTCTGATAAATATTTCTGAACCTTATTTTCTGAATCCAATATTTCTAAAATTTCCTGGGAAATTTTTTCCTGTTCAGCAATCTGGGCTTTAAGATCTTTGTTTTTTATTTGTGATGGAATAATTGAGTTATTTTGTGAATAGGCTTTTAAACAAAATAATATCAATATATAAGTAGATAACCGCTTCATAAGTTATAGTTTAGATTCTTTTTACAATTCAGCAAATATATTCTTTTTTGTTGAAGGTTATATTCGTTTTGTTATATTGATAATTACAAATAAAAACCCGCGAAAGTTTTCTTTCGCGGGTTTTAAAAATATATCAAATAAGATTATTTTTTCTTTCCTTTTGCCGTTGTTGACTTAGGCATTTTTGTTTTTGTATCAGCAGGAGTATTTTCATCTCTTACCAATTGCAATTCGTCGATCAATCTTCTTGCACCAGCATATTTGTCAATAGTCCAAAGAACGAAACGAACGTCTACGTTGATAGTTTTCTGCCATTCCGGCTCAAAAACGATATCACCACTCAATGCTTCGCTGTTTCCGTCGAATGCGATACCAATAAGGTTTCCGTCTCCGTCAATTACCGGCGAACCAGAGTTTCCTCCTGTAATATCATTATTGGAAAGGAAGTTTACAGGCATATATCCTTTTGCATCTGCATACTGACCGAAATCTTTCAGATTGTAAAGGTCAATCACTCTTTGCGGAAGGTCGAATTCTTCGTCACCTTTTTTGTATTTTCCAACGAGTCCGGTCATATCCGTATAATAGTTGTCAGTAACACCGAAGTAGTTTCTGTCTGTTCTGATCGGCAATTTGTCTACCGTTCCATATGTTAATCTCATGGTAGAGTTTGCATCCGGATAGAATTTTTTATCAGGCATTGACTTCATTAATCCTGCTAGGAATAATCTGTTGTTTTTAGCAAAATTATCATCAATTTTTACAAATCTTTCAGCAGATGCTTTTTGATCAGCCATGATTGCGTTGGCAATTTTCCAAAGCGGATCTGCATCCAATTTTAATTTGTCTGGGTTCAACATAAAGTTGGTCGCAGAAACTTTATTAGCAAAGATTGAAGAATAGGCAACATTAGAAAGGTTATTGGCATCCAATCCCATAATGGTAGGGGAAGCAACATCTGGTTTTACTCTTGTTTTATAAAGATTAACCAGAGAATTCATCATTTCACCTTCAAGCTTTGTATTGATGTTTTCATAAGCAGATTTAAGAGCCGCTTCTACTTTTGGCTTCATGGCCAATCTTCCCTGCATATCCTGATCAGCGTAAGATTTAAGTACGCTTCCAACCTGTAATGCAAGTGAGAAATATTTAGCATTTCTTAAAAGCTGAGAAGCATAGTTTCTCTCAACATTTCTGTCTGAAGTTTGTTTGTAATAGATGGAGATATCATCCAAAACAGTTTCATATTCAGCAACATTGGCAGGTTGTACGGCCCACGCTCTGAAAGTTTCTTCTAATTTCTGCTTATCGGTAATCGTTCCGTTTTTGATTACAGCATCAATAGTTCCCTGTCTGTTTTTCCAGTAGTTGGCTACAGAAGCGTACTGAGAAGCATAGTTAAGCTGAGTAGCTTTGTCCTTGTCCATGTACTTCTTCATTACATCCATTGCTAATTTTGAAGATTCTACCCAAGCCGGATAATCTTTGTTTACCATCTGCTGGATTCCGTAAGAAGTCAGGTAACGGTTTGTTCTTCCAGGATACCCTAAAATCATTGAGAAATCACCAGGCTTAATTCCTTTAAGAGAAACCGGTAAGAAATGCTTAGGCTTCAATGGAACGTTCCCTGGAGCATATTCAGCAGGGTTTCCTGCAGCATCAGCGTACACTCTGAAAACCGTGAAGTCTGCAGTGTGTCTTGGCCATTCCCAGTTATCAGTATCACCACCGAATTTTCCTAATGATGAAGGTGGAGCACCTACTAATCTGATATCTTTATAGTCTTGATAAACAAAATAATAGAATTCGTTTCCGTTGAAGAAATCTCTTACAACTACTGTGTATTTTCCGTTTTCAGAGTTTTCAGTCTGGATCGCTTTTGTTTCAGCATCGATCACAGCTTTTCTCTCTGCAGCGGTCATTTTGTTATTTAATTTTGAATTGATTCTTTGCGTAGCATCATCCATTCTCACCAAAAATCTTACATAAAGATCTTTCGCATTGAATTCATCTTTTTGCTTCATTGCCCAGAAACCATTCTTCAAATAGTCTTTTTCAGGAGTAGAAGCTGCAGCTACCGCCCCATAACCACAGTGGTGGTTTGTAAAAATAAGTCCTTGGTTAGAAACAATCTCACCTGTACAAAAGCCACCGAAACTTACGATAGCATCCTTTAAGCTTGAGTTGTTTACTGAATAAATTTCTTCAGGTGTAAGATGCAATCCTTCTTTTTGCATATCTACACCATTAAGTCTTTTGACAAGCATTAACAGCCACATGCCTTCATCCGCTCTCATCTGAGCAAACCCCAACAGGAATGTGAAAAGTAGAAATAGTCTTTTCATTTTATAAAATAATTTTTGTGTCGCTAATTTACTAATTTTTATGCTATTCTGCCCGGGAATGGTATGAAAATGGATTTGAATGTGCTATGAAAAGAATATTACTGTCAGTTTTCGTGATTTTATTCGCAACAATAATGCTGAATTGTGCTTCATCAACAACGCAAAATTCTAAGCCCGAAGCCAGGAATCATCAGATTCAGAGGGAATGGATGATGATTGCTTTTAAAAATTATTCTAAACCCCAACTGGTTGAAAATAAAGCTAAAATTAATTTAACAGAAAATATTGAGAACGGAAAAATCAGGGGTGGGGCTTTTATGGGTTGTAATTCAATGTTTTTCACTTCAGAATTTATATCTGAATCAAAAAACGAAGGAAAAGTAAAAATTTCCGGAATCGGATCAACAATGAAAGCTTGCCAGAATATGAAACTGGAAGACGATTTTTCTGAAAGGTTCAAAAAAATGACGAAATATTCCGTTCAGGGACATTTCCTGACCTTATCTGATGACAATGGTAATCAAATGAAGTTTATTGCCGCGGATTGGGATTGATTTTGACTTAATTGTATCTAAACAGAAGATACTCTATCTTACTTTTTATACCACCACTGGCTATCCTTCCTGTCAGAACGCTTCACTCCATTATTCAAAGTATAGGCAAAACCAACGCCCAGCGTCTGTTTAAGCTGTGTTTTTTGAATCTGGTTGTGGTCATACAGTAAATCCAGCGTTATATTGGATGAAATAAACTTATTAACCTTTAAATTTAAAATCATTCCGTAAGCAAGAACCAGCCTTTCAGGATGGTCCAGATAATTGGAGAAAACGGATGCTGTGTTGGTAAGATTAATATTTTCCATTAATTTAACCTTATAAAAAGCCGTTCCCAGAAAACCGAACTGCAATAATGAAGAGTCTCCGCCAGCTTTTAAACCATAAGTTCCTGCTGTCTGAAGGTCTTTATCCAAAACAAAAGTCCATCTGGCATTGGTAGGGCGTAAGGTGACATTCACATTATCATTCGGTCTGTACGTGATACCCATCCCCACATTTACATAACCCGGAGCCATAAAATTTGATATCTTCTTCGCTTCAGGATTGTTTCCATCTTCATACCCTGTTGAAAACTGCGACTGGAAACCGGCCCCAACCGACATATACCAGCTTTTTGACACTTTTCTTCCGTAGTTTGTGGAAACATTAATGACATCCTGGGTTTTTCTTACTCCGATGCCTTGTGTATTGTTTTGTCCGTAATTTAAAGTGATGATATTTTCCCAAAGATCCTTGTCTTTTTCGTAGGTAATATTATAGTCTACACCTGCGAGCCAGCCGACGTTATTGGCACCACCGCCCACCCAGTTTGAGAAAGCAGCCTGATTAATCATTAATGAATTCTTTCCTAAAACCGACCAGTGTTTTACCGTGTCTGCAACTGCGGAATCTTTTTTAATTTCTTCCTGAGCACTTACAAAAATCCCCAAAGAAAGGGTAAGGATTGATAAAAACTTCTTCATTATCCAAAATTTTCATTTACAAAGTTCTTACAAAAGTATTAAATATAATTTTTGAAAGCCAGCATTCACAGACGATCACTTCAAAATTGAATGACAAATATTGATGTTTCCAAATAAAGCTGATGAAAATCATTACCTTTTGTCTGAAATAATCTTGAAACTCAACAATTCATCGCCAAATTTTCCGAAATTTATCCTTGGCTTTTCATTTGACGTAAATCCTTCATGCTAAAAAATAATGTAATTTCCAAAAAAGCGCTTATATACCCTTTGCTGATGCTCGCAGCAATGTGGGTTGGTTATTTCCTCCAGCTAAACGGCTTTTTTGAAAGTTGCTTTGGAGCGATTATTCCATTGTTGCCAGAAGGCTTACTTGGGATCATTACCTCTCCACTTTTGCATGGAAATATAGATCATATCGTTGGAAATTCTATCCCAATCGCCGTCTTGATGTTTTTACTGTACCAGTTTTATCCTTTGGTGGCCAATAAAGTATTTATCATCGGATGGCTTGCGACGGGCTTTTTAGTCTGGCTTCTTCCACCTATTGACATCATGACCGGTGATTATCTTTATACCTGTACAATTGGGGCTAGCGGAGTGGTATATGTCCTTGCTTTTTTCCTTTTCTTTAGTGGAATTTTTAAATGGAATACGAAGCTTCTTACTATCTCTTTACTTGTTGTTTTGTATTATGGAAGTTTGATTTGGGGAATGCTGCCTGAAGAACTGCTTTACAACCTTCAGGAGCCAAGCAAAATCTCCTGGCAGGCGCATCTTGCGGGTGCGGTTGTAGGAATTATTCTGGCATTTGCATTTAAGAAATTCGGTGAAAAAAAGAAAAAATTCATCTGGGAATTTCCTAATTATTACAGTGAAAAAGATGATAAACTATGGCAGGAATACAAAGAAAATCATCCAGACCATTTTTTAGAACTTCCATACAAGAAAAAGGACGATATCTGGGAACGCCTGGATGAGCTGAGAGGAAAATAAGAATAAATTAAACAATTAAAACATTCAGTTCAGAATGAATTAAGAAAAATAATCCGCCGAACTTTGTGTTGAAAATCTAATATTCTTACATTTGCCAAAACAGCACAAATGTATTCCGAAGAACATCTTTACTCCATCGCTCTGCGCGAATGCAACCTAATCGGCGATATCAACTTTCATAAACTTGTCCGGATATTCGGGAGTGCAAAAAGCGTTTGGGAAAACGCGCCCAAAGAATATAAAAAGCTGGATGGCATCGGAAAGAAAATGGTTTCCGATATGGGAAACCCCGAACATCTGAAATTTGCAGAAAAAGAACTTATATTTTGCGAAAAGAATAATATTAAAATCAACTTAAGGCATTTCCATGAGTTACCGCAATTCTTGAATGAGTGTGATGATGCTCCGGCAATCCTTTACCAGAAAGGAAATTTTGATGATTCTATGCAGAAACTAAGTATTGTCGGAACCCGGAATATGACTTCTTACGGCAAGCAATTTATTCATGATTTTTTCGAGGAGACACAATCCTTCGATTATATTTCGGTGAGTGGGCTGGCTTTGGGAGTAGATAAGGAAGTTCACGAACAATCAATTCATTTTCAGATACCTACGGTTGCCGTTTTGGCTCACGGGCTTCATCTTTTGTACCCTGCAAAAAACAGAAATTTATCAGAGAAAATTTTGGAAGAAGGCGGAGCTTTATTGACGGAATTTAATTCTTCAAGGAAGCCGGATCGTGAGAATTTTATTCAAAGGAATAGAATTGTGGCAGGAATTTCTCCTTCAATCATTGTGGTGGAAACCGCATTTGGGGGTGGATCGATAAGCACTACAACATTTGCCAACGGCTATAACCGCGAAGTTTTTGCCCTTCCGGGAAAAATTACCGATAAACAAAGCCAAGGTTGCAATCACCTTATTTTTCAGCATAAAGCAACGGCAATTTCTACGATCAAAAATTTGATAGATTATCTTGGATTTAATAAACCAAAGCAGAAAATTGAAGAATTATTTCCGGCTGATGAGGTTACTATTCAAATGACTGAAAATCAAGAATTAATATTCAGATTAATTTTTAATAATCCACAAATTTCTTTGGACAGTCTTGTAGAGAAATCTGACCTTTCTTCACACAAAATTTTACCTGTAATTTTGGAATTAGAGCTTTTGGGGAAACTAAAATCATTTTCCGGGAGGCAATTTATAGCAATTTAAGAATTAACGATTTCTTAATATTGCATTGTTTTACAGCTAACATTTAATTATTAACAAAATAAAGGCTTAAATTATTAATTTAATAATATTAACTCATTATATTATTAAATTTTAAACAATCATTGTTTAAGGTGTTGTGAATTTTGAAAAAAAAATTAAATTTGTTGGCAATAATATTCAACCCTAATATATGGAACAATATAATATTGACCAGAAAATCCAAGAGTTTATAGCAAAAATTGAGGCGAAAAACCCTAATGAGCCAGAATTTTTACAAGCCGTAAAAGAAGTTGCTGTTACAGTAATTCCGTTTATCATGACGAAAAAGGAATACACGGGAATGAAGCTTCTTGAAAGAATGGCTGAGGCTGAAAGAATCATCATTTTCAGAGTTCCATGGGTTGATGATAAAGGAGAAATCCAGGTAAACAGAGGTTTCAGAATCCAGATGAACTCTGCGATCGGACCATACAAAGGAGGAATCCGTTTCCATCCTACTGTAAACCTTTCGGTTCTTAAATTCTTAGCTTTCGAGCAGGTATTCAAAAATTCTCTTACGACGCTTCCGATGGGAGGTGGTAAAGGAGGTTCAGACTTCGATCCGCAAGGAAAATCTGATATGGAAGTAATGCGTTTTTGCCAGGCTTTCATGACGGAATTGTGCAAGCACGTAGGTCCTGAAACAGACGTTCCTGCCGGAGATATTGGTGTTGGTGCAAGAGAAATAGGATATTTATTTGGTCAATACAAGAAAATAAGAAATGAATTCACAGGGGTTCTTACAGGAAAAGGCCTTGCTTACGGTGGTTCATTGATCCGTCCTGAAGCTACAGGATACGGTGTTGTTTATTTCGCAGAGCAAATGCTTAAAACAATCGGAGAAACATTCAAGGATAAAACAGTAACGGTTTCAGGTTTCGGAAACGTAGCTTGGGGAGTTATCAAAAAAGTATCTGAGCTGGGTGGAAAAGTAGTAACTATTTCAGGACCAGATGGATATGTTTATGACAAAGACGGAATCGAGGGAGAAAAAATAGATTATTTATTAGAATTAAGATCTTCTGGAAACAACAGAGCTGAAGATTATGCTAAAAAATATCCTTCTGCTCAATTCTTTGCAGGAAAACGTCCTTGGGAAGTGAAGTGTGATGTTGCCATCCCTTCTGCAACTCAAAATGAGCTGGATCTTGAAGATGCTAAAATATTGGTTGGAAATGGTTGCCTTTGCGTGACTGAAGCTGCAAATATGCCTTCAACGCTTGATGCCATCAATTATTTCTTAGACAATAAAGTATTATTCTCTCCGGGGAAAGCTTCTAATGCGGGTGGTGTTGCCACATCAGGATTGGAAATGACTCAAAACTCAATCCGTCTAAACTGGACTTCTGAAGAGGTAGACGCAAGATTGAAAGAGATCATGATCGGAATTCATAAGGCGTGTAGAGACTACGGAAAAGAGGAAGACGGCTATGTAAACTATGTAAAAGGTGCAAATATTGCCGGTTTCGTAAAAGTTGCTGAAGCAATGCTAGCGCAAGGAGTAGTATAAAAAACAAAGGTTGGGAGAATTCCCGACCTTTTTTGATATAACCTGTTCCCGGGATTATAAATGGGAAAAAAGTAAAAAGTGAAAGGAGAAAGCGTTGATATATTCAACGCTTTTTTTTATTTGGTTTCTTTTTAATCTCTAAATTAAATGAGATGCTTAAATTATGGTCAGTAAAATAAACTTCTATAAAACAGTTAGTAGAGTCATTATGCTGAGCGTAGTCGAAGCATCTTTATGTTACAATAATTTATTAAATTTAATATATGAAAAACAGCTTTAAAAATATTGATGAATACATGCTCCTGTTCCCGGAAATTCAGGAAAAATTAGAAGAATTGAGAAAAATAATTCACGCTCAAAATCCTGAGATTGAAGAGTATATTGGATATCAAATGCCGGCTTTTAGGTATAAAAATAAGCCTTTGGTTTATTTTGCAGGTTATAAAAAACACATCGGGTTTTATCCCGGTCCGGAAGGTATTAAAAATTTTGAAAAAGATTTTATCCAAAGAAAGTATAAGTTTTCGAAAGGAGCAGTACAATTTCCTGTGAATGAGGAGCTTCCGTTGGATTTAATTAAACAGCTTGTGAAGTTCAGACTGGATGATATTGATCAAAAAAAATCCTGAAATAATATATTCCAGGACTTTCTTTCTACTTATTACGACTTATTTATTTTTCTTTTTTGTTTTTCTGTCACTTTGTACAGCATCTTTGTTATTCAGGTTGGTTGTATCGCTTTTTGCTTTATCCCAACTGTTGTTGTTGTTAGTGTTATTCATACTGTTAGTATTATTCGTACTATTGCCGTTATTCAAAGTACTGTTGTCATTCCTCATGTCCCGATTCGTGGTATCGGTTTTCGTGGTGTCTCTTTTCTGTGGTGTTGTCTGTGCCGAAACAGCTACCGTTCCTACTAGTAATGCTGTTGCCAAAATTAACTTTTTCATAATATTAATAATTTTTAAAATGGTATTATGGTAAGTACAATTTTCATACTAAAACATCATGTAACTTATTGTTTTAACGGGTTTTATAATTTTTTAAGATAATTTAAATTATAAGCATTATAAAATAAAAATCCTGAAACATAATGTCTCAGGATCTCATTTCTACTTTGCTTAAAAAACTTTACTTAGATCTTTTCTTTTTAGACTTTTTTTCTTCTTTAGTTGCTTCCACTGGCTTTGTTGCTTCCAGGCTTGTATCCGCGCTCACACTTGCTTCGGTTGCTGGTGCTGCTGCCGTTGCATCCACAGTAGCTGTTGCTGCCGTTGTACTCTGATCTTGGGCTGTGCCTAAAGTTGCCTGTGTATTCTGTTGTGTTTGAGTAGTCGTTTGGTTATTAGGGGTTTGTGACGGGTTCTGTGGAGTTCCTGTCTGTGCCGATAATGCGATTACGCCGACTAATGTAAACGCTGCTGTTAAAACTAACTTTTTCATAATACTAATATTTTAAATGGTTGTTTAATATTTGTAAAACGAAGCATTTTAATTTAATAGTATATCGAAGAAGCGTATTTAACGATACTTTATCGTTTTTTAAGATGTTTTTGGATTATACTTTATTTTGCTAAATTTTTCATAATTTTTTCCACAAATTCGAATGCTGCAGGGCAAATGAGCGAATTTTTCATCATCAGATCATTGATCTGGTAAATCTTCTTCCGATCTGTGTGAGGGTACTCTCTGCAGGCTTTCGGGCGTACTTCGTAGATGGAACAGGTGTTATCATCATTCAGGAAAAAGCAGGGAAGATTTTGAAGCACTTTATCATTATCTTCATCCACTCGCAGGAATTTGGCTTCAAAATCTGCCGGTTTCATACGAAGGTGCTTAGCAATTCGCTCAATATCTTTTTCAGTGTACAAAGGGCCGGTTGTTTTGCAGCAATTGGCACATTGAAGGCAATCTACTTTACTGAAAACCTCGTCATGCCCTTCCTGAACAATATAATCAAGGTTTCTGGGCGGCTTCTTTTTTAGTCCGTCCAAAAATTTCTTGTGCTCCTTTTGTTTTTGTAAAGCCTGTTTTTTGTAACCTTCTAAATCCATTTATTATTGCTCCTCCAAAACAGGAAGATCTGCTTGTTGATAATGATTAATTCTGTCCAAATCCAAAATTGTAGACAGATTTTCTTTGTCGGGATAATACATCGGGATAAATTTAGCTCCGTAAATAATCTCTTTGGAGACATACGAAGACCTCTGAACTACCGTATTCGAAAACACCTCATCAAAAGCACGTACATGCACAATGATTTCAATATCCGTATTTTTAAAATCCTCTTCCGAGAAACCAAAAAACGGTGACTCTTCATCTATTTTATGAACAACCGTCCAATTGAGCGCCAATGTATTAATTTTACTTAGCTGAGTTTTTAAAGTATAAAAATTACTTTTCGGAACACTGTTTTCAATTACTTCAATCGCTGTTGAAACGATCACATCTGCATCTGTAAGAGAATTGTTTTTGTAAGGAGCCAGCCTGAACATTAAAGCTGAACCTTCCTTAAAGGGAGCAATCACCGCAATATCAGAAAACTTCAAATAGGCTCTCGGCCTGGAAAATCTTCCGTAAAAAAGTCCCGTTGCAATGGCAAAGGTAAGCAATCCCAGAAAGGCTTCAAAAGTGGCCACAAGGCTTGCCGTAAAACCTACCGGCGCAATTCTTCCGTATCCAACTGTTGTAAAAGTCTGTGAACTGAAGAAAAAGACATCAATAAACTCATTCATCGGGTTGCTTTTGTCGATGCCCGTTAAATGTTCAACCCCGATTAAAAAATAAATTAAAGCAAACAAGATATTCACAATAATATAAGCTATCACCAGATATGAAAGAAACTGGAATGTAGACAAATCCAGCATGGTGTGATACCAGCTAAAGCGGTTGAGAATCCCAACCCCTTTTTTATGCACGTTCGGAAGGCCGTCTTTATTAATAAACCTTCCCGAAGCATTGTCCCCGAAACCACTGTTTTCAGTATTTTTCTGCCGAATTTTCTGTCTGAATCCTCTTGCCATTTTTTATTTTAATTCTAATTGTTGATTAGCAAATAAGTAATTAATCTCTATCGTTTTTGCTGCATTTAGTTCATTCTTGCATTTACTCATTTGCTTAAATCCAACATGCAAAGATAAAATATTGTTTTCATGAAATTTATCAACTTGATGATTGAATTTCTCAATTGATTTTGCACTAACTTTGAAGTATGAAAAAGTTGGAATCAAGACAGGATATTGAGCATCTTGTGAATTCATTTTACAGCAAAGTTGTTAAGGATGAGGTAATTGGGTTCTTCTTTAATGATATTGCGAAAGTTGATTGGGACAAACATCTTCCGAAAATGTATTCGTTTTGGGAATCCATTCTTTTTGGGCAGATGAGCTATAAAGGAAATCCGATGGCCGTTCATTTTCCAATCAATGAAATTCAGGCGATGGAACAGAAACATTTTGACCGCTGGCTGGAACTTTGGAAAACATCAATCGAAGAAAATTTTGTAGGTGAAAATGCAGATATGGCTATTTATAAATCTGAGAATATTGCAAGACTGATGGCTTATAAAATGGATTTGGCGAGGAGGCTTTAATGATTTTTAAATTTTAATTATGGATTTTAGATTTTTTAAAATTCATTATTTAAGGGACAATTACGGTAAAAATATAAGCAGCAAGATTGACTAATAAAACTGTACCGTAAAGGATATTGGTTTTCCCCCGGCTCAGGGAAAGCATGACGATAAACACCGATAAAGAAAGGAGAATAATATCTTTTTTGTCAAGGCCTAAAACCAAAGGGATATCATACATAATACACACCGCAGAAACCGCAGGAATCGTTAATCCGATACTGGCTAACGCCGAACCCAATGCAAGATTCAAACTGGATTGGATCTGATTGCTGCGTGCCGCCCTGATCGCTGCTAGACCTTCCGGAAGAAGAACTACCGCCGCAATAATCACCCCAACCAGGGATTTTGGAGCTCCTAAGCTTCTTACCATACCTTCAATCGTCGCAGAAAGACCTTTAGCCATCATGACCACAATCGCAAGGCAGATGACAAGGATTACAAAGCTTATTGCGGTTTTAGGAAATGAAGGAATATAATGTTCGTGGGAATGATCTTCCGGTACAATGAAATAGTTTCTGTGCCTCACCGTCTGAACCATTAAAAATACTCCGTAAATAACGAGACAGGCAATAGAAACAAATGTCAATTGTGCTTTATTGTAAAATGGTCCGTTGATACTTGACGTGAAATTCGGGAGAACTAAGGTTAAAACCAAAATGGAAACGATACAGATGAGATAAGTGGTGGCCGAAGTACGCGCAAAAAATTGTTCATAATATTTCACTCCACCTACCAAAATACAAATCCCGAGAATCCCGTTGAGAATAAGCATTACTGCTGCAAAAACCGTGTCTCTGGCCAGCGTGATCGCCTGATCTCCGCCGGCAACCATCAGTGAGATGATCAAAGCAACTTCAATGATGGTGATACATAATGCCAGGATAATTGTACCAAAAGGTTCGCCAACTTTATGGGCTACGACTTCCGCATGATGAACTGCTGATAAAACGCTTCCCGTGAGTAAAAGTCCGGCAATTACATCAAACACAACACCTGTTCCCATCAGTCCGGAAAAATAATATCCTACTGCTAAAACAGGAAAAATATAAGTATAATGTAAGAGTTCCTTTAATTTCATAAGTGTCTACAAAATACAAAAAATCTATGGAATTTGAAATATTAAAAGAAAATATTAATAACATTTTAATGATGCCAGAAATAAAAATCCTGGAAATCCGTCAGCATGTGAAACAAAAGCCCGATGCCAATAATTCTAATATTCCCTTTGAAAAAGAGCATCAAAAAATACACCGCAATCGCATAATAAGAATGTAAAAAGTGAAATCCTATGCTTCCCCTGTCCGGATCAAAAATAGGGTGAGCAAATAAATGATCCAGGTCTACGAGCATGGTTGCCAATAGAATAATATACACCTTTTTCCAATTTTCACGGTAAAAAATTAATGCAATAAAAACCGGAAAAATAAAATGTAAGAAATAGTGTGTGACCGTTTTTATTAATATAATGTCAGATTGATCCATCAATAATTAAGCATTTGTGTTTACCACCTTAAAATCAAAGGTAGCTCTTCTTTTTTACCTTTTAATATTATGTAATAATCTTCTCCTTTATTTCCATAGAAAATATAATCTATGCTTGAAACTATTTTCTTTTCAGTTGCCGTTACTGTTTTAAATGAAGATAATAACAGAGGATTATTTCTTACAAAAATATAGTTTTCGTTTAATTTTGAAGATAATTGTACAGGTTTTCTCGTTGATTTTATTTCCATTCCGGTTTTATTTTTTTCAACAAAATTAGGTTGAAACGGAATTGCCGTGAATTGGTTTCCAGCATTAACCCATTTTTTATTTTGAAAATATTGCCAGGTTTTTTCCACGTCCTTGCTTTGAAGAACAATCACATAATTCGGCTGAGTAATGGTTTGGAAGGTCTTTTTTTCAATTTCATTAAAATTATCATCATAGCCGTAAGTGATAATCGTATCCTTTACCTGCTCGAGTTCTGCTGTTGCCTTAAAATGAGTAACTTGGGAAGAATCTGCCAGATTTACATTGAAAAAAGCGGAAAAATATCTGATGTTTTTGGCATCCAGTTCTGCATCAAGAAAAAGCATTTTTTGTTGGAGGTCAGATATGATCGGAGCAAAATTTTCTGTTTTTGGTGTATTTTTTATTTCAATTTCATCTGAATTTAAATCAATCGAAAAATTCCGGATTCGCTGTCCCGAAATGAAGGAAATACTTCCTAAGCTATTATCAATAAACGAGTCTGCATTAAAAACATTTTTCCCCGAAGATATTGAATGACTGATCTTCTCAAAAGCCAGATCAGAAGTGCCAACGATACATTTTTCACCATCAATTTTCAAGAAAAGCTGGTCTTTTTGGAATATATTTTCTCCTTTTCTTACAAATTTCTGCTGTTTCAGATATGCTGAGAATTTCTGTTTGTCTGTGAGCTCAAAAACGCAGTACCACTGTAAAAAGCTAGTATTTTTAATATGGAAAATCTGAAAAAAATCGGGAACTTCCACTCCCGATTCCTGTATAAAATTTGCATTTCCTTTTTTGCCTTTTCCCCGAAACCATTGGGAAGGATGTGTTGCAAAGCTTGCAATATATTGTCTCTTAAGGTTTTTCACGTCTATTAAAATTACGGCATCTGCATTTTCAGGGATATATTTCAACGTTTTATTTTTATGAAACAGTAAAAAATAAATCGTGGCCGCAATTAGAAGAACCGCTAAAACAATAAGCTTCCTTTTCATTATAATATTGGCGTTTTTTTCTCAGATTCCTTGATTTTGTAAATATCATCCACCAAATCAAAGAAATACATTAAACTGTTTTCTGAGGAATTTTTAATATTATAATCAACCTCTGTCTCTATTCTATTTCCTTTTACTTCGGTTTTGAAGTACATTTCCCCAATATTTTTCTTGAATACATCCATTATTTTTCTTTCAGAAGTAGTCTTGAATTCTTTCTCCAGACCAATCAAAAGCCTTTGCATATCCAGTCTTCCGGAGATGGGATATTTAGCCGAATCTTTCATCCATTGTTTAGATTTTTCAGATTGACTTTTAGGGAAAGTATTATCCATTGAAGTAGTTATATAAACAATTCCGTCTCTAACCGTAAAGAATAGCTGATCAAGATAACCTGTCGCTTTCCCTTCTTTAAATTCATAATAATCTCCTTTTTTAGAGAATTTTTTCGCTGTTTTCTTATTTGTTGCTAAAACATCAAAAATACGGTTCCAGTATCTTTCGTTATCAGTTGCGAATGCAAAAGTGAAATTGGGTACCATTACTTCCTTCGTTTTCTTTACTTCTTTTTCATTGTAATCGTCGTCGTAATCGTAATCTGTATATTCCACTGTTTTGGATTTTAATTCATTCAGAACAAAAATCCCGTTCCCCGGTGCTATTTTAGTAATTGCTTCTTCATCCAGAACAATTTTCATGGTTTCCATGATCAGCTCCATTTCTTTTTGATAATCAGACTCACCGGAATTTTCAAGCAAGCTGTACATTAAATCAAAATATTTGCTTCCATTGAGATTTACCATGTAATATCCCATGCTTTTATCATTGATTAATGCCGACAGTTTCTTGTTTTTTCTTCCTTTATAGATTGACGAGAAATTTTTCTGAACGTCAGGATCTTTATGCTGATAATTATTGACAAGTTTTACTTTATCTTTTTCAAAATACAAATTGTATGATGAGTTGGAATTGTACATGGTATTAAAAATCTGTCCGAACTCAAACCTTTTCATCATTCTTCCATAAATCCCTTCATTTACGATTCTTCCGTAGTCAGAATATACGAAAACATCGGCGTTCAGGTCACGGAATGAAATTACATCTTGCGAAACTTCAATCTCCAGACTTGAACTGAAATATTTATCAAAATCACTTTCCGCGAGTTTTTTCACCACCTTGAATCTTTCAATATTCAAAGAGTCAAGTTCTTTTTGATAGGCCAGATCTTCCTCAGTTTCTTCAGCTTCCATGTTCTCATCTTCAGCAGGGGGAGGCAAAACTTCCGTATTTTTATCAGAATAAATTGTATCTGTTGACCCTTTTTTCTCTTTCGGGTATTCGTGGTGTTTTTCGAGGTATTTGATATCTTTCTGAATTCTTGCGATTTCAGTATTGTGTTCTTTAATATCTTCTTTTAAATATTTAATATCATCTTTCAGAATCTGAATTTCTTCCTTATAATCGAAAGGTTTTTCCTGCTCGTCAGCATAAGCGCTGTCTGCCACAACCGCTGCTGTGCTGTCAATAACCGCTACCGCACTGTCCACAGCAACGGTCATGCTGTCTTCTTCCATCCAGTCTTTGTAGGGCTTGCTGTAGCTGATCATTTTTAGAACTGCCCGATTCCCGTTCCAGGCTACAAAAACATCATCATCCAGATTTACATAAGAATAATTGTTTTTTTTGGAAACTTCCAAGCCTTTTTTCTTAGTAGAATTGATGAATTCTTGAAATTTTTCTTTATTATCCAAAATAAAATGTGCCGTGTAGGCTTTCACAGAATCATTAAAAATGGCATAATGATATTGGGTTGCATCGTATTTAATTCCTGTTTTTGAATAATCTGTCCATGAAGGTTTTTCTTTTCCTTCTTTGGCAACTTCCTGCAAAAATGGATTGAACTTTTGCCAGTCGATTTTTTTATTAAGCTGTCTTCCGTTGATTTCCATATAGAAAACGGCATCGGCCGGAATTTTCATTTTTTGTTGCGCAAATGCAAGCACAAAACCGAAAAGTAAACAGATAGTTTGTGCTTTTAATAGGATATATTTCATGGTTTTTAAGATTATTGGAAGAAAATATTATTCTGTAATTGTTTTTTCTGAAGGATAAGATCTAAAATATTAGCTTCAAACTTAATTGCTTTTTTGTTGGGCGAAAGCAGGTATAAAGTATTGGATTGAGATTTTATGGTATTTTCAAATTGTAAGACGGAAATATACTTGGCTCCATTAAAGATTTCTTTGTCGGCTTTGCTCATCTTGTCGTAATCCGTTTTGAACGTATTGATTTTATTTCTCACAAATGATTTCTTTTGAAGGCTTTGATTGTAAATCTGTGAAGGAATCATTTTTCCAAGAATATTTTTAGCTTTTAATTGTTCCAGTCCGGCATTAATGTTTTCAATCTTTTTAAAATTACAGCTTAATTTTATGATGTAATTATCAAAATCCATTGAAGTTTTTACATTGCTGATTCCCGGGGTAGCTCTGAAAATCTTTGCCGCTTCATTGATTTTATTTTCAATTTCGGCTTTTTTAGGAACTTTTTTTCCGTTGATTGTTTCCATTTTAGAAATAGAAGCCAGCCTGGTTTTGCTCTTGCTTGCGTTGAGAATAACTGTGTATTCCCCGCTTCCGTCAGCCTTTACATTGACCTTATCAAGAATATCGAAACAACTTGTCAGGAATAATAATGGAATAAGCAGAACAAACTGCTTCAGAAAAAGTTTCATAGTTGAGTTTTAAAGCGCAAAAGTACATCTTATTTTTAAATTCTGCCTTTTAGATAATCCTGTCTTAAGCTTTCCTCCAGTTTTTCGATGGCGTATCTTAAGCAGGTTCTCGGCATTTCTTTGTAGTATTTATTTAAATAACTGATGAGCTCTGCTTCATTTTTTTGACCCATTTCCCGCAATAGCCAGCCGTTTGCTTTATGCATGAGATCGTGGTTGTGCTTAAGATTCTGAGTTACAAATTCTTTCATCAGGTCAAATGAACCTTTTTTCACATAATACATTGTCCCAACCACAGCTATTCTTTTGTGCCACATTTCTTCGGAACCAGAAAGCTTTCTCAACAGCTCTTCTTTCTGATTTTCAAAGGCATATCGGCCCAAAATTTTATAACAGCTGGAATCCACCAGATCCCAATTGTTGACATACTGAAGATGATTTAAATAAAATTGAACTATTTCGTCTTTTACCGTTTTATCTTTTGTTTTTTCAAATTTAAAAATGAGTATAAACAAGGCAGTCAGTCGATGTTCATGGTATTTTGATGAAAGTAATTGGCTTAATTCATCCAGAGAAATTTTTGAATAATACTCTTTAGCTACAATCCTCTGATCCGGAACTTTTACGCCAAGAAAAAGATCTCCCTCCCCGTATTCTCCTTTCCCGGTTTTGAAAAATTTTGGAAAAAATGCGGCTTTTTCAGGAATGGATAAGACAGCCAGGGCTTCTTCTATTTCTTTTAAGGTGTTGTTCATCTTTTTTTATAAATAATTTCGCCTATCCAAAGTAACACTTTCCTTCTCTTCTTCTTCCTTCGCAATTTTCTTCGGATTGGCAACTTTTCCAATCGTAAGTCCCTGAACAATAATTGAGAATACCACCACGCAATAGGTAATACTCAAAACAATATTGCTGTATTCGTTCTTCGGGATGGACAATGCCAAGGCAATGGAAACGCCACCACGAATTCCTCCCCAAACCAGCACCTTCACCGTCTGCGGACTGAATCTTGTTTTAAAAGACATAAACTTCGTAGGTCCCCAAATCGAAATAAATCTCGCCAATAAAACCACAACAATCGCCAGTGCTCCCGGAATCATGAAAAGTCTTAAATCTTTTATCATTAGCAGCTCAAAGCCGATGAAAAGGAAAAGAACTGCATTGAGAATTTCGTCAATCAATTCCCAGAATTTGATGAGATAGTCCTGAGTCACGGATTTCATTTTAAATTTCATATTAAAATTCCCCATGAATAGCCCTGCTGCTACCATCGTTAACGGCCCTGAAATATGCATTTGTCTGGCAATAAGATAACCACCCATCACCACAGAAAGCGTTACAAGAACGGAAATTATATAATCGTCCACTTCACGCATCAGTCTGGAAGTTACCCAACCAAGAACTACACCCAGCAAAAGTCCGCCACCGGCTTCTTTTAACAGTAAAATCCCGATACTTTCAACACCGAGATCTACTTTATTACCAATCGCAAGCTGAAGAATAACCGTGAAAACCACGACCGCCATACCGTCATTGAAAAGTGATTCTCCTGCAACTTTAGTTTCCAACGCTTTTGAAACATTGGCCTGTTTTAGAATACTCAAAACCGCAACGGGATCTGTAGGAGAAATCAATGCCCCAAAAAGGAGACAGTAGATAAACGGAAGCTGAATTCCCACCAGAGGAAGGAGATAAAACATCCCGAAACCCACTACAAACGTGGAGATTACCACTCCTGCAGTAGAAAATATAACGACGGGCCGAAACTGTTCTTTGAGGTCATCGATATTAATATGAATTCCCCCCGCAAAAAGAAGAAAATTGAGCATGGCACCCATCAAAACCTCCGTAAAGTCAATGCTGATCATCAAGTTGTTGAGATGTCCAAAGGTTCTTGGTAAAATGGTTTTCCCGAAAGAAACCAGAAATATTGAAACTACTATGGCAATTACCATAATTCCGATGGTGCTCGGAAGTTTAAGAAATCTGTAATTAAGGTATGAAAATATTGATGCTAAAACGATTAACGCTGAAAATGAATAATATAACTCCACTAAGTTTTTTTAAAAATTTGTTTTTAAGATTAGTAATCCAGATAAAGCACTTTGATATAGACTTTACTGTTGTCTTTTTCCCAAATGTCAAGCATTCCGTCTTTTAAAGGTTTTGATCCTCTTGTAAAATCTTCGCCGATTTGCAGAATATTAAGTAAAATATACTCATCTCCTACAGAATTTACCAGATAAGCTGTTTTTTCGGTTTTTCCGTCACCTGATTTCTTAATGGCATCTGTCAGCAGCCTAAACTGGCTCACATGATGAGAGAAGTTACTCGCATCCTGTTTCGAATCATAAGCACGAAGCAAAATGAGTAAAACATCCAGATTGGTAGGATCTTTTTGATATAAAGCAGTACCCAGTTTGACGCATTCATCAGCATTTCTCTCTTTGAAAAATTCAGCCAGTTTTTTGAAGTCATCATCCATTGTTGAGACTTTATTTTCCTGAAAGTTTCTTCCGTAATACAGATATTGAGCTTCAAGGCTGTCCAAAGACTTGGGATACGCTTTATATTTAAAAATCAGCTTATCATAATTGTATGGAGATTGCTTGTTAGTAAGATTTTTCTCTATACTTTTAAAATCCGGCTTCAGTTTCTGGCCAAAACCGAGAACCGAAACAAAAAGCAGTAAAAGGAAAAAGTGATATTTCATTAATCTTTGTTTTCTTCTTCCTCATCGTTATCGAAATATTCGAAAAGGAAATCATTGTAAGGGAATCTGGAGATATGGATCTTCATTACCTCATCGTAAATCATTCGCTTCATTTCCGGGAAATTTTCCTTCGTTAATGCTGAAATGAAAACGGTAGGATATTTAGACTTCGCCATCCATGTTTTCGTCCATTCTTCAAGAGAAATATTTCGTTTCGTAGACGGCGTAAGATCATCTTCATCTTTTTTCTCATAACTGAAATCATCGATCTTATTGAAAACCATTATCATTGGCTTTTGATGGGCATTGATTTCCATTAAAATCTGATTTACGGAATCAATATGATCTTCAAAACTTTCGTGAGAAATATCCACCACATGAATCAGCAAATCAGCTTCTCTTACCTCATCCAACGTAGATTTGAAAGATTCTACAAGCTGGGTCGGCAATTTTCTGATAAACCCAACGGTATCCGTTAAAAGGAAAGGTAAATTTCCAATGACAACTTTTCTTACGGTTGTATCCAGTGTTGCAAATAATTTATTTTCAGCAAAAACCTCAGACTTCGACAATGCATTCATCAATGTAGATTTTCCAACGTTGGTGTACCCTACCAAAGCGGCACGAACTACTTTCCCGCGATTGTTACGTTGTGTTGCCATCTGTCTGTCAATCGTTTTCAATTTATCTTTCAATAAAGATATTCTGTCACGAATGATACGTCTGTCGGTTTCAATTTCCGTTTCACCGGGACCTCTCATCCCGATACCTCCTTTCTGACGCTCAAGGTGGGTCCACATTCTTGTTAATCGTGGTAGAAGATATTGATATTGAGCGAGTTCTACCTGTGTTCTTGCATAAGAAGTTTGAGCTCTCTGGGCAAAAATATCAAGGATAAGATTGGTTCTGTCAAGAATTTTTACTTCTATTTCTCTTTCCAGGTTTTTAAGTTGGGAAGGCGATAATTCGTCGTCAAAAATAACGGTTCCTATCTCATTTTCCTTTACATATTCTTTTATTTCCTGAGCTTTTCCGCTTCCGATGAAGGTTTTGGAATCCGGTTGGGTAAGTTTTTGAGTAAAACGTCTGTCGACTGTAGCACCTGCCGTGAAAGCCAAAAACTCCAGCTCATCCATATATTCCTGAAGCTTTTCTTCATCCTGATGCTGCGTAACAACGCCCACCAAGATTGCCTTTTCATAGTTATGTTCTTTCTTTTCTAGCATTAAATTCTGTCTATGTTTGTGAGATTTACAAGTTAACATTTTTCATGAAAAAAAACAAGATGAATTTATGAAGTACATTTTTTGTATTAATTTGAGTTCATGTTGGGATTGATTGACGGAAAATGAATAACTTTAGGATATAATTTTAATTTTTACAGTTAAAATTATTCAAAAACTAATCCAGAGTATCATGATTACTAATATTAAGTGCCTGATAATTGATGATGATGAGCTGGACAGGCTGGTTCTTCTTCATTATCTTAAGCAATATGAGAATATTGAGGTCATCGCATGTCTCGATTCAGCAGAAAAGGCGATTCCTTTCCTTGATTATCCTATTGATCTTCTTATCACCGAAACCAGTATGAAAGGAATGAACGGCTTGGAATTCAGGAGAATAGCCCACAAAATTCCCGCCTGTATTTTCATTAGCTCTTATTCTGAATTTGCTATTGATACTTATGAGCTTAATACTTTAGATTTCATTATAAAACCCTTAAAACCAGAACGTTTTCATCAATCTATTCAAAAGATTTTTGATTTTTTTGAAACAAAAGAAAAATGTGAATGTTTTGATGCTTTACTGGGTGAAAATAGCATTAAAATAAAAGAAGGATGTAATATTTTTCAGGTAAAAATTACAGACATTCTTTATCTTGAAGCTTTAAAAGATTATACAAGGATCATCACTCCAGAAAAAAAGCACTGCATTCTGGATTCTATTGGGAATATTTTACATAAAACGCATTTTGATTCTTTTGTCAGAATTCATAGAAGCTTTGCCGTTCCCAGACATTTGATAAGGAGTAAAAACACTCATGAAGTAGAGCTCGTACATCAGATAAAACTTCCCATAGGAAGAGCTTATAAAGAAAATCTTTCCTTTTTTGAACCTCAAAGTTAATCTTCCAAAATACCGGTAAACAGTGATATTTTGCTGTAAAACCGCAACAATAATTCTACTTTTTGTCGTTTGTCGATTTTTTCTGTCGTTCGTCTATTTTCCGATTATCCGTGCTTGATATGTGGTAATTTAGTCTTCCAAAATTCTCTTTAAAAATTTTGACTTAAACCAATTAATAACCACAAAACTATTTTATATGAAAAGGACATCTATTCAATGCTTCTTTCTCATTCTGTTTCTCGTCCCCATCAGTCTGTTGAAAGCACAGCAGGCAGTTCTGGCAACGGGAGCAGATGCAACAGGAGGCAGCGGTTCGGTTTCTTATAGCGTAGGGCAAGTAGCCTACCTTATCAAAGGAACCAACCGGGAAATTTCTGAAGGAGTACAACAAGTCTACGAAATTACCACACTCGCAACCGACGAAACGTTTACATCAACTGAAAAAGGTATTTTGCTTTATCCTAATCCTTTCAAAGATTATCTGTACCTGGATTTTACCACAAACAGCTTCAAAGGCTCAGAGTATCAGCTTTATGACGCTCAGGGAAAACTGATTAAAAAGGATAAAATCACTCAGTCCAAATCTGAATTTAATTTTTCTTCTCTTCCTTCCGCGATGTATATCATCAAGATTAGCCGAAACGGAGAAAGTATCAAAACATTTAAAATCATTAAAAAATAATTACCATGAAAAAAATATTATTCGCAATGGGACTTGTGTTGGGTTCACACCTAGCCTTTGCACAAGTACCTGAAAAAATGAGCTATCAGGCTATCGTTCGAAACGCGGGCGGACAGGTTTTGGCTAATCAAAGTGTAGGCATCAGAGCAAGTATTCTGCAGGGTTCTCCGGCAGGAGCGGCCGTCTATTCTGAAAGACTTACAGGAAATACAAATGCCAATGGCCTTCTTACATTAGAATTAGGCTCGGGAACAGTACTTACCGGAACTTTCAATACAATCAACTGGTCTACAGGAAATTATTACCTTAAGACAGAAACAGATCCTACAGGTGGTACAACGTATACCATTACCGGAACAAGTCAATTATTGAGCGTTCCTTTTGCCATGTATGCAAAAACTGCCGGTGGCGGTGGAGGAAGTTTCTCAATTCCTTATACAAATACGGTTAATAACGCGGCAAGTCTTTTTTCATTAACAAATGACGGGGACGGAACCTCTTTAGAAGGTGTAAATAATACAACTTCTTCAAGCATTGCCTCTGTGAGAGGTATCGTAAGCAATATAGCTCCTGGAGGATTCTCTGCTGGGGTTCGCGGTATCAATAACGGTACAGGCGGACTAGGAGTTGGAATCTGGGGAAGCCAGGCAGGAAGCGGATGGGGAGTATATGGTGTGACGCCAACAGGTTTAGGAATTTACGGAAATTCATCAGGTGCCGGATACGGAGTATATGCCAACAGTAATACGGGAACGGGTCTTAATGCAACCAGTACTACCGGTATTGCAGCTACTATAGCAAATTTTAATAATGCTAACAATAATAATGTCCTTAATGCCACAAACGTAGGAAATGGAACTGTTGTCAATGTAAGTACTACAGGAAGCGGAGCGGGTGTTCGTAGTTCTACAGAATCAGGATTTGCAGTTCACGGAATTACTTCTGCCCAAACTTCTGCGGGTATTATTGGTGACAATAACGGAGCCGGAGAAGCAATAGTTGGTAGAACTACCAGCGATATTGCCGGAGCAGTAGTAGGTAGAAATGATGGTGGAGGATACGGAGTAAGAGGTTTCGTGTCCACTAATGCTACAGGAACTTCAGTCGGTGTTTTGGGACAGGTTGGACTTAACAGTGGGAAAGGACGTGCAGGACGTTTTGAAAACCTTAACGCAAGCAACGACAGAAATACTTTTGAAGTAGCTTCTAATACGAATGGTAACATTCCTGACAACACACAAGGTAATGCATCTTCTTTCTTTTTAAATAACACAAACAGTGTTGGAGCCGCAGTAAGAGGAGAAGTTAATACTATTTTCGGGAACTTTGGTGCTTCGGGTATTTTCGGAGTTTCTTCAGGAACGGGTGGCCGCGCAGGATTATTCTACGCATCAAATCCAGCAGGAAACGGAGCTTCATTAATTGCCTTAACCGATGGAAACGGAAACGCCATCACAGCCAATGCCGGTAAAAACGGGAATGGAGTAGAAACAAATGTAGATGGAACCGGAAATGCTCTATACGCCTGGGTACCTACATTTTCATTGGGACGAGCAGGAAGATTTAACATTTTTAATGAATCCAATACCAGCGACGTAATTACAGTAACTACAGTAGGAAACGGTATCGGTGGAAACTTCAAAGTGGACAGGGTAACTGGAACTTCTGCTGCGGTAAAAGGAGAAGTTAATTCTCAGTTTGCAAATTTCGGGACTGCAGGTGTTTACGGAGTGTCTGCAGGCACCGGTGGATATGCAGGTTTATTCTATTCCTCTAACGCCGCGGGGAACGGCCCAGCTTTATTGGCGCTTACAGAAGGTGGCGGTAATGGAATTACTGCAAATGCAGGCGGAAACGGGGACGGTATAGAAGCAACTGCGGACGGAACAGGTAGTGCAATTTATGCCTGGACTCCTAACTTCGGAGTAGGACGTGCGGCAAGATTTGCGAACTTCAATAGTGCGAATGCTCAACCTGTAGTACACATAAGCTCCAATGGTACGGGTTCTACTCTTCTTATTAATCATCAAGGGGCTTCGGGGAATATTGCTGTCTATCAAAGTGCATCAGTAAATGAAGCTCGTATCAATAAAGATGGTAGAGGATTCTTTAATGGAGGAACACAAAACAGTGGGGCCGATATCGCCGAAGCTTTTGACGTGGAGGGAAATATTTCGGCCTATGAACCTGGAGATATTTTAGTAATTTCAACTACAAAAGACAGATCCGTAGAAAAATCTTCAACTCCTTATTCTACTCTTGTAGCCGGAGTTTATGCTACAAAACCGGGAGTTTTATTAACGGAAGAACATATTGACACCGATATTTCAGATAAAGTGCCGATGGGCGTAATCGGGGTAATTCCGACAAAAGTCTGCCTTGAAGGAGGAAAGATTAAAAGAGGAGATCTTCTGGTAACTTCATCAAAATCAGGAGTGGCCATGAAAGCGAATCCTAAAAAAGTAAGAATCGGGCAGGTTCTTGGAAAAGCACTTCAGGATTATGATCAAAACGGAATCGGAAAAATAAACGTACTTGTAAACATTAAATAAACCATCATGAAATCATTATATATTATAGCATTTTTAGCGTTGAGTGCCAATATTTACGCACAACAAGACAAAAAAGCCGAAATACAGGAAGCTGCTAATTATAAAGAATCTAAAGAATTCGAAGCCAGAATGATGAAAGAAGCTCAGGAAAGAGCTGCTCAAAAACCATCTGCAACGGCATTAGCTTCCGAACAGGGCCTTGAAATGAATAAACAACAGTCTCAAAAGCAGGAAACGACAGCCAATTCGGGAAAATTACTCCCAAATACGGCAAGTTTTGAAGAATTTTTAGCAACAATACCGGGAAGACAAGCCCGTAAGGCCAACCATTCTAAAAGCACAAATACCAATACCCAGGGAGTATTGAGTACTCCTGAGCTAACGATTTATGACATTAAAAAAACAATCCCTAAAAACTAATATCCTATCAGATTTTTCAACAAAAGAAGCCCGTATTGCGATACGGGCTTTTTAATTTAAATACATAAAAAAACAAAAGCACTTCATTTGAAGTGCTTTGCTATTATCAATTATATATTGTTAAAACTCTATATCAACTCCCAGTTTCTCCGCCAAAAGCTTTGAAACTTTCTCCTTTAAAGGCTCAATATCAATATTCTGCATTGCATCGTTTGCAAATGCGTACAACAATAACGCCTGAGCTTCTTTTTTGGAAATACCTCTTGCTCTTAGGTAGAACAGGGCATCTTCGTTCAATTGACCCACTGTACAACCGTGAGAGCACTTCACATCGTCTGCAAAAATCTCCAATTGAGGCTTGGTGTCAATCATTGCTCCTTCGCTTAATAAAACGTTGTTATTCTGTTGATAAGCATTCGTTTTCTGAGCAAGTTTGTCTACAAAAACCTTCCCGTTGAAAACCCCGTGAGATTTTCCGTCGAAAATACCTTTGTAGTTCTGATAACTTTCACAGTTCGGGAAGTTGTGGTGAACCGCCGTGTGGTGATCTACCAGCTGGTCTTTCCCGATAATTGTGATCCCATTCATGAATGAATTGATATTCGATCCGTTATGAATGAAATCCAGATTGTTTCTTACCAGTTTACCTCCGAAAGAGAAGGTATTTACAGTCGTTAAGCTGTCTTTTTCCTGCCTTGCGAAAGTATTGTCAACTAAATAAGAAGTATCGTTATCGTTTTGTAATTTATGCCAATCCGCTTTTGCATTTGGATAGGTGAAAATTTCTGTCACAGAGTTTGTCAGAACATATGTGCTGTCAAAATTGTGGTGACTTTCAATGATTTCCACTTTTGCACCTTCCTCTACGATCAATAAATTTCTCGTATTGTAGAATGTGTTTTCTTCCTGATTTTGAGAGATATAAAAAACATGGATTGGTTTTTCAATCACAACATTTTTAGGAACTTTTAAAAAGAAGCCATACTTGCAGTAAGCTTGATTTAAGTTCGTAAAAGCAGATTTGTCCGAAGCAATTGTATTAAAATATTTATCAAAAACATCTCTGTGTTTCTCATCATTCAACGCATAATTGAATGAAAGAAACTCAACATTTTCAATAGAAACTTTGGACAATTCTTTACGAAGTTTACCATTCACGAAAGTAATCCAGTCAAAATTTTCTTCACCAAGATGGAGTTCATCCAATTGCTCTTTGGTGATATTATGACTTTCTTTCGGGAAAAAGTTGTATCCTTTTTCAGTAATCTCCTTTAGGTTGGTATATTTATATTCTTCGTCTTTTTTCGTTGGAAAACCTAAGTTTTCGAATCTTCGAAGAGCAGCTTTTCTCTCGTCATCCAAAAATCTGTGACGAAGACTCTCCAAAAACTCACCGTGATTTTCAATTATCTGATCGTATAAAGCCATTACTGATATTTCGGCCATCACACCTTAATTTATATTTTTAAATTATAATAATGCGGTTTTTCCGCTTATCTTAAATGAAAAAATGATAATCTTTCACTTAAAAATTTTCTTCTTAGTTAAGAAGCCAATCGTAACCTTTTGCTTCGAGTTCCAAAGCAAGGGATTTGTCACCGGTTTTGATGATTTTCCCGTTTGCTAATACGTGAACGAAGTCAGGTTGAATATAATTAAGCAATCTTTGATAATGTGTAATCAAAAGAACTGCATTTCCTTCATTTTTAAACGCGTTTACCCCATCTGCTACGATTCTCAATGCATCAATGTCTAACCCTGAATCTGTCTCATCAAGAATAGCCAATTTTGGATTAAGCATCATCATCTGGAAGATCTCGTTTCTTTTTTTCTCACCTCCCGAAAACCCTTCATTTAAAGATCTTGAAAGGAAATCTTTTTTGATTCCCAATTGCTCAGATTTCTCACGAATCATGGCAAGCATCTCTTTTGCGGGCATTTCTCCCAAGCCGTTTGCCTTTCTGTTTTCGTTTAAAGCAGCTTTAATAAAGTTAGTTACAGAAACTCCCGGAATTTCCACCGGATACTGGAAAGAAAGGAAAATTCCTTTGTGTGCTCTTTCTTCAGGGGCATCTTCGATAATATCTTCACCACCGAAAAGGATTTCACCGTCCGTAACTTCGTAGTCTTCTTTCCCTGCAATCACAGAAGAAAGAGTAGATTTTCCGGCTCCGTTCGGTCCCATGATCGCGTGAACTTCACCCGGTTTTATTTCTAAGTTGATACCTTTTAAAATTTCTGCGCCATCTTCAATTTTGGCGTGCAAGTTTTTTATATTTAACATAATTTCAATATGATAATTTGGTAATGAGATAATATTATAATTATCTCCTACCGCTTATTTTGGATGTTATAATTATTTTATTTGTGATATTTTCAATTTCCTTTAATTTTTCAATTAATTCATCACAACTTGGATAACTTTCAGAGTGCTTACACAAAAGTAACCAATAGTTTGTTTCTTCTATTTCTTTTGCAGAAATTTTAAATTTATGGATAAAATCATTCCTGCTTTCAGAATTTTGTGCTTCTCTTATATTCGCTCCAATTGAAGTTCCTGATTTTAAAAGCTGATTTGAAATAACAAACTTTTTCTGTTCATGAAGTAATTCACAATATTTGATAATTTTTAATGAAAACTCAAAAGTCTTAGTAAGAATAATATTCTCTTTCATTATCAAATTATCTCATTAACAAATTACCACATTCTCAATTATCCAACAGAACCTTCCAAAGAAATCTCCAACAATTTCTGGGCTTCAATAGCAAACTCCATTGGTAATTTATTTAAAACTTCTTTACTGAAACCATTCACAATCAGAGCAATTGCTCTTTCTGTGTCGATACCCCTCTGGTTACAGTAGAAAATCTGATCTTCCCCGATTTTTGAGGTGGTAGCCTCGTGCTCCAATTGTGCAGTTGGATCTTTGATCTCAATATAAGGGAAAGTGTGTGCTCCACATTCATTACCCATCAATAAAGAGTCGCACTGAGAAAAGTTTCTTGCTCCTTTTGCAGAAGGCATTACTTTTACCAGTCCTCTGTATGAATTCTGAGATTTTCCTGCGGAAATACCTTTGGAAATAATCGTTGATTTCGTATTCTTTCCGATGTGGATCATTTTCGTTCCTGTATCTGCATATTGGTGATTGTTGGTCACCGCGATAGAGTAGAACTCACCGATTGACCCATCACCTTTCAGGATACAAGAAGGATATTTCCATGTAACGGCAGAACCTGTTTCCACCTGTGTCCAAGAGATTTTTGCGTTCTTTTCGCAAAGCCCTCTTTTTGTTACAAAATTGAAAACTCCACCTTTTCCTTCTTCATTTCCCGGATACCAGTTCTGAACGGTTGAATATTTAATTTCTGCATTATCCATTGCAATTAACTCAACAACGGCTGCGTGAAGCTGGTTTTCGTCTCTTGATGGTGCTGTACATCCTTCAAGGTAAGAAACATAGCTTCCTTCATCGGCAATTACAAGTGTTCTTTCAAACTGGCCTGTTCCTGCCTGATTAATACGGAAATAGGTTGATAATTCCATCGGACATCTTACGCCTTTTGGAATATAGCAGAAACTTCCATCAGAGAAAACTGCGGAATTTAATGCTGAATAAAAATTATCTCCTCTCGGAACTACTTTTCCGAGGTATTTTCTTACTAGATCAGGGTGATTTTTTATTGCTTCAGAAATGGAGCAGAAAATAATTCCTTTTTCCATTAATGTATCCTGGAACGTTGTCTTTACAGATACTGAGTCCATTACGATGTCAACCGCAACTCCTGAAAGTCGTTTTTGTTCTTCGATATTGATTCCAAGCTTAGCAAACGTAGCCAATAATTCGGGATCTACTTCATCCAAACTTTCCAATTCCGGCTTTACTTTTGGAGCAGCATAGTATTTAATCGCTTGAAAATCAGGTTTTTCGTATTTAATATTGGCCCATTCCGGCTCTACCATTTTCAGCCAGATTCTGAAAGATTCCAAACGCCATTCCGTCATCCATTCAGGCTCTTCTTTTTTAGCAGAGATTGCACGGACAATGTCTTCGTTTAAACCAATCGGGAAATCTTCATAATCGATCTTTGTTTCCCAACCGAATTCATATTTTTTATTTTCTAGATCGACTCTTAAATCGTCTTCAGTATATTTACTCATTTTATTAGATTATAGATTTTAGACCTTAAATGTTAGTTTCGCAATTTGCTAATTTCTAACCTCTAGTTTCTAACTTCTAATTATAAAGAAAAACTTTCTCCACATCCACATGTTCTGGACGCGTTCGGATTGTTGAAAACAAATCCTTTTCCGTTTAAACCTCCTGAAAATTCAAGAGTTGTCCCTGCTAAATAGAGGATTGATTTTTTATCTACAATAATTTTGATATTATTGTCTTCAAAAACTTGATCAGTGTCTGCTTTTTGGTCGTCAAACCTCAAAACATATTCTAAACCAGAACATCCTCCGCTTTTCACCCCTACTCTTATATAATCTTCAGCAGGGTTAAAGCCTTCCTCTGTCATCAGCTGGATGGCTTTTGCCTTTGCTTGGTCTGATACTTTTATCATTGTATTTATTTAGAATGATTTAATAGTGCAAAAATACGAACTAATTTCCGCAATCTCAAATCGAAGATATCTATTTTAATGATTCTGTTCTTAATAGCATTATTAATAATTTAAAAACCGCATTAATATTTGCTTGAGAATCCACAGATATCCGTTTTGATTTTAACTTTGATGCATAATTTTGATCTATAAAGAAATGAAAAGGAGTATATAGAATTAAGATTTTATAACGCTTTAAACCAACAATTAAAATTAAATAATGAAAAAATTAGGTATAATTGCTTTCGCACTATTCATACAGACTGCTTTTGCACAAACAAACAGATTTGTGTATCAAGTCACCATGAAACCCGATGCTTCGAACAAAAGTGATATTAAAACAGAAAATGCGTACCTCGATATTTCCGCCGAAAAATCAGTTTTCTACTCTGAAAACAGGATTAAAAGAGATTCTATTTTGCAGAAAGCTTTTCAAAGTGGCGGTGGAAGAGGAAGTGTTGACAGAAATCAGATGGAAGGTTTGAGATCAATTATTAATTATTCCATTGAAAAAGATAAGAAAAATCAAAAAACATTTTTCAAGGACAGAATTGGCAGGGATAATTATTCTTATGAAGAAGACAGACCTATCAATTGGAAAATTTCATCTGAAACCATGAAGATTGGTGAATATAAAGTCCAAAAAGCGGAAACAGATTTTGGAGGAAGAAAATGGACTGCCTGGTTTACCACAGATCTGCCTTATCAGGATGGACCTTACAAATTCGGTGGGCTTCCGGGGCTTATTGTAAAAGTGGAAGATGATAAAGGAGAATATTCTTTTGATCTAATGAAAAACTATAAAATTGCAGATTTTCCTACCTTAAACCAATTCGGGAACACCATTAAAGTGAAAAGAGCTGATTTTGTAAAGCAACAGAAAAAATTCATGGACGATCCGATGTCTTTCATGACTCAGGGTGGCGGCGGACAATTCAGAATAGCGGCAACTCGTGGCGGTGGAAATCAAAATCCTGCTGAAATGAGAAAAAGAATGGAAGAGAGGATAAAAGATGAAGCGAAAAAGAACAGTAATCCAATCGAATTGCAATAAAAAAACTCCTGGAGAATTTCTTCAGGAGTTTCTATTTTTATAAAGTTAAATTATTTCAAAAGCTGGTTAAAAGTATCACCCTGCCTAATGTCGCCGGTGTTGTACCCCTTCATGAACCATTCTTTACGTTGTGCAGATGAGCCATGCGTAAAGCTCTCTTGATTCACATAGCCCTGAGATCTTTTTTGAATGTTATCATCGCCCACCGCTTCTGCAGCTTCAATTGCGGACTGGATATCTCCTGGCTCTAAAATATGTCTGTTTGCATCAGTTCTTTTAGCCCAAAGTCCGGCATAGAAATCTGCCTGCAGCTCTGTTGCAACGGAAACTCTGTTCATATCTGCTTCAGAATATCTACCGCTTCTTCTCAATTGATCTACTTTTTGTGTTGTTCCCAAAAGAGTTTGCACGTGATGACCTACTTCGTGAGCTAATACATAGGCAACTGTAAATTCGGTAACCTGTGCTCCGAATCTTTGCTGCAATTCATTAAAAAACCTCATATCCATATAAACGGATTGGTCGGCAGGACAATAAAACGGTCCCATTGCTGATTGAGCTGTTCCACAACCGGATTGTGTAGTATTTTCAAAAAGGATAATTTTTGGGGGAGTATAAGTCATACCGTTTTCTTTAAATACCTGATCCCATGTAATAATGTTCCATTTTCCCATCATGTCAACCATTTCCCCGACTTTTTTATCTTCGGCGGTTAATTCTCTTTGTTCGGTACCTGCAGAACTCGATCCGGCACCGGAAGAGAGAACCGAAGAAGGATCACCACCCAGGAAAAATATAATTGCAGCGATAATGAGCGTTCCCAGTCCGCCTCCTACAACGGCACCGCCGCCAAGTCCACGTCTGTCTTCCACATTACCACCTCTGTCGTTAGTCCATTTCATAGTTTGTATTTATTTGTATGTAAATTTAGAAATTTAATGAATACATTCTATGAAAGCAGAAAATATTTTATCATTTAATTAACGGTTAAGCTGATTTTTTTCCAGCCAGTATGATGTAGATTGATATGCAGAAATTGTTTCTTCAATAAGTTTTTTATTCTGATCTGGAGTTTTCAATTGCTTTTCGTCATAATAAATATTAAACTCCGGAGACAACTTATTTTTTTGTTGCGTTAAAGCATATTGTTTTACTTTTCTCAAAGGAGAAATTATAGTCAAATAATTGTCCTTCACAAATCCTAAATCCTGATAAGTTGCAATGTAAGCTTTGGGCTGGAAACCCTTTTTAAAAATATCCTGACCCAAAAATTTAGATTGATAATTAAAATTCAACAGTCCGAAAAGGGTAGGCATCACATCAATCTGTGACATGGTTTGTGTGAATTTCTGAGGCTGGATGAAACCTTCGGAGAAAATCATTGCCGGAATTTTGTATTTATCCATCGGAAGTTCCGTATCTCCGGCACTTGAAGCACAATGATCTGCGATGACCACGAAAACGGTGTTTTTGTACCAATCTTGTTTTTTTGCCATTTCAAAGAACTTACGAAGAGAATAATCGGTATATTTTACCCCTCCTTCACGGGATTTTACATCTCCTGGAATGTCAATTTTTCCGTCAGGATAAGTAAAAGGCCTGTGATTGGAAACCGTCATCCAGTGATTGAAGAAAGGTTTTCCGGATTTTGCTTCGGCGTTCATGGTTTGGATGGCCTTTTTTGCCATATCTTCATCAGCAACACCCCAGACGTTTGCGAAAGTAATTTCTTCCGGCTTAAAATTGTCACGATCAACAATTCCGTAGCCGTTTCCAGCAAAGAAATCCCGCATATTGTCGAAATAACTGTATCCGCCGTATAAAAATTTTACATCATAACCTTTTGATTTGAAAACACTTCCGGTGGTGAATTTGTTTTTATTATTTTCTCTCTTGATGATGCTTTCTCCTGCAGTGGGTGGGATGCAGAGTGTCAATGCTTCCAGGCCGCGAACGGTTCTGTTTCCCGTTGCATAAAGATTGGTGAACATCAGAGAATGGTCTGCCAAACTATCCAGAAAAGGAGTGATTTTTTGTGTATTTCCATAATGTTCCATGAAATCTGCGGATAAGCTTTCAATAGAAATTAAAACAACATTTTTCTTTAATTCCGGCTGATCTGAAGTGATATTTCTTTTTAGAACAGGTTCCGGATATTGATTGAGAAAATTATTTTCGGCCGTTTTTTGATTAATTGTGGGGTAAAATTGGAAATAATCCAGTTCGTTGTGAGTAAATGCCCAATAAAATTTAGGTAACCCATTCGCCTGGATTTCTCCTTCAAAAACACTGTTCCCTTTGATTTTCGTAGTAAGGCTGAGACCAAATAAGCTAATACCTATTAAAACAAAAAAAGCTCCCAACAACATCAGTTTTTGTTTAATATTCGGAAAATCTAAAAGCTCCATTTTTGTTTTTCTATAAATGAAAACAGAGATCAGTGCGGTTATGGTAAAAATTGCCAGAAATAAAGGAACTACAGGGTAACTTTCCATGATATTTCCAATCACCTCGTTGGTATAAATGAGATAATCTACCGCAATAAAATTATATCTTAAACCAAATTCATTATAAAAGAAATATTCACTTACCGCATTGAAAACAATTAACAAGATATACAAGAAAAGGGTGATAAAATAAAGCGTATTCCTGATTTTAAGGCGTCTTTCCGGGAGAAAAAACATTAGTGCAAAGAAAATTATTTTTACACCGATAAAAGCCAGTGCAATTTCTGCAACCGAGCCTCCATATTGTTTAAATATATTATTCGGGATGAGGAGTATATACAAAAAGAAAAGTACCAATGCGCCCAGAATGATTTGTCCATACGGCTTCTGGTATTTTGAGTCAGATAAAAATAAAAAATAAAGGGCCAGAAAAGGGCATGTCAAGATAAAAACAAAAGAATCATTGATTGCACCGATTATCAGAATCTTCAATATTTCAAAAAAACCAAAACTTACTGTTGTAATGGGGTGAAAAAAGAAAACTACTCTTACAAGTAAAGAAATGATAAGATATAAAGCTCCTAAATAAAGGAACGGTTTCATTTTACTAGAAATCATCTGATTTATCTGATATTAAATTTCTGCAAAGATAACTTTTATGCTGATTTGTTTAATAATAAAAACAAAAAGCTGTTATTAATTAGAAATTTTATAAATATTTAAAAAAATATTAAGAAAATCACATATCGGAAAAATCATCACAAAATTGGACTTAAATGAAAAAAAGAGCCATCTTTTAATAGCTCTTGTATTTTAAATTTTAATTAAAAAGTGTTAAAACTAAGAATGCCCGAAACCGATATTTCCTTTTTTACCGGCAAGATTTTTCTTAAAATCTATCATCCTTAAAGCTGTTACCGCAGCTTCTACACCCTTATTTCCAAGATCACCTCCGCTTCTTGCGATAGATTGTTCCTTTGTATCATCTGTCAATACGCAGAAAATGGTAGGGGTATCCGTCATGATATTACAATCTTTAATGCCCTGAGCAACGGCCGAGCAGACATAATCGAAATGTGGCGTTTCTCCACGAATCACACACCCGATTGAGATTACAGCATCATATTTACGCTCCTTGCAGAGCTGCATGCTTGCATAGTTTAGTTCAAAAGCTCCCGGAACCGGAAAAAGTTTAATATTTTCAGATTTTACTCCTTCTTTTTGAAGAATTTCCAGAGCTGCATCACGAAGATTATAGGTTACAAAATCATTCCACTCAGAAAAAACAATGCCGATAGAAAATTCATCGGCATTTGTTATATTAAGTGGCTTGTAATCAGAAAGATTAACTGTTGCCATTGTTTAGTAATATTTAGTCATTTCAATATAAGAATCAGACATTCCGTTGTCGTAGTCCTGATATTTTTCGTCAATTGTTGCAAAATATTTTTTAGCTTCCGGTTTTTTGTTTAATCCTAAAGCCAAAATACCAGCTTTTCTTGTAAAATAATAAGTTGTATAAGGATCATCAGTTGCAGAAGCAGCTTTGTCCAACAATTGCAAAGCCTCATCATTTTTATTAAGACCAGATTTTGCATCAGCCATTGCGCCAAATTTCATGGCCATCAGCGTTTTGTTGTCAGATGAAAAATTATCCAAAAGATCGTACGCTTCCTGGAATTTTCCTTCTTTAAACTTCAAAATACCAGCATTATAAGCAGAAAGCTTACCAACATCAGTTCCTGAATATTCATTATAAGTTCCTAAGAAACCTGGATTTGCAGCAGATTTTCCTCCTAATGCCTCTTTTTCTTTACCTTCAGTAAGGTTTTTCTGAGCAGCAAGGAAACTTTTTACAGCTTCAGTATTTTTAGGAGCCACAACGAATTGTTTGTAACCGAAGAATCCCAGAACACCTAAAATAAGCACTCCAAAAACAATACCTAGCGGTTTTGAATATTTTTCAAGGAATCTTTCTGTGTTTAAAGCCTCTCTGTCAAGATCTTTAAAAAACTCCACTGTTTCTTTACCTTCTTGCTCATTCTGAGCATTCTTTGTAAGTTTTGCCATAAATTCTTAAAAATTGAATTGCAAATTTAATTGTTTCTGAATGATTTACAAAATACTTTGTGTGTATTATTGATTTTATTTGAATAAATAGAGTAAATTGTTAAAGGTGAATCGTGTATTTATTGAAAAAGATGGCTTCGACTTTGCTCAGCGTGACATATAATACTATTAATAATAGATTGTTTAAATGTGTCATGCTGAGCAAAGTCGAAGCATCTTATTTTTAAATGAAAAGTTTAATATTCTAGAATATGATAAACTTCTGCGTTGAATTTCTTTAATTTTTCCTGTCCGTTCAATTCTTTTAAGCCAATTAAGAAACTGAATTGGGCAACTGTTGCACCTTGTTTTTCAACCAGTTTTGCAGCGGCTTCTGTTGTTCCGCCTGTTGCTAGAAGATCGTCATGGATCAGCACTTTCTGTCCGGGTTTTATCTGTCCTTCGCGGGTTTCAATTTCTGCACTTCCGTATTCCAGGTCGTATTTTTCTGAAACAACGGGTGGAGGAAGTTTCCCGGCTTTTCTTATTAAAATAAACGGAACTTCGAGGGCAACAGCAATAGCAATCCCGAAAAGATAGCCTCGACTTTCAATTCCGCAAACAGCATCCACTTTTCCTTTACTGAATTCAACAAGATCTGCGATCACATCTTCATACAGTTTTGGGTCTAAGAAAATAGGGGAGATGTCTTTGAACTGAATTCCCGGAATCGGAAAATCAGAAATATTTTCAATTGTTTCTTCTAATCTCTTAATTAATTCTTGTGAAGCCATCCTAAGGATTGATTTTATAGCTGGAAATTTTCCATTCTCCGTTTACATTTTTCAGTCCGAAGGTTGCTTTTAAGGAAGTTGTTTTTCCGCTTTTATCCGTTACGTCATATGTTGCATTTACACTCGCCACATTTGGAGTTGTAGCATTGGTAGTAATATTTTTTACGCTTACATTCTTTACAGATCCGAATCCTGAAGTTGGGTTTGAGAAAGATTCATAATTTCCCCAGCTTGGATTGCTTGAAGCGTTAAAGGCTGCTTTTAAGTTTTGAGAGCTTACATTATTTAAAAAGCCTGTTACTGTACTTTTAGGGTCTGAAGCAGGTTGTTTAGGAGTTGCCGGAGTTGTTGTAGGTGCCGCATTAGGATCCGTTGTTGGAGGAGTTGTAGCGCCCGGATTATTTGGATCAATTACCGCAGGATCTTGGTTTACCGCAGTTGAATCTACTTTTGGTACAGCAGGAACTTTCAGTAATGATGAATTTACATCCAAACCGATTTTCGTCATTTTAAAAGTTTTTGCCGTTGTTTTTACGGAAACGGTGATGTCAATTTTATTGTCTACCACTTTAGCTGCGGGAATGGATGAGAATTTTAAATTAAATCCTTTAAAATTGTTATCCTGCATTAAATTTTTCGCTGTTGAAAGTTTTACACCATTACTGAAAACTTCGAGTGTCGTTTCCAGGCCGGCGCCGGTGAATGCGATTGGTTTTCCTGCATTGTCAACTAATCTCGGTACAATTTGAATGGCCGTTGGTGCTCCCGCCCCATCGTCTCCTGTAGGTCTTGTAATAACGCTCAAGGAGTTTGCTTTTACATCATTCGGGTCACTTTCTTTTGCCTTGTCATCTCCAAAGATATTCATTTCTCCTAAAGACGGTGGCGCTGTACTGGCCCATTCAATGCCGTTTTTCTGAGCCACCTGATCTGCCATAGACATGATTTCAGGTACTTTTTTCCCGTTGATCAGTTGTCCGAGGGCTTTTAGTTCCGCAACATCGCCATCTGCCTCCACGCCAAAAGTTTTTAAAATATAAAGAGCTTCATTAAACTTAATTTGTTTAATGGTCGGAAGACTGGCCGTCATATCATTGATACTCGACTGTAAAGTTTTAGTATTCGTAGCATCTACATGGTCCTTCTTACATGCTGTGAAAAGCAATAAGCTGAAAACGAGTAGAAAAGAAAACTTTTTCATTTTAATTCGGTTTACCACAAAAATAATAAAACCTTTATTAATAGACGGTTTTATTTTTTATTTTGTTGCTCTTTTAGATCTGCTCCGAAAAACGAGCTAAAAATATTCTGCATATTCTGATATTCCGGGTCTTTCCAGTATTCTGTTGTGTAATAGCTGGAATTGGTATCAAGTTTTATTTTTTCTAAATTATTTTCGTTTTTAAAACTTATTTCAGTGGGATAAAAATTACCATAAACCGTAATGGCATTATAATCTGGTTCACTTTTATGTTTAAAATGCAGAAAAACAATTTTATTATACTCTAAAAGGTCTTTCAACGTTTTTTTAGAATTTTTTTCATAAGCGATATTTAAAATACTTTTGAAATCAAAGAATCTGTAACCGAATAATGCAAATTCTTTTTTCTGAAGGGCTTCTCCTGTGATCTCAACTTCATCTTTACGGTCTCCTTTTAATTCTGTGAATTTTGATCTTTTATCTTCTTTGTATTTCAGTATATTTCCAACATCATCCATTTCCGGAATTTCTAGAAAAGTATCGTAGTCCCAGGAATCCGTTTTTTTTCTGTCTTCTGATAGATTTTCTAATTTGAATACTCTATACTGCTCGATACGGGAAGTTTTTAATTTTTTAGTTTTATTGTCAAAAATATAGGTGATTATTCCATCTGTAAAACTGCTCAACTTGTTATTTACGGTAACATAAGAATTGAAATTACCTTTCACAAAAATGTATTTTGCAGGTTTATTATTTTTAATGACAACGGTTTCGATATCTTTTACATTATCAATTATTTTAATCACGTCTTGATTGAAGTCTGCATAAGAAAGTGTAGCGACGGTAAGATTGTTATGAACCAACTTAAATTTTTCCTGGTCCGGCTTCAATACCTGTTTATCAATTTTTCCATCGATATCAGAATACGCCACAATGCTTCCGTCTTTTCCAAAAACTGAAACTTTTGGAAGGGGTTTGTTTGTTCTTTCGGAAATAAAAGTAATGGTTTGTGCATTAATGAAGCTAAGCATCAGCACAAAAAATAACATTAAATAGTTTTTTTTCATAGTATTTATTTTACTTATGTTTAATTGATTTTTTATTCTATGGGTTTTTCTATTGTATATTCTTCTTGTAAAATTTTCCTGAATTCTTCTTTGGTAACACCTCTTTCAGATTTAAAACTTATATTTATCCAAGCCTCTTCATCAGCTATGTATTTCCCTTTTCCATAGATTGTATCTGAGATTTTTTGCAGCTGATACTGCTGTGCATCTAATGTATAAATTTTCTCACCTGCTTCATTTAATTTTAAAGTTTTAGGTTTGTTTTCATTAAAGAAGGCTTGTTCTTGGATTTTGATATCATAATGCTTCCCTGAATATGTATATGGATCATTAAAAGTAATAGTTAAAAACGGTAGTACAATGGCAAACGAAGCATTCCAAATGCAGTGGTACAATATGCTGTAAAAAATATTTAATCTAATTCTGATATAGCTGAGAATAAAGCCACCACATATTTGTGAGATTAGAATTAATGGTAATAACGCATAAAACTTCCAGGAATCATTAGCATAATTAGTCAAATGCAGTAATCCAAATATTGAGGAAAGAAAATACACTAGAAATGGAAAAATTCTGTTCCATTTTTCACGCGTTATTAATTTTGAAAAAAGAATATTATACCTCAGAGGATATCTTAAAAGTAACTCCTCTGCAATAGGAGCTGCTACAACAGCTAAGAGAAATCTAAATAATAAGGTGTCGGGGATATTGAGATCATCTGGATTTAAACTTTTAGTCGAAATTAGTTTTTTAACAAGAAATAGTATCGGAAAGACAACCAAAAAAGTAAATATTGTCTCAATAATCAAAAAATTAAAAATCATTGAAAATTTCCTTCTTGCTGGAATCTCTAGCTGAAAATCATTTGGTCTTTTAATAAAAGAAATAAAATTAACGAAATCGTTTTTTAATTGTAATAGGAACATAAATTTGTATTTCTTAATAGGTTGGTTTTTAAACCAATTTGTTACAATGGTTAATATTTTGCAAAAAAAAGACTGATTATTACAATCAGTCTTTTTTATTTTTATCTTGTTACAAATTCCTTAGAAAGGATACTCATAAATTTCAGATTCGTGTAGGTAAGGGTTCCCTGTAGGGATAAGCTTAAGTTTCGATAATGCTGAAAGCACTGTAAACATAAACAATCCAACTACAAATAGAACTGCTCCTAAGATTAAGATGAATACTTCAGGAGTTTTCCAGTATGGACCTACCGTTCCCGGCATTACCATGTTGAAGTAATCTAAAAGGTGTCCTAAAATAACAACTACTGCCATTGTTGTAACCACTTTGTAGTTTCTCTTGATGCTGCTGCTTACTAAAACCAATAATGGTAATAAGAAGTTTACAATCAGCATCGGTAAGAACGTAGGAGAGTAGTGCTGGAATCTTCCAAAGAAATAATTAACCTCTTCCGGAACGTTCGCGTACCAATATAACATGAACTGAGCGAACCACGTATACGTCCAAAGCATACTTGTAGCGAAAAGGAATACTCCTAAATCATGCAAGTGATTGTCATTGAACTGTGGTAAGAATCCATTTTTCTTTAAATAAACACTTAAAAGAATGATAACAGCGATTCCGCTTGAAAGGCAGCTAACCATTGAATACCAGATATACATTGTAGAATACCAGTGAGGGTCAATAGACATCAACCAATCCCAAGCCCAAGCTGCAGAAGCAAATCCGAAGAATGCAATATATCCTACTGCCCATCTGTAAAGCATTTGATATTCTACTTTATCAGACTTGGTATCGTCTACTTTTTTAGATTGAGCTTTAAGCTTCCATGCGAAGAAAGATGCACCTAAAACATAGATGAAAGTTCTGATTGCATAGAAAGGAATATTTAAGAATCTTTTCTTTTCGAATAAGATCACGTCAAAATGAGCAGAGTTAGGGTCTGTCAAATCCGGATCCATCCAGTGGAAAAGGTGTCCCTGGTGGAAGATATTCAGAAGCATTAAAATGATCAAAATAGCCCCTCCGTATGGAATATAAGAAGCAATAGCTTCCATTACTCTTGTAATAATAATTGGCCAACCTGCGTGGGCTGCATGCTGAATACAGTAAAAAAACAATACAGCACAACTTACTCCAAAGAAAAATACAGCTACAAAATGTATTGCCGCTAAAGGCTGGTTGTGAACCTGAAGTGTAGCATGCTCTAAGTGAGCAGTGTGATCCTGAGGTCCTACCATTTCACTAGAATGCGTAGGAGCAGTATGACCGGAAGCATGAACAGCCTCCATCATATGTTCAATTTGTTCTGTAGAAATCCCTTTATTCATAAAGAAACCGATACCAAATAGAACTAAACCTACAACAAGAAGGATTATAGAAGTTGATTTTAATTTTGGTGAAAAACTATACATTTCTTTTCTTATTTTTTAGTTTCGGTAGTTTCTGTCTTTGCATCCGCTGCTGGTGCAGGTGTTGCTCCTGTTGTTGCCGGTGCAGCTGCAGCAGGTGCCGCCGCTCCTTTCTTGAATGCGTTCATTACATACATGGCAACTCTCCATCTGTCTCCAGCGTTAAGTTGTCCCGCATAAGATCCCATCGCGTTTCTACCGTTTGTTAATACATAATGAACAGATCCTACAGTAAGTTCTCTATCAGCATAATTCGGTACACCTGAGAAAGCTCCTGACTGTACAATTGGTCCTTGTCCATCTCCTCCTACACCGTGACAAGCAGCACATGTACGATCGAATAACATTTTTCCTCTTTCAATATCCTTTTCAGCGTTAGCCGGATTTAAAGGTGAAGCTGTTACTGATTTTGATGCATCATATCCTGCATTGTATTCGTCTACATTTTTCGGAAGTAATCCTTCTTCGAAAATACCGTCTTTATTTTGAGCTACTGATCCTTCTACAGGGGAAAGACCTGTTGCAAAACTGTTGTTAGCAAAAGCAGGAATTTCGTTTTCGTGATCTGAATATGCATCCTGAGCTTTCATCAATGGATCATAAGCTACCGGGAAATACATATCAGGGAAATATACTAATGGTGTATTTTCTTTCGGTCCGCAAGAGTTAAGTAAAACTGTTGTTAACCCTAAAACCGCTGTAATTCTTAATACATTCTTTTTCATTTTAAGCATCTTTAACAGTTATTTCTTCAACTCCAGTTTCTATTAGCAACTGCTTTACAGATTCTACATCCTCCGTTACGAATTCCATCATGAATTTATCATCTGTTGTTCTCGGATCCGGGTTTTGTGCAGGTGCTCCAGGATACATTTTGTTTCTTACCAAGAAAGTCAATGACATCATGTGAGCGGCACAGAATACCATAAGCTCGAACATTGGTACTACGAATGCCGGCATATTGTGTGCCCAATCGAATGCTGGTTTACCACCGATATTTTGTGGCCAGTCATGATTCATTACATACCAGGTTACAGTAGCACCGATAGTAACACCATAAAGAGCGTAGAGAAAAGCAGCATCAGAGATTCTGGTTTTCTTTAAACCTAAAGCCTTATCTAGTCCGTGAACCGGAAACGGAGTATATACTTCGTTTATTGCGATTCCTTTATCGTTGAATGCTTTAACGCCGTTCATTAAATCGTCGTCGTCAGCATAAAGTCCGTATACAATTTTAGTGGTGCTCATCTCCTTCTTTTGCTTTATAAGTTTCACCTGAGATTTTCAAAATCGATTTTAATTCGGCCTGTGCAATTACAGGGAATGTTCTTGCGTATAATAAGAATAATACAGAGAAGAATCCGATTGTTCCTAAGTATACACCCACATCAATAATCGTTGGCTTAAACATTGTCCAAGATCCTGGTAAATAGTCTCTGGAAAGGTTGATAACGATGATATCAAAACGCTCAAACCACATACCGATGTTGATAATTAATGCAACAATGAAAGTCCAGATAATATTCGTTCTTAGTCTCTTGAACCAGAAAGAAGCAGGAACTACAAGGTTACAGATAATTAGTGACCAGAAAGCCCACCAGTAAGGTCCAACAGCAGCACCAGGAGAAAGATAAGTAAAGTCTTCAAATCTTGATCCGGAATACCATCCGATGAAATATTCGGTTGCATAAGCTACAGTTACCATACCACCTGTTAAGATAATTACGATGTTCATGATTTCGATATGATACATTGTAATATAGTCTTCTAAGTGACATACTTTTCTTGCAACCAACAATAGTGTTTGTACCATTGCAAATCCTGAGAAGATCGCACCGGCAACGAAGTAAGGAGGGTAGATTGTAGAGTGCCATCCTTTAATAACCGAAGTTGCGAAGTCAAAAGATACGGTAGTGTGTACTGAGAATACAAGTGGAGTTGCCAAACCTGCAAGAACCAAAGAAAGTTCTTCGAATCTTTGCCAGTGTTTTGCTTTACCACCCCAACCGAATGCAAGGAATGTATAAATTTTCTTAGTCCAAGGAGTTTTTGCTCTGTCTCTGATCATTGCAAAGTCAGGAATTAGTCCCATGAACCAGAATACTGTTGATACTGAGAAATACGTAGAGATCGCGAATACGTCCCAAAGTAGAGGAGAGTTGAAGTTCCCCCAAAGAGAACCGAACTGGTTTGGTAAAGGGAAAACCCAATATCCTACCCAAACTCTACCCATGTGGATTACCGGGAAGATCGCTGCCTGTACTACGGCGAAGATGGTCATCGCTTCCGCAGATCTGTTTACAGACATTCTCCATCTCTGTCTAAATAATAATAATACCGCTGAGATTAGGGTTCCGGCGTGACCGATACCAACCCACCATACGAAGTTAGTAATATCCCATCCCCAGTTAATAGTTCTGTTAAGTCCCCATGCTCCAATACCTGTTCCGATAGTATAAGCGATACACCCGAATCCATAGATGAATAGAACTAAGGCTGCATACAATGAAATCCACCATAATTTGCCTGCTCTTTCTTCGATAGGTCGTGCGATATCTTCTGTGATATCGTGATAAGTTTTGTGACCAATAATTAGAGGTTCCCTTATCGGAGCTTCGTAATGTCCTGACATTTTTTACCTATTTATTATTTAAACTTTATTTTTCTACTCTGTTTCTTACTTTAGTGTGATAGAACACGTTTGGCTTGGTTCCGATCTCTTCCAGTAAATAATATCTTCTGTTGCCAGCATATAATTTTCTGACTTCAGATGCCTTGTCATTCATGTCCCCGAACTGGATAGATCCAGTAGTACAAGCTTTTGAACAAGCTGTCTGGAATTCTCCGTCTTTTACCACTCTATTCTCTTTCTTAGCCTCAAGAATAGTAGTTTGAGTCATTTGGATACATAATGAACATTTCTCCATTACCCCTCTTGTTCTTACCACTACATCCGGATTCAGCACCATTCTTCCAAGGTCGTTATTCATATTGAAATCGAACTTGTCATTAAGGTTATACGTAAACCAGTTGAAACGTCTTACTTTGTAAGGACAGTTGTTTGCACAATATCTTGTACCGATACATCTGTTGTATGCCATGTGGTTTTGACCTTGCTTACCATGTGAAGTAGCCGCTACCGGACATACCGTTTCACAAGGAGCGTGGTTACAGTGCTGACACATTACCGGTTGGAAGATCACATCAGGATTATCAGCCGGGTGGTTCAATGCACCTCCGTCTCCGAATGCAGTACCGTACAATTCTGGTACAGCCATTCCTTCTTTTAATCCTTCATAAACTTCTACCTTCTGTCTTGAAGAATAGTAACGGTCAATTCTTAACCAATACATATCTCTGGACATTCTGATCTCTTCTTTACCTACAACAGGAACGTTGTTTTCTGCCTGACATGCGATGATACAAGATCCACAGCCTGTACAAGAGTTAAGATCGATAGACATATTGAAGTGAGGCCCGTCCGTATCATCGAAAGAATCCCAAAGGTCAATCTTTCTTGCCGGAAGAGCACCGCTGATTGTATGATATTCCAAAGGCTTATTCCATCCATCATGTTCGTCATCAAATGCTACATTTAAGAAATCAGCCAAAGGAACTTCCTTAGCAATTTCATAACGTCCCATTAATGTATTCTGAAGCTGGATACCTGCAAATTCATGATCTTCTCCTGTTTTTTCGATTTTAACATTAGATAAAGCTAAGTTAGAACCATCAAATAAAGGATAAGCATTTACACCTGTATCAGCTGTAGCTCCTGAGTTTTTCTTACCATATCCAAGCGCAAGACCTACAGATCCTTCAGCTTGTCCTGGTTGAACGAATACAGGAACATCTTTTATTGTTACCCCATTTACAGTAAGATTTACGATAGAACCATCCAACTGCATTCTTGCATTAAGATCGTTTTCAATACCTAATCTTTCTGCATCTTTAGGAGACATTGTCAGATAATTATCCCAAGACATTCTTGTGATAGGATCCGGTAATTCCTGCAACCAAGGATTGTTTGCCTGAGTTCCGTCTCCCATTGAAGTCTTAGTGTATAATACCAATTCTAAATCAGAAGCTTTGAAACCGCTTACTTCAGCAACAGCCTGAGCTGCATTTCCTCCTGCGTAAGACAATGTCGTTGCATTTGAAGAAACATTGATACCGTTATATAAAGCTTTGTTGAAAGAAGTTCCTCCTAAAATAGAAGAAGCACTAGCTTTTAAATAGTCATAATAATTGTTTGCAGCATTGTTTTTACCATTCTTCCAAACCAATAGAGATTCTTCAATCTGTCTTGATTTGTAGATTTTCTGGATTGTAGGCTGCATTAATGAATATACACCTGTCTGAGGCTCAATATCACCCCAAGATTCCAGCCAGTTAGCTACAGGAATTACAGCCTTCGCTGCTTTGTACATTTCATTTTTCTTATCGGCAACAGCGATTACATAAGGAACTTTTTCTAAAGATTTTTTGAAATCTTCTCCTTTGTGGTAAGAATAAATAGGGTCTACGTTGTTTGCAATTAAAACACCAACCTGACCTGCATTTACCCATCCAAGGAATTCCTGGAATCTTGCTTTATCGAAATCTTTTAGGAAGTTAGCCTTACCAGTGAAAGCAACTGATCCTAATTTTTGGTTAATTAAATGAGCTAAAACCTGAGCACCTTTAGAACCGTCTGCGAAAACAACAGCTTTGCTGCCTTTTGCCTGAAGTTCTTTTGCAATTTCAGAAGCAGTCTTATCTGAAGTACCACCACCAACGATTGCGTTGTAAACTTCAACCAAAGTTTTGTTTACAAGGCTTGGTTTTAATCTAACTCTTGAGTCAGCATTAGCACCCGTAAGAGACATGTTTGATTCCACTTGGATGTGTCTCATCATGTTTGCTCCCGGCTTTCTTGCTGCTGCGTAAGAAGATTCTAAACCTCCGCCATTATAATCTCCTAAGAAATCAGCCTGGAAAGCAACTACCAATTCAGTTCCTTTAAGATCATAAACCGGCAATGCTCTTGTTCCGAAAACTTCCTGAGCTGCATCTAAAGCTGCTGCATAAGGGAAAGCATCATAAGTTACTAATTCAGCTGTAGGATATTTTGCTTTAAATTCAGCAAATAATTTTTTGAAAGTAGGTGAAGCAAAAGAATGTGATAATAATACGATTCTTTTACCTGCAGCTTTAGCTTCCTCCAATCCTTTGATTACAAAACTGTCTACTTTATCGAAAGTTTCGTCTTTACCTTCAAACTTAGGTTGTTTTACTTTATCGTTATCATATAGAGAAAGTACACTTGCCTGAGCTCTTGCGTTAGTTTTACCTAAATCACCGGCAGCTGGATTCGGCTCAATTTTGATAGGTCTACCTTCACGTGTTTTTACTAAAACACTGGCAAAATCAAACCCGTCGAAATATGTTGAAGCATAATAATTCGGGATCCCTGGAATAATGTCGTGTGGTTTTACCACGTAAGGAATCGTCTTAATTACCGGAGCTTCACAAGCAGCTAATGTTACTGCTGCAGTAGAGAAACCTAATAATTTTAAGAAATCTCTTCTTGAAGTTCCGGAACCGTTTTGTTCCGCATCTCCAAGGAAATCTTCTACAGGAATTTCTTCCTGGAACTCTTTCTGAGCCAGCTTATTGTTTAAAGCTGGATCTTTAAGTTCGTGAATACTTCTAAATTGTATTTTGTTTGAAGCCATTTGATACTTCTAATTTTTAGTTATTAATAATGACATTTACCACACTCAAGACCTCCAATTGCATCTACAGTAATCTTACCACCATCTTTAGGGTATTGTTTTTTCAACTTGTCATGTAGATTCTTGAAGTATTCTTTATTATAACCGTTGTTCATATCAACTTCAGTAGTTCTGTGACATTCGATACACCATCCCATTGTGAAGTCATTAGCCATCTGAACAACATTCATTGTGTCAATTTTTCCGTGACAAGCTTTACATACAACATCAATTTTGTTGTTAGGATTCTTTTTGTTGAAAGAATTGATGATCGCCTGCTCACCTGCTACAACGTGTTGTGAGTGGTTGAAGTATACGAAGTCCGGCATGTTGTGGATTCTTGTCCATTCAACCGGCTGGGTTTTTCCTGTGTACTGTTGTTTTTCAGGGTCCCAACCTGTAGCGGCATAGATTTTCTGGATTTCTCCATCGTAGAATGCCTTGTCTTTTCCAGGCTCCATGTAGTGTTCTGCGTTGTATTCAGAAATTGTTCTGTGGCAGTTCATACATACGTTCATTGATGGGATCTCAGATACTTTACCGTATTTAGCACTAGAGTGACAAAGTTGACAGTCAATCTTCTGTTCTCCAGCGTGGATTTTATGTGAGAAATAAATAGGCTGTTCCGGCTTATATCCTTTGTAAACCCCGATCCACATGATCCAGTTCCAAATTCCATAAGTTGCCAACAGAGCAAGGATTGCAATTAATCCCTTACCTACGTAATGATATTTCTGGTAGATTTCACTGAAAGAACGAACTCTTGATTCGTTAAGCCCCGCAAGATCTTCAGATTGTCCTAATTTTACTAATTGTCTTAGTTTCATTAAGATCCAAACCAATAAACCTGCAATCGCTATAAGTGAAATAATTACAACGTTTGTTGTAGTGGTGCTTGCAGGAGCTGCCGCACTGCCTGCTGATGTTGCTTTTGCATCGTCAGTCTTTGCTGGTTCCGGTGCCGGAGGATTAGTTGTATAAGCTAAGATGTCATCAATATCCTTATCCGTAAGATTAGGAAAGACCTGCATCTCAGTCTTATTGTATTTTTCGAAAATCTCATTGGCGTATTTGTCTCCAGAAGCTCTCAGAGCCTTGTTGTCCTTGATCCACTTATGAAGCCAATCTTTGTCTACACCGCCTTCTGTCTTTACTCGTTCTACAACACCCTTCAGAGGCGGTCCTACAACTTGTTTGTCTAGTGCGTGACATGCAGTACAATTTGCTTTGAAAAGTTTCTCACCATTCTTTGGATCGCCGTCTTGCCCGTAAATTGAAGCACTGGTTGATAACAATAAGCCTATTGCGATCAACGTTTGTCTATAATGCTTTCTCCAACTAATCATTTAAATTATCTTATGTTAGTAAAATATTGAACATTCAATCAATTCGGCAAAAATAATATATTTAACAGGAATTTAACGGTATATCCAAAGGGGAAAATATCATTTACGTTTAATTTGTATTGATTCTAAATAACCATGTTTGGTATAATTTTTTAATTTATATAAATTTGCGGAAACAAAGTTTAAATGAGAAATTTAATCAAAATAATTTCAGTATTATCATTATTTAGTTTTTATAATGTTGATGCTCAACAGATTGTCAAAAAGGATACATTGTCCGGGACAGAGCTCGTAATGACTATGGATTCTAAGGTAAATGGTGCCTTGGAAAACCTAGAGGAAAAGTGTTCCAGGGGACCTTCACCAGCGGGTATCAGGGATAATGATGAAAATTATACAGCTTCAAAACCTACAAAAATCTATGTTCCGAACAGAGAACTGACCAATGCAGAGATTTGTAGAAAAAATCCAAGGATTTTAGGATATAAAATCCAGATTACAACAGTAAAAAGTAATGAGGAAGCCAATGAAGTGAAGTCTTATTTCAGAAAAAGATTCCCAAATCTGAAAGTTGAAACTGATGCTTCGTTGAGACCCAACTATAAAATCCTTGCCGGAAGCTACTTTACGAAACAAAGTGCAGCTTCTGATCTTGCGAGAGTACGTGAGTATTTTAAATCGGCAATTGCGATACAATACAGGATTTTCTGTGCTGAAGCAAAGTAAAAATTTAATCTAAGGTATAAAAATTGAGCTGAGAATTTTTCTCGGCTTTTTTTATTTAATATAAATTTAATAATACTTGTTCAAGAACCAGAAAAATTCGGTCATTCTCAGGTAATTGTTGGTTATTAAATAGATAAAAAGGATGCAGAAAACAGCCGTCAGAAAAGATAACATTTTTGGTGATTCCTTGTATGAATAAAAGAGCCAACCCAAAAGCAGTGGGTAAACAAAAACAAAATGACCCCCGTAAATATAAGCCGTATGAAGCCCGAATTTCATGATACAATGGATGATAATATCCATCAGAAATGAAATCATAATTACCTGAACTAATTTATTTTTGAAGTTTCTGAAATAGCTCCAAAAAATTAAAATTAATAAAATGAGAATGAAAATATAAGGTCCCCATGAAGAATAAACATCCATTATAATGCCCTTGTAATCAAACCCTTGTGTGTTGTGTTTGTCTCTGATAATAAAATTTGAGAATAAAATATTTCCTCCAAAAAAATAGGAGAGAATCATATCCCAGGTAGGGGTGGATTTTACGCTGGAAAATTTTTCATACTGCTCACTGGTTTTGTTGAAAATTTGTTTATACTTAAAATCAAGTCTGTTCAGGTATAGCAGGACAAAACAAATGATCGTAAAAAGTACTCTCAAAACAGCATTCCCAAATTTTTTCCAATTCTTAAATATATCTTTTTCAAAAGCAATGGGAATGAAAATCTTTGCAATATTTGTGATCGTAATTCCTCCGACAGAAATTCCGGAAAAGGCTAATGCCAAGGCTGGGATTTTTTGTTCTTTCTTTAATTTTATTGCAGCATAATGATGAAATAAAGTCAGTAAAAATAGAGTATAAGTAAAGTTCTCAGGAGTAAAAGAAAGTAAAAGCGTAGTCGAAAAAGCTCCGAAAAATAAGATCAATAAAAAATTAAGAACTAAGGGTAGTTTAATAATATTTTTTAAATATTTAAAAATCTGAAGAACACTCAGACTCACTGTGATATTGCTGAACCAGGCCAAAGCAAAACGGAAATTTCCATCCATCTTTCCATGTGAAAAAAATAAAGCTAATCCTCGAATCCAATTGAAAAAATAATATGAGAACGGATGTCTTTCAACGCTTCCGCCAGAGAGTACAATTGCCCGATTGTCAAAGCTGAAATATGCGTCATAAGGAATCCTATCATCAAAAATTATCTTGTAATGGATGGCAATATATGAGCCTAAATATCCGTAACAAACTAAAAAGAAAAGAAAAACAACAAGCTCAAGACCTGTTGAAGGAAAAATTAACTTAAAAAAATCAACGAATTTTGTTTTGAACTTTGACACGCGCTAAAAGTTTCTGCAAAAATAAAATAAAAAACTCACCATTGAGGTGAGTTTCATTTAAATATATCGTGAGTGATATTATTCTTTGATAATTTTTTCAGAAGATGAAGTTCCGTCTGTGAACTCAACTTGCATTAAATAAGTTCCTTTTGGAAGTAATGAAAGATCTGATTTTTCAGCATTTGTTTTTATCAGAGATCTTCCGGCCATATCCACTACAGTAGAAGACTTGATCTTTTTATCAGTTTTGATATTGATTTCTCCTTTTGTAGGGTTAGGGTAGATGCTTACTGATTTTGTTTTAGTTCCAACTTCATTAGTAGCAAGAGCTGTTCCGGTAGTAATTTTAACATCATCAACCATAAACATATATTTGTCTGATGCCATATATTGGATTCCTACTCGGATATTTTGACCTGCATAAGCATTTAGATCGTAAGTAACTTGTTGCCATGCAGCATAAGGTGCAGTAAGAGCAGCCGTTCCGGAGATAATTGTGAAATTAGAGGCAGTAGTTGGTGTACCAGTACCTGTATAAACACCAATTTTATAATTTTCTATAAAGGCTGGAGAAAGAGCTTTAACCCATAATGTTAATACATTATTAGTTGCTCCCAGATTTACTACTGGAGTGATCAGCCAGTCATTGTTTGCATTGACTCCGCCATCAGGAACTCCCGCCCATGATACCGCGCATTTCAGACCTCCATGTGGAGAAAAATTTCTTACTTCTTCATCAACACCTGGAATTGATGTTGCATTGTTTGTTGCATTACTTGCTGAAAGATTAAATATTTGAAAAGCCATAGGGCCACCTGCATTAGCCCAATTGGCACTCCACGTTGTTGTTCCTCCAACTACAGGACCTCCTCCTGTATAAGTATCAAGACCATCAAGATCTAACGTTTGCCAGCTTCCAAATCCTGTAATTGCAAAATTTGTGTAGGATTCAAATCCCTCATCTAATAAAACAGTTTGAGCATTTACTAATGACATAGTAAGCAATAGACTTGCAGATAGTAAAATTCTTTTCATAGTAACTTTTTTTTGTAAAAGTAATTAAAAAAAGAAAAATAACAATCATTTAGCATGTTAAAGTTAATTATTTACAAATTTTAACTTAAGAACTGCAAGAAAGCATCGAGCATCCTGAAATATCGTCATAGTTGGAAGGTCTTTTTACTGAAAATTCAGGGTAAATTTCTTCATAAGGGTTCTCTAATGCTTTTGTTAATTTCTCCAGCATTTCGATTTTGCCATCGTTAATTTCTTCGATACATTGAAACAAAAGATAATTTCTCAAGATAAACATCGGATTTGTTTTTTTCATTAAATCTAATGATTGCTCTCTCGAAATTTCGTTTTCTTTTAATCTTAATTGATAATTTGTCATAAAATCTTCAAGCTTTGATGATTTTTCATCATCCAGAAAAGTGTAGGAAACATTTTCAAACTGTGTCTTAAGATCGGCCTGATCATCATACTTTCCAAGCTGATTAAAAAATAGGGTATAATCCAACTGAAGTTCCTGCATCAGTCCCTGCCAATTGGTAAAAAACTGCTCGTCACTTTTTAATAATCGGTCAAAACCAAATTTTTTACAAAGCATTTTATCATGAGATTCCCAGAAATAGCTGCCGTAATCATTCAAAACATCTTCCAAAAACTTTTCATCCTGAATTAAAGGGTGAAGTGCGTTGGCCAGCTGCCAAAGATTCCATTGAGAAATTTGTCCTTGTTTTCCGAAGGCATACCTTCTTCCCGGCAAATCGGTTGTGTTGGGGGTGAAATTGAGATTGTATTCATCCATCATAGAATAAGGTCCGTAATCAATTGTCAAACCGAGAATCGACATGTTATCTGTATTCATCACCCCGTGGACAAAACCTACACGATACCATTCAACCATAAGATCAGCGGTTCTTCGGGAAACATTTTCAAAAAAGTCTTTATATTTCTGAACACCTTCTGAAGTGATTTCCTTAAAATAATTTTTAATGGTAAAATCAGCAAGATCCTGCAATGTTTTATATTCTCCTTGAGCCGACATCAACTCAAAATGACCGAAACGTAAAAAACTGTCTGCTGTTCTAACAACTACGGCTCCTTGTTCATTCTGCGGATTCCCATTATACATCATATCTCTCACTACATCTTCTCCGGTAAAAGCCAAACTTAAAGCTCTGGTTGTGGGAATATTTAGATGAAACATGGCTTCACTCATCATATATTCACGGACGGATGATCGCAAAACAGCTCGGCCGTCTGCGTGTCTGGAATAAGGTGTTGCTCCGGCGCCTTTCCATTGGATCTCGGTTTTCTGTCCCGAATTATTGGTGATCTCACCGGCGAGAATTGCTCTTCCGTCTCCTAATTGCCCCGCCCAATTCCCGAATTGATGTCCTGCGTAAGCCGTAGAATATGTTTTAATATTTTCAGGAAGGTTGTTTCCGACTAAAAAGTCAAGGTCTTTTTCCTCAAATTTTCCAAGCCCGATTTCTTCTGAAAGTGTTTCATTAAATGCAATTAATTTCGGGTGGTCAAAACCAACAGGATCAATCGTTGCAAACAAGACTTTCGGAGTATTTCTCTGCATTGGGTTGCCGGAAAAGTCTCCCGGAAATATTTTTATAAAGGGTTGTTCAATTTTATCAATATTCATATATCAAAGATATTAATTATAAAAGAAAGACCTTCCAAATGATTGAAAGGTCTTGTATATTTCTAAAAGAGAAGTTATTTATTATTAAAGTCAATATCTTCACTTGTGTTCAAGTTTTCATTGACATTTTCTTCTTTTTTACCTGAATTATTTTTTGGAGTAGTAGGCTCCACCGGTTTCGGATTTTTGATTTCGTCGATGGTCTGCAATCCTCCGTCATCTCCGTACCCTGAGCTTAATCCTTTAAGATCTGAGCATCCGTCTTTCCATTCCGAAGGTTTTACGAATTTATCGTCAGGTGAAATGCCTAATGTTTTATCCGCCCAGACTTTTTTCATGAAAATTGCCCAAATTGGGAGTGCCATTTTCGCACCCTGACCTTCGCCGGTTCCGAAGAAGTGGGTTGCCCTGTCTTCCCATCCTACCCAGGCTCCTGTTGCCAGTTTCGGAACAATCCCCATAAACCAACCGTCCGAGTTGTTCTGTGTAGTACCGGTTTTACCTGCAATTTCCACATCTTTTGATATACCTTTTCTGCCAAGCTCTCCGGAAGCTGTACCATATTGCGCCACCCCTTTCATCAATTCGATCATGGTGTAAGCGTACATTGGGTTCATTACTTCTTTCGGCTCTACGTTTACTTCTTTGATTACTCTACCGTTTGCATCTTCAATTCTCCAGATCATTTCCGGCTTGTTGTAGTTACCATAATTGGCAAAAGTACTGTAAGCTCCTACCATTTCGTAGATCGTAATGTCTGATGAACCTAAAGCCATTGGTAAACTTGTCGAAATATCTTCCGTCACTCCCAGATCTCTTGCGGTCTGTATTACACTTTGCGTGCCTGTCATTTCTGCAAGACGTAAAGCTACCGGGTTTTGAGAATGCGCCAAAGCATCTTTTAAGGTAAGCATTCCTCCTCGTCCAGGAACGTGATAGGTTCCTTTATTAAAACTTGCATTAGAAACCACAGAACAAGGTGTCATTCCTAATTTCATGATTGCAGTTGCATATACGAAAGGCTTGAATGTTGATCCTACCTGTCTTTTTCCTTGCTTGATGTGGTCATATTGGAAGTGCTGCCAATCGATACCTCCAACCCAGGCTTTGATCTCACCTGTTCCCGGAACCATTGACATCAGACCCGCCTGAGCCACTTTCTTATGCCATCTGATAGAATCCCAAGGAGACATTTCCACTTCCTCTTCTCCTGCCCAAGTAAAACGCGATGTTTTGACCGGTTTTTTGAACTCCATCATAATAGAATCTTCAGAAACACCTGCCGCCTTCAACTGCTTGTAACGTCCGGTTCTCTTCATGGCCTGAAGCATCAGACTATTAATTTGCTTGTCATTAAGATAATAGAAAGGCCAGTTTTTTCTGCCTCTTTGCTCTGCATCAAATCTTTTCTGAAGATCAGTAAGGTGTTCCCTGATAGCATCTTCTGCATATTTCTGCATTTTGGAGTCAAGAGTAACATATATTTTTAAACCGTCTTTATAAAGGTTTAATTTTTTACCGTTTTCTTTTTCGTAATCTTTAAGATAATTATCGATTTCCTTTTTTAAGTAAAACTTATAATACGCAGAATAATCATCATTAATATTTTTGATTGGGTGATAATCCAGGGTAATCGGTGTCGAAACTCCTTTTTCGTAAGTAGCCTGATCAATATACCCCGTTTTTAGCATCTGTTCCAACACAACATCCCTTCTTGCTTTCGCTCTTTCAGGATTTCTCATTGGGTTGTTTTTTACTGGGTTTTCCAGCATCGCTACAAACATTGCGGCTTCGGGTAAGGTAAGCTGGGAGGTTTTTTTGTTAAAATAAACTCTCGACGCCATTTCAATACCGTTGGCATTATATAAAAAGTCGAATTTGTTGAAATATAAAGTAACAATTTCTTCTTTAGTATATCTTTTCTCAAGACTTACGGCAACGATCCATTCTTTGAGCTTTTGGAAGGCTCTTTCAATTTTATTCTGAGAAGCTCCGTTTGTAAAAAGCAGCTTTGCCAGCTGTTGGGTAATGGTAGAACCACCGCCTCGTCCACCTCCGTAGACAACCGCTCTGGCAACAGACTGCAGGTCGATTCCGGAATGTTCTTTAAAACGCTCATCTTCTTTTGCTTGTAAAGCGTATACAAGATAAGGTGGAAGTTCTTTATAGATAACAGGCTGCGTTTTTTCCTTTTCAAATTTCCCTAATAAAACACCGTCTGAAGAGTAAATTTCAGAGGCGACATAAATATCGGGGTTTTCAAGCTCTTTTACATCAGGCATTTCTCCAAGAAAACCTTGAGAAACGGCAAAGAAAAGACCTGAAATTCCTAAAATCACAGCAATGAGCCCAATCCAGATGAATCTGACCCATTTTTTCCAAGCAGTATTTTTCTTTTTGGGAGGAAGAGGGAAAGTTTTCCCTTTGTTTCCTGTGCTTTTTTTGTTTTCTTCCATTTATGATTACGGTTTAGCCGTTTCAATTTTTACTCCAATGTCTTCAATTCCCGGAAGGTTGTCGTTTCTCATTGCCTGAGTCACACCGATTTCATATTTTCCTTTTGCCGGAAATTTATAATTTAGTTTATACTGAAATAAAGTTTCCTTCGTGTCACCAAATCCTGTACCAAGCCATTCCCCGTTGGGCTTTGCCAATACATAATTCAACGTATCAGTTTGTTTTTTCTTACTTTGAAGATCGGTGAAATTGACAATAAATCTCACATTGCTGTAAGGATAATCACTATTATTTCTTACAACAAATATAATATTTTTAGGATTTTGCGGATCTGAAATTTCAAGATTAAATTTTTGTTCACTTTTCTTATTCCACTTATTATCAACGGAATTCATGATAACTTCTCCTTCCGAGGAAGAATTACAGCTAAAGAAAAGAATAAGAGTAAATAACCCTAAAATTTTACGCATTGTTATCTTTTTTTGGAGGAAACTTCTTTTTGAATTTCTTTTTATTTGGGTTTGGTTTTTTTTCGGCGTCAGAACCAGATGCGGCATCTACTTTCTCCAGTTGGGCTTTTGGCTGTTGAGGCTTTTGCTGTCTTGGCTGATTATTAGAATTTGCATTCGGGTTTTGTGGCCTTTCCTGTCTTTGAGGAGACTTTTCACCTTTATCAGTATGGTCTTGTCTTTCCGGCCTGCTGTTATTTCTCTTTTGGCCCTGGCTTTGACTGTTCTGATTGTTATTTGGTCTGTTCTGATTCCTGTTTTTGTTATTATTACCCCTGTTTTTCTTCTCGAATCTGTCAACATTATTCTCCTGTATCAGGTCGATGCTTACAAATGATGCATCTGGCTGTCTCAGTTCTTCAAGAGGCAGGGTTTTCTCGCCACGTTTGTTTTTTGCTATTAATTTTTTCACCAAATCAATATCAAAATCATACCACGCCATAGAGCTGTCTACGTAGGCAAACCACATTTTCTTTTTGAAAACATCAATTTTAATACAAAAAGCTCTTCCTTTTTCCGTGTCCAACGTTGTTGAAGAAGAAGGAAAGTCGCTCAACGCATCAAGATAGCTGTCTAATTCATAATTAAGACAACATTTAAGTTTTCCACACTGTCCTGCAAGCTTCTGAGGATTAATGCTTAATTGCTGATATCTCGCAACATTCGTGTTCACAGATCTGAAATCTGTCAACCAGGTTGAGCAGCAAAGCTCTCTTCCACAAGACCCAATTCCGCCTACTTTGGCAGCTTCCTGTCTGAAACCAATCTGCTTCATGTCGATTTTCGTTCTGAAAGCAGCAGCATAATCCTTAATCAACTGTCTGAAATCCACACGGTTTTCAGCGGTATAATAAAACGTAACCTTCGAAGCATCTCCTTGATACTCAACATCCGTGATCTTCATTTCGAGACCTAATCTGTGAGCGATTTTTCGGGCTTCTAATTTTACATTATCTTCTTTTTTTCTTGCTTCCTGCCAAACTTCCAGATCTTTCTGGTTGGCCTGTCTGTATATTTTTAGGGCAGATTCTTCAGGAAATTTCTTCTTTTTCATCTGAATCTTTACCAATTCTCCGGTGAGACTTACCACACCTACATCGTGTCCGGGACTCGATTCTACTGTTACTACGCTACCTATATGTAAAGGAACATTATTTACATTTTTAAAAAACGATTTTCTGTCATTTTTAAATCTAACTTCCACATAATCACATCTGTTTGATGCGGGATTGTTGATGTTAGAAAGCCAGTCAAAAACACTTAATTTATAACTATTACCACAGGTATTTACATTTTCACAGCCATTCGCGGTTTTCTTGGGTCCGCAAGAATGTGCAGAATCGCCGGATGTTTTACATCCACAACTCATATATTATATATTTAATCTTGCAAATTTATGATTTTTATCTTTATGTGGTCTAAAATAATCAAATATTAAGTAATTCGGGTGTTTAAGATTAAACAAAATTTAATATTCTTAACTTAATCTCTGTTAAATATCTAATACCAATTGATTTAAGAAGATTTTTGTGAAAGTGTTATTTTAAACATAGTTTTCTTTGTTCATATTGTTTAAAAATTTATGATTTATTAACAGGAGTAACCAAAATAATTTTATATTTGATACTATTAATAATAGTCTATGAAAAAAATATTAGTATCAACTGCATTATTGGCAGGGGTTTTATCTTACGCGGGAGGCTTCAGGGTTTCTCTCCAGGGGGTGAAACAATTGGCGATGGCACACACCAGTGCGCATGCTGAAGATGCAAGTGTGGCATTCTTTAACCCTGCGGGTATGTCATTCATTCCCTCGAAACTAAGCATCGTTGCGGGAGGGTTTGGAGCGAGTAATAAAGTTACTTTTCAGAATTTAAATACTTTACAGAGTACTGAAACTGATAACCCGATGGGAACACCCATTTATGCTGCGATTGCTTATAAACCGATAGATAAATTGTCAATCGGGTTCAGCTTTTCAACACCTTTCGGGAGTACTATCGAATGGCCGAATGATTGGGAAGGTAAAGAAATGGTACAAAAGCTTGAGCTGAAAAGTTTTTACTTCCAACCAATGGTTTCCTATAAATTTAATGACTGGCTGGCTTTCGGGGCAAGCTATATTTATGCGAGAGGAAAAGTGAATTGGGATAAAGCGGTAACTCAATTTGGAGGCGAGCTTAATATTAAGGATGAAAAAGCAAGCGGCCACGGATATGGCTTCGGGTTTTATTTCAGACCTGATCCAAAACTTGATGTGAGTATTGCGTACCGTTCACCCGTTGATATGAAAGCTAAAAACGGTAAAGCTACCTTTAAATTCCCGTCTGCTTCTATTTATCCTTTGCTGGGATTGGATCCTGCAACTGGAACAGACAATTTTACAGCAACATTACCTTTAGTGGAAGAATATACTATTGGTTTAACATATAAAATCACTCCGAAATGGTTGGTTTCAGCAGATTTCAACTACCACGGATGGGAAAGATATGGCAGGCTGACCCTGGATTTCGAGAATGCTCCTGTTGGAAATCAGGCAGATCCTACGGTTTTGGTTTCGCCTAAAAACTTTAGAAATTCTAAAACATTCAGATTGGGAACTCAATATGCATTCACTAATATGATCTACGGACGTTTGGGAGCTTATTATGATGAATCTCCTTATACTGATGAGAATTTTATCCCGGAAACACCTTCATTCAATACGTATGTTGTAACGGGTGGGGTTGGATTTAAGCTAAAACAATTCGGGGTTGATATTGCGGCAGGATATGCAATGCCACAGGCAAGAGATGTGAAGAATGCCGGTCTTGGTTTCTACGGACAGGCTAAGGCTACAGCGTTCTATTTAGGTTTAGGTTTATCTTATAACCCTTTTTAATTGACAGACTATGAAAAAAATTATAATTTCTACATTCGCTATTTCTGCTCTTCTTTTTACAACGAGCTGCGAAAATGATTTCGATACAGATGTAAAAGATGTTGTGGTAACTTCCGGAGAAGCAAATTTTTCTAGATATATTGCACTGGGAAATTCCCTGACCTCGGGTTATAGAGACGGCGCTCTGTATGTTGACGGACAAAATGAATCATATCCATCAATGATTGCTCAGCAAATGAAACTTGCAGGAGGAGGAGATTTTAAACAACCGTTAATGCCAAATAATATTGGAGGTTTCAATAACCTTCCGGGTTTTGCCGGAAAGCTTAACCTTCAGGTAGTTAATGGGGCTTTAAGTCCTGTTCCAAGTGCGCCGGGAGGAGCATTGGATAATGTAGCCGCAGGGAGACCTTATCAAAATATGGGAGTTCCGGGAGCAAAATCTTATCATTTGGTAGCACCTGGATACGGAAGTATGGCAGGGCTTGCTTTAGGAACTGCGAATCCTTATTTTGTAAGATTTGCATCTTCTGCTACCACTACTGTTTTGGCTGATGCGATGTCTCAGACGCCTACATTTTTCTCTCTTTGGATAGGAAGTAATGATGTATTATTATATGCTACAAGTGGAGGGACAAACTCTCAGACGGTAGGAGGTGTTACAACGTATACTGCGGCGACAGTTCAGACAGGAAATACAAATCCGGCAACTTATAAGTCCAATGATATTTCAGACCCGAATGTGGTGGCTGGTTCTATTAAAGGAGTTTTAGATGGTTTAAAAAGCGTTGGAACTACAAAAGGAGTTATTGCAAACGTTCCTTATGTTACTTCAATTCCTTTCTTTACAACCGTTCCTTACAATCCTTTGACGCCTGCGGCTTTAGGAACAAATCTTACAACACTTAATACAAGCTTGTATGGTCCGCTAAAACAGGCACTTACTGCTTTCGGAGCCGGAGATAGAATTAATTTACTTTCTTCTACGTCTAATAATCCTGTTTTAATTAAAGATGAATCTCTTACGAATCTTGCTCCACAGCTTACCGCAGCCTTGACACCTTCTTTAGGATTGCCAACTGCAACAGCTTTCGGACAGATTTTCGGGCAGGCAAGACAGGCAACATCAGAAGATTATATTCTTCTTACATCAAGCTCAGTGATTGCAAGTACGGCACCTGGAGCACCGTCTCCTGTGAATGTTTATGGAATTTCTTATCCGTTACAAAATCAACATGTATTAACAAAAACAGAAGCAGCTAGCGTAAAAACGGCTATCGATGCTTATAATGGTTCTATAAAAACGCTTGCTGATTCTTACGGGCTGGCTTTTGTAGATGCTAATTCTAAAATGGTTGAGCTTAATGGAAAATCAGGAATTACATTTGATGGTGTAAAATACACCGCTAAATTCGTGAGTGGAGGAGCTTTCTCTCTTGATGGGGTTCACCTTACAGGAAGAGGATACGCAATTGTTGCCAATGAATTTATCAAAGCGATTAATATGAAATATAAATCTACCCTTCCACAGGTAGATGCCAATAAATATTCGGGGGTAAAGTTCCCATAATATTTAGATAAATAAAAACTTAGAAACCACAAGACAGATTCTTGTGGTTTTTTTTTAAATTTGCAAAATCTTTAAAAAGTAAAAATGGCCGATCAGTTAAGTTATCTATTTTGTACAAGGACGAGTAAGGACTTGGCAGAGAAAATTGCCCAGTATTATGGGCAGGAATTAGGAAAAATCAACTTTCAGGAGTTCAGCGACGGGGAGTTTGAGCCTGTTTTGGACGAATCTGTAAGAGGAGGAAGAGTTTTCTTAATTGGATCTACATTCCCTCCAGCAGACAATCTTTTGGAACTTCTTCTAATGATTGATGCTGCGAAAAGAGCTTCTGCTAAAAGCATTACAGTCGTACTTCCTTACTTCGGGCTTGCAAGACAAGACAGAAAAGACAAACCAAGAGCGCCAATCGGCGCAAAATTGGTTGCCAATCTTTTGACAGCCGCAGGAGCAACGAGAATCATGACGATGGATCTTCACGCAGATCAGATCCAGGGATTCTTTGAGATTCCGGTAGATCATTTGTATGCATCTACAATTTTTGTAGATTACATCAGAGATCTTAATCTGGAAGATCTTACCATCGCTTCTCCGGATATGGGAGGTGCAAAAAGAGCAAAAAACTATGCCGGTCACCTTGGTGCTGATGTAGTAATTGCTTATAAAGAAAGAAAAAAAGCAAACGTTGTAGAAGAAATGTTCCTTATCGGGGATGTAGAAGGTAAAAATGTAATTCTTATTGATGACATGATCGATACGGCAGGAACGCTTTGCAAGGCTGCAGACATCCTAATGGAAAAAGGAGCAAAATCAGTAAGAGCAATGGCAACTCACGGAGTACTTTCAGGGAAAGCGTATGAGAATATTGAGAACTCAAAATTGTTGGAAGTAATTGTAACTGACTCAATTCCTGTGAAAAATAATTTGTCATCTAAAATAAAAGTGCTATCTTGCGCCGCATTATTTGCAGACGTTATGAAGATGGTGCATGAGCACCAGTCAATTAGTAGTAAGTTTATTATCTAATTGATTTTCAGAATTTTGCAAGCTTAAATCAAAATAATTTTTTAAATTTTTATAAATGAAATCTATTACAATTCAAGGTACAAAAAGAGAAAACGTGGGCAAAAAGTCTACAAAAGCTTTACGTGATGCTGAATTAGTTCCTTGTGTTGTTTACGGAGGTGGCGAGCCATTGAATTTCTCTGCAGAAGAGAGAGCATTCAAAGGTTTGGTATATACTCCTGAAGCACACACGGTATCTATTGAGGTTGATGGTCAAACAATTCCGGCTGTTCTTCAGGACATTCAGTTCCACCCGATTACAGATAAAATTCTTCACGCAGACTTCTATCAGTTATCTGAAGATAAGCCAGTTGTTATGGAAGTTCCTGTAAGAATTACAGGTCGTTCTAAAGGTGTTGTAGCTGGTGGTGTTTTACGTCAGTCTTTCAGAAAACTGAAAGTAAAAGCAATCCCTGCAAACTTACCTGATGAGGTAGTTGTAGATGTTACTCCATTAAAAATCGGTAACAAACTTTACATTGGAGCAATCAAAACTGAAGGATATTCTTTCATGCACCCGGACAATGCAGTTGTAGTAGCTGTTAAGATGTCTAGAAATGCAATGAAAGGTGGTGCAGTGGCAGATGACGATGATGAAGAAGAAGTTGCAGCAGAAGGAGCCGCTCCGGCAGCGGAAGAAACAGCAGCTGAATAAGAATTGCTTATTAAATAATATAAAACCTGTCAATGTATTTGGCAGGTTTTTTTTATGATTAAAAGTAAATAATATCAGGTCAAAAATTTTAGTGTCCTTTTATAAGTGAACGGCTTTGCGAACGAAAAATACTTACAATTAAATTATCCATTTATAGCGACCTTTAGCGTTGAAAGAATTTCACATAAATCCATCGAATCTTTGTATCAATTATCTTGCAACAAGAATCCGAAAAAAAGCCGTAAATTTGAAGTGTTCTAAATAAGAGCGTTTAATTTAAAAATTTAATAAATGTTTGACATTCAGGAAATCAGAAGTCAGTTTACTATATTAGACAGGCAGGTGAATGGTAAGCCGTTGGTTTACTTAGACAATGCGGCGACATCACAGAAACCCAACTCAGTTTTAGAAGTTTGGAATCAATATTACACAGATCTTAATGCGAACGTACATAGAGGAATTCATACTTTAAGTCAATTAGCTACCGAAGAGATGGAGCTTTCCAGAAGGAAAATCCAGAAATTCATTAATGCTAAGCATGATTTTGAAGTAATTTTCACAAAAGGAACTACAGAAGGATTAAACCTTATCGCTTATATTTTAACTCAAAAATTAAAAAAAGACGATGAAATTATTATTTCTTATCTGGAACACCATTCCAATATTGTTCCATGGCAATTGCTTTGTGAAAGGACGGGAGCAAAATTAAAAGTCATTCCCATTGATGAAAACGGAATTTTGCAGCTTGATTATTTGGATCAGTTTTTAAGTGAAAAAACGAAGGTTGTTTCTTTTAATCAGGTTTCAAATGCATTGGGAATTGTAAACCCGATCGAGGAAATTATAGCAAGAACAAGAAAAAATACGGATGCTTATATCGTAATAGACGGTGCACAATCCGCTCCACACTTCACTATTGATGTTCAGAAACTCGACTGCGATTTCTTTGTTTTTTCAGGACATAAAATGTATGCTCCCATGGGAACGGGAATTTTATATGGAAAACAGGGAATTCTTGAGGATTTGCCACCATTTCATGGGGGAGGAGAGATGATTGCCACTTGTTCTTTTGATGGGACAACTTATGCCGCATTACCTTTTAAATATGAAGCCGGAACGCCAAATGTAGGAGGGAATATTGCGTTGGGAGCCGCAGTTGATTTTATTCAGGAAATTGGACAGGCTAATATCCAAAGTCACGAAAACGCTTTATTAGAATATGCTCAAAAGAAGCTTCTGGAACTGGATGGAATAAAAATTTACGGTGAAAAGGCAAAAAGAACGGGTGTAGTTTCTTTTAATCTGGAAAATGTAGGAATCTCTTCCGATGTAGGAATGATCCTTGATAAAATGGGAATTGCCGTGAGAACCGGCCATCACTGTACACAACCCATCATGGAATTTTTCAATATTGCAGGAACGGTAAGAGCTAGTTTTGCGGTTTATAATACTTTCGATGAGATTGATCTTCTTGTGGAAGGCGTAAAGAAAGCGCAACGAATGTTATCGTAATTCCTAATTCAATATTTACTCATAGAAAATCCCTTTCAATTCCTGAAAGGGATTTTTATTTTAAGTTAAATCTTATTTTATATATAAGTCTGCATAAAATTTGTCATTCCGTAGGAATCTCGACATTTTATACAATTTTTAAGCTAAGCCTGCATTCCTGCGAAATGATCAACATACTGTAAATCAGTGTAAATATGTGAGATTTGTGGGAGAAAACAAAATTAATTATTCGGTTTCCAATCCACCACCGCTCTGATAAACGCCTCTGCATTTTCCAAAGGAATATTAGGCAAAATTCCATGTCCCAGATTGGCTATATATCGGTCTTTCCCGAAACGGTTGATCATTTCATTCACCATTTTTTTAATCGTTTCAGGGGTAGAATGTAATCTTGCCGGATCAAAATTACCCTGCAAGGTCATAGTATGATTGGTCAACGTTCTTGCAAACTCGGGCTTAATCGTCCAGTCAACACCCAAAGCAGAAACCGGAGACTGAGTCATTTCCTCTAAAGCAAACCAGCAACCCTTCCCAAAAACAACAACGTGTGTCAATGGACTTAAGGCTTCAACAATCTGGCTGATATATTTCCAAGAAAACTCCTGATAATCAGACGGAGAAAGCATTCCGCCCCAGGAATCAAAAACCTGAACCGCAGAAACTCCTTTTTCAACTTTTCTCTTCAAATAAGCAATCGTAGTATCTGTAATTTTCTGAAGTAATAAATGCGCTGCTTCCGGCTGTTGGAAACAGAAAGATTTCGCAATATCAAAAGCTTTACTTCCTTTTCCTTCCACACAGTAGCAAAGAATCGTCCATGGAGAACCTGCAAAACCGATCAACGGAATTTCATTGTCTAATTTCTGCAAAGTCAGTTCAATGGCATCAAAAACATACCCTAATGTATCGTTCACATCAGGAACTATAACATTTTGAACCTGTTCCAGCGTTCTTATCGGATTATCCAACCACGGGCCAACATTTTCCTTCATCTTAAAATCAATTCCCATCGCCTGAGGAACCACCAGGATATCAGAGAACAAAATCGCAGCATCCAAAGGATACCTTCTGATAGGCTGTACAGTGATTTCTGAAGCCAGTTCCGGGGTCTGACATCTTGTGAAAAAATCAAATTTGTCACGAAGAGCAATGAATTCCGGCAGATATCTTCCGGCTTGTCTCATCATCCAAACGGGCGGTCTTTCCACGGTTTCTCCGCGAAGCGCTTTTAAATACAGGTCGTTTTTAATCATAATTTATTTAAACTGATATTGCCATCGTACCTTTTATCAATAATAAGTATTTTAAAAGGATTAAAATGACTAGTTGTAGAGGTTACTGTTTTGTCTTTTATTGAATATCTGACAATTATATTTCCTTGATCTTTCACAATGTTATTGACTACAATTTCCTTATTCTTAAAAGATTGAGGAGCAATTAATGCAACTACATTATTCTTTGAAAAATCAATTTGTGTTGGTTTTCCATCTGAAAGCGCATATCCGTCTTTACCTATTTTTGGCTCCATAGCAAAAAGGCTGCTGAATTCTTTGAAAGAGGTAATTTTTTTAGAAATAACTTCTTCATTATCCATTTTACCCATGTAGTAATTATGAGCTTCAGAATAAACTACATTGGGATCATTCGGGTTGAATGTACTTCTGGATGAGCAGGAAAAAATAAATAACAAACTGATAAATAAAAGTGTTAATTTTTTCATTTTTATGTTTTTTTTAATTGTTTCCGCATCAATTCCAAAATAGATGCCAACGTATTCCCATGAGAAGTTAAAACCGGTTTTGAGGTATACTTTTTAAGTTCATCAGTTGTTGTTTCCCCGATGGAATAAAGCGTCATATCACCAAAAAAATTTTGCTTTGCAAAGCTACGAACTCCGCTCGGACTAAAAAAAACAGCCGCATGATATTTTTCAGTTATCAGAGGATTGAGTTCCTCAGTATTGTAAACCGTAATTTTTTTATACTTTATATTTTGAAGGGGAAGATTGTGATCCAGAACGTCCAATGCTATATTTCCACAGAAATGTAGGAATTTTTCATGTTGGCAGTTATCAATAATAAACCTGGAGAGCGTATCTGCATTTTTCAAAACTTTAAAAGTCCCGAAACCGTGTTTTCTTATTTCCCGTTTTGTTTTTTCGCCAACACAATAGATTTTATTGTAATTTTTTGAAGTAAAATTTTCGTTGGGTTTAAAATGATTCTTAAAGAAAGCGTCAACGCCATTTACGCTTGTAAAAATCAAAGAGCAATCTCTTAAATCAAATGGATTTACTTTTATAGGATTGGTCTTAATTACCTCAACACAATCAACCAGAATATCCTCTCCTAACTCTCCGGATATCACAGATGGGTCTATATTATTAGTAAATAAGATTTTCATGTTTCTTACATTTGAGAAAAGCTGAGGATTTAAGCTAATAATCTAAAGTTTAAAATCCAAAATTTAGAATTAATTAAATCTAAAGTTGGTTTTTAATTTCTGCCATCAATTCTTTTCCGCCGTTTTCGAGAACAATTTTCGCAAATTTCTTTCCATAATTTTCTCCTTCTTCATAAACGAAATTCTCATCGGTAGCGATACAGTTTCTACCATCCAGCGAACAAAGAGCCGCTTTGAAACGGATCTGGTCATCAAAAATCTCTGCAAAAGCTCCAATGGGTGCAGTACAACCTCCCTCCAGAGTATTTAAAAAGCTTCTTTCGATTTCTACGCAGATTTGCGTTTTTGTGTGATTGGTAAACTGCCTTACAACTTCGTTGATTTCTGTCTTTTCAGAGTGTCCCGCAACAGCAATTACGCCCTGTGATGCGGCAGGAATTAAGAACGGCAGCATTTCGTAATCGATGTCCATTTTCATCCTTTTGATTCCGGCTAAAGATAAAATAGTGGCATCAAAATCTCCTTCTTCAAGCTTCTGAAGGCGTGTCTGTATATTTCCACGAATGTCAGAAAATTCAGCTTGTGGGAAGTTTTTCAGCCAAAAAGCTCTCCTTCTTAGGCTGCTTGTCGCTAGTTTCAGTTCGTGGAATTCCTTATTCTGTGCAGATTCTTTTCTGATCAGAACGTCATGTGGAAAATCTCTTTCCAGATAAGAAATCATCTCAATATTTTCAGGTAAAACAGTAGGAACGTCTTTTAAAGAATGTACGGCGATATCAATCTCGTCATTCAGTAATGCGACATCAAGATCTCTCGTAAAAATCCCGGTGATTCCCAAAGAATAAAGGGGTTGAGTAAGATTTTTATCCCCCGAAGATACGATGGGTACAATTTCCGTTAAATAATTATTGTTCTGAAGATGTCTCGCAACTTCTCTTGCCTGCCAAAGTGCAAGTGCGGAATTTCTTGTTCCGATTCTAATGCTTTTCATTGAATTCGTTGTTTGGTTGTTCAACTAATATTTCGTGCATTAATTTACTAATTTCTTCGGCTTTTAACGGATTATCTATTATATATTTTGCAAAACGGTTGGTAATTTTCTGAATCATTTTATCGGAAAGTTCCATGTCCGTGATGTTTATGTATTTATTTTTTTTGTAAAAATTGTGCATTTCATTACGTTCCATATTCTTTAGAACCGCTTTGAAATGATGAATATTGGGAGCCAGTTTTCTCTTTTTTTCCCATTCAAGGAAATCTTTTGTCATTTCCTTAATGATTTTTTCAGCCTTCGGAATTTCTTTTTCTCTCTGCTGAATGGTTTCCTGAATCTGTTTTGAAAGCTCATCAACATCAATCAACGTTACATTTTCGTTTTCCGTTACATTTTTTTCAACATTATGCGGAATCGAAAGGTCGATAACAAGCGTTTCCTTTCCGTTCGGGAAATGGGATTTGTTGACGATCGGGTGTTTGGCTCCGGTTGCTACGATGAGAATGTCTGTATTTTTCAGCTCTTTATCAAATTCTGTGTAATCAATATTAGGAATATTATATTTTTCAGAAATTTTTGCAGCTTTTTCCTTTGTTCGGTTGGCGATTTTAATTTTTGGCTGATAAACGTGTTTTACCAGATTTTCAACTGTATTTTGTCCGATTTCACCAACACCCAGCAAAAGAATATTTTTTTCAGTAATCCTTTTTTGATTATTTAAAATATAATGAACCGCAGCATAAGAAACAGAAGCTGCACCGTTGGAAATCCCGGTTTCATTTTTAATTCTTTTCGAAATCTGAATCGCAGAATTAATCGCTCTTTCCAAATAAGGATTAGAATTTTGCCTTTCTTTTTTGAAACGGCTATATGCTTTTTTGATTTGCCCGATAATTTCAAAATCCCCGATAATCTGGCTTTCCAGGCCGGCCGCCACTCTGAATAAATGTGTTAAGGCTTCTTCTTTGGTTAAAATATTAGCAAACTGTAAAAAATCCATCAAATTGACTCCAATGGTTTTACAATATTCTTCAGCTACTAAAAGATAATTGGGAGAAGTGGTATAAATTTCGGTTCTGTTACAGGTAGAAACCACAAATGCATCCCCTAAATCCTCGTCATGAATCCGGGTCACAAAGCTTTTGATATTTTCATCAAAGAACGCAAACTTCCCCCTCGTTTCTACATCAGCCTTTTCAAAGCTAATGGAAAGTACGGCAAAATTCGACGTTTGATGTATGTTGGAATACTGTAACATAAGCGTGGCAAATTTACATTTTTTTTAGCAATTCGTTCTCTGATACTGTATATGATAATTATCGTAAATAACTATTTTGGGATGGTTCTAAATAATTAAAAATAGTTTAGCATTTTTATGTTAAGCTTTTGCTCTTAGATTTGAGTCAAATGTTAAAAATTTTAAGGTTTATCATTCGTAAGCAAAATATACTGTGACCTCAGAAAAATTTCCATCTTCCACCATCCCGCTTCCAGCCGCCAATCCCCTTAATTTTAATTGAATTTTATGTGATAAATACTTAAAATAAAAGTTAATGGATTGTTGAAAACTTTAATAAAATTTTAACCAAATTATATGCTTACGGAATTTCTTTAGTAGTCTTAAATTTATATCTTTGTAAATCTTTAAAAAATCAGAAGGAAAATATGAGTTTATTCGATATGTTTACGCAAGAAATTGCGATAGACCTTGGTACTGCCAACACCCTTATCATCCATAATAATAAAATTGTTATAGATCAGCCGTCAATTGTTGCAATTGAACGTTCTACGGGTAGGCCGATTGCCGTCGGTGAGCAGGCAAAACATATGCAGGGTAAAACTCACGAGGATATCAAAACGATTCGTCCGTTGAAAGATGGGGTAATCGCAGATTTCCACGCTTCTGAGCACATGATTAAAGAATTTATCAAAAAAATTCCTGGTATTAAAGGCAAATTTATTCAGCCTGCCTTGAGAATTGTGATCTGTATTCCTTCCGGTATCACTGAAGTTGAAAAAAGAGCGGTAAGAGATTCTGCTCAGAAAGTAAATGCAAAAGAAGTACGGTTGATTTATGAGCCAATGGCTGCTGCAATCGGGGTTGGAATCGACGTTCAAAAGCCTGAAGGTAACATGATTATCGACATAGGCGGTGGTACTACGGAAATTGCGGTGGTAGCTCTAGGAGGTATCGTTTGCGACAAATCTGTGAAAATTGCAGGTGATGTATTTACCAATGATATTGCTTATTACCTAAGAACTCACCATAATCTTTACATCGGGGAAAGAACTGCAGAAAGAATCAAAATCGAAGTAGGTTCTGCCGTTGAAGATTTAGATGTTGATATTGAAGATATTCCGGTACAGGGTAGAGACCTTATCACAGGTAAGCCGAAAGAAATTATGGTTGGGTACAAAGAAATTGCCCGTGCATTAGACAAATCTATCATCAGAATTGAAGATGCCGTAATGGAAACACTTTCTCTTACGCCTCCGGAATTGGCTGCTGATATTTACAAAACCGGTATATATCTTGCTGGTGGTGGTGCTTTATTGAGAGGTCTTGCGGACAGATTACACAAGAAAACCGGTCTTCCTGTATTTGTTGCAGAGGATCCGTTGAGAGCTGTAGTTCGCGGAACGGGTATTGCGCTTAAGAATATGGATAAATTCAATTTCCTGATTAAATAATTCTAACCTTTTTACGAACACATCTGAATGGGATTTTTGCTGAGATTATTTTCGAAGAACGCGCTTTTTGTCTTCTTTATATTCCTGCAAATCATTGCTCTGGTTCTGATATTCTCTAAAAATGCCATGCAAAGATCCTGGATTGCCGGCCAGACTGCCGCGTTCAATTCCTGGGTTTCAGGGTATATTGATGAGGGTGTTTCTTATTTGAAACTAAAGCAGATTAATGAAGATCTTGTTGCTCAAAACAAGGCTTTAATGGTTGAGCTTTACGGAAAACAGGGCGCTGCAAATCCTCAGTTCAGAAAAGTTCATGATACGCTGGGAGGCGGACAAATCTATACATTCGTGGATGGAGAAATTGTTTTCAACAGTATTAACAGACGAAATAATTACTTTACAATCAACCGGGGCAGACGAGACGGGGTATTTCCTCAGATGGGGGTAATGGCTCCGAGAGGTATTGCGGGAATTGTGATCAATTCTACGGATAGCTACTCATTGGTACAATCGGTTTTGAGTGTTAATAGAATCAGGATTAATGCTTCTTTAAAAAGCTCAGGCTATTTTGGAACACTTACCTGGAATGGGGATAATTCCAGAGTAATGCACCTGGCGGATATTCCCAAATATGTTGCTTTGAAAGTTGGTGATACTGTTGTAACAGACGGGAAATCAGCAATTTTCCCTAAAGGCGTAATGATAGGAACTGTAGCGGGCTACTCCGTTGATAATAAAACAGGATTCTGGGATATCTCAGTGGAATTAAGTGAAAAAATGGGAGCTTTGCAAAAAGTTTTCGTTGTTAAGAATCTTAAAAAAGCTGAGGTGCAAAAAATTCAGGATACAATGCAAGCCGTAATAAATAAGGAAAATGATTAGCAGAACTTTATTTACCGACATATTAATCATGATTTTCCTGGTTGCATTACAAATATTTGTATTGAACAGGGTCACTATTTTCGGGAAATACACTCCGGTGCTGTATCCTGTATTTGTCATGTTTTATCCCTTTTTTAGAAATAAATTTCAGTTTCTGGCTTTAAGTTTTCTGATAGGACTATCAATCGATATGTTCCTGAACGAGGGCGGGATCAATGCTTTTGCAACAACCCTGATCGCTTACTTCAGAACCTTGATTTTCAGAACTTCTACGGATACTTCCACAGATTTTTTCTCTTTTCAGTCCCTTCAATGGGGGCAGTTTTTATTGTTTTTATTCTCGAGTATCTTTTTACATCAGCTTTTAGTACAATATATAGAGTTCTTTAAGTTTAGTAGATTTTTTGAAATATTATTTAATGTATTGGTAACGAGTATAATTTCGTTTATATTTATAGTTATGTATGCATTAATATTTAAAATCAAACAAAAAGTTTGAACACACGTTATTTAAAAATTTTTTCCATTCTCGTTATTATCGCCTTGATTTTCGTGGCGAGACTTGCATATTTGCAGTTATTAACTGATCGTTATGCTTTAAATGCAGCGAATACTTCCATTAAAATTGAATATGTAATTCCACAAAGAGGGGTGATTTTTGATCGTAACGGTAAAATCCTCGTGGGGAACCAGCCTGCCTATGAAATTTCTTTCACTCAGGCTTTGATGAAACCGGATTTTGACACCCTTGGCTTTTGTAGTTTAATGAGAATTACAAAGGATGATTTTATCAAAAGAATTCAGCTTATTAAAAAAGAAAAATATTATTCCAAGCTGAACCCGATGACTTTTATGAAGGATTTGAGCAGGGAAGATATTGCGAGAGTCCAGGAAATTATATTTAAATATCCTGCTTTCAGTATTGTTCAGAGACCTCAGCGTCAATATGAAGTTTCTACTTCCGGAAACCTTTTGGGATATACCAGTGAAGTAAATGAGAGGGAAATTAAAAAAGACTCAACCTATTATTTACCAGGCGATTTCATCGGGAAAACCGGCGTTGAAAAGTCGTATGAAAAAGAACTTCGTGGGATAAAAGGAATGAAGTATATTCAAAAAGACATCAAGCTTCGAAATATAGGTTCTTATAAAAACGGATCTCTGGATAAGGATGTGGTTACCGGAAAAGATCTTACTTTAACCATTGATTACGATCTTCAGAGAATGGCCGAAGAAATGTTGGTCAACAAACACGGAGCAATTGTTGCAATAGACCCGAATAACGGTGAAGTTCTTGTTGCAGCCACCGGACCGGATATTGATCCGAACTTATTTACAGGCCCAAATAAATCTAAAAATTTATACGCTCTTTCAAAAGATACTATTTACGACAATCAGCCTACTTTCGACAGATCGCTTCAGGCAGCTTACCCTCCGGGGTCTACTTTTAAATTGTTAACCGCTTTAGCGGCAATGCAGATGGGAGTGATGGATGAAAACACGATTTTCCCCTGTGGTGGCGGATTCAATTATAGAGGATTAAGAATTAAAGGGCATGGTGGAGCAGATCCCTTGATTCCCGCGATTCAGATTTCCAGTAACTGCTACTTTTCTTACGCTTATTTAGCGATTATAAACAAATATCCGGGAAATCCCTCAAAAGGAGTGGACGAATGGAAGAAAATCATGAGTAGCTTTGGTGTAGGAGAGTTTCTGAACAACGACTTTGCGGTAGGAGCAAAGGGTAGAATTCCTTCCGGTGAATTCTATGAAAAAAGAATGCAATCTATTCTGAAGGCAAGCGGTTCGAAAAAAGACCCTAAAAACTGGGACCCTTTAGCTACCGGGGCTGTCTTCAACGGAATGGGGCAGGGAGATGTTTTGGTTACTCCGCTTCAATTGGCCAATTATGTTGCAGCCATCGCTAATAAAGGTTGGTATTACACTCCACATATCGTAAAATCCATTGATGGAAAACCGAATCCTGATAAAAGATTTAAGACAAAACATAAAACACTTGTTGATCCGAAACATTTTGAACCGGTACTGAAAGGTATGGAAGCTGTAGTTTTGAGAGGTACGGCGCATGGTTTGAAATCAAATGATTTTACACAGTTGGCAAAAACGGGTACAGCACAGGTTCCACAAGGGAAAGATAACTCTATCTTTGTGCTGATAGCACCTGCAGACAAACCGAGAATTGTTGTGGCTGCGGTAATGGAGCATGCAGGTTTCGGGGCGACTTGGGCAGGTCCTGCAGCGACTGTAATTGCTGAAAAATATATCACAGGAGATCTGAAGCGTGAACATCTTTACAAAAAGATGACAACCTCCAGCTTTATGCCTGAATACAAACGTCAATGGATTGCTGATTTGAAGCGTAAAGGTCTTTATAAAGATCCGAAAGAAGATTCTATAAAGCAAAAAAGGATTCAGGACAGCTTGGATTTTATTAAGCAACAAAAGGCAAAGCTGCAGAAACAGATAGATATTGAAACAAAGAATAATAAAAATACAAAATCAACAAAGTAATGAAATGGGCTGAAGGAATAGATAAATTGGGTCTCGGCCTGTATTTCCTGCTTTGCATTTTTGCCATTGCAAATATCTACAGTGTTGACCACAAGTTAGGAGAAAAGCAATTGATTTTCTTCTGTATTTCTTTGTTTGTAGGATTAATAATTTTCGTGGGAAGAAGCAAATTCTTCGAAAACATGTCAGCAATTATATACATTGGCGGTGTTTTACTTCTTATCGGGCTTTTCCCTTTTGGTAAAGAAATTCTTGGGCAGAAAAACTGGTACAAATTTGGGAGTTTTACGATGCAGCCGGTGGAATTTGCGAAAATAGGAACAGCATTAATGCTTGCCAATTATGTTTCCGGGCCAGAATTTAATTTAAGTAATAAAAAATCTCTTTATACTACACTTGCCATTGTAGGAATTCCGGCGGCAGTAGTTTTGATGATTCCGGATGTAGGATCAATGTTGGTTTTCATTGCTTTTTTCATTGCGTTGTATCGTGAGGGATTGAGCGGATTACTATTCGGGATAGGATTTCTTTTTGCGGGTGTTTTCCTGATTTCTTTAGCGATAAATCCAATTTATGTAGCTGGAGCCATTGTCCTCATTATCGGAGGTTGGATTGCTATGAATTACTATAAAATGTCCTGGAATATTATTTCTATTTCCGGAATTGTTGGTTCTGTTGTTTTATTGTGCGGATTAGCTTTTGCATCACCAAAGATTTTAGAAAAGCTTCCAAAACACCAGAGAGAAAGAATTGAAGTTTTATATAAAGGCGAAAAAGCGTTCAGAGATACGTCTGGATATAATTTATTATACTCAAAAACTGCGATAGGTTCCGGTGGGCTTTTTGGAAAAGGTTATCGTGAAGGTTCCGTAACACAGGGAAAATTCGTTCCTGAGCAGGAAACCGATTATATTTTTTGTACAGTGGGTGAAGAGTGGGGCTTTGTTGGAAGTGCCGTCCTTATTCTCTGTTACTTGGTCTTCATCGGCCGGATTTATTATCTCGCAGAACAGCAGAAATCAGCATTTAACCGTGTTTTCGGATATTGCTTTGCTTCGATCCTATTAATGCACTTTACGATCAATTTAGGAATGGTAATGGGCCTTTTCCCGACAGTTGGTATTCCGCTGCCTTACTTTAGCTATGGAGGAAGCTCGCTGCTTGCCTTTTCGATCATGACTTTTATTTTTTTTAAACTGAATTATTCGGATAGGAATAGCTTGGTGTAATAGGCTGAAGTTTCGAGGTGGGAAGCTGGAAGTTTAATAATATTCTTTTTTAAATTCTATTAATCATAATTCCAATGAAAGAAGCACACGTTCTGGACCAAACTTTCGAAAACACAGACTTCACCCAACAACCTTTAGAAAAAGGCGAATACGAAAACTGCATATTCAAGAACTGCAATTTTGAATATGCAAATCTTTCCGGTTTCAGCTTTAATGACTGTGAATTTATCGGATGCAATATGAGCATGGCAAAACTTCTTACAACGGCTTTTCGTGATGTGGTTTTTAAAGAATGCAAAATGTTTGGGCTTCATTTTAATGACTGTAATGAATTCGGGATGTCGTTCAGGTTTGATGGTTGTTCTTTAAACAATTCTATCTTTTATAAAACTACCATTAAAAAGACTTTATTTAAAAATTCAAAATTAATAGAAGTTGATTTTGCAGAATGTGATTTATCAAATGCAATATTTAGCGGATGCGACTTATCCGGAGCTATTTTCGAGAATACAAACCTTGAAAAAGCAGATTTCAGGACTTCAGTCAACTATTCAATAGAACCTTCTCAGAACAGGCTTAAAAAGGCTAAATTTTCTCTATCCGAAGTTTATGGACTTTTGCATAAATTCGATATTGAAATTGACAGGAATAGTTAATTTTGCTAGAAGCTAGAAGCTAGAAGCTAGAAGCTAGTATTAGCGATGCTATATTCCCCTTCCTTGAAGGGGTGGATTTTTGCAAGGCAAAAAGACGGGGTAGTTAAAAATACAGCTGTTGGTTTCGAGAGTCTCACCAACGAGCAATAAAAAAACCATCAAAAATTTTGATGGTTTCATTATTTAAATCAATTATTTAAAATTAAAAACTTGTTCCGTTTGATGCAGGAGTCGTCGTTGCAAGATTGTTATAAGCTTCTCCGTTTTCATTGATAATTCTTTTTCCGAATCTGTATCTAGGTCCCCAATAAGAATCATTCAGTGAAGAAACCATTACGCCTCTTGAAGTAGCTGCGTGGATGAATTTCACTTCACCGTCTTCTGTTACGCTTTCTACAATACCTACGTGAGAAATTCTTCTGCCATGAGAAAAGAAAATCAAATCTCCTTTCTGAAGCTCGCTTTTTTCGATTTTTTCACCTTCCTGAGCCTGAGAAGCTGCTACTCTAGGTAAGCTAAGCCCTGCTGCTGCCCCGAAAACTGAAAGAACAAACGCTGAACAGTCGATACCGTTTCTTGTCATTCCTCCGTATCTGTAAGGCGTTCCAAGGTAAGTTTGCGCCTCTGTAAGGATATTGTCGATGGTTTTATTGTGTCTGATTGATTTTGCAATTTCAGAATTTTTAATAGAATTTTTAGCATTAGCTAAAGATGCCGCCTTTTCAGCAAGAAATGAGTTGATCAATTGCTGCTTATCCTGCTCCATTTTCTTTGTGTCGATAGAAGCTAGTTTGGCATCTGTTTTGTATTCTTTAGTGTAAGTTGCTGGTTTTGAAACTACGTAATTTGTAACACACGATTGTAACGATACTGTAGAAACGAAAGCAACTAAATAAAACAAAACTCTTTTCTTCATATATATTTGATTATCCGTGTTAAAAATGGAATATTATTTTTCAAAAGCATTACAAAAATATGTATTCCAGCCAAAAGGGCTTTGATATGATTATTATCAGGTTCTATTTTTAACACATTTTAACATATTATCTAAGTATGTTAAAGAAAAACAAACCGCAACCGCCTATTTTCGGTGAGTGTGCGGTTTTTTTTATTAAGGTTTTTTAACAAAATAAATGTAATTCCTTTACTAATCGTACTTCAGGTTTTAAAACTCCAACTTTTATATCTGTTAATAAAACAAAAAAACTCCCCGGAAAAATGCCGGGGAGTGTAATTAATATGGAACTTTACAAATGTTACTTTGTAAATAACATTTCTCTGTATTTTGTCATTGGCCAAAGCTCATCATCCACCATCATTTCAAGATCATCAGAAGCATCTCTGATTATATCAAATAGAGGTTTTACCTTGTTACAGTAGTCTTCTGCCTGTTTTTGGCTGTCTGTTACGGCTTTTGCCGCTTCCCTTGCCTTGATCAGGTCTTCAACACCTAGCTTGATTTTAGATACATTTTCAGAAATATTTGTGATCAGACTCATTTGCTCTTTTGCTAATGTCTTGAATTCTTTATCTCCGAAAATTTCTTTAAGACCTTTTACATTTTCAATTAATCTGTTCTGATAATTTAAAGCAGAAGGAATAATGTGGTTTCTTGCGATATCACTTAAAACTCTTGCTTCAATATCAATCACAGTAGAATATTTTTCTAATTTGATTTCATTTCTAGCCTCAACCTCTCTATGATTGAAGATTCCTATTTCTTCATACAGATCAAGGAATTTCTGATTCATTTCCTGCTTTAATGCTTCAGGAGTTGTTTTCCAGTTATTCAGGCCTCTCTTTTCAGCTTCTTTCGCCCAGTCATCAGAATATCCGTCACCTTCAAACATAATGTTTTTACACTGCTTGATGTATTCTCTTAATACGTTGAAGATGGCTTCGTCTTTCTTAAGACCTGTTTCAATTAAGGCATCAACTTCTTTTTTGAAATCGCTTAATTGTTTTGCCGCAATTGTATTCATTACCGTCATAGATTCTGCACAGTTTGCAGAAGAACCTACCGCTCTGATCTCGAATTTATTTCCTGTAAATGCAAATGGAGAAGTTCTGTTTCTGTCAGTGTTATCTAACAAGATTTCAGGGATTTTTCCAACAACATTTAGTTTTAAATCTGTTTTTTCGTCTGGTGAAAGTTTTCCTTCCGTTACTTTTTCAAGCTCTTCCAATACTCTGAACAACTGGCTCCCAATAAATACAGAAATAATTGCCGGCGGAGCTTCGTTTGCGCCCAATCTGTGATCGTTGCTTGCTGATGCAATGCTTGCTCTTAAAAGATCCGCATATTCGTGAACCGCTTTAATTGTATTCACGAAGAACGTTAAGAACTGTAAGTTTTTCTTAGGATTTTTTCCAGGGCTTAACAAGTTTTCACCTGTGTCAGTTGCTAAAGACCAGTTGTTGTGCTTTCCGCTTCCGTTTACTCCTGCGAATGGTTTTTCGTGGAATAAAATATGGAAGTGGTGTCTGTGAGCAATTCTCGCCATGATATCCATCAACAAAGAGTTGTGGTCTACGGCAACGTTTACTTCCTCAAACATTGGAGCAAGCTCGAATTGGTTTGGAGCAACCTCATTGTGTCTAGTTGTTACAGGAATACCCAATTTCATACATTCGATTTCCAATTCCTTCATGAAGTTCATTACTCTTGTAGGAATTGAACCGAAATAATGGTCATCTAATTGCTGTCCTTTTGCCGGAGAGTGTCCCAATAAAGTTTTACCTGTTAAAACTAAATCCGGACGAGATTGATACAATGCTGAATCAACCAGGAAATATTCTTGTTCCCAACCTAAAGTTGGAGTTACTTTTGTTACATTTTTGTCAAAATACTGCATTACGTTGGTTGCAGCTTCGTCTACAGCGTTCAACGCTCTTAAAAGAGGTGCTTTATAATCTAAAGTTTCTCCTGTATAAGAGATGAAAATAGAAGGGATACATAATGTAGTTCCCATAATGAAAGCTGGAGAAGTAGGATCCCAAGCGGTATAACCTCTGGCTTCGAAAGTGTTTCTGATACCACCGTTCGGGAAAGAAGATGCATCCGGCTCCTGCTGAATCAATAAGTTTCCGCTGAATCTTTCGATTGCTCTACCTCCTTCAATTGGGGTGAAGAAAGAATCGTGCTTTTCTGCAGTACTTCCTGTCAAAGGCTGAAACCAGTGCGTGTAGTGAGTTACTCCTTTGCTCATTGCCCAGTCTTTCATAGCTACAGCTACCTGGTCTGCAATGTGTCTTTGGATTTTAGTTCCTTTTTTCATCGCATCCAAAATAGATTGGAATGCTTCTTTTGTTAAATATTCTCTCATTGTCTCTTCTGAGAAAACATTCTGACAGAATAATTCTGACAATTTTGCAGGGACTTCAACAGAATTATCTTTTCTAAAGTCCTTGAATGGTAGGGTTTCTAACGCTTTGAATCTTAAAGTTGACATAATAAGGTTAATTTTTACAGGGCAAATTTACAAAAAAAATGAATTGAAAATATTTTCACCCTAAAATTTTAAGGGGTAATTTTAATTTTAAATAAATTTTAAACAGTGATTTGGTTTTTGAAAAGGGGTAAAGCCATTATAAAGTTTAAAACCCGATACTACATATTAAGATCGCTTACAATTACTAATAACATATATAAATATTACGTTAAACCATTTATTAAAAGTTACTTAAAATAAGTTGCAGGGAGATTTTGTATATTTGTGTGAAATTTATTTTATGACAAATTCTAGAGCAAGAGAAACAACGGAAGCAATTGAAAGATTGTATATTTCTATGAGACACCTCTTTTACAGAGGTTTTTTTAAACCCGCCGGTGTTTCAGGAGAGAGTATCAGAAGTTTGTTGAAGACCATTAATCCGGAAATTTACGGAAGCATGAATATTCCGAGCAAATTGGAATTGGATGGTTTGATGTACGTTCTGGACAGGCTTCCGGAAGGGATTGAAGAATGCGCTTTTATTCATCTTACATCAGATGAAGGTTTTGATAAAGGAAGTTTCGAGCCAATAGTACCTAAAAAAAGACGAAGAAACTGCTACAGAATCGATGAGCATCAGATGAACATTGAAGTTCTTCTAGGACGTTCGGAAATCTATGATATTCTTACTCACCTTACATTTTTATTTATAGAAGCGGATAAAATTAGAAATCTGGCCTTCATTCAGGATGAAAACTGGAAACCGACACGCGCTTTTAAAATTATTGAAGAAGTAGTAAAAGGCGAAAAAAAATTCAGCAGAAGAGAAAAAGAGGTTGCTCTTATTCATTTATCTTCTTTAATAGGAAGAACTTTTGATGAGACATTAAATGCTTACAATACTTTCGGGGATGACAGCAATCCGGACCGTTTATTTAAAATCATCTACAACTTAGGAAAAGTAAGCCTGGAGGATGCAAAACAGACGAGAGAAAGGGAAATTCATTTCAGTGCGATATTAAAGGAAAGGGTAGGACATCATTATTTTGGTGAAAAATGGGCCAACAAAGTGAAAGAAGTTTTGTTTGAAAACGATCTTCACATGCGTCCGCTGCATATCATTTCTGCCAACATGCACTCGGTGAAAAATATGCTGTATGCAAACGATGCTTTAAAGAAAAAAGACCCTAAAGAAGTTGATTACAAATTATACGGAGATATTTCTGATAAAAAAGAACTTCGCGACAAGGTTTCAAAATATGCTTTGGAAGAAGGTTTGATCTATATTAATGACAAGAGCGGAAGTAATATTGATGTTCAGATTATTGATTTAAGCAAAACAAATCTTAAGAATACTCCTTTCGGACACATAAAATACGGTGGAGACGATGTGATCATGGTTTTCGATTATGCTTTCGGCGAGCAGGCTTTTGAGGTAATGGATGAATTGTTGAGGCCTTTCGAGCAGAAAGAAGAGGTGTATATGATGAAGGTAAAATCTGTTTCTATCATGGGGAAAGCGGGAATTCTTGCCGGTGGAAAAGGAGATATCATGATCCCGACCGCCCATATTTTTGAAGGAACGGCAGATAATTATCCTTTTGAAAATGCCTTAAAACTGGATGATTTTATTGATGATGAATTGCAGGCTTTTGAAGGTCCGATGATTACCGTTTTAGGAACTTCACTTCAAAACAGGGATATTCTTTCTTATTTTATGAATACTTCATGGAAGGCAATCGGTCTTGAAATGGAAGGAGCTCATTATCAAAAAGCCATTCAGGTGGCGTCTAAAATCAGGCATCATATTGCACCGGATCTGTTCGTCTGCTATGCGTATTATGCTTCGGATAATCCTCTGGAAACAGGAAGTACGCTTTCTTCGGGAGGTTTGGGACTTACGGGTGTGAAGCCGACTTATCTTATTACGTTGAGAATCTTGGAGAAAATTTTGCAACACGGAAAAAAGGAAGTTTCTATTAAAAAATAGTTTATTCTTAAATTAAATATAAGCCTCGAATGTTTTTGCATTTGAGGTTTTTTGTTTTTAAACACAAATGGCACTAGTTTTTTCACGAATTACACTAATTTCTATCCTTGTCAAGGTTCAAAACCTTGACAAGGGTGATTGGAAAAACTACGTCAGCTGTAAAATCCGCGAGTAAATCAAATTAATTATCTTTAAAAAAAATTAAAACAATGAGTTCAACTTCACAATTAGCCAAAAGATTTCGGGAAGTATTGCTTGATGGTTTATGGATTGCCAATACTAATTTTAAAGATCAGCTTAAAGATGTAGCCTGGGAAACGGCAACAACAAAGGTCGGTTCTTTAAATACCATCGCTATGCTCACTTTTCATATTGATTACTATGTCGCAGGATTGGTGAATGTATTTGAAGGCGGCGATTTGGAAATAAAAGATAAATACAGTTTTGATCTTCCACCAATTGAGTCTCAGGAACAATGGGAAGCTTTATTAAATAAACTATGGACGGATTCCGAAAAATTTGCAGCCTTATTGGAACAAATGCCCGATTCTAAAATGAATGAAGTATTTGTTGATGAAAAGTACGGGACTTATTTAAGGAATATTGATGGAATGATCGAACATGCTTACTATCATCTTGGGCAGATTACTTTGATTAAAAAGCTTTTGAACTAAAGCATAAATAAGTACTAATTTTTTCACGAATAACACGAATACTGTTCGTGCTTAAAATTGTGTAGACATTGTGATATTCGTGTTTAAAATATTTAACAATTAAATTTAAAATCAATCTAAAACCATAACGAACAAAACAAAAACCTCATCATAACTCCACATTTGAGGTTATTATTTTAATTACATATCTTTAAAAAAATAAAATTTTAAATGAAAAAATCGGTTGCAATCCTGTTTGCATTTATCATTTCACAATTTCAGGCGCAGCAAGGTCCTTATTATCAGCAGGCTGCGAAATATAAGATGAACATTGATGTAAATGCAGAAAAATTTACTTACACTGGAAATCAGACATTGGAATACACCAACAACTCACCGGACGAACTGAAAGTTGTCTATTTCCACTTGTACTGGAATGCTTTCAAACCAAATTCTATGATGGACCAAAGAGTGGCAAATCAAGGGAAAAATGGTGATTCAAGATTGCAGAAAGACGGAATTTCAAGATTGGCTTCTATTCCTAAAGATCAGGAAGGAACGCAAAATATTCATTGGATCAAACAAAATGGTAAAGATCTGAAGTTTGAAATTCAGGAAACGATCATGAAAGTGTATCTGGCAGAACCGATTAAGCCAAATTCAACCACAACTTTTACGATGGATTGGGATGCCGTGATTCCGCAGCAGATCAGAAGAAGCGGTAGAAATAACAAGGAAGGTGTTGATATGACCATGACGCAATGGTATCCGAAAATTGCGGAGTACGATTATGATGGCTGGGCAACGTTTGATTATGTAGGAAGGGAATTCCATGCGCCGTTCGCAGATTTTGATGTTACCATTAAAATCAATAAAGATTATGTAATCGGAGCCGGAGGAATCCTTGAAAACCCGGCAGAAGTAAAAGGCTATGATCCAAACGCAAAAATTAAAGCCGAAAAAAATAAAACAATATGGAGATGGACGGCGAAAAATATACTAGATTTTGCATGGAGTGCCGACAAAGATTATATTGTGAAAAGTTTTGATGTTCCGCAAGGCCCGAAAGTGTTTTTTGTATACCAGAATAATGATAAAACGAAAGTTTGGGAACAGGCTCAGCCTTATGTGACAAAATATTTCCAGTTGATGAATTCTCATTTCGGGAAATATGTTTACCCCACTTACGCTTTCATCCAGGGAGGTGATGGTGGAATGGAATACGGAATGTGCACGATGATTTTGGGTGAGGCGAAAGATATTCAGGGGTTAATGGGACTGATGGCTCACGAAGGTGCTCACTCTTGGTATCAGCAGATGTTGGCTACGAATGAGCCGATGCGTCCGTGGATGGATGAAGGGTTTACAAGCTATGCCGAGACTTTTGTGATGTCGCAATTGTTTCCGGAAGATCTCCCGAATCCGTTTGCAAAATCAGTGGATGGTTATAGAAATTTCATTAAAAAAGGAATCGAAGAACCGGCCGTTTGGTTTGGCGACCACCATGATAACGGGACTTCTTACTCTTATGCTTCTTACGTGAAAGGGGAGTTGTATCTGGTGCAGTTGGGTTACATTATGGGAGAGCAGAATTTAGCTGAAACATTGAAGCAGTATTATGATCAATGGAGTATGAAGCATCCGTCTGACAGGGATTTCCTGCATATTGCCCAAAAAGTTTCGGGGATGGATTTGAAATGGTTCCAGAATTATTGGATCAACACGACAAAAACGATCGATTACGGAATTAAAGACGTAAAATACGATGCAAAATCCACAACCATCACTTTGGTGAATAAAGGACAAATTCCGATGCCTATTGATTTCAGTGTAATGACAACAGATAAGAAAATTATCACGTACCAGATTCCAATGAATATGACACACACCTGGAAGGAAAAAGATGCGTACGGCGAGTTTAAGACAATTCCTTACTGGCCGTGGACACAGAAAGAATACACGGTGATAGTTCCTTATACAAAAGCCCAGTTGGCGGTATTGGGAATTGATTTCAGCCAGAGAATTGCTGATGTGAATTTGGAGGATAATTTTGTTGAGGTGAAATGATTTTTAAGATAAATAAAAACCGCAGATTTTTTCTGCGGTTTTTTTATGGATTTATACGTTTATAAAATTCATCAATTATCTTTTCTTTTTCTTTCAGCTTTTTGTTGGAATTGATAATATTCATGGAAAAACTAGCTCCGATAGGACTGTATCCAAGATTTAAACAGGCAGTATTGATTAAACTTGCTGTTAAAATAGAAGCATAAGGATCAGGTAATTTATTCTCTAATTTATAATTTTCAATAAATGCTATATATTTAGGATCATTAAGCTCATTATCAATTTTATCGGTATCTTTTTTAGTGATAACCTTTTTTAGCTTTATTAATTCTTTCATATAAGATAAGCTATATAGATTCATTCCTATGTTATTCTTTAATTGAATTGTATCTGTGTTATAGTTTATCATTGCTTGTTTGGTTAGATGATTAATATCTCTTACCATTATAAGCTCTTTTCCATTCTTATTTTTGTATATAGAAATTTTAAATCTGTCTTCCGGATAAGGTTTAGTTGTTAATGGAATACTGTCAAGGGTTTCTAATTTTATCACTATAAAATCTGATGGTTTTTCGGTAACATCCCAAATCTTATAATGACTTTTATATTTATTTATATTAAATGGCTCCAAAGAAAATGTTGTTGATGCATATAACGTGTCATGAGACTGTTTATAAACATGCATTTCATCAGGGCCAATAAAATAATATGGTTCTTTGAATACTTGTGAGTTTATTAAACTATATAGACTTAATAAAAAGATGAATGATATTTTTTTTATCATAAGATTATAGTTAATTAATGATTTTTTTAAAAACATACCAATTCATTAATCCTAAAGCTAATACTATTACTATACAAAAGAAGTTTATTTCTACATTAAAAAAAAGAATCGAAATATTATATAGGAATAATAAATATAGAATTTGTAGTGATATTTTATTACCGAACCGTTTAATTATAAAAAATAAACAGATATATATAAGAAAATAAGCACTTATACCAATAATTAATATTTCGTATAGAAAAAAATAGATTAAATAAAATTTTAAGGTTGAACCAGTAAAATTTGAAGGATTAATTAGAATTAAACTATCATATTGTTTATTAGGAGAACTAGTGATTAAACCAAAAAATATTTGAAGAATATTTTTTATAAAAACAAAAACAATAGTTGTTAATAATAATTTATGTATATTATCCGCAAATTTCATAGATTAAGAATTAATTACAGCCTAAACTTGATAAGGGGGCCTTATTTTTCAAATAGTTTTTAATCTTTGAGTAAGCAGGTCTATATGTTTTAGGTTCTAACTTATTAGCCAACCCTCCATTTTGTGGTAAATTAATATAGTTTTCCAGTTTAGTCTGCATACCCTTCCATAATTCATCGGCTTTTTTAAATGCAAAACTCTCTGCTAAATAACTGATTCTTTCACATATTTAGGTTTCCCTAAAATTGAGTCTTTGATAACCTGAGAATTAAAAAGAGCAGGTGAAAAAACTAAAAAGAATAATATTTGTTTCATGTTCATCATTTGAAAAGCCTCTTTTCAGAGGCTTGAATTATTGTTTTGTAAAAATTATATCTTTAGGTTCATCCGGTAAATTTATTTTTATACCTCCGGCAGGATAATCTGGACAATTTATATTAGTAATAACTGTTGATTCTGGTATGTAATTCCATTTCAAGTGTGTTGAATCGATGTATGTTACATCAATCATTCCCCAACCAACACCACATTTTCCTCCTTCATAATCAAAAATTATAGAACCATCAATATCTAAATCCATACTAGTGATATTAGCATTTTCAAGAGTATAATTCTTTGTACTCTCTACTATTTGATTATTAACTAAAATTTCATATTTAATTACCAAGACATCACTATAGTAACTTTTACTTATTAAATTAATAGGCCGATCTTCTTGTTTTGTAATATAAAGATGTATTTGTTTATCTCCTACAGAAGCATTCCAACTTCCCACATATTTGTTTAAGTCATTATTTAAATCTTTTATATGTGCATTATTGGGAATTTGACTATATTTCGTGCTTAATGGTAAATTTTGAGCATTACATGAAGATGTAGTTATTGCAAATAGAATTAAAATTATATTTTTCATTTTAACAAGATTTTGTTTCTGGAATTCCGTTTGAGTTTTGTTCTATTGTTGAAGTTGTAGTACTTCCGTTTTCTTCATTTACTTTTATTAATTGTATTTTATCTTTTAACCCCATTTTTTCAAGCATATTAAAAAATAATTTTTCAAGACCTAAATTTGAGGCTTTTTGACCAAAACCTTTATATTCAGATTCCAAAATTTGTATGTGATGCTTTTTATATTCTTTAACTAAATTTTTTACATAGGCTTCTTCTTGAGCATCCGTCATAGCAAGAGGCAAATCAGATGCCGTTCCTGTAAAATTAATAAAATAAGTTCCGGTAGAAGATACCATACCACTGTATGCATTCCCAAGAGTACTAGCATCCTGTTCTCTCACAATATGTAAAAATGTCATAATATCTTTCGGTGCAAACATAGCAATGGTTGGTAGTTGATGCGTATGCACAGTTCCCAAAGAGTTGGGTCCTATTCCAAATTCTATTTGATTGTTGACAATGACACTTCCTGGTAGAAAAGTTCCACTTTTTAATTCCTGAAAGCCTCCTTCGTCTTTTGAACTTGTCCCGGAATGTTCTTTTAAAGTAATAAGAGAACTTTTTATTTGTGGTTTGCTTATTATAGTCTTTATTTTATTGCAAGGAGTATACTTCGGATTCCCGCCCAGATTCGGCAAAGTAGGAGTACCGATAGCACATCCATTCTCATCTGTTAATGTTGGATCTAGTGAGGTAGAGGGTACCACTACACAGGGCGGTTCTTCCGGCTGTGGGTCTGGATTTGGAAAGATTCCACCACCTCCCGAGCTTCCTCCTCCACCGATAGGATAGAAAGAATCATCAATAGGGTCAGGATCTCCTGTACATACCATAGCAACCATTGTATAATGCTTTGCAGGATAGCCTCCACCCCCTTCTGCACTCTCCCAGTTACAGCTTCCCCAGGTGCTTTCATTTCCTGCATGATGATCTCCTGTGTAGCAGGCGAAATAAACATCTACATCCTGATAGCCGCATGTTTGTTTTCCCATAGGATTTCCAAATGTTCCTTTTTCAAGTTCTGTCACTTCTACTTTTCCTTTTCGGCTGACATCTCCACCTGAAAGGATGATCTGTTTTTCTTGCTCCGTAAAATTATAGGTTACCAAAAACTCCCTGTACGTTCCATCCGGAAGAGGGGTTAATAATAAGTTTTCTACAGGAGCATCCGCGGGAGCATTTTCTCTGTTAATTTTAAAGGTGTAAGTGTGATAGTTGGATCCGTTTTCTATATAGATCACTTGTTCAGTATCTATTGAAACACCGTTTCCGTAATCAACAACCTTACCTGAAACATTTGCTTTGAAAGTTTTAAATGTTTGCTCTGCTTTTTGCAATTCAGTGGAAAGTTTAGCAAAATGTTTACTTTCACTTAAAGAAATAGTTTTTGAAGTTAAACGGAATGCACTGCCGTTGTTGTGTGTTTCCTGTTCGGGGAATTGATCATTTCTGCAGGATTGCAGCAAAAAAATAAAGACTGCCATAAGCGACAGCCATGAAATAAATTTGTTTTTCATTTCGTGTTGAATTATTTTTTGCAATACTAAAATAATTTTTTTAATACGCAACACACTTTCGCGGAAAAATTATTACTTTTACGAAAAGTATTTTTACTATTATGGAAAAGATTATCAAAAAGATAGCGGAAATCCGCAGTAAAAAAGGTTTCTCTTATGAGAATATGGCTCAGGATCTTGATCTGAGTACTTCGGCATACCGCAAAATAGAAACAGGAGAAACAAAGCTGACCGTAGAACGATTGGTTGATATTTCCAAAATATTGGAAACTCCGCTTAATGATCTTTTGGATACAGAATCTCAAAAAAATTTTAATCAAGAGAATAAGGATAATGCACACGGATTTCAAGGATTTAATGACAATATCTTTAACGAATATTCTGAAGTTTCAAAAAAGCTGATTGCTAATTACGAACAACAAATCGAAGAACTGAAAGCAGAAATCGAAGAACTGAAAAACAAGTAAATGAATTCAATCGTAATAAACATAGGAAACAGCAATATCAGGTTTGGGCTTTTTGATGATGACAATTGTGATATTTCGTGGGTTATCAATACTAAGCCTTACAGGACGGCGGATGAATTGTATGTTCAGATGCTGATGCTGTATCAGACGTATAAAGTGGAGCCTAAAGCAATCAGCAAAGTAATTATCGGTTCCGTTGTTCCTCAGCTTACCAAGGTGATGAATTCGGCGATTAAGAAAATCCATGATATTACTCCGGTGATTGTCGACAGGAATACCCCTTCAGGAGTGGTCGCAAAATCTAAGCAGATGGGAACGGATATTTATGCCAATCTCGTTGCTGCTCACAATATGTATCCGGACAGAAAGAAAATTGTCCTTGATTTCGGGACGGCTCTTACGGCAAGCTGTGTTGCGGAAGACGGTGAAACGCTTGGCGTAATCATTGCTCCCGGAATTGTAACAGCCTTAAATTCCCTGATCAGCCAAACCGCCCAACTTCCGGAAATCGAATTGAAAAAACCAAAAACAGTTTTAGGACTAGACACCGTAACCTGTATGCAAAGCGGTATGGTATATGGGTTCTTAGGAATGGTGGAAGGTTTTATCGACCGTATCAATGATGAAGTAAATGATGATTGCTTTGTTGTAGCAACAGGCGGAGTTTCCCATGTCTACAAACCCTTAACGGATAAAATCCACATAATGGACAGGCTTCATACGTTGAAAGGACTTTACTTTTTAGGAAAAGATATTTAGGATTTTACCACAAAAGTTACAAAAGATTTTTTAACACAAGTTATTTTAAGTTGATTACTAAACTGCAAGAAGATCACATGATTTTTGAAAATCTTTGATTTTCTCTTATGTGAACTTTTTTAGCTTTAAAACTAATGCGTTCTAACGTGTTAAAAAATCTTTTGTAACTTTTGTGGTTAAAAAATAAGTTTAAAAAATGAAAGAATTTCCAAGAATAGAAACAGAAAGACTCATTCTCTCTCAATTGAAAGAAGAGGATCTTCCTTTTATTGTTGATTATTTGCAGGATAAAATTTTTTCTGATCTTACTTCCAATATTCCTTATCCTTATCAAAGAGAAGATGCTGAAATTTGGTTAAAAATGTCAAAAGAAGGCTTTGAAACCAGGAAAGGATTTACATTTGCCATTCGTGATAAAGAGGAGAAAATCATCGGAGCCATCGGGCTTCATGACCGGGAAGACGGGAAAGCCGAATTGGGCTATTGGATTGCAAAACCCTTCTGGAACAATGGTTTCGTAACGGAAGCGGCAAGAGTGATTCTTGATTTTGGGTTTAAAGAATTATATTTCAACAAAATTTTTGCGACACACTTTCCTCACAATCCTGCGTCCGGAAAAATCATGGAAAAAATAGGCATGCAAAAGGAATCTGTTTTAAAGCAACACATCAAAAAAGGTGAAGAATATTACGATATTGTGATGTATTCTATTGTTAAAAAGTAATTAACGTTTTGATTTAAAAAATTCTTTCACAATCAAAGAACATTCGTATTCCATAATTCCGGTTACAATTTCTGTTTTAGGATGAAGGGAAAGATTTTTGTTGATAAAGCCCCGCTGTTCGTCCCTGGCTCCAATAACCACTTTTGAAATCTGCGCCCAGGAAAGGGCTCCGGAACACATCACACAAGGCTCCAAAGTCACATAAAGAGTACAGTTTTTCAGGTATTTTCCGCCAAGAAAATTGGCTGCGGAAGTAATGGCCTGCATTTCTGCGTGAGCGGTGACGTCATTTAAAGTTTCCGTAAGATTATGTGCTCTTGCAATCACCCTATTGTTGGAAACAACCACACAACCAATAGGAACCTCATCTTTTTCTAATGCGATTTCGGCTTCATTGAGAGCCATTTTCATGAAATATTCGTCGGTAAACATTTATTCAAAACTCATAGTTAAAGGAAATTTGAAACGATATCTCACCGTATTTCCTTTAAAAATAGCCGGTGAAAACTTTTCCGAAATGGAATATAGTGCAATTTCTGCCTGTCTGTTGAATGTAAAATTATTGCCCTGAGCCTGGACATTGCTGATCGTTCCATCTTTTTCTACAATAAAATCGACATTGGCTTTCACAATTTTTTCATCTGCATACACCCCATCGGTATAAAAGATATTGACAACCTCTTCGCGTAAAGCATTGAGTCCGCCGGGATAATCCGCAGCTTTATCGGTTACCGGGATAAAATCTGCATTGGGATCTATTTTAAGATTTCTGCTCTTAAGATTTCCGAGATCCTCCAAATTTTTCACTTTTAATAAAGCTCCGATAAGTGCAATATTTTCTATGCTATCCATCTTTTTCATGAAAAATATAAAGTCACGCTTGATGTCATCTTTAGAAAGAATATTGGGCTCGTTTTCGTATTTCTTCTTAAATTCATTATTAAGGAGAACTCGATGGTGGTTGTAATAATTCTTTACATTCTTAAATTCTTCCAACTGCTGTGAGAAACAAAAAGAAGAAATAAGACAAAAAAGGCAAAGAAATAGTGATTTCACTTTGATATATTTGTGTAAATGTAATCAAAAAATATGAAAAATCTAACTTTCTAGCTTTCCAGATAGCGGTTAAGAGATTCCTGCAAATGATTGCGAATATCTTCAACTAAACCTTTCGGTTCTAATACCTGAACTTCTTTTCCATAGGATAAAATTTCCTGCATAAAGTCGTAGGTAGGGTGTAGGAAAAACTCGAAAAATATCTCTTCCGGTGTTTCCTTTGTTTCTTTTTGGGATTGGTGAAGAGGGAAACTTTTGATATATTCTCCCTGATGGCGACTGCATTTCATAACGATTTTCTGAGGGTTTTGCTCAGTAAGATTCATTACTCCGAAAGCATTTTTAAAATGTTCTCTAAAATTGTATTTATACTTTTCCCTGAATTGTTTGTCGCTTACATCGAGATAATTAATTCTGTCTAATCCGAAAGATTTTAAGACTTTATCTTTTGTATCGATCGCAATAAGATACCATCTGTCCTTGGACTCTTTTAATGCCAAAGGGTGAACTTTTCGCGAAGTCATCAGCTTGTTTTTGTAATTGTAATGCTCAAAAGAAACGATTCTTTTATTTCTGATCGCGAAAAATAAATCGTAAAAATTTTCGACACCGGTTGGTTTTCTGGATTCAAAGAAGATGAAATTTGAGAAATCCGGATGAAGATTCAGGGCATTGCTTACCTGAAAAGATTCGAGTAGTTTCTGATTGTATTCATCTACTTCCATGATCGGACGGCTCTCGATATAATATCGGTTGTCACCCTTTTTTTTGTTATGAATGGAAAGATTAAAAAGATCCGAAATCTCCCGAATATCCCGCTGCAAGGTACGAATAGAGTAGCTCTTGATCCCCGCATCCTGAAATTCGAAGGAGTTGAGTAGATAGTCCTCCAGCTGCGAATAGGTAGCCGGAGAACTTTCTAATCTTTTTATAATTAAGGCATATCTTGTCAGGTAAAAGTCTTTTTTCATTGCTAAAGTTTCTACCACAAATATATGGGCTTAATGCGACAAAAGGTGTCGTGTTTTATTTTTGTGGATAAAGTTTTAGGAATGCTAACCCATAAATACTTTCCATTCTTCCAAAAGATCTATTACTTCATTAAGAGGCATTTCAAAGGTTGTATATTGTTTTTGATCAGAAATAAAGTACGCGGTATTTTTATTACATTTAAAATAACCACTATCATAACCTATTTGAAGGAATATATCATTATATGGTTTTATTACTTCTTCCCAAGTTTTATTACCACTTTTAACAGCCTCAAGCATATTTATGGTTTCTTGGATATCCTCAACTGATCTTGATTGCCCTATGAAATGCCCTAATAAAATATATTTATCATCTGTAGGATTTTCATATCTATAGCCATTATTATTTAAAAATTCTATTTTTTTCATTTTTATTATTCAAATATTATATAAGCAGTTATAATTTCTTTTGTTTTCAAATCAACTCTCATTTCTATAAAAATTCCATCTTTGGTTTTGCCAACATAGCGGTTACCTTCCTTTTCAATAATATTTTCACTAGCTTCTTTCACTGTTTTTTAAATTTTATGTAAGTCCCTTTCCGTCAATACCATCAAAGGCAATATTATTAAAATCTCCAGCCAAAAATAAAAATTCTCTAAATGCTTTTGGAAACTCTTTCCCATGATTATATTTTTGTTCAATCTGTTTAATTTTATCCAAAGAAAACCCTCTATTTTGAATCCTTCTAAAACTGGATTTTCCTTTAGTTGGGTCATATACTGTATATTCATAATTATTTAATTTTGAAGCGATACCTTAAAAATAGACAAAATAAAATCCACTTCTGATTAAATCTCGGAAGTGGATTTGATTAAGTTATTCGATTATAAATGTTTATTAGGAAACAAAACTTCAATCAAATTATATATTTACAATTTCTTCAGTATAAGAATATCGATTGGGAGTTCTTCGAATTAAACATTTTGTAAAAGGCAAAAACTCACCTTTATCCGGATCGAAATATCTTTGTTGAAGATAAGCATCAAAAGGGTTATTTTTATTTTCAAGCGCAATGATAAGAATGTTGTAGAATTTATTTTCAAATTTAAAATAATCATCTATTCTTACAAATCTTGTGCTGTAATCTTCTCTTTTGAAAAAAGTATTTTTCCCAAAATATTTTTCATACTCTTCCAATTGTATTAGTTCAGGAACTTGTACAATAAATCTAGTAGAGGCATCACTATTTAAAATAATAATACTCTTGGGATCTATTATTTTTACAATACTATCCCAAAAATAAGAAGGTGTTCCTCCTAAATATTCAGGAACTACGATTTTCCCATCATTTACCCAAGTTTTAACCTTATGAATACCAAGATCCTCTTTTTTACTCCTTTCCAAGTATAATGAATATTCTTCTCTATTATAAATATTTGTGTGTGTTTGCCCTTCTACAGAGAATTCTATTTTTTCTATCATATTTATTATTTAAGTGTTTTAGTAAAACTTTCAATTCGTTCTATTGCTTTGCCGGTATTTGATGTATCTTCACTTGGAATAAAAACATCTTCACGTATAAACCTTCTCAATGATTCATACTGTTGGTTGCCACCTTTATAAACTTTGCCAAAGTTAGCACTTCCCTTAGTTGTTTCTTTCATTGGGCCAATCCATCCATCCCTTACTTGAAATTCTTTTAAAACTTTATATTTTCTAATAACTAAGGGATCTCCGGGCTGCGGATATTTCCAACTTTCTAAGACTGCTAATTTTTCTCGTAAATCTTTAATAGTATAAATTGGTTTATCAGTTAAAAAACCTCCAGGTGTATTTTGAGTTTTACTTTCAACAATGTAAAACTCATCGCCTTCTTTTAAAAATTTATCTATTACTCTTGATTTGCTTTTAGGATCGGTTGCATATGGTGGATTACTATTAGATTTTTCATATGTATAATTAATATATTCTCCATCTCGAACTTTTCCTTCTTCAAACTTTGCCCTAAAGCTAACATCATCTCCCTTCTTCATTACCTCCACAGTATCTTCATAATTCTTAATGATTTTTCTTCCTGAATCATCTACTATTTCTAGCTCTATTTTTATTTTTTTAAGTTCAGCAAAATATGTATAATTACCGAGTTCTCTAAAGTATTTTATCTCAACTATAATACCTTTTGGATTTATTTTTGCTAAAATATTTCCTTTAAATTCAATGACTAAGAGTCCATCGATGATCTTTTTTTGAAGTTTAGGAAAATTTTTAGATAATAAATCTACAAATTTTCCAATATTAGAAGGCAATTTTTTTATAAAAATTGAAGCTTGCTCATCCATTAGTTTTATGGATCTTTTAAAAACATCATCAAGCATTCGTTTTATCTCAGCCCAACCTTTTTTTAAGAAGTTAAGCAATTCTTGGAAGCCTTTGATTAAATCTTTAATAGATTTCAAGAAAAAATTAGCAAAAGTTCTTACCGCTTTTAAAGCTCCTTTAGCAATTCCAAAACCTAATCTGAAAATTCTGAAAATAACTTCTTCCAGTTTTTCTATAATTAATGGTACGGTTACTGTACCACCTGTTAAAAAAACGGTTAGAATAATTTCAATAATTAAAGATAAAATAAATCCATATGCATAACCTAAAAAATATGAGCAAGCAACCGGATCAAATGTAAGATTTATTTCTTTTATTTTTTCATAAACGTATTTTGCAATTTCTGTAAAATCAATGTTTTGGATAGCTTGTATAGCTTCATCAAATTGTTCTAATAATACAGGTAAATATTTTTCGACATTTTGTGCGAAATCTGCTCCTAATGAAAGTCCGTCATAGATCATTTTTACCATTGCAAATAATCCTGAGATCGCATCTATCAAACCATTCCAAACCCCACATAATAATGCATTGTACGCTCTTACACCATATTTTAAAACTTCCAGATTAGAAATTTCATTTAATTTATTTATTGTATCCCAAGCAATATAATAGGCATCTACATATTTTTTATAAAGAAATTCTAAAAGACTGGTTGGCTCGGCATATCTGGAAAATTCTTTTTTAATTTTTAATTTTGATCTTACAAAGTTGTGCTGTTCTTTTAGTTTGTCTTGTAAATAATTAACTATTTCTGAAAAATTTATGATACCATTATCTGACCCGATAGAAAGAATAGGATTATAACGATAATTGGGATCTGAATCTCCATTATCAAGTTTTGGAGGTTTAGGTTGCCATCTGTTTTCTTCAAAGCGCAGGTCTTCGATTTCTTCAATAACTTCCTTTAAAATACTGCTTGTTAGTTGTCTGGCTGCAGGATTTACAAAAACGCCTAAGCTTGGAAATATTGAACTAATTACACTGGTAAAGAAAGATGCAATTTGAAAGAACGTTTTTGCTGTTTTAATACGGGGATCTTCTATATACCCTTTATGAAATAAACTATTAATTTGTTCATCAGTAAGGCTCGGAACAAACTTTTTAATCTGTTTATATACATTGTCATTATCCTGTAGGTCATAAGCAAGACTGTTTTTGGTGCTTAAAGTATCTAAAACATTCTGAGATATTCTGATAGCTCCATAAGTTCCGCTAACACTATCTGATGAGTTATCCTCAACAAAGATTAAGATTTCATTTCCTTTTGGTTTACAAACTTCAAAACATTCTTTAAGTTTTGTTGCTTCTGTAGAAGAAAATAAAATTACTTTAAATGCAAAATGTTCAATATCTACTATACCATAATAATAAAAGTCCTGAACGTCTTTGATATATTTTGCTAAGTCACTTCTTATATCTGAAATGTAAGTAAAAGTGCCCTCAACAGGAGGATTAGAATCAGGATAATATTTAGTTAAAATATCATCTGATGATTGATTATATAGCTTTGCTGTTGCAAGTGGGCTCACATTATTCATTCCTCGGATATTTTCACCTATAGTAAAAGCATTTTTAAATGTTGGAAATGTGAAGGATTGGAATTTATTCTCCATCGACAAAGCCTCTTCACTAAAATCAAAAACATCTTTATATTCTGTATTTTTCATTTTTAATAATTTTAAGATTAATAAAAAGGGCAGAGCTTTACACTCTGCCCATAATTATGATTAAACAGAATTATTGAAGTGCTTGTTTTAGATCAGATAAAGGAATCTGTGCAACGACTTCTTTGGGATTGTCATCTGTAGTTAACTGAAGGAATCCGTTATTTAATTCGATGTTATCGACAAATCTGTCGTCTCCCGAATTCAATTGAGAATCAACAATTGAGAACTCAGTTTCTGTAACAACATCTGAAGGAACTTCAAATTCTTCAGGATTTTCCTGTGTGAATGGCAATGCAGTTGTGGTTACCAATCCTGCAGAATCTTTCTGAAGAATATTTAGAGAAGTTGGTAATGTTGAGATCCATGCTTTTCCTTGTTTTAAACCTACTGGCTCACGCATTTCGTCAACAATACTCATGTACATCGGGTCGCCGATTACGGGAACTTCACCGCCATTCCAGATTCTTCCGGTTGTTAAGAAGAACTGAACAGCATCTTCAAAACCTGGATTTACGGTTACAATAACTCTCGCCATACCTGCCTGAAGGAAATTTCTAAATAATGGATCTGTACTGTTTGACAGGTACATCGTTTGCCATTCATTACGGTTTGCCCAATAATAAGGATAGAATGTGTAATCCATAATTGTCCATTCAAAGGCCTGTTCCATGAATTTTGCCAAAGCAGTATATTGATCTAGATTTTCATCCAGAATAATGCTGAAATCCTGCATTGTCGTTCCATTATTAGTAAGATTTTTGCCTAAAGCAGAATAATCCTGAAGTAAGAAAGCAATACAGTTATGCTTAAGAATCACTCTTTCCATATCACGGTAGAAGTTGGAAAGTTTTTCCTGATTTTCTTTTTCCTGTTCTTTGGCTGCATCTTCCAATTCTTTTTGTTTTTCCTTAAAAGCTGTATATGCTTCTTGATAAGCTTGAATAATAGCATCAAAGTTTTCTTGTTTCCAGGCGTTCATATAAGCATCGGAAAGTTTGCATGTAACTTCAAAATTGAAATTTACAGAATCGATATTGTGTCCCTGATACATAAAGTCGTAAGAACCCGTTAGGTTTTGAGGATCAAAATCTGCAATAAGGTCAACAGAATCAGAATAAGTTTCAACAATTTGATTAAAACCTCCGGCGAAATTACTTGTAAATAATCTTGCAATTCCTTTTACATCTTTTTCAAATCCGTACCACATTTTCACATGGCTTGCCTGATAATTATCTGGAATATTAATGGCAATATGTTTATATCCGTTATCCCCGTCAAGCTTGATCCAGTTAACTCCTGTTGTGAATTTCTTCGTGGCTTCAATAAGCTCAGTTAATTTTACATTATAATAGCTTGCCCAATGCTGTAACTGATCTACAGTTGCCGATTTTGGATCTGCCATGGTCCATGGTTGCGGCGCAATTCTAGGATCAATTGGTGCTGTTAATGTTTCTGTTACAGTAGCAGCAGTTGCTAAACGATGTAATTTTGCCGGCTCTGGAATCATGAATTCAAACATGGTGCGTTTTCCATAATTGTAGATCTGATTCTTCATTTTTTTATCTACCCATCTGTAAACGCCAATTACATGCTTGTCACCATTTCTGTTGTCGAAACCGTGAGCGTTGTTTTCTTCAAATTCTTCAATGATTTTTTCAATTCTTTCTTCAGCAACTTTAGTAAGAAGTCTTTCTGTTGCTTTTTCAGTGATTTCCTGAGATTTTGCAATAGCCTGTCTTGTACTGGTTTCTTTAGAATTATGGGAGGCGAAACTTCCCCCTACTTCAAATGGTTTTTTTCCACCGCCATATCTAAAATGCGCTTCTGCATTAATATCTTGCTGAAGAATATTGGCAACTTCAGATTGCATATCATTTCTTGTCGTTGACGTTGTATCGCTTAAAGTTTCTCTTTCAGTTGACTTTGAAGTAGTGGTTTGAATTTCGCTTCTTCTTAGTTTTCTTGTAGATTTTTGTTTAAACTCTTTAGCCATTACGTTTTCAATATGAGTAACTTCTCCTGCAACATAGGCATGAGTACTTTGTACTACTTTCAAATAATCTGCAATACCCAATCTTTTTACCCCGAAATGTTTAGGAAAGAAGGTTCCCGGCTGGGGAGTTCCGCCGCCTTCTCCTGGATTTTCAGGATCTTCTACAGTGATTTCTTCTGCATATAAAATGCCTGTATAAGGCTGACCAATAATAATATCCGTGTATTCTACCGTTGCCTGTTTCCCATTGTTGAAGAAAATCTGAATTTTTAATGATCTGATTAATTTTCCAAATTTATCAACCAAGATAGGAGGGAAGGTTACTTTATTATCTACAATTTCAATATTAGAATATGTTTCGTCAAAAGTTCCAAAATCTGTAATAGCTGTTACTTTCGCAGAACCTAAAGCATAAGAATTGCTTTCTGCCTGATAATAGAACGTAAATGAAGCAGGAGTTCTTGAAAAAGTTGGATCGTAACTAGCTTTTAGATAATATGTTCTTGAAATAATTTGTGAAAGGTTACTTCTTGAATTGCTTACAGGAACTAAAACATTTCCAAGGTTAAGATATTTCTGCTCCTGAAGAGGTGATTTCTGAAATAATAATTGCGTGTTTGCCGATAATTCTTCATCTAATTTTTCAAAAACTTCAACATAAGTATCGTAGAAATCAATCATTTCAATTACCGCAGTTCCTAATTGCAGTTTTCTGTCAGTTAAAGCAGTGATATTTGAGAAATCATAACCATCAACAGGCATTTCTCCGCTTTCTAATTCGGTGAAAATATTGACAAATAATTTTAAAGAATCTAATGAAAGTTTTGCTTTAAAATCCCCGAAATTAAGCTGATCTTTATAAACAAATTCAAAAGGCGGAATGTTTAATGGCTGAAGTGCTTCATACAATTCGTCAATTTGTGCCTGCGTCATGCCTTCTGTGATTTGAGATTTTATTTGTCTTAGCTGCGCATTATAAGCATCAATTTCTTCTTTATATTGCTCCTGATAAGCTTGATAAGCCGTCTCATAAGCTTTGTTTTTAGCTTTTACATAAACAACCTGGATTTTTTCCAATTCTGATTTCAACTTCATAAGACCTTCTTTTTCAAAATTAAGTTTTGATAATTCTGAAATTTTGTCTCCTTCCGCTTTCAGCTGATGTTGGATTGATACAGGAATATCCGTTCCACTGATTACTCCTTCTCCAATTTGCGAAACATTTACCTGAAATGCATTGTTGGTGTTAGGGTTTGAAGGATCTGTGGGTGCTGTACCTTCGTAGCCATCTCCGAAGAATTTCATAGGTAATACAACTCTTGCCTCCAAAGCCTTAGCTTTTAAATCAGCACCGTTGATTTTTGTTAATTCTTCAGTTACAGGTAAGTCGGCGGCGTATCCGAAATGAAGAGCTTTTAAAATATGAACCAAAGCTTCTTTTACATAGAAATTCTCTTCTGTAACGGTTTGATACATCAAGTTATCCCATACTGCCGGAACTTTACTTTGGATGATACTGCTGTTATAAAGGCTCTTTGCTGTTATTTCATCGGATGTAGAGAGTGTTTCTCTTTTAGCGATTTTTCTACCAATTTTTAAAGCTTCCGCTAAAGGACCTTGTTCGATAATTAGCTCAGATTCATAACCAATGGGATTGAACTCTTTTGCAAGACGCTCCAAAGCCTGGAATTTTGCCAATGCAGAATCATTTGGGTTTATTTTATCATCAAAAGCACTGGGTAAAGTAGAAGGTCTTAGAATAAAGCCAAGGTTTTCTTTTTTAGTTGCTGTTAATTGTGGGTTTCTTAAGCTTACAAACCTGAAAAGAGTTTGTGAAGCATTTTGTGTGTTTTCTGTTGCCATTTTGTATTTTGTGATTTTTAGTTATTAGTCTGTTGTTTTTGTGTATTCCAGGGTAAGAGTGAATGAATCGATTAATGAATAATTGTAACCTAAGTTTTTGATGTCTTCAATTTTCGCCACATTGGGCTGTAAAGTGATAAATACCTGTCCTCTCCACTGATTTCCGGCAAAAGCAACATCCATTGCATACCATTCTGTAAACATCTGGTTGGAAACAATCATTTCTACATCTTTAAAATCAACAGTAATATCAATTTCACCGTTGGAAGGGATGGTGTCATAAACGACTGTTTTTCTGTAGATCGGTTTGCCATTGATCCACGTTGCTCCTGTTTTTACTTCTGTGGCTGAATGGGATTGCTTTTTGTCTACATATTTCTTTTGAACATAATCTAAGTCTTCTATATTTTCTGTATAATCAAAATGTCCGGAAAGACCTCTTGCATTGGGTTTATAGCAGGCAATAGTGAATTCTCCTTCTAGCGTAGTAATTCCATATTTTGTAAAATCTGCTGTTCCCTGGTTTGCTTCTAGAAACTTAACTGAGGCAGTTGAAATAATAGTTCCGTTATCGGATAAATCTGAGCAATAAATAAATCCTGGGGATAGGCGTGTATAGTTTAAGCTGTCTTTAACGTATATATCTCCTGTAACCGGTTTATTCATTGGGGCACCTTCTAAAGGAATATATTCCACCTTATTCTCCCATCCGAAAGTTCCGTCTGGTTTTGCCACAATATTTTTTGTGTAGCTGCTGTCTGATGAAGGCATTTGGCCTGGAGTTACAGAAAACTTACCGTTGATGTTGACGTATCGGTCAACAAAATCGCCTGAAATTAGGGCGTCTGATACTGTTTTGGTATAACTTGAAGAAGAGGTATGTATATATAATTTATTCTTTAAAACTACATTTCCAAAAGCTGATTGAGCACCAATAATGATATTACTGCCTGAATTAGAGCCTAGCCCATTACCTGCATTATATCCAAAAATTGTATTTTGAACTAGAGATTCGCCAGAAAACTGACCGGCATAAGTTCCAAATATAGCATTTGCAAATGCATTTGTAGAACTACTGAAAGTATTGTAGCCAAAAACAGCATTTTCACTTGAGCTTGGAGACTGCATCATTGCAAAATGTCCGACAACAGTATTACCGATTGAGCCACTAACATTATTGGCTAATGCAGTATTTCCGATTACTAAATGATCCGTTCCTTCCGGCTTTGTCCCTTTTCCGATTGCAATTGTACCACCTGCTCGATTATTAACATAAGAAGACTCATCACCAATGATGATATTCTCAGCACTTGCTAATCCTCCAAAGTATGTCCCTTGAATTTTAACGTTTTCTGTTGTTTCATTTCCTCTTTCCGTTACAGCCTGTAAGGTTCCTACATCTCCTTGTGTAATATCGATGTATATTGTTCCCGTCCATCTGTAAATTTTATTAGTATCGGTATTAACATAAATTTTCCCAGATTCACCCTGTATAGGTAAGGCCGTAAACGAATTAAATTCTATTACATCATCTACATAGCTTGGAAGTTGTGCCGCAGGAACTTTTCCGCCAACTAAATCTGCTTTTTGAGAAAGATCAATATCAACTTTATTGGATGGAATGTTTTCATCTTTATGCCAATAGGAATCCTGCCAATCCCAAAATTGTTCCTGATTGGGAATATCTCCGTTTTCGAAGAATTTTTTTATTTCTTGTTTTGATTTCATAATTTCTTTTTTATCTATATGTAATTGTGGCTGTTGCAGGAATTCCTGCGTTACTTAAATCCAACCCAGTAGGAGCGGAAACAGTTTCAAGGGAAGGGATTGCAAAAGCATTTTGACCGACAATTTGTACCGAGCCAGGAATGTATAAGTCTTTTACAGTACTTCTAGGACAATTAAAAGCAGAGTCTTCTATTTTTACTAATCCCTCATTCAAAGTAATTGCTTCGAGCGAGTCTGAGCCATTGATAACATTTCCTTGATATGCAAATGCTGATTGGCCAATGATTTTTAATGTTGACGGAGTTACAATACTTTTAATATTTTGGTTATTAAATGCAGATATTTCTATTTCTTCAAGCCCTTCATTAAAAATTACCTTTATTATTTGGTATGACATTCCCGAATAGAGATAAGCGCCACTAATAATTTTTTTAGTATTTTTAGGAATGAAAAGCTGAATAGCCGAACCCTGTAAATTGTCATTTATCAAAAAAGGAATTACTCTTTCGTAATATTCAGTAGAATCCTGTGTAATCTTCTCATCCTTATGCCAGTAAGAATCCATCCACTGCCAAAACTGCTCTTGCGTTGGTTTATCTCCATTTTCAAAATAGAGTTTTAGTTCTTCTTTTGTTTTCATTTTAATATTTATCTATATGTGATTGTGGCTGTTGCAGGAATTCCTGCGTTACTTAAATCTAGTCCTGTAGGAGCGGAAACCGTTAGAAGCGAAGGGATTGCAAAAGCATTTTGACCGACGGTTTGTACAGAGCTTGGAATGTATAAATCTTTAATGACTTGTGCTCGAGGACACTCAAATGCACGATCTCCGATAGTTACTAACCCTTCATTTAAATAAATAGCGTCTAAAGATTCATTACTATTATATGTATTTACTTGATTAATAAATGCATATGGATGTATGGTTTTTAGCGTAGAAGGAGTTTTGATCTTTTTTATATTTTGGTTAAAAAAGGCATATTCTCCAATCTCTTCAAGACCTTCATTTAAAAATAATTCTACAATTTGGTTAATAGTACCATTATAGAAATATGCCTGATCTGCAATTTTCTTTACATAATTAGGAAATGTTACAGATAAGAAAACTCCTTTGAATTCATTATTATCAATCAGAGGTAATACTTTCTCAATCGCATCAATTGAATCCTGTGTAATCTTCTCATCCTTATGCCAGTAAGAATCCATCCACTGCCAAAACTGCTCTTGTGTCGGTTTGTCTCCATTTTCAAAATAGAGCTTTAGTTCTTCTTTTGTTTTCATAAATTTTGTAATTTGTTGTTAATTAATAATGTGTTGAAACCTCTTTTCATTAATTGTTTTATTAGGTTTTTGATGTTAATTTTAAACACAGTTCTGGCTGTCCAACATTTTGTGAATGGTGAATTCAAAGGAGTTTTGAGATGTTTATCTGATTGGTTTTTGTGTTTTATTTATACCTCAAAGGTAAGATCGGACATCGACAGAACTTGACGTGTTTAAAAATTTAGTTTAATAAATAGCTTCTTCTAAAATATCATTATCAAAATCTTCCCGAAAGAAATTTTCAATGTCATTAAGATAGTTTTCATAGTCTATCTCTGCGTTTTCGATGTCGCTCCATTCAATGGTGTACAGTCCTTCATCGAAGATTGTATCTTGGTTGTGATTTGGTGTTTCCATGTTTTTGTTTGGTCTTTTTTGTGTTAAAATTAGAATAGAGTTCTTGCTGTTCAGCATTATATCAATGTTGAATTCGAAGGTTATTTTTAAGTTTTTAATGATTGTTTTTGTGCTTTATTTTATACTTCAAAGATATAAGTGGGAAGCGACAAAACTTGACGTGATTTAATTATTTAAAAAATTATAATTTTCTTTTTTGCATTTAAATAGTAGCTATAAAATATAACTATTTCTAAGTTAATAGTATAATGAATGCCTTCAATTAAATGAATACCAGAAATGAAAACAGAGTCGTATTATTTTATAATGCTCTCATTTCTGGTGTTCATAAGTAATAAAGCTAATATTATTTTTATATAATCTAAAAAGCTAATATTAGCTAATTATAATCTCAAAAGCTTATATTTTGTTTTTAATCAGCTTCTGTACAATTTGATTTAAAACTTCTCTGTTATCATCAATATAACTCAGTCCTGCCTGTATCAGATTTTCTATATTTGACCTCTTTACATTATCCATCGCGGGAGAAGCATTCTTCAACGAAGGATTTAGTCGATAATAATTTTTCTGATTTCTTTGCCCTAAAGTCTGGAACATCTGGCAAAGCTGATAATCCACTGTTTCGGCATTCGCAGACATTAAAATATCAATAATAGGATTTACCCAGCCGATTTTTCCAGCTTTCTGCAGTTTCCTGAAAGAATAAGGCCTTGCTTCAATTCCTGTTCCGATGGAAACGATCAGTAAATCGTTCACAGTCGGATGATTCGCCTTCTGATGGTTTTTCAAAGCTTCCGCAAAAGGAATCTTTCTGGCCTCTGCATAAGCACAAAGTGCAGGATTATTGGCAAACATTCCGCCATCAATCAAACTAAAAATCTGTCCATACATGGATTTAATCTGAACCGGACAAAAATACGTCGGAGCTGCAGAAGTCGCTCTACAGACATCCTTTACATAAAAATTGTCGGTGCTTAATCTGGCTTTCCATGAATTGAAAATTTTTGCCCTTCTGTTTTCGATATCATAACTTGTTATCAAACATGGTTTTATCAATTCCTTTAATTCTAAATTTCCAAAAAAGTCATTCAAATTTTTTTCAAGCTCGTCTTGGGAAATTTTTTCGTTGATCAATCCAAACGGATTTATCAATCGTTCCCAAAAAGAAACCTGGAATATGTCGCCACCTTTTTCAGCATACAATTCTAATCCTTTCTGGATAGAATATTTTGCCTTCCGGTGTTCATCGGGACATAGAATAATAGACGCAATCAGCCCTCCTGTACTGCTTCCTGCAACCAAGTCGAAATAATCGCCCAATTTTGCATTTGGGTTATCATAAAACTGCAGCTGCTCTTCTATGTAACGCAGAATAATGCAGGTGATAATTCCCCTGATTCCGCCTCCGTCCAAAGAAAGAATGGTTGTCTTTTTCATGTGATTTACTTTATTTTTCAAGAATCGCCTGGCAATTTTAGACAACTAAAACCAATAGATTTCCGAAAAAATGACTATTGGTTTTAGCTTTTTATTGAGTTGCTTTTTGGTGTTTCTTGTAAAGCAAATGTAGGCCGGAGAAGCGACAGAAGTTGTCGTATTAAAAAATAAATTCCCTATTAAGAGAATTTATCTTGTGATGTCGATTGATAGAGTAATTACAGAATTACATACCCTTCTTTATCCCTTTTCATCTTCTGCAACGTTCTCCAACTCGTCTTTACCACACCTTTTTTGGTCGGAATATTTTTCTTTTCAAAATGGGGAAGATCCTTAAATATTTTCCAGTTTCCGCCCCAGTCCCAACCATGTTTTGCGAAAATTTTCACACATTCATACCAATCGGCTACCTGATCATTGTCCCAATCTTTTACCGTATCCCAACTCACTGTTTTCCCGTCAATCATCAGACAGATGTCAACTGCCAATCCGTAGTTGTGAATACTTTGTCCGGCTTTGGCATTGGTCACTTTCTTTCCTGCTGTAATTCTTCCGATAGCGTACAGTTTTTCCTGTTCTTCAAAAGTTCTTAAGCCTTGTGTAATTCTTACTTTAGCTCTGCCTTTTAGAGATTCGTCACATTCTTTAATAATTTGTTTTACTTCCTCTCTTACCAAAGGATGAAGCCTCTCGATTCTTTGTAATGTTATTTTATCCATATTATCAATTTTTGTGTGTTTTTGGAAAGCAAAATTAGATGCTTGGTGCGACAAAACTTGTCGTATTTGAATAAATTAATATGCTAAAAATCAATCAATTAAATTTAACGTTAAAATTTAAATTAAACATAATAATCTGTTTTAAAAATTATAATTTTGTGTATTGAAATGTTCAGATTTTAATCATGTATGCCTTAGTAGATTGCAACAATTTCTTCGTTTCCTGCGAGAGAACGCTCGATCCGGACCTCGAAAATAAACCCGTTGTGGTACTTTCCAACAACGACGGATGTGTTGTGTCCCGAAGCAAAGAGGCAAAAGATCTGGGAATTCCAATGGCGGCTCCGGCCTTTAAGTATAAAGAGCTTTTTAAAAAGTATGATGTAAAATGCTTTTCCGCAAAATTTGAATTATATAATTTTAAAAGCCAGCGTGTTATAGAGATTTCAACAGCGTATGTTGATAAGGCAGATTTTGAAGTTTATTCAATTGATGAATTATTTCTTGACCTTAAAAGCTTTAAATACATTAATATTTACGATTATTGTATCAACATTAAAAATGAAATCCAAGAACAAGAAAATATTCCCGTAAGCATCGGAATTGCACCTACAAAAACCCTGTGTAAAGTAGCCAACAGAATCGTAAAAGAATTTCCGGAAAAGTTTGGAGGAGTTTACATTTTAGACACACCAGATAAAATCGAAAAAGCCTTAAAATGGTTAAACATCGATGATGTCTGGGGAATCGGGCGACGACTGGCCGTAAAAATGAAGGACAACGGCGTTTATAAAGCTTGGGACCTTCTTCAAAAACCTGAAATGTGGGTTCGTAAAATCATGGGAATTCATGGGGTGAGAATGGTGAACGAATTAAAAGGAATCCGCCAGCTCGAGCTGGATGCGCCGTCCCCAAAAAAGTCCATTGCTGTTACCAGAAGCTTCATGGAAATGTTGACCAAAAAAGAAGATGTCCGCGAACGGGTGGAAACCTTCGGGATGTATTGCTCCGAGCGATTGAGAAGACAAAATACCTGTTGTAAAATGGTGACGGTTTTTGTTCAGACGAACCGCTTCAGAAAAGATCTGCCGGAATACAGAAATGCAGCCACGAGAATTCTTCCCAATCCTACAAATTCGTCAATTTTGATTGGCAGGGTAGTGAATGAACTTTTTGAAGAGATCTTTCGAGAAGGTTTTTCTTATAAAAAAGCCGGAGTGATCGTTAATGATTTTGTACCTGAAGATCAGCGATTGATCAATCTTTTTGAAGAGGACACCCAGAATCAACATTTACCCGTAATGAAGGCCATGGATGCAATGAATAAGAAATATGGGAAAGATAAAGTCCGCCTCGGAAGTATGAGCGGAGAAAATACTTTTGGACGCAAACAATTATCCCCAGAATATGAAGCTTTCCTTAAAAACAATACGCTTACAGAGGCTAATTTTCGATTCCACTAAAATTTTAGTTAATAAAAGCTTATAACTCAAAATTCATAACTCAAAACTCATTTTCTCTTATATTTCCAGTTCCGTCCTTTTCCTTCGGAAATCCATTCCAGAGCCTGTTCCATTCTTTTATTCCTTGTAGTTTCGGTTTTTGCATCAAGAATCCACGTAATGTATTCTTTTCGGAAAGAAGGTGATGCTTTTCCAAAAATTTCCAGGGCTTTTTTATTCTTATTTAATGCATTTTGAAAATATTCAGGGACTTCAATTTCAACTTTTGAAGGTGCAGCTTTTTTCAGTTTCACTCCCATATCCGTTAATTCCACTGCTTCCTGAATAATTTTTTTGAGCTGAGGTTTTGGAGGAAGGTCTTCAATTTTAGTGATTTTTCCTAAGCTGAACATATTGGTTTTTTCAACTTTGGTATCTATTTCGCGTAATGTTTTTATCTCGTCATGAAGCCAGAAGCCCATGCTGCAGTATTGTTTAAACGAAACTACGGAACAAAGAATTTTTCCTTTATACATAAATGTAGGAAATTTCCACTTTATCGCTTCTTCGCAATCCGGGCAAAATTCATGAACCACTTCACGGAGATAATTTAAAATAGGTTTTGCAAAATCCTGCGATTTTTCAATGTATTCATCAACTTTTGTGCTGTATTTTTCCATGATTTTTATTGAAATAATTTTACAGTTTCATTCACAAGAAATTTCACCTGATCGGGTCTTCCTCTGTCGGTTTTAGGCAGATTATTATAGCTTCCTGTTCTTACAATTACCATATTATGTTCAGGAATCATAATGATATATTGACCTTGAAGTCCTAAAAAATAATAATGTTTAATAGGATTATCATTATTGATCCAGAACCCCATTCCATATATTTCTTTAGATTTTTCTGTGGGAGTTCTCATTTGATTAATAAAATCAAGATTTAAAATTTGTTGGTCCCCAACTTTTCCGTTGTCTAAAAATAACTGACCAAGCTTAGCAAAATCCCTTGAGTTGGAGTGGATACAGCAGTACGTTTTTTCCATTCCGCTTTCATCGGTACTCCATTCTGCATTTTGTTCCATTCTCAACGGGATCCAGAATTTTTCTGATAAATAGCTTGCCAATGATTGCCCGACAGCTCTTTTTACTGCAAATCCTAAAAGTTGTGTGGAGCCGCTTTGATATTCAAATTGTTCTCCCGGACTGTGTTTAAATTTTCTTGAAAAAGTAGCGGTTTTGAGACTTCTTCCATAATAAGCTTTGGCGTTGGGAAGAAAAGGGTTTTTGTAATCCTCATTCCAGTTTAGTCCGGATTCCATTTGAGCAAGATTTCTTAAGGTTAAATCCTTTCCGAATTCTTTTTGCTTAAATTCATCAAAATAATCTGAAAATTTTTCATCAATATTTTTTATTTTCCCTTCTTCTAAAGCTTTACCTAAAAGCATTACCGTAACAGCTTTCGCCATTGAGAAAGAATTCGTTTTTGATAATTGATTATAGCCGTTCCAGTATTGCTCATGGACTAATTTTCCGTTCTTTATTACAAGAAATGATGCAGTATTGGAATGAATTAAATCATCAACTATATTTTTAGGTAAGTCTGTTTTATTGTATTCAGCAGCCTCTTCCCAGAGTTTTGGGCTTCCTGTGGAGATGAGGTTGCTGGTGAAAAACTTTCCGTCATCGATATTGGCGCTTAGTTTTCCTTTAAGGTAAGTTTTAGAAATCCCGTTAAATAAATATCCATATCCCAAAATATAAATAAGGATAACCGAAACAATAAGGAGAATTAAAAAGCCCTGTAAGATGATTAGCCCCATGAATATTTGAATTAAATTAGTTTAAAAACAAATCTATTCAAAAAAAGTGTATAAAAAAAGCCCTGATTTCTCAAGGCTTTCAATTTATATTTTAGAAAGTAAATTTCTGAAGTTTGTTTTCTCATCGATTATCCTTCTCAGCTCGGAAACAGGAACTCTTTCCTGCTGCATCGTGTCTCTGTCTCGGATTGTCACTGTGTGATCCATAAGAGAATCGTGGTCGATAGTGATGCAATAAGGTGTTCCGATGGCGTCCTGTCTTCTGTAACGTTTTCCGATGGCATCTTTTTCTTCGTAGAATAAATTGAAGTCGTATTTCAAATCATTGAAGATATTTTCTGCGTATTCAGCTAAACCGTCTTTCTTCATTAATGGAAGAATTGCTGCTTTAATTGGCGCTAAAGCCGGTGGTAATGATAAAACCGTTCTTTCTGAACCGTCTTCCAATACTTCATCTCTTAAACAATGAGAGAATATTGAAAGGAATAATCGGTCTAAACCAACGGAAGTTTCCACAACATAAGGAACATAATTTTCATTTCTTTCCGGATCGAAGAACTGAAGTTTCCTTCCTGAATGCTCTTCGTGAGCTTTTAAGTCAAAATCTGTTCTTGAGTGAATACCTTCCAGCTCTTTAAATCCAAATGGGAAATTAAACTCAATATCAGCCGCAGCATTGGCATAATGCGCCAATTTCTCATGGTCATGGAATCTGTAACTGTCGTTTCCTAAACCTAAAGCTAAGTGCCAGTTCAGACGTTTTTGCTTCCATTGTTCGTAGAATTCCAGTTCAGTTCCCGGAGCAACGAAAAACTGCATTTCCATTTGTTCAAATTCACGCATTCTGAAAATAAACTGTCTTGCAACGATTTCATTTCTAAATGCTTTTCCGATTTGTGCAATACCAAAAGGAAGTCTGTGACGAGAAGTTTTTTGTACATTTAAGAAGTTGACAAAAATACCCTGAGCGGTTTCCGGTCTTAAATAAAGATCCATCGCAGAATCTGCCGAAGCACCTAATTTAGTTCCGAACATCAGGTTGAATTGTCTTACTTCCGTCCAGTTTTTAGAGCCGGTATCAGGATCAGCAATTTCAAGTTCTTCAATTAAAGATTTTACATCAGCAAGATCTTCATTTTCCAAAGATTTTGCCAGTCTTGAAAGAATAGCTTCTCTTTTTGCGCGATATTCCAACACTTTTGGATTCGTTGCAACAAACTGCTCTTTATCGAAAGAATCACCGAATCTTTTCGCTGCTTTCTCAATTTCCTTGTTTTCTTTATCTTCAATTTTGGCGCAGTAATCTTCCACCAAAACGTCTGCTCTGAAACGTTTTTTAGAATCTTTATTGTCAATCAATGGATCGTTGAAAGCGTCTACGTGTCCCGATGCTTTCCAGGTTGTTGGATGCATAAGGATCGCCGAATCAATACCCACAATATTTTCGTTAAGCTGTACCATCGCTTTCCACCAATATTGCTTGATATTATTTTTTAGTTCGGCACCGTTTTGTCCATAATCATAAACCGCGGATAAACCGTCGTAGATCTCACTGGAAGGGAAAATAAAACCATATTCTTTAGCGTGAGAAATCACTTTCTTGAAAACATCTTCTTGCTTTGCCATAATCTTTTTTACGTCTGAAGTGCAAAAATAATGTTTTTTATCGGGAAAATATTAATATCGGTAAGAACCTACATTGGATATAGTTATTAAAAAATATCGGCCTAAACCAATGATCAAAAAAATACCAGCAACAACAAATAAAAATATTCTTACTATTTTATGTTTTTTAGGATCAATAGCAGCCAATGTAAGTGCAGCTATAATGATAGAAATGATGATCAATGCTATGAAAAAATTAGAATATTCTCCCATAATTTTCAGTTTTTACGAATATAAAGAAATTTAATGAAGGTTTTACTAAATTAATTTTTCAGGAGCCGGGAACCTGCTTTCACTACTCGCTATTTCAGGAGTTTCGGCGCGGCGGCGGAGCCGCCGCGCCGAAACTCCTGAAATGAGCTCAAACATACCGTTCAATCAGGGCTAAATCGGTCGGAAAATTCTATTTTACCAAAAACTCAAACCTAACGGGTTTCCAAAACCCGTTAGGTTTTTTACTCGCCAAAGAAGTCAGGAAAAAATTAAATAGATTTGAAATTTCTACTTTTGTCCCATGTTAGAAATTCTTTATCGCGACGAGCATCTTATTGCCATTAATAAACCAAGCGGATTATTGGTTCATAAATCTTTTTATTCCGGAGAAGCTGATACCTATGCTATTCAGGAATTGAGAAAGCAGATTGGGCAAAAAGTTTTTCCTGTACATCGATTAGATAGAAAAACTTCTGGCGTTTTGTTGTTTACTTTAAATAAAGATACCTTGAGAACCATGAGTGATCAATTTGCAACAAGACAAGTTGAAAAGAAATATCTGGCAATTCTTCGAGGCTGGACGAAAGAAGAAGAAACAATTGATTATGATTTGGTTAATGAAAATGAAGTTAAACAAAATGCAATCACTTATTATCATCGTCTACAGACTTCGGAAATAGATCTGCCTTTTTTAAAGCACCAAACTTCGAGATATTGCTTGGTAGAAGCGATTCCTGAAACGGGACGATTTCATCAGTTGAGAAAACATTTTAAACATATTTTACATCCGATTTTAGGCTGTCGTAAACACGGTTGCAATAAACAAAACAAGTTATGGCTTCAAACATTTGGTATCACCAAAATGACGCTTCACGCCCATCAGTTGGTTTTTAATCATCCTGTTTCTAACGAGAGAATTACGGTAAATGCCACTATAGATGAGGAGTTTAAAAGAGTAGGAGATATTCTGAATTTCGATTTGAGCATGTATGGTTAGCGGTTTACATTTTTTGATTTTAGCTATTTCTTATTACATAAAGTTTGTCATCCTGGAAGGATCTAAAGCATGAAAATAAGACTGTTATAATATTTTTTTAAATTACACAGTAGAGATCCTTCCAGGATGACAAGCAGAACTATTATTTGGGCGTATTGAATGAGATTGTTTCGCTTTGCTCGCAATGACAAATAATTTGAGTTAACGACTGTGATCCTAGCCCCGATTGAAATGAAAATCCTTTTTTGCAAAAAAAGATTGCAATGAAAAGCGGGAAAAAGCTCTAAAAAATTTTAAACAAACTCTTTTAATATTTTAAACAATTTTTGATAAAATATGATCAGTTCGCCAAAGATTAAGTTTAAAATAAGTATTTTTGTAAAACTTTTTTTCAATGTACAAATCGCTTATTCGTCCTATTCTTTTTAAATTCGATCCCGAAGAAGTTCATTATTTTACATTTTCGATGCTTAAGAATTTTTCTTTTTTAGCAAAACTTTTCCTTCCAAAACCTGTTGAAGACAAAAGATTAGAAAGAGAAGTTTTTGGATTAAAATTTAAAAATCCGGTGGGTTTAGCTGCCGGTTTTGATAAAAATGCAGTGCTTTTCAACGAACTTTCAGATCTTGGTTTCGGGTTTATAGAAATCGGGACTTTGACGCCAAAGGGTCAACCCGGAAACGATAAAAAGAGATTATTCCGTTTGATGGAAGATTCTGCGATCATCAACAGAATGGGTTTCAATAATGATGGAGTAGATGCGGCTGTTGAAAGGCTAAAGAAAAATAAAAACGTCCTGATCGGCGGAAATATCGGTAAAAATAAAGTGACTCCGAACGAAGAAGCAGTCAACGACTACAAAATCTGTTTCGAGAAACTTTTCCCGTATGTGGATTATTTTGTGGTGAATGTAAGTTCCCCGAACACGCCAAATCTTCGCGAATTACAGGATAAAGAGCCTTTAACTCAATTGTTGGGAACTTTACAGCAAATGAATTCAGAAAAATCAAATCCAAAACCTATTCTATTGAAAATAGCTCCGGATTTGACGGATGATCAGCTTTTAGATATCATTGATATTGTAAAAGATACAAAAATAGCAGGAGTAATTGCTACAAACACTACGCTTTCTCGTGATGGATTAACTTCAGAAAATAAATCCGAAATGGGCGGGCTTTCCGGAAAACCTTTAACCAAAAGATCAACAGAAGTGATTCGTTTTCTTTCCGAAAAAAGCAACAGAGCTTTCCCGATCATTGGAGTTGGTGGAATTCATACGGCAAAAGATGCGATCGAAAAACTGGATGCCGGAGCAAGTTTGATTCAATTATACACTGGATTTATTTACGAAGGCCCGGAATTGATTAATGAAATCAACAAAGAGCTTTTAAAAAGAGCAAGCAGATTACCGAGATAAAAATGATAAAAAAAGAGAGTTGTAGTGACTCTCTTTTGTTTTATTTTGACTTTACAACCGAAGCATTTTTCACATCAACAGTTAAAGTATAAGCCGGAGAAGTCGTGGTTTTTTGAATATTAAATTTTAAAATCTTAGGATCTTTACTCTTCATAATCTTAGTGTCATAAATATTCTCAATACAGCTTTCTGTCAAAAAATCCTCATACTTTTTGAAATTCCAGTCGTTGGTAAAATAAATGATTCTATAGCCTTTTTCGCCGTCACTTGCACCGCACATTCCACAAAAATTGAAGTTGGAAAGTTCTTCAAAATATAATAAAACCCGGTTTCCTGACTTGTCTGAGGCATAGGAAATCAGTTCATTTCCTCCGCGAGGATTAATGAAATCGTAAGTGTTGATCTTTTTATTTTTCGGTAAGGTCAGATAATTATTATAGCGGTAAATTCTGGTATCTTTTGTGAATAATTTAGCCGGAAATGTTTTGTTTCCCATGTAAAAATTCCCAGAAACCCCTTTGCTGAAGTCCTGTCCGGATAAACTTAAAATTTCTTTTACCTTTAATTTTTTTGCAATACTGTCTGATTTTTCGATGAGGTTGCGGGTAATTTTCTGTTTAAAATTTTTGGATGAATTTTTTTGTTGATTTCCAAAGTTAAAAAGGTATAAATCACCGAGATTATAAATTCCTGTCAACGGAATTTTTTTCTTGTATTTATCATAATAATACCAGCCGTCTACAAAATGCTGATATTGGTGATAGTCAATAATGCCGCTGAAATTCAATTGAAGAGTGATAGGATTTCCAGCAATTTCCCCTTTGAAAACTTGTGAGGAATCTGTTACTTTCTTAAGTTCAACTTTCTGACAGAGGAAAAATGTTAAGCTTAAAGAAAATAAGAGAGTGAAGATTTTTTTCATGGTTAAGTTATAGTTTGGTTAATGTTTTTTCAGAGGAAGAAATGAGCAATTGTATAAATGAGCAACCCAACCAATCCGCCGACCAAAGTTCCGTTGACCCGGATGAACTGGAGATCTTTCCCAACTTCCAGCTCCAGCTTTTCGCTTAGTTCTTTTCCCTGCCAGTTCCCAACGGTCGAGCTGATAAGACTTCCAAACTGATGGGTATTTTTAAGAATGTATTTGTAAGCCGTTACACGAACCCAATGATCGATTTTATTTTGAAGATTTTCGTCAGTTTTAAGATTTTGTGAAAATTCATTCAGGTTTTTAGTTAAATAATTTTTTAATGAAGATTCATCGTCCTGTAGTTCTTTTTTCAATGTATTTTTAATGGAAATCCAGATGTCATTGGAGTATTCATCCAGCTTATCATTTTTCAGGAGATTGTTTTTGATGTCTTTAAACTCGTCTTCCCATTTCGGATCTTCTTTTAAATCAACGGAAAATTCGTAAATCCTTTTTGTAATTAAACTTCTGATTTCATGTTCAGGATCTTCTTCCACTTCTTTAAAAAAATCTGCAAGTCCGCTCGCAATTTTATCAGCAATTTTGTTATCTACAAAAGACGGTATGAAAGAATAACTACCTTTTTTCACTCGCTCCTGAATCATTTCATCATTTTCGATGATGTAATTTTTAATTTGAGATGAAAGATTTGTGATGATTTTCTGGTGATCATTTTTGTCTAAAAGATAATTGATTCCGTTTCCGAGAATAGCGTTAAACTTAATATTATCAGTCATCTCCGTAACTTTTTTGCTGATAAAATGGCTTACTTCAGAATCATCCAGCTTATTCAGAATGTCTAAAACAATATCCGAGAGATTTTTAATCAAAACTTCCTGATTTTTCTCCTTTCCAAGCCATTCTCCGACAAAATTTGAGATCTTTAATTTTTGAATATACGGACGGATATTTTGTGGTGAAAGGAAGTTGCTCACCACAAAACTTCCCAGATTATCACCTAACTTTTCTTTACTGTTTTCAATTAAATTGGTATGCGGAATCGGTAATCCAAGCGGATGGCGGAAAAGTGCAGTAACCGCGAACCAGTCTGCCAAAGCACCTACCATTGCCGCTTCCGAGAAAGCCCGCACATAGCCAATCCAATGTGAATCATTCGTTTTTTGAAGAATCGTCATGATAATAAAAATCACCGCCATCAAAACAAACAATCCTGTGGCAAATGCCTTATATTTTCTTAGCTGTTTTCTTTTTGCTTCATCATTCATATTCTCAAATTTAGTAATTTTGGTTGTGAAGTTTATACTTAATCTAGCCACAAAAGATTTTTAATCACATTAGAACACTTAAGAAAGTTTAAAGCTTTGAAAATAATTAAGATCACATAAGAAGAAAATCAAAGATTTTAAAAAGACTATGTGTTCTTCTTTGTTGTGTAATTTTAATCTTAAATGAACTTATGTGTTTAATATTTTAATTTAAACTAATATCAAAAAAATATTTAAATAAATCTATGGAAAACGAAGCAAAAAACAATCCATATTATTCAAGGACAAATACTACAAAACTGGATATTTCTAATGATGAATGGAAGAAAATCCTTGCTCCCGATTTATATACCATCGCGAGAGAGGCTGCAACGGAAAGGCCTTTTACCGGAAAGTATAATGAATTTGATGAATTGGGAGAGTATTATTGTGCGGTTTGTGGTAATCATTTGTTCCGTTCGACCTCAAAATTTTCCAGCAGTTGCGGTTGGCCAAGTTTCTTTGAAGCCGATAAAGAAGGAGTGTATTATAAAAGAGATACAGCCTACGGAATGGAGAGAGTAGAGGTACTTTGTAAAAGATGTGATTCACATTTGGGACACGTTTTTGACGATGGGCCGAAACCGACGGGACTGCGTTACTGTATGAATTCGATCAGCTTGGAATTCGTCCCGGACTCGGAAAAGTAATTCTTTAATTCACAAAATCAGGAAGTTAAAGTTTCTTAAATTGCGTTAAACTTAGTTGGAAAATTCAGGTTAAAAAATTATGTTTTTATACATTTGCTGACTCAATTGGATTTAACATAATATTGAATGAAAGGATTTTATAGCTTATTAACTATTGTTTACATGGTAACTACTTCATTCTATTTGTCTCCAAAAAAGGCAATTGTAAAGAATGATATCAGTACAAAAAAAATTGAAAGATTAGCCGACACGAAATCTGAGAAGACCACAAATTCTGCGTCTTCATCAGAAGAATTATACAAATCTATTGCATTTGAACCAGGACATGAGCTCAACGATGATGTTTTCTTCAAAGCTTTAACAGGTTTTGAAAATCTAAAGAAAGCAGGTTTACTTGATCAGGATTCGCATTTACTTACGGTATGCGATTTTTCTATGTCTTCAAATACGAAAAGACTTTGGGTAATTGATATGAATGAGAGAAAAGTATTATTCAATTCATTGGTAGCACACGGAAAAAATACAGGTGAAGAATTTGCGACGAATTTTTCTAATACGGAAAGTTCGCTGCAGAGCAGCCTTGGATTTTATATCACGGATGCAACTTATGATGGTGAGAATGGATACTCTCTAAGATTATTGGGAATGGACAAAGGCTTTAATGATGCGGCTTACAGAAGAGCAATCGTAATGCACGGTGCAGATTATGTAAGTGAAGATTTTGCAGCAATGCATAAAAGAATTGGGAGAAGCTGGGGTTGTCCGGCTGTTCCGAGAGATCTTACACAGCCGATTATTAATACCATTAAAGGAAGAAATCTTCTCTTCATTTATTATCCGGACCAGAACTACCTTTCCCGATCGGAATGGTTGAAATCATAAAAACAAAAAGCAGTCGGATTTGACTGCTTTTTTTATTTGTATTAAATTCTATAGTTTGTCATTCTGACGAAGGAAAAATCTCTAATATTCTTATTACTAATCTAAATCTTAATGGTTTAAATTTAATTAAGAAAATTTCTTAAAAATCACCGTTGCATTATGTCCTCCAAACCCAAAAGCATTGCTTAAAGCATAGGTAATGTCCTTTTCCTTAGCCTCCCCAAATACAATATTAATATCTCTCGGGATATTTTCATCAATGTTATGAAGATTAATCGTTGGTGGAATAATCCCGTTTTCGATCGCCTTAATGGAAAGAATAGCTTCCGCTGCTCCGGCTGCTCCCAATAAATGACCTGTCATCGATTTTGTAGCACTGATGTCGAGGTTCTTACTTCCTTTGAATAATTTATTAATGCCGTTCAATTCGACAATATCTCCCATTGGAGTTGAGGTTGCGTGAGGATTAATATAATCAATATCTTCCGCATTTATTCCAGCTTCCTTTAATGCCAATTGCATCGCTTTAATTGCTCCAATCCCGTCCGGATGAGGTGCCGTCATGTGATACGCATCGGCTGTCATGGCGGCTCCCACTAATTCTGCGTAGATTTTTGCACCTCTTGCTTTGGCATGCTCATACTCTTCCAAGATCAATGCTCCCGCGCCTTCTCCCATCACAAAACCGTCTCTGTCTGCATCGTAAGGACGACTGGCTGTTGCAAAATCATCATTTCTCGTAGACATTGCTTTCATAACTGAAAAACCTCCGATGGAAGCCGGTGAAATCGCTGCTTCAGAACCGCCGCTCACAATTACTTTCGCTTTTCCTAATCGAATGTAGTTGAAAGCATCCATTATGGCAGTATTTCCTGTGGCACAGGCAGAAATTGTGGTATAATTAATTCCCTGAAGGCCAAACTTCATGGAAATCATTCCCGAAGCCATGTTTGCAATAAATTTAGGAACAAAAAAAGGATTGAATCTTGGTGTTCCGTCACCGTGTGCGAAATTCATTACTTCGCTTTCAAAAGTCCACATTCCGCCTTGGCCGGTTCCCCAGATTACTCCGGTATCGAACGGATCCATGTTTTCCAGTTCAAGGCCGGAATCTTTCAATGCTTCCGCAGTTGAATACATCGCATATTGTGAAAACAAATCGCTTTTTTTGATTTCATTATGAGTTAAATGAACCTTTGGATCAAAATTTTTAACCTCACAGGCGAAATGTACTTTAAATTTTTCTGTATCGAAATGGGTGATTTTATTCGCCCCGCTTACTCCGTTGATACTATTTTGCCAGAATTCTTCGACATTATTTCCCAAAGGTGTTACTGCTCCAAGACCTGTAATGACAACTCTTTTCATTTTTTTAATTATTGATTTTGAATAAATTAGAGGTTCCTCTTGCAATTAATCGCGTTTTGTCTGCATTCCAAATTTCACATTGCGCGTTTACAAATTGTTTTCCTCTTTTAATGATTTTGGTTTCGGCTACAATATTATCATTTTCTTTTGCAGTTGAAAAATAATCAATCACATTATTAATGGTTGTGATGAAAGAATTTTCGTTTAAAGAAAACATAGTGGCCCCAATGATATCGTCAACAATCGCTGCCGTAACTCCACCATGAAGATTTCCAACCGGATTCAGCCATTCCGGTCTTACTTTATATTGAAAAGCTAAGCTTCCTTCCTCTACGGACACAACAATCGGATTGAGCCACTTCATAAAAGGCGATGGCGACTGGTCGAATTCTTTTCCGATGAACTGTTTTAATTGTGTTAATCTATCCATATTCAGTTTTTATTTTTCTAAAATCATCGTTATACCCTGTCCACGAGCGGCACAGATGGAAATAAATCCTTTTCCGGTTCCTTTTTCGTTTAAGAGCTTGGCTAAAGTCCCGATAATTCTTCCTCCCGTTGCTGCAAATGGATGCGCTACTGCAAGGCTTCCGCCTTTTACGTTTAATTTATTTCGATCGATTTTTCCTAACGCTTTTTCAAGCCCGAATTTTTTGGCCAGATCATCATTTTCCCAGATTTTTAAAGTTGCTAAAACCTGTGCTGCAAATGCTTCATGAATTTCATAATAATCAAAATCTTCCAGATTCATTCCTGCTTTTTTGAGCATTCTGTCGGCTGCAAAGACAGGAGCGAGCAATAAGTTTTGTTTATTTTCAACATATTCAATTCCGGCAATTTCTGAAAAGGTGATATATGCTAAAATCGGTAGATTGTTCGCTTTTGCCCATTCTTCACTAGCCAGCAAAACCGCTGAAGCTCCATCGGTAAACGGTGTTGAATTTCCGGCTGTTAATGTTCCGGTTTGTTTATCGAAAGCTGGTTTTAATGAAGCTAATTTTTCCAAACTCGTATCACGGCGAAGATTATTGTCTTTATCTAAACCAAAAGCCGGCGTAATCATATCGTCAAAGAAGCCTTCATCATAAGCTTTTGCCATATTCTGATGACTTTTTAAAGCCAGTTCGTCCTGATCTTCGCGGGAAATCTGATAGTATTTTGCAGTGATTTCTGTGTGGCCGCCCATTACCAACCCTGTTTTTGGTTCCTGTCCTTTATAAGGAATCGGCATCCAGTCTTTAAGCTTCGGACTTAATAATTGTTTCAATTTTCCAAAGGCAGATTTTTCTTTATTGGCTTTTAATAATGCTTTTCTTAATCTTGGTGAAGACTCAAAAGGAATGTTGCTCATAGCTTCGACACCACAGGCAATTCCGCTTTCGATTTGTCCTAATGCAATTTTATTTCCGATATAGATGGCCGCTTCAATTCCTGTATCACAGGCCTGTTGAAGGTCACATGCAGGAGTTGCAGGGTCGAGAGAAGTATTCATAACGGTTTCTCTGATGAGGTTGCTCTCGGAAATATGCTTGATCGTCGCTCCTCCGGCAACTTCACCCAGAAGTTTTCCTTTCAGATTGTATTTGTTGATCAAACCATTCAACGTGGGAATCAGTAAATCCTGGTTTCCTTTGTCTGAGTATGCTGTACTGATTCTGGCAAACGGAATTCTGTTGTATCCGACAATTGCTACTTTTTTTGTTTCCATGTTGTGAAGTTTTATGATGGAAGGAGTTTTAATTCTTTATCAATAATTAATAGTATTCTGTCTAAAGCGAGGTTGAGATATTTTTCGTCACCGGTGGTTTTTGAAAGTAAAATTCCGCCTTCAACAATCATGATGAATAACGATCCATATTCTTCAGCATTTAATTCTTTGTGAATTTCTCCATTCTTTTGTCCCTCAACAATAACTTCTGAGATGTTTTTTATCCAGCTTTTAAATGATTCTGTAACCTGCTTTTTTAAATTCGGGAAAGTGTCGTCGGCTTCTGTTGCGGCGTTCATCAAAGGACAGCCACCGGTTTCAAAGACAAATTTCCAGTTTTTACGGTAGAAGTTTACAAAGGCATTTAATTTATCAATATTTGTAGGAAATTCTTCACCCAATGATCGGGACATATTTTTTCCCAACAACCCTGAGTTGTATTTGTAAACTTCAATTGCAACTTCATCTTTGTTCTGGAAATTCCCGTAAATGCTGCCTTTTGTTAATCCCGTTGCTTCCGTGATGTCAGAAAGAGACGTGGAAGTGTAGCCTTTGGTGTTAAACAAAGAAGCCGTTTTCTCGATAATGAATTGTTTTGTCTTTTCTGCTTTTGTTGACATTGTCAATTAATTATGATACAAATGTACAAAAAATATACCGATTGGTATATTCTATTTGAAATAAGTAATTTAACCATTAAGGATTTAAGGAGAAAGTTTAATTAAGATAAATCATTTAATTGGCGTTATTGAAAAAAAAACGGGCTAAAGCCCGTTCCTATTGATTTTATAATGTTGTTTTCAAATAAATTGAGAAAAGCGAACTTAATATCCTTAACTTCTTAAGTTAAAACTAATGGTTTAAATTAATTCGCCAAAGTAGCATTCAAAGTAATCTCAAAATTGAAAGCTGCACTCACAGGACATCCTTCTTCCGCTATTTTAGCATATTTCTGAAAATCTTCTTCCGAAATCCCGGGAATTTTTGCAGTTAAAGTCAATTCAGATTTTGTGATTTTTCCGATGTTTGGATCTAAAGTAATCACTGATTTTGTCGTTAATTCTTCAGGTGTGAAACCAGCCTGGGAAAGTTCTGCACTCAATTTCATGGTAAAGCATCCTGCGTGGGCTGCTGCCAATAATTCTTCAGGGTTTGTTCCTACACCGTCAGCAAAACGGCTGTTGAAAGAATATTGAGTTTGGTTTAAAGTTGTGCTTTGAGTAGTGATGTGTCCGTTTCCTTCTTTAATGTTACCGTTCCAAACGGCTGTTGCGTTACGTCTCATAATGTTTTGTTTTTTTTGTTATTTAATGTTGTTTGTTTTTGATGATACAAATATATGTCGGCTTTTAGTTTAAATAAATAGATAAAAAGACTTAAATCTTGTACTTTTTTCCCGAAGTGTAATTTTTCTTGAAATTTGCCGGAGTGCTTCCTATTTTATTGGTAAAAAGCCGGTTGAAATAAGCCGGATCTTCATATCCAAGATCGTAGGCAATTTCTTTGACTGCTTTATCCGTGTAAAATAATAACCGTTTGGCTTCCAGTAGAATTCTATTGATAATAAACTGATTTGGAGAATCCAGGTTTAAATTTTTGAATTTATGGGTTAATGTTTTTGGAGCGATATGAAGCAAGTCTGCATAATCTGCCACATTGTGCTTTTCCCTGAAATGAATTTCGAGATGCCTGCTGAAATCGCGGAAAATATCCAATTCACTGCTCGGAATTTTTATGTTGTCATTATTAAGATTCTGTTTTTTCCATTTTCTAGTCGCGCGGATGATGATTTGCTTCACATAAGTGCGGATCATTTCTTCGGCGGAGGAATCACGAGATTCGAGCTCATCTTTTATATGTTGAAATAAATTTTTAATGATCCCAGTTTCCTCTTCATTAAGCTCTACAAAAGGAATTTCGAAAACATTATGAAAAAGCAGTCCATCACAGGCAACTTCCTTGTCGTGAATCTGGATACAGTAAAAATCCCGGTTATAATATAAAAGCATTGCTTCTTCTTCGCCTTTTTCAACTTTTAAATGTTGATTGGTTATGAAAAACAGGCTTGGTTTTGTCGTTTTAAAATGATTGAAATCTACCGAAAGTTCGTAACCGGCAGGAATAAAAAAAACTTTGATATCGTAACGGAACTTATTTCCATTAATTATTTCAAGGTTTTTATCAGAAAAAACTTCAAGACCAAGTTTCTTGTAGTTATCTTCAAAAATAAGCGGTAGCGACATGGATTTACTTTAGTTTAAAGATACAAAAAAGCATGGCTTCAAATATTAAATTATTGAAACCATGCTGATAATTTTAATTTTTGAAAATTTGAAATAATGAGTTTAATAGCACTGAAACTCTACAATTCTCAAACTCTCCAACCTAGAATGTCACATCCAATCCAACATAAAGATTTGCCTTCATGATCGGAGCATATACCATTCCGCCATCAAAATAATTTCCAAAAGGATTTTTAAAATCAACAATAGCATTTTTCTGATAGTAAGAAGTGAGATTCTCACCACCCAGATATGCTCTGATTTTCTTATTGAAATTCCTTGAAATCTGTGCATTCAAAACCGCGTAGGATTCTGAATACATCGGTAATTGAAATTCTGCGGGGTTTGTTGAGGTGTTCGGAAGTCGTTGTTTCCCGACCCAGTTTAAAGTGGTGTCAAAACTCCAGAATGCTCCTTTTTCACTTTTATTGGTTGAATAGGCCAAATTCACAAAACCTCTGTTCTTCGCCATGAACGGAACTTCCCGTCTTCCATCCAGATAATCAGCCTGAACATCATAATATTTATAAGCCAATCTTACATCAAAATTCTTGAAAGGTGTAAAATCCAACTGCGTTTGGAAAGAATTGGCGAAAGATTTTCCTTCCAGATTATAGAAAGTCAATTGCTGAGGTGATTTGTCTAAATCAACCAACACCTGATCCTGGAAATCTGTTCTGAAAAAATCAGCAACAATCGTGGATTTTCTTCCGAAAAGCTTGAATTCCTGCTGTAAACTCGCTCCGTAATTCCATGCAATTTCTGGTTTTAAGCCATAAATATTTCCGCCGTTCTGTAAAATCTGAATTGAACGGTTTGAGGCAAAATATTGCTGACTTTCCGCAAAGACATTGGCCGTTCTAAAACCTCTTCCGGCGGAAAGTCTTAGAATAGTTTGTGGAGTGATGTCATATTTAAAATTCATTCTAGGTGTAAACTGAGTTCCCGCCAGATTGTGAAAATCAACTCTTGCGCCCGCTACCAAAGTATATTTTAATCCTGTTAAAGTATATTCTGCAAAAGCTCCTGGAACAATTTCATTTCGCTTAAAATTATTCGTTAAATAGGTTTCTTCATAACCGTCATACATAAAACTTGCCCCGGCCTTATATTTATGATTGGTATTTCCTAAAATACTTTCAAAAATTAAGTTTGAATAATAGGTATGCTGTTTCCCTGAGTAATTTCTCAACCCAAAAAAACTGTCCTGCTGATGATAAGTATACTGATTCATCCAGCCTAAACTTTGGTAAGGTTTCCCTTTGAAAACATAGCCTGTTTTGTTCCAGACCTGAAATCTTGAGATATCAATCCCAACGCCGTAAAGCGATTGTTTATCCTGAGGAATTTTTTTATCAAAACCGATCTGCCCCGAAGTTCTTTCATCTTTAATAAAATTAATTCCAAAATGTGAACCTAATCCAGAATGATCTAAGTCATTGTAATTTAATAAATAAGCTGCATTTAGCTGTGTTCCTTTCGGTCTGTCAAGAAAGCCGTCGTCATTCATGTCCGTATCTCCGAAAGTTCCGTTTCCGTGAAGTAAAAATGTCTGCGACCAATGCTCGTTGATCGGGGCAACATTTGTGAAGTTGGCTTCGGCTCTTCCGTTAAAATCAGAAAATAAATTCAATGAAGTTTCTGGAGTATCGGCATGTTTTAATAATTCTGTATTGATTTGTCCGGTAATGCTCTCGTAGCCATTGGTAACCGTACTTCCTCCTTTTGTCAGCTGAATGCTTTCGATCCATCTTCCGGGAATGAAATTCAATCCGTAAGCTGAGGCAAGCCCTCTGATTTCAGGTAGCAATTCTTTGGTTAAGCTCGTATATTTTTGATCTAAGCCTAACATTTTCAACTGTTTCGTACCAGTAACCGCATTGCTGAAAGAAACGTCAACCGTCGCATTGGTTTCAAAGCTTTCGGATAAATTACAGCATGCTGCTTTTAATAGTTCTTTTTTATCAATATTAAAAACCAGACCCGCTTCTTTTTTACTTAAAACAGTTGAGCCTTTTGTGCCCGTCAATGTAACCCCTGCAATTGATTTTTCGTCATTAGTTTGGGGATCATTATTTGATGCTTCATGATTAGAATGTACTGAATGTTCATCACCTTTACCTATTTCATTTTCTTCAAAATGTACTTTCGGATTGGCTTCACCAAAAGGAATTTCCCTGTCATATAAGCAACAAGATGGCAGATTTTTGTAAGTATTATCGCTGGATTTATACTTTTCGTTGTCGTGACCGACATCTGCAATTTTCTTTAGAATTTTATCTGATGAGGTTTTTGCAGGGTTAAAATTCAAGGTAACCATCTGCTTTTCCGCATTCCATTCCGCTGAATCGGCTCCGGCATCTTTTGCTGCTTTCTCGATTCTGGTTTTGCAGGATTCACAGTTTCCTTTTACATAAAATTCATTCTCTTTTTTTGAATGATGCTCATGGTTTTCTGCTGTTTTTGGCTGCAGATCTCTGTTGTAGTGACAACATCCCGGCAGCGCTTCATAATTAGCATCAGAAGCCTTGAATTTTTCATTGTCATGGCCTGCTTCAGCAACTTTCTTTAAGATGTCATCGGTAGAAATATTACTATCTGTTTCTAAAGTTAGAATCTGTGAATCGATAGAATATCTTGCTTCTTTTGCACCTGCTTTTTTGGCAGTGTTTTCGATTCTTTCCTTGCACATATCGCAGTTTCCTTTTACGGTGAACTGGTTTTTAGAAAGATTTTGAGCAAATATAAATTGTGTGAATAATAGGAATAGTCCAAGAATAACCTTGGAAATATATAATTTCATTTGTTTAAAATTTAGATTAATTTAAAATCGGTTCATTAAAAATTTAATGAATCCTGCTGATGAATTAACCTATTTTCGGCGGTTGCCAAATCTCTTTTAAACGATCTGAAATATGAGGATCAGAATATTGAAACTGTAAATTTTTGTTGGTTTTGTAATACGACATTTCCAATTTTACACTTTTGGAGAAAGGAGTTTCTATAAAAGTGAAGCATGAAAGACAGAAAGAACAGCAATCATCATTACAAGAAGATGTTTTGGATTTGCTGTCGTGGCTGTTTTCTGATTTTTGGTGATCTTTTTCGCAGCAGCTTGTTCCGGAATCTGATTTGCAACAGTTTTCCTGCATATTTTGAGCATAGAAATTGTCTTTAGGGATTAAAAAAATTCCTAAACAAAAAACAATTGCTATGATATGAAATAGTTTCACGGCTGCAAAAATACAAAAAATTATGGTAATGGATCTCCTACTTTCACTCCACAATTATGCCAAGGCTCTCCGTGAGCCGGATTTAATGACGGTTTTGGACCTGTTGGAGCGGGAGTTGGTGCCGGAGCAGGTGTATTTTGAGCTATTGTCTGTGTTTGCGTCGGTTGTGGAGCCGGAGCGGGCTTACTGTTCAAAGGTTGTCCTACAGGAATATCACATCTGTGTCCCGGTTCGCCATGAGCAGGATTCATTCCCGGCGCGGTTTTTACGGTCTGTGCTTTACCGTTTTTATCAACATTAAATTTCCCAGGTTGTAAAGCATTTGGATCAATTTGAATGGTCTGGTTTTGATTGGCATTCACCGTTACGTTTTGAGTTCCCTGTTGTTGAGTCTGAGCCGGCGCAGAATTCAAAGGTTGTCCTACAGGAATGTCGCATCGGTGACCCGGCTGTCCGTGAGCAGGGTTCATTCCAGCTGCGGCAACATTGGGCGCGGCGTTTTGTGTAGCCTGAACCCCGGCCTGATCCAGAAGAGAAGGTTTCGGAGTGTTATTAACCGCTACATTGGGTTGTTGAATACCCGCTTCTTCCGTTAAATAGGTTGGTCTTTCATCTTTTTTACAGGAAATTGTCAGTATCGAGATGGCAATAATGCCTAAAAATGTATTCTTCATAACTTTTGGTATGAAACAAAATTAGCAAAACATTTTTAATTGTTTTGCTAATTTTACATTTATAATGTTTTTTCGGATTTAATTCTTAACTAAAAGTCTGAATCCTTCGCCATGAACATTGATGATTTCCAATCCTTCGTCGTCTTTTAACAGTTTACGAAGTTTTGCGATGTAAACGTCCATACTTCTTGCGGTGAAGTAGTTTTCTTTCTTCCAGATTTTTCTTAAAGCCAAATCTCTCGGCATGAAGTCGTTTCTGTGGATACAAAGCAGCTTTAATAATTCATTTTCTTTTGGAGAAAGCTTGTACTCATTATCACCAACTCTTAATTGTCTCAGCATAGAATCGAAGAAAATATTACTGATCTTGAATTGTTCCTGCTCTTCATTTTCCAGCGTAGAACTTCTTTGAAGAATAGCTTTGATTTTATATAAAAGTAACTCAGTATCAAATGGTTTTGTGATGTAATCATCCGCTCCCAGCTGATAGCCTTTTAAAATATCTTCTCTCATATTTCTTGCAGTCAAGAAAATGATAGGTGTGTTTTTGTCAATTTTTTTTACGTCTTCGGCTAAGGAAAATCCGTCTTTCTTAGGCATCATTACGTCAAAAATGCAGATATCGAATTCGTTTTCGGTAAATTCTTTTAATCCCTGTTCTCCATCTGTGGCAAGAGTAACTTCGAAATTATTTATCGTTAAATAATCCTTCAACACTGCCCCGAAACTCTGGTCGTCTTCTACTAATAATATTCTGTTGCTCATAATTTTAAATAATTAAAAATTAATAGTAAGAATGAACTCTGTCACTCTCTTCTTCTTATATTTTGTTTTGGTTAAATTCTTTATAAATAATCTTCTTATCTTTTTTATTTTTAGGTCATTGGCAGTTTAATTGTAAACGTACTTCCATTCCCTTTGTTGGAGTCTACAATGATCTGGCCTTTATGCAGCTCTACAATTTTTTTAACGTAGGAAAGTCCCAAACCTTGTCCTTTTACATTGTGAATATTTCCTGTTTCTTCCCTGAAGAATTTTTCGAAAATTTTCGTTTTGTTGTGGGTTTCCATTCCCATTCCTTTATCAGAAACTTCGATCACGTACCAATGGCCTTCGTTTCGGGTTTTTATGCTGATCTCCGGTGCTTCGGGAGAATATTTATTGGCATTGTCCAGAAGATTCACCAGCATATTGGAAATATGGAATTCGTCAATTTTAAAAATATAATTTGTTGCGTTGAATTCCTGAGTAAGGGTTCCGTTTCTCTGTTGGACAATCAGATTAAAAGATTCTGTTGTTCTTCGGATTAGTTCTCTTACATTGGCATCTTTTAAGAATAATCTTACCTCATTTCTTTCAAGCTTCGACATATTCAGGACGTTTTCCACCTGTTTTTTCATCCTTAAATTTTCCTGCTTGATCAGCTCAGAATAGTATTTTACCTTATCAGGATTCGTTGCAATTTTATCATTCGCCAGAGAATCTGTTGCGACGGATATTGTTGCCAGTGGAGTTTTAAACTCATGAGACATATTATTAATGAAATCCGTTTTTACTTCTGCGAGCTTTTTCTGTTTCATCATATAATTAATGGAAATAATATAAATTCCCAAAATCGTAAGAAGCGAAAGGAAAGTTCCTAAAAGCATCGGCCAGTTGTTCATCGCCAAAGAATATTCCTTTTTGGGGAAAACCAAAGCAAGACTGTATAATGTTCTTTCTTTTTGGTCTGTAAAAAGAGGATAAGTATAAGTGTTGCTGTCGCTTTTTTCTTTGTAGGCTTTATTGACCACGCCGGTCAGTTTATTAGCCTTATCTGTAATGCCATAACCGAATTTTGCAGAAATACCTCTGATTCTCAATTCTTTAGAAATAACAGAGTCCAAAACTTTTGGATTTACTCTTTTTGTAATAGGAAGGTTATTTCCGTAAACTTTTGCATATTCTTTCATAGAAAAATCACCATTCTCAATATCTTGATTGATGTCTGCTGTAAGGATTTCACGACTTGTTGTGTCCCTCTTTATTTTATATGCCGCTTCGTCCGTATATAAAGTGGTCAGCTTTATCGAATCTCCTTTCTGGGAAATCGGAAGCTGTGTTTTTTCAATGATATTTTTTGAATAGATAATCTGTCTCTGAGTACCGGAATCTTTTACCTGCTGAATAGTCGTTAAAGAAGGTTGTTTACTATTGGCAATTACGTTTTTCCTGAAATCTTTAAAATCCTCATTTAAATATTTATCAACTTCAATTTCAGCCATGTTTTTAGCTGTATTTTCCAATGCAGAATATACTTTGGAAGAAAAATCCTGCTCTAATGCACCATAATAACTTTTCAGCCAATAAAACTGGAGCGTGACGAAGACAATCAGTGAGATCGTCATAAACACCGAAATTATTGGGATGAATTTATTATTCATTTACTTTATTTTATGAGTTTTTTAAAAAGCTGAATGTTAAAATTAATTATTTTAAGACTTGATAAACAAAAAACGAGCCAAAAAATTGTGTTATTTTTCTTAAAACCGAGTTTTTTAACATTTAATTATAAATTTTTAATATCTTGTCATATGAAAAGACGCGTCAGAGAATAAAAAACTAGATTTGTTTAAAACAAATTATTATTATGGAATCTAATATCATTTTTAACAAAGATTTTGATTCAAACAGCGTTTATGTAATGAAAATTTACGATGCTGATGTTTCAAAAGTATGGGATTATTTTACCAAATCCGAATTACTGGATCAATGGTGGGCTCCAAAACCCTGGAAATGCGAAACCAAACAGCAGGATTTCAAAGAAGGTGGAACCTGGCTGTACTCAATGGTTGGTCCTGAAGGGGAAAGACATTATGCAAAAGTGGAATATGGTGAAATCATCGAGCATAGAAGCTTTGACGGAACGGATTCTTTCTGCGATGAAAATGGAAATATTAATGAAGATTTCGGGCAGTCAAAATGGCTGATCGGTTTTACAGGCGTAGAAGAGGGCACGAAAATAACGGTTAATATTCATTTTCCAAATCCCGAAGGAATGAAACAGCAAATTGAGATGGGTTTTGAAGAAGGTTTCAAAACAGGATTGAATCAATTGGAGGAAATTCTGAAAAAATAATTTGAGCATTAAGATTTTGTTTAGATGTTAAAAATATTAAGTTTAACTCCTAAACTGACCTTAATAATTTAAAAATAAAAACGGAAAGCAGTATTACTTTCCGTTTTTTTATATCAATTCTTCATCCTGAAAATATTGAATGATTGCTTTTTTCATCAGAATTTGTTGTTCATTTGGCTTTAATTCCGGAAGTTCTTCCAACGTTTCAAAATGAGGATATCCATCATCATCGTAATGTGAAAATTTATAGTATCCAAAAGGTTCTAACAGTCTACAAACCGCGATGTGAAGCAGGTTAAGCTTATCGTCTTTCGTATATTTCTGCTGGCCGCTTCCTAATTCCTGAAGGCCAATTAGAAACAAATAGGTTTCAATAGGTGCATTTTTTTCAGTATCAAAATTTTCAATAAAGAATTGCTCTATTTTTTGCCAATATTCTGCGTCGTTGATCATGCTTCTATGTTTTCTAATTTAAATAAAAATGCATATTCCAATGCATCTTCTTTCAGTGATTCAAATCTTCCGCTTGCCCCGCCGTGGCCCGCGCTCATATCTGTTTTGAAAATTAAAATATTATTGTCGGTTTTTAATTCTCTTAATTTTGCCGTCCATTTTGCAGGCTCCCAATATTGAACCTGAGAATCATGCAATCCGGTTGTGATCAGCATATGTGGATAATCTTTGGCTTCTACATTGTCGTAAGGAGAATATTCTTTCATATAATGATAATATTCCTCATCGTTTGGGTTTCCCCACTCGTCATACTCTCCAGTTGTTAAAGGAATTGTTTCATCCAGCATCGTTGTAACCACGTCTACGAAAGGAACCTGCGCTACGATCCCGTTGAATAAAGTGGGTTCGTAGTTCATCACAGCTCCTACCAATAATCCTCCCGCACTTCCTCCCATTGCGTAAAGGCGTTTTGATGAGGTGTAATTTTCTTTAATCAAATATTTCCCGGCATCAATAAAATCGAAGAATGTATTTTTCTTAAACAACATTTTTCCGTCTTCATACCATTCTCTTCCCAGATATTCACCACCTCTGATATGGGCGATTGCATAGATAAAGCCTCTATCCAGAATTGACAATCTTACATTTGAAAAGCTGGCATCAACGGTGTGTCCGTAGCTTCCATAGCCGTACAAAAGCAAGGGAGTATCTGCGGATTTCTTCGTGTCTTTATGATAAACTAAAGAAATAGGGATTTTTGTTTCTCCGTCTCTTGAGTCTGCCCAGATCCTTTCGGAAATATAATTTTCGGAGAAAAATTTTCCGCCTAAAACCTCCTGTTGCTTCAAAAGCTGGGTGGTTTTTTCCTTCATATTATATTCGTAGGTGGAATTTGGCTGTGTCAGAGAAGTGTAGCCGTAGCGTAAAACTTCTGTGTCAAATTCCAGATTAACACCAATATAAGCGGTGTAAGTAGGGTCTGAAAAAGGCAAATAATGTGATTCCTGAGTTTTTTCGTCAATAATTTTTATCTGCAAAAGGCCTTCTTCTCTTTCTTCAAGAACAAGGTAATTTTTAAAGATCTCAAAACCTTCCAATAAAACTTTTTCGCGGTGAGGAATGACATCAACCCAGTTTTCCATTCCGCAATTGTTGATTTTTGTTTTTACAATTTTGAAATTAATGGCATCGTCGGCATTTGTAATAATATAAAATTCATCTTTGTAATGCTCAACGGAATATTCAAGGTCATCAATTCTTGGATGGATGATTTTCCAGTCTGCAAAAACGTCATCTGCAGGGATGAATCTGTGTTCGTCCGAAATTGTGCTGGAGCTAGCAATGAAAATATATTCCAAAGATTTTGTTTTGAATACATTTACATCAAAAGTCTCATCTTTTTCATGGAAAATCAAAACATCTTCTGCGGTATCGGTTCCCAGTTTATGTCTGTAGACCTGAAATGCACGCAGGCTTTCATCTTTTCTAATATAAAAGACGTGTTCATTGTCGTTTGCCCAAACTGCTTTTCCGGTAGTATTCTGGATTTTATCGGGAAGGATTTCTCCTGTTTTTAAGTTTTTTAAATTAATGGTATAAATCCTGCGGCTTACATTATCTGAAGAAAAAGAGGCTAGTTCATTGTTTGGAGAAACCGCAACGCTTCCTACTTCAAAATAATTTTCGCCTTCTGCCAGAATATTGACATCAAGAATGATCTCTTCTTCGTTGTCTAAGCTGTTGTGTCTTCTGCAAAAAATAGGATATTCTTTTGCCTCCTCATAGCGGACGATATACCAGTATCCATTGAAGAAATACGGCAAAGACTCGTCATCTTTTTTATATCGCGCCTTCATTTCTTCAAAAAGGTTTTCCTGAAGCTGTTCCGTATCTTTCATGATGAAATCTGCATAGGCATTTTCTTCTTCCAGATATTTGATGACCTCGGGATTTTCTCTTTCATTGAGCCAAAAATAATTGTCTATTCTTTTATCACCGTGTATTTCGAGTATTTTCTCTATTTTTTTTGCCTGTGGAGCTTCCATTCAATGTTAATTCTTGTTCAAATTTAATTAAAAAAAAACCATCTTTCCTTAAACTGAAAAGACGGTTAGTTTATATTTTACATTAAAACCTACTTGTGAAACGCTTTAATATATTTTTCCAATGCCATTGTCATAGATGGAGTTTCTTTTGTAGGAGCCATTAAGTCTACTCTTAATCCTGATTCTTCCGCCGCCGCCAAAGTCGTTGTCCCGAAAACCCCGATCTTTGTTTCATCCTGCTTAAAGTCAGGGAAGTTTTGTTGTAATGATTTGATTCCCTGTGGGCTGAAAAAGATCAACATGTCGTAGTCCTTAACGTTAATATCTGTAAGGTCACTGCAAACCGTTCTGTACATGATTGCCCTTGTCCAGTCTACATTAGATGCTTCCATTGTTTTCACGGTCTCCGGGCTCAAAACATCTGAAGATGGCAACAGGTATTTTTCTGTCGGAAACTTTTTGAAAAGAGGCAGAAGATCTGAGAAGTTTTTCTCCCCAAAACTGATTTTTCTTTTTCTGTAAACAATATGTTTTTGAAGATAATTAGCAATAGCTTCAGACTGACAGATATATCTCATCGTATCAGGAACCGTAAAACGTAGTTCTTCGGCTAATCTGAAGTAGTGATCAATCGCATTTTTACTTGTGAAAATAATTCCCGTATATTGCGTAAGATCAATCTTCTGTGTTCTAAGTTCTTTGTTGTCAACTCCTTCGACGTGGATAAAGGGACGGAAATCAATCTTTATCTTTTCCTTCTTCGCAATATCCAAATATGGAGACGACTCACTAGGCGCTGGTTGTGATACCAATATAGACTTTATTCTCATCATTGACTTTATTAAAAAAATAATACTTTCCAAAGCAACAATAGTGGTGCGATTTGGAGGGTGCAAATATACAAAAATTTATAATACCATTTTTCAGGTAAGATGTTGTTCTTATGAAATAAATAGAAAAAAATCTTGAAAATGAATACAATAGAAAAAAACAGCAAATAGTATAAAAACATTTTATTTCTGTCGATAGGGAAATAATAGTGGGTTACACATAAAATTATTAATAAAAATGACAGAATGAAGTAAAATTTTGTGGAGGTAAAATAAAAAGTTGACCATTTTTTACCATCACCGATACTTTGGAAAAATAAAAACCCCAAACTTGATTTTAATACATAAAAAAGCACAACAGCAATCAGGCAAAATCCAAATTTGTTTAATTGAAATCCAAAAAACTGCAAATCTGCAACATATTTCGGGACAACAGGAACGTACTGCGAAATTAAAACTGATAAGGTAAGAGCAGTCACACAGGAAGTGATCACCCAGCTGGGCAGGTTGTTACTCGCATCAAAATATTTTTGAAGCAGAAAATCTCTCAGGTTGGCCTCCCTTTCTATGATATTCATCATGAAAACATATAAAAATATGCAGCCCAACAATATAAAGATTACCCAATCGTTGTTCTCAGGTATTCTTATATGATTTGTAATATTTTGTGATAATGGCAAAGGAAATTTTTTTGCAAAATTATAGATTATTTTGTATAAAATAAAAAGGTTAAATAAACTATCTTTGCAAACTGAAATGAAAAAACTGGTCATCATCCCCACTTACAACGAAAAGGAAAATATTGAAAATATTATTTCCGCGGTTTTTGCGGTGGAAGATGATTTTCATATTTTGGTTGTAGATGACTCATCTCCGGATGGTACAGCAGAATTGGTAAAAGATTTGCAGAGAAAATTTCCGCACTATCTGCATTTGTCGATAAGGCATGTGAAGGATGGTCTTGGAAAAGCTTATATCCACGGATTCAAATGGGCAATGAAGAACAATTACGACTACATTTTTGAAATGGATGCCGATTTTTCCCATAATCCGAACGACTTGCCGAAACTTTTTGAAGCGTGTTTACATGCTGATATGGCCATCGGTTCGCGCTATTCCAAAGGAGTGAATGTCGTAAACTGGCCAATGGGAAGGGTTTTACTTTCTTATTTTGCTTCAAAATATGTAAGGTTTATTTTAGGACTTCCCATTCATGATACAACGGCAGGGTTCGTTTGTTTTTCAAGAAAAGTGCTGGAAGAAATAGGATTGGATAATGTAAGATTAAAGGGATACGGCTTTCAGATCGAAATGAAATTCCGGGCCTTTAAAAAAGGATTCAGAATTGTAGAAGTACCTATTATTTTTACAAACAGGATATTAGGAGAAAGCAAAATGAATGGCGGAATCATTCATGAAGCGGTTTTTGGAGTTTTAAATTTAAAATGGAAATCAATAATCAACAGATTATGAAAAAACTGATATTCATTTTCGTTTTACTATTTGTAGTTTCCTGCGGAGGAGATTATATCGACAAGCCTAAAAATCTTGTCCCAAAGGATAAGATGGCAGAAATCATGGTTGATTTAGCCATTAATGATCAGGCAACTTATCTGTACCCAAATTCTAATCTGGAAGCGGGAACAAGATATGTTCTTAAAACACATAATGTGAAGCCCAAAGATTTTGTTGAAAGTTTCAGATATTATGTAGTAAAGGAAAAAATGAACGGTATTGCAGAGGATGCACAAAAAATATTATTAGAAAAAGATCCAAAGGCGGATCAATATGTAAAAGATAAATTAAAGAAAAACGGAAATATCCCTACTTTCGCAAGATAATTTAAGATGCAAAAATTTTTTAATATAGAAAAAACCTCGGAGGGAAAGGCAAGGGCAGGAGAGCTTACCACAGATCACGGTAAGATCCAAACCCCGATTTTTATGCCTGTAGGAACTGTTGCCAGCGTAAAAACAGTTCACCAAAGAGAATTAAAAGAAGACATAAAAGCCCAGATTATTTTGGGTAACACATATCACCTTTACCTTCGTCCGGGTATGGAAACCATGCAGGAAGCAGGAGGTTTACACAAATTTATGAACTGGGATCTTCCTATTCTTACGGATTCTGGAGGTTTCCAAGTATTTTCATTGGCGAGCAGCAGAAAAATGTCTGAGGAAGGAGCGAGGTTCAAATCTCATATCGACGGAAGCTATCACATGTTTTCTCCGGAAAGATCAATGGAAATCCAGAGACAGATCGGAGCTGATATTTTCATGGCTTTTGATGAGTGTGTCGCTTATCCTTGTGAATACAATCAGGCAAAATCATCCATGGAACTTACGCACAGATGGCTGAAAAGGTGTATCGACTGGACAGAAAATAATCCTGAATTATATGGTCACAAGCAAAGGCTTTTTCCAATCGTTCAGGGATCAACGTATTCGGATTTAAGAAAAATCTCTGCTGAAGTTATTTCTGAAGCAGGAGCGGAAGGAAACGCAATCGGTGGGCTTTCCGTAGGTGAGCCTGAAGAGGAAATGTACAGAATTACCGATGAGGTTACCGATATTTTACCGAAAGAAAAACCAAGATATCTGATGGGAGTGGGAACTCCATGGAATATTTTGGAATCAATAGGGTTGGGAATTGACATGATGGATTGTGTGATGCCGACAAGGAATGCAAGAAACGCAATGCTTTTCACATGGCAGGGTGTGATGAATATGAAAAACGAAAAGTGGAAAAAAGATTTTTCGCCTTTGGATGAGTTTGGAACAAGTTTCGTAGACAAAGAATATTCGAAAGCATATTTGAGACATTTATTTATTTCTAAGGAATATTTAGCAAAACAAATTGCTTCAATTCATAACTTAGCTTTTTATTTAGATTTGGTAAAAGTAGCGAGAGAACACATTATGGCAGGAGATTTCTACGAATGGAAAAATTCTGTAGTACCGATTCTCAGACAAAGACTTTAAAATATTTATGTTAAAAATTATAGACAGATATATCGTTAAAAAGTATCTTGGAACATTCAGTTTCATGCTGATACTGCTGTCTATAGTTGTCCTTGTAATTGACGTTCAGCAAAAAATTCCGAGAATTGAAAATGCGACTGCGATTGATGCAAAATTGAATCTTACTTATTTTTTGATCCATTTTTACCCGTTCTGGATTATCAATCTGGTCATGACTTTCCTTTCGATCCTGGTGTTTATCTCAGTCATTTATTTCACCTCAAGAATGGCAAACAATACGGAAATTGTAGCCGTAATCAGCAGTGGCGCGAGTTTTCACAGGTTTGCAAGACCCTATTTGGTCACTTCTTTATTTATTGCTGTTGTTTCATTGGGTGTCAATCACTTTGTTCTGCCTTGGGCCAATATCCAGAAAAACCAGCTGGAAGCTTATACTTACAATGCGGCAAACAAAGAAAAAGTGTTGGGAACGGCTCCTGTTTCAGCACAATTGAGCAAAACGGAGTATATTTTTGTCAATTCCTGGAATAAAAGAGAAAAAAGAGGGTCTGGATTTGTTTATCAAAAGTTTGATAAAGACAGGAAGCTGACTTATGAGTTAAAAGCTTCCGAGGCCAATTGGGATAAAACTAAAAAACTTTTTGTCTTAAATTCTTACACGGAAAAAACGATCAATAAAAACGAGACAGAAAAACTGGCCAATGGTTTTGACTTAAAGAAGAGCTTTGGACACGATCCGGAAGAGCTTTTCCCGAACGAACTTTTGGGTCAGAATAAAACAACGCCGGAACTTTTAAAATTCATTAAAAGAGAAACAGAAAAAGGAAACAGCAACCTGAACGCCCATTTGAATGAGCTTCATCAAAGGACCTCAATGCCTGTTTCGGTGATTATTTTGACGTTTTTGGCACTTTCTCTTTCTTCGCAAAAGAAACGTGGTGGGTTGGGAATTAATCTCGCGCTCGGTATTTCTTTGGCCTTCGTTTTTGTATTCTCATTTGAAGCATTAAAAGTGGTTTCAGAGAACAAAAGTATGTCTCCGGCCTTAGCCATGTGGTTTCCGAATATTGTATTTTTCCCGCTGGCAGCCTTTTTATATCTTAAAAGAGCCAATCAGTAAAGCAGTTTTATTTCTTTGTGATAAAAGGAATGTAAACCATCTTCAAATTCAATCAGCAATTCACCGTTTTTGTCGGCTCTTCGAATGATGCCATTTTGTCGTGTTTTATTCACTTCAAAAACAGAGATCTCATCTTTCCGGAACAAATTGGAGTTAAAAAGATTCATAATTTCCTCTTCAGATGGGATATTTTTTAATTTTTCGACAAGAAATTCATTAAGATTTAAAGTAAATTCTTCAAGCTTAAATTCTTCTCCGGTTTGTGTGAAGAGCGAGCCCGCATTGGATATTTCGTCAAATTCTTCCTGAAGCACATTAATCCCACACCCAATAATGAAATAATTATTTTGGTTAATTTTTTTCTTTTCAATTAAAATTCCTGCGATTTTTTTATTTTTAAGGATAATATCGTTCGGCCACTTTATTTTTACCTTGTTTTCAGTCAAATAGGCAAGATAATCCCTGATTATAATTGCGGTATAATAATTGAACATAAAATCCGAGAGTGTAAAGTTTTGAGTCTTTACCGCCAAAGTATATGCTAAATTTTTTTCAGCCGTCGATGACCACGTATTTCCGTATTGACCGCGACCTCTGGTTTGGTTGAATGTATACAATGTCATAAAATCTGAATTTTCATAAAGTAAAAACTTTGAAATTTCGTCATTAGTAGAAGGACACTCTTTCAGGTAAAATAGTTGACTCATTTAAGAAAACTTTAAGACTTTCGGGAGCCAAAAGTAAGGCTAAAGTAAAAGAAAAACAATAAATTTGCAGATTATAGATATTTTAATGAATAAAACAGCAGAAAAACAAGCGCTAATAGATAAAATTGTAGAGGCAATCCAAGATGTAAAAGGTGAAGATGTAATGATTTTTGATCTTTCGAAAATTGAAAACTCCGTAGCCGAAACTTTTATAATTTGTAGCGGAAACTCAAATACACAGGTTTCTGCATTGGCGGGAAGTGTAGAGAAAAAAGTAAGAAACGACCTTAAAGACAGACCTTGGCACGTAGAAGGTACCGAAAACTCAATGTGGGTTTTGGTAGATTACGTTACGGTAGTTGTCCATATTTTCCAGAAAGAAGTACGTGCATATTATGATATCGAAGAACTTTGGGGAGATGCGGAAATTACGAAAATTGAAAGTGAATATTAAATTTTAAAAAGTATAAATGAACAATAAAGGATTTAACTGGTTTTTTCCGATTGCGATCATAGCTCTTTTGTTATTCTTTATCCCTAATTTTTTTGGTGATAGCAGTGCAAAGACTATTGATGAAGATGGTTTCTTCAGAGAAATGCAGGCGGGAAAAGTTCAGAACATTATAATTTACAAAGATACTGAGAAAGCTGATGTGTTCCTTACACAGGCTGCAAAAACAGCAACGGTTAAGACTAAAGAAAATGATCCGTTTTCTGCATTCTCAATGGCTCCAAAAGCAGATTTTTCTGTTAAATATGGGGACCTTCAGCTTTTCCTTCAAAAATTTGATCAGGTAAGAGCAACCAATCCGGCAATTAAGACAAGTAAAGATTACGGCACAGGGAAAAGTCAATTTATGGAGATTATTGTTCCGGCTTTAATCTGGATTGGAATTTTTGGATTATTCTATTTCCTTCTTTTCAGAAAGATGGGCGGCGGCGGAGGTCCCGGCGGACAAATTTTCTCTATCGGAAAATCTAAAGCTAAACTTTTTGATGAAAAAGAAAGAATTCAGGTGACATTTAAAGATGTTGCGGGTCTTGAAGGGGCTAAAGAAGAAGTTCAGGAAGTAGTAGATTTCCTGAAAAACTCAGAAAAATATACGAAGCTGGGAGGCAAAATTCCTAAGGGTGTCCTTTTAGTAGGGCCCCCGGGAACTGGTAAAACGTTATTGGCGAAAGCTGTGGCAGGTGAAGCTAAAGTTCCTTTCTTCTCGCTTTCAGGTTCGGATTTCGTGGAAATGTTTGTTGGGGTAGGAGCTTCGAGGGTAAGAGATCTTTTTGCCCAGGCTAAAGCTAAATCTCCGGCAATTATCTTCATCGATGAGATTGATGCAATCGGTCGTGCAAGAGGAAAAAACAATTTCTCTGGCGGAAACGACGAAAGAGAAAATACACTAAACCAGCTTCTTACGGAAATGGATGGTTTCGGAACAGATACCAACGTAATCGTAATGGCAGCAACCAACAGAGCAGATATCCTTGATAAAGCTTTGATGAGAGCAGGGCGTTTTGACCGTTCAATCTATGTAGACCTTCCGGAATTACACGAAAGAAGACAGATTTTTGATGTTCATTTAAAGAAGATCAAGCTTGATGATACGGTAGACAGAGAGTTTTTAGCAAAACAAACTCCAGGATTCAGTGGAGCAGATATTGCGAACGTTTGTAACGAAGCAGCATTAATTGCAGCCAGAAACAATCATACATCAGTAAACAAGCAGGATTTCCTTGACGCTGTAGACAGAATCATCGGCGGTCTTGAAAAGAAAAATAAAGCCATCAAACCTTCAGAAAAGAAAAGAGTGGCTTATCACGAAGCGGGTCACGCTACAATTTCATGGTTGGTAGAGCATGCTTCGCCACTATTGAAAGTAACGATTGTTCCGAGAGGACGTTCTTTAGGTGCAGCGTGGTATCTTCCGGAAGAAAGACAACTGACTACAACCGAACAAATGTTAGACGAAATGTGTGCTACATTAGGAGGTAGAGCAGCAGAGCAGGTGATCTTTAACAATATCTCAACAGGTGCATTATCCGACTTGGAAAGTGTAACGAAGAGAGCTCAAGCAATGGTAACGATCTACGGTTTGAGTCCGAATATTGGTAATATTTCTTACTATGACAGCTCAGGGCAGTCGGAATATTCTTTCGGGAAACCTTATTCTGAAGAAACGGCTAAGAAAATTGATATTGAGATCAAAGGAATTATCGAAAATCAATATGACAGAGCGGTTCAGATTTTAACGGATAATAAAGATAAGCTGGATGCGCTTGCGACTAAGCTTTTAGAAAAAGAAGTAATCTTCCGTGAAGATTTGGAAGAAGTATTCGGGAAAAGGGCTTGGGATCCGGAATTGACGGAAAAGCCCGTAACCAATACAATTCCTGCTAATGGAGAATCAGCAGAACCGATTCTAATTAAAGAAAAGGAAAGAGAAGAAGAAAGTGAAATTCAGGCTCCAGAAAGCCCGACTCAACTTTAAGATTCTTTATAAAACAATAAATAAAAACCTGGCAGTTTCAAAATTGTCAGGTTTTTTCATATTTATCGGCATATTTTTGGATTTCTATTTAATTAATTTTATATTTTTGTATAAAGTTGATTAAAAATAAATTAAGTTGAATTTATTCAAGAGGATTGTAAGCAAACTGACAAACCAGCCTGAGGAAGAAGAAGCTCAGAGTTTGGAAAAGCTGGGAGATTCGCTCAAAAATGCGGATCTTGATTATAAGTTTGCGCAATTATTTACGCATTCAGGGGGATTTTTCAATTATTGTGCAGATGAGGCGGAAGCTCTACAGACTTTAAATCAAATCGTTAAAATAGAAGGAATCAGCAATATTTTCTGTTGGGATAGAGACCTCCAGAATTTTTTGAATGTTGTGAAATCTCCGTATACCTCAGAGCTGCAGACCAACAATGATGCTGCTTTCATCACCTGTGAGTATTTGATTGCTTATGATGGAAGGATTATGCTTTCTCACAATAATATTCTTCATTACCATTCTTCAAGGCTTCCTAGTAAAATTATCATTATGGCAAACGTTTCACAGATCGTGAACAACCTGAATGACGCAATGGGGAAAATTAAGAGAAACGGAAATATCAAAAATCTTACTTCTATCAGCGGAAGCCAATCCAAAATGGATACCTCTTCCAATACCAATACAAAACTGTTTTTATTGTTGCTTGAGGATTAAGCATCAACTTTTAAATTTAAAATTTTGGACAAAAATCTCATTCAAAGAACCATTTCAGGAATTGTATATGTTGCAGTCATCATTCTTTGTACAACTCCGCTTGGAGCGAAACTGATCAATAGTATTTCGCCGGATCTCGTAAAACAGGAATATCTATATTACGGTTTGATCACGCTTTTGTTGGGTGTCGGTTCTTGGGAATGTTTTAAAATAATGAAATTTGGGAACGGCTACGAAAGGTGGGTTGTTTTTCCGTTGGTCATTTTTATCTTTTATATTTTTTCGAAGAGATATTTCCATTTTGATTTCTTTTTTGATTTTAGAATAAGTGAAATTCTGGCTCTGCTGTTAATTGTCATTGCCGTCGTCACTTTATTTAAATATCCCAACGAATTATACTTCGACAGCGGAAAACTGATTTTTACAGTTATTTATGTAGCTTTACCATTCAGTTTTGCATTAGGTTTGCCGAAGTTTTCAAGATTTGACGACACGTTTTCGTTAGAAGTTCTTTTCTTGTTTATTTTAATCTGGAGTAGCGATACTTTTGCTTATTTAACCGGGAAATTCTTCGGAAAACATAAAATGGCTCCCAAAATATCACCTAAAAAAACCTGGGAAGGATATATTGGTGGCGTAGTTCTTACATTAGTTTTATCCTATTTTGTTGAACATTATCATCCGGATCTTCGAGGAAACTGGATGGTTGTAGGATTTTTAGTGGCTGCATTTGCTCCCGTGGGAGATTTGGTGGAGAGCCAATTAAAAAGAAATTTCGGGGTGAAAGACAGCGGAAACATCATTCCGGGGCATGGCGGAGTATTAGATAGGCTTGATAGTTTTTTAATCTGCGTTCCTGTCGTATATTTGTACTTTATTTTAGAAAAATTTATTTAATCTCATGAAATTACACAGAGAATCAAAAGGAACAATTACCGTAGCAACAATACTTTTCATCATATTGGGTGCTTTGGCTATTTATTTTCTTGAAATGTGGTCGTTGATGATCATTTTGCCTTTATTGGTAATTTACAGTTTGATATTTTGGTTCTTCAGGGTTCCGGACCGCGATATCCAGGAGCACAGAGAAAATGTAGTAGCTCCGGTAGACGGAAAAGTGGTGATGATAAAAGAAGTTGAAGAAGACGAATTCATCAAAGGAAAAGCGATTCAGGTTTCTATTTTCATGTCTCCGTTGAATGTCCACATCTGTAGATATCCGGTTTCAGGGAAAGTGATTTATAAAAAATATCACCCGGGAAAATATCTTGTGGCATGGCATGAGAAATCTTCTACAGAAAATGAAAGAACAACCGTTGCTGTAGAAAGTTTAACGAATCATAAAGTGGTTTTCAGACAGATTGCTGGATATGTTGCTAGAAGAATTGTTTTCTATTGTAATGAAGGCGATGAGGCAAAAGCAGGACATGAGTTCGGATTTATTAAATTCGGGTCGAGAATGGATGTTTTCCTGCCTTTGGATACGGAGATTATCTGTAAGATCGGAGATATTACAAAAGGGGGTATCGATGTGATTGCAAGAATGAAGGATTAAGATTTAAAATCAAAATATTTAAAAGACTGTTTCGGAAGAAGCGGTCTTTTTTTATTTAAACACAAATAGTACAATTTTTTTCACGAATAAACACGAATGAAAATGAGATTAAACGTAATATGGTATCAATAGGAACGGGCTTTAGCCCGTTTTGAAAAATTAAATCATCAAATTGGCCTTAGCCAAAACAAAAATAATCACATTTGCTGCAACCTAAAACCTGCAACCTACTTAATATACTTTTTAACCTCATCAATCAGCCTCAAAATAAACTCCACCGGCAAATCCTCACCCATATCAATTAAAAGGATTTTAAACTTCTTTCTGCCTTCCTGAAGCAGCTCCGGATGATCCAACCTGTCACCGTGATAGAAGCTTACGTAATGTTTTTTATATTTTTTGCTGTAATACAGATAACACAGCATTTTCTTTTTATACTTGAAAAAAGGCAGCCCAAAGCTCAATGTTTCAGTAATATTTTCCGTGTCGGATTCTAATATTTTTTTGCGTAAAAAAAGAAGAGTACTTCTATCAGGCTCTTCAATTCTGTAGAAATACTCTTGTATTGGGTTCATTTTTAAATAAAATTAAAAAGATGTTAGTCAAAATTTTGAAGCTCAACAAGCTTGTGATACATTCCTCTTTTCGCGATGAGGTCATGGTGAGTTCCCTGTTCTACGATGTCACCTTTTTCCATAACTACGATCCAGTCGGCTTTCTGAATAGTTGAAAGTCGGTGAGCGATCACCAGGGAAGTTCTGTTTTCCATCATTTTTTCCAGCGCATCCTGAACGAACCTTTCGGATTCTGTATCCAATGCGGAAGTTGCTTCATCCAAAATCATAATCGGCGGATTTTTCAATACCGCTCTTGCGATAGAAACCCTTTGTTTCTGGCCTCCGGAGAGTTTTCCTCCATCATCCCCGATATTAGAATCGTAGCCTTCCGGAAGATGGGTAATAAATGAATCTGCATTGGCGATTTTTGCTGCTGCAATGACTTCTTCCTTCGTCGCATCAGGCTTACCCATCAGAATGTTATTATAAACAGAATCGTTGAATAATACAGATTCTTGGGTTACCATCCCTAAAAGCTGGCGGTATTCTTTTAATTTTAAATTTTTAATATTAGTGCCGTCAATAAGGATTTCACCTTCTGAAACATCATAAAATCTGGCTAAAAGATTGGCGATGGTGGTTTTTCCACTACCACTTTGCCCCACAAGTGCGACTGTTTTTCCTTTTGGAATTATTAAAGAGAAATTTTTAAGAATCGTGTGGTCTTTATCATAGTAAAAACCAATATTATTAAACTCAATCTGATTATTAAGGGTAGAAATCTCGACAGGGCTTGCTACTTCATCAATTTTCACGTCGGCATCAAGAATATCCAGGACTCTTTCCAGGGAAGCTTCTCCCTTTTGTACATTAGAAATAGACGTTGATAAACTTTTCGCCGGAGGTAAGATCTGGAAAAACATTCCTAAGAAAACCAAGAAATCTGCCGGGGAAATTGATTGTTCCACGATGATTTGTTTTCCACCGTACCAAGCGATAATTAAGAACGTAATAGATCCTAAAAATTCGCTCATCGGAGAGGCCAATTCTTTTTTTCTTCCCAAGCTGATGGAGCTGTTGATCCATTTTTGCATCGATTGCGAGAATCTGTTGCCCATGATTTTTTCAGCATTGAAAATCTTAATAACTTTTGAAGATTTCAACGTTTCATCTACAATGGAAAATATGTTACCCATTTCATGTTGGGCTTCATGGGAATCCTTTTTTAAGCTTTTCCCCACCAACGCAATCATCGTCCCCATCACCGGCAATACCAGTAAAGAGAAAAGCGTCATTTCCGGACTTAAAAAAAATAAAGTAATCAATGTACTGATTAACATAAACGGGGCATTGATCAATTCAATTAAACTTCCCAAAATGTTACCTTCTACTTCACCCACATCATTGGACATACGGGACATTAAATCACCTTTTCTACGCTCTGTAAAAAATGAAACCGGCAAGGAAAGAATTTTATTGTACATCGCACTACGAAGATCTTTTGTAACTCCTACACGATAATTAATCAGTAAGAAAGAGCCCAGATAACGGAAAAAATTCCTCAATAAAAACATAAAGGCAGTTACAATGCATAACCAGGCCAAAACGTTCAATGCACCATGCTCTGTGACCAAAGTCTGAACATAGTAATTGGAATATTCTTTCAGATATTTAAAAAAATCTACCACTTCTCCGGAATAAACAGGGGCGGTTTCATATTTTTCAGGTTTTATAGTTCCGAAAAGCATTCCCAAAACCGGCAGGATTGTCCCTAAGGAAGCAATCTGAAATACAGAATACATGATGTTGAAAAACAAACTTCCGTAGATGTATTTTCGGTGAGGCCTTGCGAACTTAAGTATTTTAAGATATTGATTCATTCAATGAAAAAATTGGAATAGCAAAATTACGTAAAATTAAAAGATTAGACGTTTCCAACCTGTTTTTACTTTACTAATATGTTTGAATTGAGCTCTATTTGTTACAAAATGTTTTGCATTAAAATAAAAACCACCAAAAAATGGCGGCTTTGTTTATCATTAAAATTATATTAAAATTTTACTTTATCATTATATTTCGGGGTAAAATTCTTCGGATTGAGCTTTTCCAGTGTCTTTCCGAAATTGTTGATAATTTGCGTCATATTTTCGAAATCAACTACATTCACATCGTCACTTTCATTATGATAATGTGTTGCTTTCGTCATGTCAACCGTTGAAAAAGAATGGGCAATAATTTTCTTTTTAACAAAACTTACATTATCCGATCTGTAAAATAACTGTTCAGAAGCGTAAGGATCTGGGTTGATTTTCAAACCATTAACTGCATTTTGATTAAATAGTTCGTCAAGATCAGAAAATTCGTCACCTGTCATGAATAATCCATTTTTCCCGAATTGAGATTCTGTGGCCACCATTTCAAAATTGAAAAGGGTAGTAAGATTATTGTAAATTTTATCTAAATTTTTGTCCTGAGAAATAGCTCTTGATCCCAGCATTCCCTTTTCTTCTCCATTAAAAGCGATGAAAACCATAGAAAAATCAGGCTTTTTATTTTTAAAATAATCTGCAATTCCTACCAAGGTTGTAATTCCGCTGGCATCGTCGTCGGCTCCGTTGTAAATATTGTCTTTTGGATTATTACTTGTTCCGATGTGATCAAAATGGCCTGAGAAACCTAAATATTTGTCTGTTTTTCCTTTTTTAATTCCACAAACGTTGTACGCAGTTTTTCCTTGATAATCAAATGGAACCAGGTAAGAATTCCCTGTACAATATTCTAAATTGTTTTCTTTAAAAAGTTTGGCAATATAATTTGCTGCGTTTTCATTTTCCTGAGTCCCGATTTCGCGGCCTTTCATTTCATCCGAAGCCAATGTTGAAAGAACGGTTTGGACTCTTTCTTTTGAAACTTCCTGTGCAAAGGAGAAAATGGAGAATAGGGTAAAGGTGAGATAGGTTAGTTTTTTCATTTTTAATAATTATAGATAATCTGTCGCAGTTTAAACGGAAATGTTGCATTAAAATTTCTTTTTCCACAGATTTCACAAATTTCCACAGATGTTTGCGTTTATAAATCAAGGGTTAAAACCTTGTCAAAGTTCTGCCGAAAAAAGAAATATGCACAATAATCTGTGAATTTGTGAATCTGTGGTTAAAAAAAAGAAATAAAAAAACAGCTCCCAAAAGGAAGCTGTTCTTACTCAAAAAATCGTTGTAAGGCTATCGAAGTCTGTCTACAGATTTTACGAGCCTCTCATCTTTTTTGATGTAAATGTTTGCAATAAACAAACAGATAATCGCAATCAATGGAAAAATTGGCTCAATACCCTTCTCAGGAACCTGAATTCCTCCGGATAATTTTAGTAACCAGTAAATCAATACACCAATCAACAAAGCGTTTATAATGATGCTGATATTGTTCAGCAAAATTTGTCTTTTTCTGTTTTTAAAGCTGAATACACTCAGTAATCCAACCAAAACAAGCACAATACAGCCAATATTAAGCACAGGAAAACTATCAGAAATGATAACATCCTGTCCTGTAACGAACAGAAACACAGCAGCTAAAACTGCCAAAAAAGTCCATATAGTCTGTATTCTTTGTAACATGGAATATTAAATTCTTTGCAAAAGTAGTATAAATTTTGCACAATTCAAAAATAAGTGTAGATTTGCATTATACGAATGTACTTGAAAACAAAAGTCACCGGACTTACTTTTCTTACTCACAATTAATTACATTTTTTACACTAATATGTTTAACATTGAAACGTTAAGGTCAAAATCCGTAACGGAACTGGCTAAAATCTTAAAGGATTTGGGCGTTAAAGTTGCAAGAAACAGCACTGAAAATGACAAAATCTTTGCAATTCTGGACTTTCAGGCTTCAAATCCCAAAGTGGCGAAAGAGTATTTCAACGCCACCGAAACTAATATGAATACTGAAGAAACACCAGCAGAAAAACCTGCGAAGGCTCCTGCCAGAAAGGCTGCTCCAAAGAAAACTGCAGCTAGACCGAAAGCAGAAACAAAGGCTCCGACAGAAGAAAGGCCCCAAGCCGAGGAAAAAACAGAAATAGAAAAAATTTCTGAAGATCCAAAACCGGAAGAAATAAAAGCTGAACCGTTAACAACAGAGGAGACAGCAGCTTCACAAGCTAAGAAAAAAAGAAAAAGGGTATCAGCTCCCAATACAGGAAACACAGAAATTTCGCAAGAAAGAACAGAAGCTCCTAAAAACACAGAATCTCAAGAATCTGCTCCAGCAGAAGAAAAGCCAAGCAATCCTCAAGCTCAGGCCAGACCTCAAAAAGGACAACACAACAATCCGCACAACAACGGAAACCAGCATAGAAATCAAAACCCGAATCAAAACCAAAACCAAAACCCGAATCAGAATAAGCAGCAACAACAACAGCAGCATTCTGAAAGACAGGAAGAGCATCATGAACAGAAAAAAGAGTTCAGCTTTGACGGAATGGTAAGTATTGAAGGAGTTTTGGAAATTTTACCTGATAACTACGGATTTTTACGTTCATCAGATTTCAGCTATATCTCTTCACCGGATGATGTGTATGTTTCTACAGCTCAGATCAGAAATTTCGGTTTGAAAACCGGAGATACGGTAAGAGGAATTGTAAGACTTCCAAAAGAAGGCGAAAAATATTTTTCTTTATTAAAACCAATTGAAGTAAACGGACGTGATCTGGCTTTCATTAAAGATCGTGTTGCTTTTGAATATCTTACACCACTTTTCCCTGAAGAAAAATTCAATCTTGCAGGTAAAGAGGCTACAATTTCTACAAGAGTGGTCGATTTATTCGCACCGATTGGGAAAGGACAGAGAGCAATGATTGTTGCCCAGCCAAAAACGGGTAAAACAATGTTGCTGAAAGATATTGCTAATTCTATCGCAGCAAACCACCCTGAAGTTTATATGATGGTACTTTTGATCGACGAACGTCCGGAGGAAGTTACCGATATGGAAAGAAGTGTAAATGCCGAAGTAATCGCATCTACATTTGATGAAGCGGCAGATAAGCACGTAAAAGTTGCGAATCTTGTTTTAGCAAAAGCTCAAAGAATGGTGGAATGCGGACATGATGTTGTAATTTTATTAGACTCAATTACCAGATTGGCTAGAGCTTACAATACTGTAACTCCTGCATCCGGAAAGGTTTTATCGGGTGGTGTTGATGCTAATGCACTTCACAAGCCGAAAAGATTCTTCGGAGCGGCAAGAAAAATTGAAGGTGGCGGATCTTTAACGATTATCGCTACGGCTCTTATTGATACAGGTTCTAAAATGGATGAAGTGATCTTTGAAGAATTCAAAGGTACCGGAAACATGGAACTTCAGTTAGATAGAAAAATTGCCAACAGAAGAATTTATCCTGCTATTGATTTGGTGTCTTCAAGCACAAGAAGAGACGATTTATTGCTAGATGAGGTTACTTCCCAGAGAATGTGGATCTTCAGAAAATATCTTTCTGAAATGAATCCTGTAGAAGCCATGGAATTTGTAAATAAAAACATCAGAGGAACTTTAAACAACGAAGAATTCCTGATGTCTATGAATAAATAATTTAAATTAATTTTTAAATAGAAAAAGCACGAATGTAATGTTCGTGCTTTTTTGTTCACTGAAAGTGTGAAGATGATGAAAGCTTGGATATGGAAGTTTGATTCCGTTGATTTTTAAAATCTGTCAACAGCTTTAAAAACCTCTAGCTTCCAGCTTCAATCTTCCATTCCAAAACTCAATTAAATTATCAATGTTAAAGATTTATTAAAGTAATCTCAATTTTTGAAATTGGGTTAAATTATGGCTAACTTTGGATTATAACATTAAAAATAATAATTATGTCATTTGAATTACCAAAATTAGGATATGCTTACGATGCATTAGAGCCGACTATTGATGCAAGAACAATGGAGATTCACCATACAAAGCACCACCAAGCATATATCGACAATTTAAATAATGCCATTAAAGGAACTGATCTGGAAGGAAAAACAATAGAAGAAATCTGCCAGACAGGAACAGATAAGCCTGCGGTAAGAAACAATGGAGGAGGACATTTCAATCACACGTTATTCTGGGAGATTTTAACACCTGGAGGTAGCAAAGAACCTGTAGGAAACGTAAAAGCTGCGATCGAAAACTATGGCGGACTTGAAAAGTTTAAAACAGATTTTTCTGATGCTGCTAAAACAAGATTCGGTTCAGGATGGGCATGGTTGGTAAAAAATGCTGACGGTTCCGTAGCGGTAACTTCTACTCCAAACCAAGATAACCCGTTGATGCCTGTTTCAGACGTAAAAGGAACTCCGGTTTTAGGACTTGACGTTTGGGAGCATGCTTACTATTTGAACTATCAAAACAGAAGACCTGACTATGTTGCTGCATTTTTCTCTGTGGTAAACTGGGATAAAGTTGAGGAATTATTCAACAAATAATTTTTAACTATTATAAAAAGAAAAGGTTCAGAATTGCTCTGAACCTTTTTTAATATCTTGTGGTATCACTTCCCGAAAGCCCATTCATCCGCAACCCATACTTCCAGTTGACATACGCAAAAACCTGGTACAATTTATACTCGAATTTTAATCCATAATTTTCTTTAGGGTCATAATCAATTGAAGATTCTATGATATTTCGATATCTTCCGGAAAAGTAATAAGAATTCCATTCACTTACCAGAAGCATATTTTTAGTTTTTAAATAAGATTCTGAATATTGACTGATAGGCTTCGCAATTGCATTCAGGAAATAATCAAACTGAGTATCAATTACTGTAAGATCCCATTCTCCGTCTTCATTTTTTGAAGGTTTCATCTCTGATTTCTCTTTATCGTTTTTTGGGTCAGTCTGTGCAGAATAACTGAAAGGTAAAAGAGAAAAAATTAATAATAAGATTACATTTTTCATACTCATAAAGTTACATAAAAAAAGCACTCAAATTGAGTGCCTGATTTGTTTATGGTTCTTTCTGGAGAACTACGAACGCCGGAAAGTGGTCGCTGTAGCCGCCGGTGAATTGGTCGCCATTCCAGGAACGGAAGGGGTAACCTTTATAATTTCCTTCTTTATTCACCAAATAAGCCGGAGCAAAGATTTCTGCTTTGAAAACCGAATATTCCTTTGTCACCTGATCGTTAATTAAGTTTTTGGAGACAATAATCTGGTCAAATAAATTTGGGGCATCCTGATAAGCTAATGAAGCTACTCCTTTTTTGTACAAAGGATACATTAAATTAAGGTAAGGAGCATTTTCGCTTAAATCTTTCGGGCTTGCCTGAGCTTTTAAATGATTTTTTAAACTTGCACTTACAGGATCATCATTAAAATCACCCATTGCGAATAGCTTTGTGGAAGGATCTGCTGCTCTTACACTGTCCATTTGCTGTTTTAGCAGAACTGCAGCTGCATTTCTTTTCGGTAAAGAAATAGCTTCACCTCCTCTTCTTGAAGGCCAGTGATTCATGAAAAAAGCTACTTTTTCGTTGTCCAGAAAACCTGTAACTACCAAAATATCTCTTGTATATTCTCTTCTTCCGTCATCGCCATAGACTTTCAACTCTTTTTTTAATGAATTGGTTGGCGTAAATCTTCTTTTCTGGTAAATCAACGCGACGTCAATTCCTCTGTAATCGTAAGAATTGTAATGGATAATTCCGTAATCGTATTTCTTTAAAGCGGGTTCTTTCACAAGATCTTCAATGACCTGTCTGTTTTCAACCTCGATTAATCCTACCACAGCCGGCGCCGTTTTTGTGTACTGTGCACCAAGCTCGGAAATTACCTTTGCTTCGTTGGCAAGCTTGGCCTTGTAGATTTTTGTATTATAGTTTTTCGCGCTGTTTGGCGTAAACTCTTCAGATCCACTTTGATATTTTACCGCTTTTTTACCTATTAAAGCTCCATCGCTCCATACTCCCTCGTATTTTTCAGCTTCCAGAAACTTGATGGAATCCATTGGAATGCTTCTGTGAAATGCAGGATTTTTAATATCCTTGGTTCCGTCAATATAATCTGCTGAGCGAATCGTGTCCCAAAGGTTTTCTACATTCAAAAAACCAACGGTGGCAACTTTTCTCAGTTTTCCCTGCTGTTGTGAAAATGCCATAACCGAAAAAATGATGGCCAAAAAACTCAAAAATTTCTTCATCCTCTTTAGAGTTGTTATTAATATTATTTAATCTGCAAATTTACCTTTTTTTAATTCATGCCATTTTAAATATTTGTAAATTTAAAATGTGGTATCCGTGTTTTTTTTATATAATGATTCTTAAAAGTTTGCAATGTTAAGAAAAAATAATGTTAAAAAGGTTGTTAATTCTAAAATTTGACTAAATTTGCGTCCCCAACTTTTAAACTGTTGAGAATTAACAAGAAAAGTATTTAAAAATAAAATATACTCATGATTAAAAAATTATCATTAGTCTCTTTATTTACTTTACTTCCGGCTTCATTTTACTTTGCGCAGACTACAGTGTTTGCGTATCTGAAAGATGCAGATGGAAAGCCCGTTGAAAGGGCAGAAGTAGATCTAAAAGGGAACGACAATGATGTAACGGCTGACAAAATTGGATACTTCCAGTTTGTAGACCTTCAGCCGGGGCATTACCAAATTGTGATTACGAAACCCAATTACGAAACCAAAGTAATGGAGTTTGACGTAGCCAATGAGAAAAGAAAGGATCTTGGGATCGTTACTCTTTATTCTACACTTACAAGTGCGGATCAGGGTTTAGCAATTATTGATAATGATGGTGATGATGAAGACAGCAACAGCGGACAGGCTTCTACGGTAGGTTTGCTACAGTCTTCCCAGGATATATTCAGTAGAATTGCGGCATTCGATTTAGGATTTTACTGGTTCCGCCCGAGAGGAATCGACGGAAGATTTGGAGAAACTATGCTGAATGGTGTATCTATGATCAAGTCTGACAATGGTAATGTTGATTTTGGAAATTGGGGTGGTCTTAATGAGATTACAAGATATCCTGAAATTTCTCAAAATCATGCCCCTTCAGAGTATGCTTTCGGTGGAAACAGTTCAGTGGTATATAAAAACACAAAAGCCAGCGAGTACAGAAAAGGATTTCAATTCACACAATCTTTAACGAACAGAAACTACAGAAACAGGACTTCTTTACGATACAGTTCAGGAATGAGCAAGTCGGGATGGGCGTTTACTGCAATGGGTGCAAGAAGATGGGCGGAAGAAGGAATCCAGGAAGGAACTTTCTATGATGCTTACGGAGCTTATCTGGGGATTGAGAAAAAGTTTAGTGACAAACATACAATGACATTCAACTTTATCGGTGCTCCCTACAGAAGATCAACATCGAGTCCGAGTACTCAGGAAGTTTATGATTATAGAGGAGTTCATTACAACTCTTATTGGGGTTATCAGGACGGTGAGCAGCGAAGTGAAAGGGTAAGGAAAGGTTTCCAGCCTATCTTCCAAATTCAAGACTTCTGGAAAATTAATAAAAATTCAAGTCTTTGGACATCAGTTTCTTATCAATTCGGAAAAGATAAAGGTTCTCGTTTAGACTGGCAAAATGTTCAAAACCCCTCTCCAACATATTACAGAAATTTACCAAGTTATTATGATTCTTTAGATCCTAATGCTTCAGTGGTAAATCCTGACGGAACTATGACAACAGCTCAGGACGCCTTCCAAACTTCTCTTAGAGGATGGCAGAACGGGGATCCAAATATTACTCAAATAAACTGGGATAGATTATACCAGAGAAATATGCAGCAGGCTCCACAAAATTATTACGGACAAAATGGAAAAAGAGCTTTATATTATCTGGTAAATGATGTAAGTGATGATAAAATATGGAATGTTGCAACACACTTTATCCACAATTTTAATGATACCACTAAGTTTTTATTAAATGTATCTTATCAAAACTACCGTTCTGAGCAATACAGAGAAGTAAATGATCTTTTAGGTGCTGATTTTGTACTCAACAGAGATCCGTTTGCGGCAACGAACCAACCGGGGAAAACAGGTTTATATAATGAAGGAGAAGAAAATGTAACTAAAAAAGTAGGTGATAAAATGACTTACGACTACATTTTCAGAAGACAGGAAGTAAAAGTAAACCCGGGATTGAAATTCTCATCAGGAAAATTTGATGTGTTTGTTTCCGGAATGTTCGGATATTCTTCTTCAAACAGAGAGGGCTTGTTTAATCATTATTTATACAAAGATTCTTACGGAAAAGGGACAGATTACAACTACTGGAACTATGGTATAAAAGGTCAGGCTATTTATAAAGTAAACGGTAGAAACTTTATTGTTTACAACGGTGCATATTATTCACAGGCTCCTTATTTGGAAGACTTATTTGTGAACCCACGAGTTAACGGATCTGTTGCGCCAAATGTAAAAAATATGGTTGTAAATGCTAATGATTTAAGCTATGTAATGTCAACTCCTTTCTTAAAATTAAGATTAACAGGATATTTAGTTGATACAGATAACGAAACGACGGTACAAAGGTTCTTCGCGGATGGTCTTGCATTGAAAAGTGTAGATGCGGATGGTAACCAAACCAATGTACAGAGTGCATTTGTATCTCAGATCATGACAGATGTGAAGAAAAGAAACATGGGATTAGAATTAGGAGTTGACGTAAAAATTATTCCTACCTTATCTTTACAAGGTTTGGCAAGTATAGGACAATATACTTATCAAAATGATCCAACGACTTATTTTGCATCAGATGCAACTGGAGTTTTCGGAAACGGTCTTCCATATACAAGCTTAGGTAAAGCATATATTAAAGATTATCGTCAGGGAGGAACTCCACAACAGGCTTTCTCTTTAGGCTTCCGTTATAATAACCCTAAATATTGGTGGGTAGGAGCAAACTGGAACTATTTTGATGACAGTTATTTAGACCCTGCCTCATTGATTAGAACCGAAGGATTTATTCAGAATGACCTTACTTCATCACCATTTTATGGATTAACAGAATCAGATCTTAGAAGAGTTCTAGAACCAAACAAATTACCTTCTTCATTCTTCCTGAATGCTAATGCAGGGAAATCCTGGGTAATTGGGAAGTATTATGTTTTAATTTCTGCGACGGTAAATAATATTTTAGATAACAGAAAATATATCACCGGAGGTTTTGAACAGACAAGAAATGCTAAATTCGATACTTTCTCAGAAGATTTGAATAGAGAATATCCTTTGTTCGGACCAAAATACTGGTACACTCAGGGAAGATCATATTTCATAAATTTACAGTTTAGATTCTAATAATCACCACAAACTATTTTAATTTAAAAATTATTAAAATGACAATAAAAAAATACTTAAGTTTAGTAGCAGGAGTTGCATTTGCCGCAATTTCTATTACCTCTTGCGTACAAAAAGATGAGTGGGATACGCCACCGATCAAGTGCGAAAACAAATTCCCGGCTCCTACGATGTCTTTAGCTGATTTTAAAGCTCAGGCTCCGGCTACAGGATATCTTTTAATTACTACCGACCAGATTATTGACGGATACGTTGTTTCTTCTGATGAAAGCGGAAATTTTTACAAAACAATTTCTTTCCAGGATAAACCTGAAAATCCAACTGCAGGTTTGCAGATCGAAGTTGACAGAGCAAGTAACTATGCGGATTTCCCTGTTGGAGCGCACATCAGAATTAATGCTAAAGGATTAAGACTGGGATTAGATAGAGGAGCTGTGAAAATTGGTTCTGTGGATCCTAATTTCTCTATCGGAAGAATTCCTGCTTCTTTGTTAAGCAGATATATTTCAGGTGTTTGTAACGGAAACGGACTTGAAATTGTAAATATTAAGCCTGTAGAATTACCAAACCTTGCCGCTGCTAAAGCTGAGCAATATATCAATACATTGGTGAAAGTTCCTAGTTCTCAGTTCTCAATCGGTGATATTTTCCCTGTTAATAAAACCTATATCGACTACGTTGGTGGTGCAGGTGTTGATACAGATAGAACTTTAGAAGATGCTTCAGGAAACTCAGTTACGCTTAGAAATTCAGGCTTCTTTGCACAGGGATCTACTTTATTGCCAACAGGAAACGGAGATATTACTTTTGTTGTAAGCCGTTATATATCCACGTGGCAAATGTTGATCAGAAATACAAATGACATCAATTTCAAAGGAACTAGAGTAGATGCAACACCACCAAAAGGAGGCACAGCAATTACTTATTCGGGTTCTTTCCTTGAAAATTTTGAAAGCTATTCATTAACGCCTACAAACTTAGAAGTTTATCCTAAATATGTGAATGACGCTCTTTTAGGAAACAGATATTGGCAGTTGAAAACTTTCAGCAGCAACAAATATATCCAGTTGGGAGCAAACTCTGGTTCTGGTCCTTATCAAACGTATTTCGCTGTACCAGTTGATTTTACAGCGGCAAATACATTAAAGTTTGACGTAAATGTAGGATTCTGGAACGGTAACGCCTTAAAAGTTTATTATACAACTAATTATACTCCTCTTGGAGATATTACGCAGGCTACAAAAACAGATATTACATCTTCATTTACAATTCCGCAAGCTCCAGCTAGCGGGTATGGAACTTTAGCTCCTGCAGGTACTTATGCTATTCCTCCTGCACTTACTGGTAACGGATTTATTTTGTTTGAATATACAGGAAATGGAAGTGGAGTAACAACTACAGTTCAGTTAGATAATATTCAGGTTCAATAAGAATGTCTAAATAAAGACTATCTATCAGGCAGTCTTATTATAAAAACAAATCCACCGTTTTACGCGGTGGATTTTTTTATTTCGTTTTATTTAACTGTAATCGTTGGATCCCAGTAATAGTATCCGTAAAGGATCTGTTTGTTACTGTTATTTGGATCTATCGTGTATAAGGCAAATTGTACGTAGAAATTCTCTGTACCCGTATTCCTTACCTTAGAATCAAAACTTGAGAAAGTGATTGATGCATAATTGGGAGGTAAGCCGTTTGATGAATCATAATTTGGTACTACAGCTTGTTGTCTTGTTACGGCATCGTATACAAATGAATTAAATACCTGATCTCCGGACCAATATTTAATGTTGTAGATAATAATAGCATCATCAGAATTCTGGTAGATTGAAGTACCTCTGAATGCTACAAAATCTCCTGCTCTTGCACTGAAATTCAGATATGTAGTTCCCTGGCCTGAAACTACATTTGCATTGGATGCAATCATATGCTGGCTGTTGTGGTCAATGCCTGTCGGATTGTTCGGGTCCTGGCTAGGGTTGGGATAATTAGACTTTACATAGTCTGTGTCAATAACTACCAGGATATCAATTTCCTGGCTCGATGCTTTTAATTCTGCTTCCATTGTATTAGTTTGTTTTGGTGTTCCTACTCGTTTGGCTTTTCGGAGTCGCCTCGTTGATTAATGTGGTTTCTGAGCTCCACCTCTTTGATTTTGTAATTACAATGCAAACTTACGGTGTTGTTAATGAGAAAGTTAGATTATAAACGCGCAAATTCAAAGAGCAGTAGTTTCACCTAATAAATCTCTTTTTGGTGATTTTAATTTAAATTAATACAAATCTTTCATATCTTATTTAAAATAAAAAAACCACCGCAATTGCAGTGGTCTATCTAAACTAAGTAATTCTGTTAAAAAGAAACTTCATTCACCTCTTTTCCCCTTTGGAAATTCATTGTTTTCTGACTTCCTTTATAAGCAATATTAACAAGGTTAATCTGCTTTGGAAAAGCGCTTAGAAGAATCGTATTTTTAATTTTTAAGGTACTGATATCCGAAACACCTCCCGCTTCAAAATATACCCATACAGTTTCTCCGCTTACCTGGCTTCCTGTGAATGTTATTGTTTTCGGAGAACCATTGACGTACACATCAAAATTATTATTTACATATTTTTTTACCTCTGCTTCAAACCCTGCTGTATTCGGATTTATTTTAATGGCATCTGAAATATGGCTTGTATTCATTTTTGTGGTGAACTTCAATGTTTTGCTTCCGTCTATATAATCCACTTTCGTCATTGAAGAGAAAAAGTCTACACTCGTGAAACTCATTAACACAAAAAATGTTAAAATTCCTGTTATATATAAAAATTTTTTCATCTTAATTAATTGATTTGCAATCATGCTTGTTTCTAGTAAGTGACAAATAATATGCCAATTAAAAATTAACATTTACAGAATACTTATCATAAAATGCTTTGATGTGTGCTACCGCTTCATCAGCCGTATCTACCACTCGATAAAGATCAAGATCTTCCTCGTGAATCATTTTTTCTTTTAATAAAGTCGCCTTAAACCAATCCAGCAATCCGCCCCAGAATTCAGAGCCTACCAACACGATAGGAAACCTGCCGATTTTGTTGGTCTGAATTAATGTTAAAGCTTCCGTAAACTCATCCAATGTTCCAAAACCTCCCGGCATCACCACGAACCCCTGAGAATATTTCACAAACATTACTTTTCTCACGAAAAAATAATCAAAGTTCATGGAATAGGATTTATTAATAAAAGGATTAAAATGCTGCTCAAACGGGAGATCAATATTCAGTCCGATAGACTTTCCCTGCGCATTGAAAGCACCCTTATTTCCGGCCTCCATAATTCCAGGCCCGCCACCGGTAATGATTCCAAAACCGATTTTTGTAATTTTTTCCGCAATTTCTACGGCCATTTTATAATATTTGCTCTGAGGCTTTAGCCTTGCAGAACCGAAAATAGAAACACAAGGCCCGATTTTGGCAAGCTTTTCATAGCCGTCCACAAATTCAGCCATCACCTTGAAAACCATCCAGCTGTCTTTGGTAATGGTTTCGTCCCAAGTCTTTTGCCTCAGGCTGTTTTGCAGCTTTGTTTCGTTAATATCGAGTTCAGGATTTACTAAGCTTTCATCTCTCGTTCCTTCAATTCCCATTTCAAAAATTATTTAAAATATTTTTCGGCTTCCATTACAGATTCCGGTCTTCCAACATCTATCAGAATACTGTCGTGCACAAAACCGTGGATTTTCTCAGTCTGCATCAGGTCCAGATACTCCTCCATAACGGAAAATTTGCCTGTTCTTTTAATTTTGTCAAAGATAGCAGGGTTAATACAATGAATGCCGCTAAAAGCCAGTGCCTTGAATCCTTTGTTGAATTCTGCGAGCCTTTGTTCCCCGGTCTGTACATTCAGCCAGCCTCTTAAGACCATTTCATCATTGAAAAGCAATTTTCTGGAACTTTCCCTGTCCGAAACGGCTAAAGTAGCAAAATCTTTTATCTTTTTATGATAATTTACCAAATCAGTGATATTTATGTTTGTCAAAATATCAGCATTCATAATCAGGAAATCTTCTCCATGATCAAGAAATTTTCTTGCAAAAACCAAGCCGCCGCCAGTTTCCAAAAGCTCATCAGACTCGTCTGAAATCTCAATATTGCAACCGAAATTATTGTTTTGCTTTAAAAAATTAACAATCTGATTGGCAAAATGGTGAACATTAATGACAAAATCATTTATCCCGAAATTTTTTAAATATTTAATATTTCTTTCTAAAAGTGGTACGTCATTCACTTTGGCCAATGCCTTCGGGTGAAAATCCGTAAACGGTTTCAATCTTGTTCCTTTTCCTGCCGCAAAAATAAGTGCCTTCATAGTTTATCACTTATCATTTATGAATTAAGTTGGTGCTGTTCATCATGATGAAGGCTAACTTCCACCTTTTCACCGTATTTTTCTTCAATAAAATGAGCAATTTTGATGGCTGAATAAACCGATCTGTGCTGTCCTCCCGTACATCCGAAATTGATCTGAAGATTCTCAAAACCTCTTGCCAGATAATTGTCGATGCTCATGGAAACCATACTTTTTACCAGTTCTAAAAATTTAGGCATTTCGGTTTTGGCTTCAAGATATTCCTGAACGCCGATGTCATTTCCAGTCTGGATTTTATATTCTTCCACTCTTCCGGGATTCAGGATGCCTCTGCAGTCGAAGGTAAAACCACCTCCGTTTCCTGATTCATCTTTAGGAATTCCTCCTTTTTTGTACGAAAAACTGTGTATGTCTATGTGTAGCATTTTCTTATATTTTAAATTTATTTTTGAACTACTAAGGATTAATCTCTTTTTTTAGTCATAATCTTAATGGTTCAAAATCTCTTCAATTTTTAACTTAGTTTTCTCCAATCTCAATTGTTTGATTACTTTCTCCAGCTCAGGATAATCCTTCATACCTTCCCAATTCCGGGCAAATTCTGTAATATTTTCAATCCCTTTTTCAATACTCGCAATAAAATGTTGCTTCCTTTGAATCAGACCTCTGAAGCCATAAGCTCCCAAAACCTGCAAAAATCTCATCAGCTGAATTGGTTTCACCGAAACTTTTAGTTGAAGTTGTGTTTCTTTATTTTTAAACTGATTAATGTAGAAATCAAGCATTTCATTTTTAAAGTCTTCAGGAAAATTGGCCTTCGCCTGAAATAAAAAAGAAATTACATCGTACATCAAAGGTCCTTTCATTGCCGATTGATAATCAATAAACGAAACTTCATTTTTTTCATTCACCATAATATTCCTCGCCTGAAAATCACGGATCATGACCCCTTTCGGTTCAAGATTTTCGATGAGGTTTACAATTTTTTTGAATTCTTTTAAAAGAGTAGATTTATGATATTCCAGTTCCAGGACATCGGCCACAAAATTTTTAAAATAATATAAATCGTGGGTTACAGGAAGCTCATCATAATTCTCATATTCAAAAGTTTTGCTGAAATCTATTTTGTTCTGCGTTGAAATTTGCAGTTGGTATAGCTTTTCTAAAGTCTGTCTCACCAAAGCTTTTACATTATCGGATAAACCTTCGTTGGTAATAATTTCCGACAGTGTTTTTTCTCCCAAAAACTCCTGAATATACATTTTCCGGTCATCAGAAATTTTATAAATAAGTGGCGTGTTGAGTTTTAATCCTGAGAAAATTTCAGAATAATATAAAAAACTCTCGTTCTCCTGAATATTTTCATTGAAAGTAATAATATACTTCGTATTTTCATTTATAGCTAAAAAGTTTACTCTAGCAGAGCCACTTTGAGCTAAAGTAATAAACTCAGATGATTTTTTACCGGTATAATTTTCAAAAAATTGTTTGGCGTTTTCAGAATTCATAGGCGAAACAAATATAGTAATTTACGGGCGAATTTTTATCTTTGTATTATGCTAAAGGATTTTAAACCGGTTTTAGCCATTCTGTTACGTTTCATCATCATTTATCTGGTGCTGCTTTTTGCGTATCAGTTTTATCTTAATAGTTATCAGAATCTGGGTTTAGATCCTTTTTCAAGACTGATTGCCACGCAGGTGGGTCATATACAGGATTCTTTTAATTATCCTACGCAATTTTATGATGATATAAAAGGTGAGCAGGTCTGGTTTTATGTAAAAACGGGATATGCGACGAGAATGGTGGAGGGATGTAATGCCATTTCGGTGATGATTCTTTTTGTAGCTTTTGTTTTTGCATTTTATAAGGGTTCAAAAACGGTTTTATTTGTATTGGCCGGGCTTCTTGTGCTTTATATTATGAATTTATTCAGGATTGTAGGGCTGAATATTGTAATGACCGATTATAAGGCATACGGAAAGATTTCCCACGATTTTATTTTTCCGGCGGTTATTTATGGGACTGTTGTGGTTCTTTGGTTAATCTGGATTAAATGTTTTGCTTTAAAAAATGAGAATTCTTAGTTGGTTTTTGGTGATAGTAGGTGTTTTTGGGCTGATCAGTGTGAGAGCGCTTGAAGACAGGATTTTTTATGACCCTTTTCTTACTTATTTTCACGAAGCGAATAAAAATCTGCCTTTCCCTGATTTTGAATGGGGAAAATTAATTGCAGGGCATGTTTTCAGATTTGTTTTAAACTTATTTTTTTCTTGCTTAATTATCCATTTTTGGTTTAAAAATAAAGAATGGACGATTCAGGGCGCTATTTTAATTACAATAATTTTTTTAATCACTTTTCCAATTTACCTGTATTGTATTTACGACAGATTTGAAATCGGATATTTATTTTCTTTTTATATGAGAAGATTTGTGATCCAGCCTTTGATTTTACTGCTGATTATTCCGATGTTTTATTATAGGAAACAGGTTTTGCAAAAAAAATAAAAATTTATTTTTCGTTTTTTATGGATTTTAATAATATAAATTTCTTTTAAAAAGCCAACTGGGTTAATTTACTGATTGATAAATAGTTATTTTGTATGAATGTTTGAAAAATGCAACAGTTTTTGTTGTATTTCTTTTACATATTTATTGAATTTTAATTCTTAGGTTTGTGATGTTTAACAATTAAAATTTATACAAATTATGAAAAAATTATTTATTATTGGAGCTGTTGCTATCGGAACACTGGCAAGTGCTTTTCCTTTTAGAACTTCTTGTGGACAGGTTGTAAATGTAACAGAGACTGAAGGGTTTTCTGTAGAACAAGTAAGGAATTTTTTAGGATATGTAAACTATAGGGTATGTGGGACAACACCCCAATCAATAACCATTTACATTCATTAAAGCCGAGTTAAAAAATCTAAGCAAAGTGTATATAACACTTTGCTTTTTAATTAAATGTCACATAATGAAAACATATTATACACTTTTTTTATTTTTTTTTATAGTTATTGTGAAATCTCAAACTGGTTTTAATGTTGTTTATGAAGCAGATTATAATTTAATTTATAAAAGTCAAACAAAAAATGCTGTCGTTCAAGATGCTGCTTATGCACTTCTCATGAATGATAAAGAATCTTATTATAAAAATATGAATAAATATGTAGGAGATTCTTTACGATATGAGAAAAAACTGCATGAAAACAGCCCTCTTGATGAACAAATGAAGTATATCGCAGAGTTCCCTGAAAATGTAGGGACAACAAACGCGAAATTTTATGTAACACTCGAAATGTCAGATAAATATTTTAGATATGAGGAAACTAACAATATGATTTGGCAGCTTGTAAATGAATATAAGAAGATTGGAAAATATAAATGCCAAAAGGCTGTGACAAAGAGGTACGGCAGAACATGGATTGCTTATTTTACTAAAGAAATACCTTTTCCTTTCGGTCCGTATAAATTTAATAAATTACCGGGCTTAATTTTAGAAGTTTACGACGATAAAGATGATTATCATTTTACAATGTATAGTTTCAGGAAAAGAAAATACTACTGTAAATCGGCTAATATGCATTCCAATGCTACACTAGTAAAAAAAGAAAAAGTATTTGATTATCAAAGAAAAGTACTTGCTGATCCAACTCTAACCAATAAGTTTATTGCGGATCCTGAAGAGCGTAACTTTATAAATAAAAAAGGGCAGGAAAGAGCAAAACTTTATAATCCAATTGAATTGAAAATATATTAAAAATAGAAAACCCTGCAATTTGTAGGGCTTCCTATTTTTATGTCAATTATTTTTTAAGATTCTTGATAAGTTCAGAAATTTGGAAGCTCAATTTTTCAGCGACATCTTTATCTGATAAATTAAAAACAATAATATTACTATTTGTTGAATTATCTTTGTTATCGAAAGTATTGTTTGTGATATTAATATTTTTCATCTCATCCTCAAACAAATCTTTAATATCTACTTTAAAAATTTCTGCGAGTTGTGGGATATACTGTGATTTCACATCGGAAGTTTCATTTTCCCACCTGATATATGTTGCTCTATCTAAGCCAAGCATATCTGCAATCTCTTGTTGAGAAAATTTAGTTTTATTTCTTAATCTTTTAAGATTTGTTCCAACTCCCATATTATTTATTTTTAACAAATATAATATTTTTTTTACTGCGCTGTATGCTTATCCGCACTCGTCACGTTTTCCGGAGTCCACTGTACTCTTTTTACAAAATCTTTTTCACGGACAGGGCAATCTGAAATCTGACAGATAGGGCAGGAAATGGGTTTGCAGTCATCCATGTGAAAATTAAATTCTACACTTCTTTTTGTGTTTTTTGCCAATAGGATAATCATCTTTTCCATTTCATTGTGGGCGTCCCGAAGGCTGTAATACCAAGGCAAAGTAATATGAGCATCAATATGGAGATTGGCCCCAAACTGCTGGATTTTCATGTTGTGAACATCAATCCATTCTGTACGCCTGTTTTCTTCAAGAACTTTAATGATTTGATTTAATAATTCCGGGTCCTGCTCATCCATTATCCCACTTAAGGATTTGCGGACAATTTTATACCCAACTACTATGATATAAGCTCCAAAAATCAATGCTACAACAGAATCGATCCAGTAAATTTTCGTGAAATAAACAATCACCAAGCTGATAACAACCCCAAGCGTTGTAATGGTATCGGATTGTAGGTGTTTTCCGGAAGAAATAAGTACCAGGGAGTTTTCGTTTTGACCTTTTTTTATGGAGATATAGCCAAGAAAATAATTGATAACGGCTGTAGCAGCAATAATCCAGATTCCCCAATCCAGCTTGTTTAAAACCTTGCCTGTGATAAGGCTGTTGGTTCCTTCATAGATGATCATTATTCCGGCAATGGCAATTAAAGCACCTTCAATTCCGGCGGTTACAAACTCTACTTTTCCGTGGCCGTACGGGTGATCTTCATCTTTCGGTTTTGAGGCAAGATGTAGAGAGTAAAGCCCCATAAATGCACTGATGATGTTTACAATACTTTCCATAGCATCAGAAAAAACAGCATCTGAATTGGTGAGTTTCCAGGCGATAATTTTTCCGATAAAAAGAATAACTCCAAAAACGGCAATAAGTTTTTGAAAGCCTATTTTATCTTTTTTATTACTCTGTATATCCATAGTTTGATAAAAAAAAGAATCTCAATTCTGAGACTCTTTTTATATTTGTTAGTTTACACTAAGTTATTTGCTACAATATATTCTGCGATTTGTACGGCGTTGGTAGCAGCTCCTTTCCGCAGATTATCTGCCACGATCCAGAGGTTCAGGGTCTTTGGCTGTGAAAGGTCCCGTCTTATCCTTCCTACAAAAACTTCATCTTTTCCTTCCGAATAAAGGGGCATCGGATATTCGTTGTTTTTTACGTTATCCATTACCACAACTCCGGGAGTTTCAGATAAAATTTTTCTTACTTCATCAAGCTCGAATTCGTTTTCAAATTCAATATTTACACTTTCGGAATGTCCGCCCTGTACGGGAACTCTTACCGCAGTCGCCGTTAAATTGAATGTGTCATCACCCAGAATTTTCTTAGGCTCTTTCATTAATTTAATCTCTTCTTTGGTGTAATCGTCATCTGCAAAAGCATCACAATGTGGAAGTGCATTTTTAAAGATCTGATAAGGATAAACTTTTGCAATAGAATCATCTCCTGTGATTTCGGCATTTAGCTGATCTACAGCCGCTTTACCGGTTCCGGTAACGGATTGGTAAGTGGAAACAATGACTCTCTTTAAGTCATATCTTTTATTCAAAGGTCCTAAAACCATCACCAGCTGAATTGTAGAACAGTTCGGGTTGGCAATAATTTTATCTTCTTTTGTTAAAACATCAGCATTGATTTCCGGAACGACTAATTTCTTGTCGGGATCCATTCTCCAGGCTGAAGAATTATCGATCACTGTTGTTCCGACTTCTGCAAAAAGGGGCGCAAATTCCAGGGAAGTTTCACCTCCGGCCGAGAAAATGGCAATATCAGGTTTGGCAGCTATAGCGTCTTTCATGCTTACAATCGTAAATTCTTCCTGTTTATACTTCACCTTTTTGCCAATAGATCTTTCCGAAGCTACCGGAATTAATTCTGTGACAGGGAAGTTCCTTTCTTCAAGAACTTTCAGCATAACTTGTCCAACCATTCCTGTTGAACCTACTACAGCTACTTTCATTGATTTAATTAAAATTGTTTAAGTTAATATATTAAGCCCCGAACACTCTTGTCCAAGGGAATGCAAATGCAAATAAGCCTACTGCAATTAATCCCATAATAACAATTCCTAATGAAATTGTAGGGCTGGTTTTTACTTTTTTGTTGATGATCGTCATCAAAACTGCAGCGATTAACATAGAAAACGGATGTTCTACATACTGAAATCTTAAGTCAGCATTTTTCATGATTGATCCCATATCCATTCCTTTTGTGAAATTAATGACCAACATCACAATCCCCAATAAAAACTGAACATGGAAGAAGATCATCGTGAAAAGTGTAGTTTTCTTTAAGAAATTATTCACTTTCCCGCTGTATCCAAACATGGTAACTAAAAGGGCAACGGTAAATAATGTCACTAATAGAATTTCTAAATATCCAAATCCTTTGTGTGCATTAAGCAAAATGTTGTAAAAATCCATACTTCTATTTTTTCTGTTTTAAAGTACACAAATATAGCAAAAATCCCGGCGAAAAGCCGGGATTGATATTTATAAAATCTAATGTTTTTATATTATTAGAAGTTGAATGATAATGTAGCAGCCCATGTTCTACCGAATCCGAATAATACACGGTTACCGTTAGCAATGCCATCATACATATATCCAAGATCTTGATAGGATTTCTTAGCTGTATTAGGTGTTCCATCAGCCAATGTCGTAGGAGAATCCGTTGGAGCAATGTTTGTAGAAGCATCAGAAATATAAGTTGTATCAAACAGGTTATAAACGTTTGCGCCAACAGTAAAGTATTGAGCAGCATCTCTTAATCTGATTTTGTAAGAAATTCCTAAATCAAATAAGTTGAAATCAGGTAATTTCATTACACCTTTTTCTTGTGCAGCTTCATTAGAAAATGTTGCAATATCAATTGAAGAATAAAGTTTACCTACATATCTCCAAGTTCCAAAAATACTAAGATCTTTTACTGGTTTTACAGTCGCTCCTAATGACGCTGTCATTTGTGGAATACTGTTGTTGCTTGTTCCTCCAACTTTTACTTTATCTAAATAAAGCGTTGTAGAAGTAGAAGAACCTGCTAAAGTAAGTGGATTGTTGTTGTCATCAAATGCAGCTCCTGTAGCATTACCTTCATAGTAGTAATCTCCCCAAGAGAACATAGCTTGAAATTCTAGGAAATTAAGAGGTTTGTAAACTGCATCCACTTCAACTCCTTGGTGGATCTCAGTAATACCACTGATTTCAGCATATCCTGTAGCAGTAGTGTTGTCAGGTAAAGTAAATGTCTGGTTTGTTCTTCTTAACCATCTGTCTCCCCATGATGTTCTGTAGATGTTAACATTAGCACTGAATTTTGGAGATCTGAAACCATACCCAACTTCAGCAGAGAAAATTTTCTCATTAGTTAAGGTTGGATTAACAACTTGGAAGTTGCTTGGATAAACAGAATTGAAGAAAGGCTGTTTGCTATAGTAACCAATGTTTGCGAAAACGTTATGGTTTTCATTGATGTTATAGTTAGCACCTCCTTTGATGTTATATCCAAAAAGGTTTTTAAATCCAGTTTTAGTATTAACAGTTTGTCCCTGTTGTTTAGTTACTCCATCCTGAACGAAGTTATCAATTCTTTGATATCCTTGATTTGATACTGATCCTTGTATAAATGCTGATAAGTTGTTTTTAGAATATTCAACTTGACCAAAACCACTGTACCAGATTACTTCTCCATCATTACTGTAACCTATTTGGTCTTCAATAGGAGCTGTTTTTCCTCCAAATGGATTCCAAGAAAGTTTCTTATAATCGTAAACTTTATTTACCACATAAGGAGAAACGTTTTTATTGTTTCCTTCTTTATATCCTGCAGCTCCATAAAGATCTGAAACTACCTGATAATGATATCCGTAGTAATATCTATCATCTGTACCTACTGAGAAATTCCAGTTGTCATTGATTTTATGCTGGAAGTTTGCTAAAATACCATACCAGTTGTGAGAATTAATACTTGCTCTACGAACTAAAGTACTTGAAGCAGGTGCGGTATTTACATTAACAGCTTGGTTGGCTGCAAAAATAGCATCATAATTAAAATGTCCGTTTGCGTCGTAGAAGCTGGTTATTCCTTTTCCCCCAACTCTACCAATTTCTCCGGTTCCACCACCTCTACCATTAGACATGTATGCAACTGTACTTAATTTTGATTTTTCATTAATATTAAAATCCCAGTTCAACATCATTACTGGCTTAGCGTAATAATTTGCTCTGTTAGCCAATGCTATTTTATTACCACTGCCATCAGTATAATATCCATAGTCTGAGTTATACTGTCTGTATGGTGATCCATCATGATCTGGGTTATAATTAATATAGTTCTGGATTGTCGGAGAGAAGGTTCTTTGGTTGTGCCACTGAGGCGCAGAAGTTAATGTAAATTGGAAATTATGCTTTTTATTTGGTTCCCAACCTAATGCAAAATAGTAAGCATAAGATTCGTAATCTGTATTTTCAATATAAGTGCTACCAGCTTGTCTGCTCATTAAGAATGAAGAAGACCATCCTTTATCAGATTTCCCTGTATTATAAGCAAAAGATGTTTTAAAATAGTCATTGTTACCAACTCCTAATCTAATAACCCCACCTTTTTTCATATCTGCAGATTTTGTTAGGAAGTTCATTGTACCCCCAACAGAAGCAATGGCTAATTTTGAAGATCCTAAACCTCTTTGTACTTGTAATGTACTTGTAACGTCAGATAATCCAGTCCAGTTTGAGAAATAAACAGTACCTCCTTCCATATCATTTACAGGCATACCGTTTACCATTACTGCAATGTTTCTAGATTCAAATCCACGCATCGTGATCTGAGAATCTCCAAATCCACCACCACCTTTTGTAGCATATACTGATGGTGTTGTGTTTAGCATTTCAACAAGCTCTTGGTTTCCCTGTCTTTCAAGAATTTGTGCAGCTTTAATTGTAGATACTGCAACTGGTGTCTTTCTATCCTTTGCGATATCAGTAACACCTCTTAGGATCACCTCTTCAATATCCTTAGACCTTGTTTCTTTAACAGTGTCCTGAACCTGTTGAGCGTAATAAACACTAGCTGTTGATAAGGTGATTATCGCAGTTAGCATTGTTTTGTTGATTAATTTCATAATCGTTAGTAATAGTTAGATTTAAATTTTCTGCAAAATTCGGGAAATAAATTTTAACTAATATTAACTTTATGTTAATTTTTAATCAATCTTAATAAGATTTAATGATTTGATTTACAATGTATTGAATAATAGTTGAAATTTTACATGAAAAAAATCATATTACTGAATTTTTAACAAATTGAGGTCATTTTTATTAATAATTCAACGCTATTTCACGGCTTTGAGACTCAAATCCATATTTTCTGCAGAATGAGTCAGGGCTCCTGCAGAGATATAAGTAACGCCCGTGGAAGCGATTTCTTTCAACTGTTCACGGGTAATTCCGCCGGAAGCTTCGGACTCACAAACCCCGTTGATCATTTTTACCGCACGTTTCATGGTTGGTACATCCATATTGTCAAGCATGATTCTGTCAACCTTTGCATTAATGGCTTCTTGGACTTCATCAAGATTTCTGGTTTCAACCTCTATTTTTAATTTCTTTTTATTTTTTTTGATATAATCTTTAGCCATTTTCACAGCATTTGTGATACTTCCGTTGTAATCGATGTGATTATCTTTCAGCATGATCATATCATACAATCCGTATCTATGGTTGGTTCCGCCACCGATCGCAACAGCCCACTTTTCACAAACCCTAAAATTTGGGGTAGTTTTTCTTGTATCTAAAAGTTTAGTTTTAGTTCCTACCAATCTTGAGTCCCAGTCATGGGTAAGGGTGGCGATTCCGCTCATTCTCTGCATACAGTTCAATACAAGTCTTTCGGTAGAAAGAATAGATCTTGCGCTTCCGGTTACGATAAATGCAACATCGCCAACCTTTACGGCATCTCCGTCTTTTACGAAAGTTTCAACTTTTAAGTTTTTATCAAAAGTTTTAAAAATAATTTCAGCCAATTCCACACCAGCCAGGATGCAGTTTTGCTTTACCAGGAGTTTTGCGCTCTGCTCAAGATCTTTCGGAATAGTGGAAAGGGTAGAGTGATCGCCATCTTGAATGTCTTCCTCTAAAGCATTTTTGATGAATTGTTTTAAAACTTTATCTGTAACGTAAGCTGGTCTTTTCATTTTGTATGCTTTTAAGCTAAATCTTTATTGTAAAATGCCCCTTTATTCTCTGTCATTTCCATAGATTGGGTAATGATGAGGTGGGCAACGGTTGTTAAGTTTCTTAATTCCGATAATTGTGGCGAAAGAATAGAGTAGTGATAGATTTCATCCACTGCGGCCGCAATTTCCTGATGTTTTTGTAATGCCATATTCAGACGACGGTTGCTCCTCACGATTCCCACAAGGTCGCTCATCATTTCCTGCAATTGTTTTCTTAAATAAGATATAATCACCATTTCATCCATGATTTTCATGCCTTCTTCATCCCACTCGGGAACAGCTTTTAAATCCTCAAAATTAAAATTATTCTCATTTAAAAGATCAACTGTTTTCATCGCTGCATTGTGTCCGTAAACCAATCCTTCAAGTAATGAATTGGAAGCGAGTCTGTTAGCTCCATGAAGCCCCGAATTTGTACATTCTCCCACTGCGAAAAGGTTTCTGATGGAAGACTGGCCGTCTCTGTCGACTTCAATGCCGCCCATCAGATAATGACAGGCCGGAACCACGGGAATCAATTGTTTAAAAGGATCAATTCCTTCATCTTTACATTTTTTATAAATATTCGGGAAATGTTCAAGGAACTTTTTATGATCCATTTTACGGCAGTCCAAACCTACAAATTCGTCACCGGTGACCTTCATTTCAGCGTCAATCGCTCTGGCAACGATGTCTCTTGAGGCTAATTCTTCACGCTCATCATATTTATGCATGAATTTTTCGCCTTTTTTTGTTCTTAATTTGGCTCCGTCACCACGAACGGCCTCCGAAATTAAAAATAACATTCCGTCCATTTTACTGTACAAAGCAGTGGGGTGAAACTGGTAATACTGCATGTTGGAAACCTGTCCTTTTGCTCTTGCCACAAAAGCGATCCCGTCACCTGTTGCAATTGTGGGATTGGTCGTGTTTTTATAAACGTGACCTGCGCCGCCGGTTGCCACTAGGGTTATTTTTGAAGTAATTTTTTTAATTTTTTTGCCTTTTTCATCCAGAATATAGGCTCCGTAACAGTGAATATCACCTTCATTTAGCTCCTTTCCGGGAACGTGGTGTTGGGTGATGATATCGATTACATAATGATGGTCGAGGATTTCAATATTTGGGCTGCTTTTGGCTGTTTCGAGTAAGGCTCTTTCGATCTCAAAACCTGTGATATCTTTGTGATGAACAATCCTGTTTTCGGTATGTCCGCCTTCTCTTCCTAAGGCAAATTCGCCATTTTTCATGTCAAAATTCGCGCCCCATTCTACAATTTCATTGAATCTTGCAGGAGCTTCCTTTACTACCATTTCCACCACATCGCGCTTGTTTTCGCCGTCTCCGGCACGCATGGTATCTTCAATGTGCTTGTCGAAATTATCATTTTTAGAATCTGTAACTACCGCAAGGCCGCCCTGGGCGTATTTGGTGTTGCTTTCGTCTTCGTCAGATTTTGTTACGATGATTATTTTGGCATCAGGAAGCTGTTCAGAAACCTTAATGGCGTAGGAAAGTCCCGAAATCCCGGAACCGATTACTAATACATCCGCTTTTATCATTATGCTTGCTTTAGGTAGATCGTCTAAATAAATTTAAACAATTTTTCGTTTGGTTTTCTTACTTTTTTCATGTGTTGGAAATAATCTTCTTCAGACCGGTAGCCAAGAGCAAGGGTAACGGTTACTTTTTCAGCTTCAGGGTTTATATCTAGAATTTCTTCCATCAGGTCCTGACGGAAGCCTTCCATAGGACATGAATCTATGCCTTCGATAGCTGCGGCATACATTAAATTAGCCAAAACTATATAAGATTGCTTTTCTGCCCAATTGAAAATTTCATCCTGAGTTTTTTGATTAATATGTTGATTGATGCTGTTTCTAAAAAGCTCCAGGTTTTCCATTGGCGTTTCCCGAACGTCTGAAATATGTCTGAAATATCCATTAATATAGCCTTCTTCAACTGTTTTTTTTGAAATAATAACAATTAAATGAGAGCATGTGGAAATCTGTGAAGGGTTGTAAAAAGCTGGAATCAACTTTTTTTTCATTTCTTCACTTTCTACCACTAAGATTTTATAAGGCTGAAGTCCAAGAGAGCTCGCTGATAACTTCCCCGATTCAAGAATGTTGAATAACTTTTCCTGGGGGATGATTTCATTGTTAAATTTCTTTACAGAATATCTCTTGCTTAAAGCCTCTAAATAATTCATAGGACAAATTTAAGAATTGAATACGAATTAAATTAGTTTAAAAATAAATATCTCATTCTAAATTAGGCAAAAAAAGAAGGCCGCTCAAAAAAAATTGAAGCGGCCTCTGTTATAGAATGATGTTTTTTATTAATCTCTATTTTTTACCAACACCCATCCTGAATATCTGAACGGTGTGTTTTTCTTATCGTTTTCATTCCATGAAACGGAGTACCAGTAGCTTCCTGTAGAAATTTTTCTACCTCCCACGGTTCCGTCCCATCTGTATTTATTTGATTTGTCAGCGTGGTGGATCTGAGCTCCGTATCTGTCAAATACATTAAATACAAGGTTTTGCTTGCCTGCCAAAGCTGAATAATCAATAGCGTCGTTGATTCCGTCACCGTTTGGCGTGATCACATTGATAAGGTTCGGCACAACAATACTGATGTCGATCGGCTCACAGTCATAAGCATCTTTTACATAGATCTTGCTGTCACCTCTCGGAACGTTTTTGAATTCATTGGAATCCTGCCAGTTGATCCCGTCCATTGAATATTGATAAGGTGCAGTTCCTCCTACTGCATAAACGGATACCGTGTTATTTGAAATATCAATACTTGATATCACCGGCTGTTCTGAAGCATATACTTTTACATATTGCGTGGTTATACATTCTCCGGTTTTTAATTTTACCCAATACGTTCCTACTCCCACATCATTTATGGCCTGGGTAGTTGCGCCGGTGCTCCATTCGTAGCTTGTAAACCCGGGACCTGCATCCAGCGTTGTTTTGTCTTCAATACAGATAATTTTATCTTCAAGAATATTGGAGGAAACAGGTGCCATTACAACCAGATTCACTTTTGCGATGTCATAGCAGCCGAAAGAATTGGTTACTTTTATGTAAACCACTCCTGTTGGAGCAATATAATTGGTAGGATTTACAATTTCATTGGTTCCGTTTTCGGCATCCGTTAATGAAGGGTAATATGTTTTGATGATTCCTGTGGATGTTCCTATTACTGCCGCTGTGGTAAGATTGAAGAGACCAGTTGAAGGTTTGGTTTCAATAAAACAAGAGCGCAAAGTAGCATCTGTTGCGGTAACTGTCGGGGCGACTTTCAGCGTAATTGTCGCATCATTGTTGTCGCATAATACCGTTGCAGGATCTTTGATAACGACAGAAATGTTGGTGTCTGCGTTATATTGGAAATTGGTAGGATTGGCAATCGGGGTTGCGCTTCCTGTAATATAATAGGTAAAATTATAATTGTTAGGTGTAGCGGTAAGCTGAGAGTTGAAAGTCGTCAAATCAACCGTTGCCATACCCGCCAGATCCGGACAGATAGATTTTGTAATTGCACTTTCCAGAAGAGGGATTTTATCAACGTAAACTTTCACGTTTTTGATAGAATGTCTTGATCTCGCACCTCCCGTAGAAGCAGAAAATCCGAAATATCCCACCGTCATTGCTGCTGCAGCGCCGGAAGGTGCAAAAGATTGGTTGCAAATCACCGTTCCATTTAATGTGATTTTTACAATCCAGTTGGCAGGAGCGGCAGGGTCTACCTCGGCAGTTACTTCAACATGCTTGTAGGTTGTTCCCTGAAACGGTAATGTTGCGTTGAGATCCGGCGAGTGAAAAGAACTTCCGGGAATATTGAAGAATTCCACGTTGTTGGTATCGGTGGTGTTTTGCACCTGCCCATAAGCGACGTGTACTTTGCTCATTCCTGAGCTTCCTGTGGCATTATTATAAGTGTCAAAACCTACAATAAAACCAACTGCATTTTGGGAAACCCCGATTCCGGAGCCCAATACGCTTGCGACTGGCGGATTTGCCAGGTACCAGAATGCAATACCGTCACCATTATAGGTCTGGCTCGAATCCATTCTGAAATCGAATTCTATTCTCCACTTATCACAATATTTCAAGTTGATAGGCTCATTCAATCGGATTGATCCCGAATTGTCATTGACATCAGGGGTGAGCTGTACAAAATCAGTACTTACCACTGTGGGTCCCACCATTGTCCATCCAGTGGTGTTTACGGGGTTTCCAATTAGCTGATAAGTTTGTGATGAGAGTTGTTGAGAGAAGCAGAATAAAAAGATGAAAAATAAAAGGGGTAGTTTTTTTTCCATACGTTAAAGTTTATTAGTTTAAGATTTTGTAAATATAATTAATTTACGATGATTTTTGTTTAATTATTTTTAGGATTTATCTATTGATTTTATAATGTTGATATATTTATTAGCCTAAATGTTTAATGGTGTGGTATGGATTTAGATTCTTGATTTTAATGCTATCGAATTAATTCTATTAATTTTTAATAAAAAATCACTTCAAAATGCTTGAAGTGATTTTTTTATGTTGAAATATTTTTAAAATTAATCTCTGTTTTTTACAAGAATCCAACCTGAGTATTTGATTAGTGTATTCTTCTTGTCATTTTCGTTCCATGAAACAGAATACCAGTAGCTTCCGGTAGGAACTTTCCTTCCCCCTACAGTTCCGTCCCATCTGTATTTGTTTGATTTATCGGCTTGGAAAATTTTTGCTCCGTACCTGTCGAATACATTCAGTACGAGACCTTGCTTGCCCGCCAAAGCCGAATAATCAATAGCGTCATTAATTCCGTCGCCGTTTGGAGTGATTACATTAATAAGGTTCGGAACTACGATTGTAATAACGATAGGATCACAATCATAGGCATCTTTTACATATATTTTTGCATCACCTCTCGCAACGTTTTTGAATTCGTTGGAATCCTGCCAGTTGATCCCGTCCATTGAATATTTGTAAGGAGCAGTTCCTCCCGTTGCAAACACGGTAACTGTGGAATTAGAAATATCAATACTTGTGATCACTGGCTGCTCGGAAGGATAAACTTTTACAGTCTGGGTTGCCACACATTGTCCGGTTTTTAGTTTTACCCAATAAGTTCCTACGCCTACATTAGTTATGGTCTGCGTAGTTGCACCGGTACTCCATTGATAACCTGTGAATCCGGGACCCGCGTCCAGAGTTGTAGTGTCTTCCATACAAATGATTTTATCTTCCAAAACATTTGAGTAAACCGGAGCGATTACAATTAAATTAACTTTAGCGATTCCGTAACATCCATTTGCATTAGTTACTTTAATATAAATTACCCCATTTGGAGAAATGTATGCTGTAGGATTCAGAATTTCATTGGTTCCGTTTTCTGCATCAGTTAAAGAAGGGTAATATTTTTTAGTAGCTGTTTGTGTAGTTACAGCTGCCAGAGTAAGATCGAATGAAGCCATTGAAGGATTGGTTTCAATTGCACATGATCTTAAAGTAGCTTCCTGTACGTTTACCACCGGATATAATGCTAATGTGATTTCTGCTACATCAACACATCCCTGCGGAGTTGTCACCTTACAGTACAATGTGGCTGCCGGTGAAAGGTAAGCTGTAGGATTTGTAATCTGGTTAAGATTGTTGTTCAGGTCGTACATTGTGTTGTAGAACTGTTTTGTAACGCCCGGAACAGTTGAAACAGCTGCGGTCGTAAGGTCAAATATTGCACCTCCTGCATTATTGTTATTACACCCGGTCAATGTTACATCGCTGGCGGAGAAAGGTGTCGGATTCAGGACAATTTGCCCATCGCCGTTATCGCACAATGTGGAGGAGGGATCTTTTACAACAACAGAAATATTTACTGCACCCGAATAACTATAGTTGGAAGGGTTTGTAATGGGCGTTCCTCCCGGGCCGAAATAGGTAAAAATATAACTTCCAGGATTAGCAACGAATTGATTCTGGAAAGATGTAAGATCCACCGTTCCGTTTCCTGTCGAAGGATTTACACAAACGAAAGGAGTAACCGTATTTGTTAAGATAGGAACCTTGTCGATATATACTTTAGCATTTTTTATGGAATGCCTTGCACTCGCGCCTCCAGTTGCCGCAGAGAATCCGAAATAGCCTGTAGTCATCCCGATTGCTCCTCCTGAAGGGGCAAAAGATTGGTCTACAATCAAGACTCCGTCCAGTCGGATTTTGATGATCCAGTTCGTTGGGTTTGCAAGATCTGTTTCTCCGTTTATTTCCACGTGCTTGTAGGTTGCACCTACGAATGGCTGCGTTGGATTAAGATCCGGAGAGTGGAATGTACTTCCAGGAGTTGTATTGTATTCAATATTATTTCCTGTTGTATTATTGGTTCCGTATAGAACATGGATCTTACTCATCTGACCTTCTGTGCTGTTGTTGAAAATGTCAAAGCCCACCATAAGTCCGTTTGCGTTTGCCGGAATTCCTAATCCACCTCCGGAAACAAATCCTGTTGGCGGATTGGCAAGGTACCAAAAAGTAAATCCGTCACCTCTGCCATATTGTGTAGTTCCGTTTCCGTCTATTCTGAAATCGAATTCCACTTTCCATTTATCACAATATTTAAGATTAATAGGAGTTGCCAGCTTTACCGCACCATATTGGTTTCCTATATCTTGGGTAAGTTGCACAAAATCTCCGCTTACTACGGCGCTTGAAACAAGATCCCAACCTGTAGTATTTACGGGATTCCCGGTAAGCTGATAGGTCTGTGATGATAGCTTTCCGGACAGACACAATAAAATGATAAAAAAATAATAGAGTAAATTTTTCTTCATATAAAATTGGTTAAGTTGTAAATATATTGAATTTATCCGATTGATTACTGTAAATGTGTTAAATATCATGTTAATTATTGTTATTGTATAATTTTTGCTAAACAATATGAATAAATCAATAACAAAAACTTAAAATATTCATTAAATTATCAGTTGAGCTATAAAAAAGATCGCTCCAATTGAAGCGATCTTTTAATATAATTTATTCTCTGTTTTTTACTAATACCCAGCCGTTATAGGTTGTTTTAGTATTTTTCTTGTCATTTTCGTTCCATGTGATGGTGTACCAGTAGGTTCCGGTTACTACTTTTTTGTTGCCGGAAGTTCCGTCCCATGTGAAGTTTCTTATTTTATCGGCTTCATACTTTTTATTTCCATATCTGTCATAGATGGTGAAAACAAGATTTTTCTTGTATGCTAAAGCTGAATAGTCAATTACATCATTGATATTATCACCGTTTGGCGTAATAGCATTAATGAGATTTGGAACTGTGATCTGTACATGAATAGGGTCACAATTATAAGAATCCCTTACAAATACTACAACCTCACCTCTTTGAAGACCTGTAAATATATTGGAGTCCTGCCAGTTTATTCCGTCTAAAGAATATTGGTAAGGAGCTTTTCCGCCGTTTACATTTACGGTAATGGTGTTGTTGGTAATATCAATGCTGGAAATCACCGGCTGAGGTGCAGGATTTACTTTTACAACTTGCTTTGCTGTACATTTTCCTGTTTTCAGCTGTACCCAATACTGGCCCGGTGTAACACCACTAATAGCTTGGGTAGTTTCCCCCGTACTCCATAAATAGCTGTCAAATCCTGGTCCTGCATCAAGAGTAGTTCTTGCATCAATACAGATCGTTTTGTCTTTTAATATAGAAGAATAGATAGGTTCTAAAACTTTCAGATTGATTTTAACAATAACAAAACAGTTGGCTATATTGGTAATTCTCACATACACCGTTGATGTTGTTGCAATATAAGCGGTAGGTGGAATTTCATTAATACCCGCAAGAGCATCGGCCATTGTTTTGTAATATTTTTTGGTAATGCCTTGTGCTGATGTTACATTAGCCTGTGTTAAATCAAATAAAGCTGTATTGGGCGCACTTTCAATAAAGCAGGATTCCATTGAAGCATCGTTTGAAACAATTTCCGGGAAGAATGTCAGAGCTATCGGTGCAGATCCTACGCATCCAAGAGGAGTGGTTACTTTTACGTATACCGTTCCGGCTGCAGATATATAAGCTGAAGGATTATTGATCGGGTTAGTTCCTGCGTTCAGGTCTGCTAAAGTTTTGTAATATATTTTAGTAGAGCCTGCAGGTTCATTGACATTCGCCAGTGTAAGGTTGAATGTTGCGGTTCCGGCATTGTTATTATTACAAGCCGTAAGGGTTGCGGGAGTTGCCGTAAACGGAGAAAGATTCAATTGGATTTTCCCGTCCGGGTTATCACAAAGCACACCCGCGTTATCTTTAACTACGACAGAAACCGTTGTATTGGCACTAAACTGATAATTGGCAGGATTCGTAATCGGTGTTCCTGCAACACTGTATGAAAAAGTGTAATTGGCAGGATTCGTCACGAATTGATTCTGATATGCGGTTAAGTTTACAGTTCCCTGACCTGTGGAAGGATTCGGGCAAAAAGTATCTGTTACTGTTGTCTGATTGATCGCAACTTTATCTACATAAACCTTTACATTTTTAATAGAATGTCTTGATCTGTTTCCTCCTGTAGAAGCAGAAAACCCAAAATACCCAATGGTCATGCTTGCAGCAGCTCCTGCAGGTGCAAAAGACTGATTACATATTACATTACCATCAATCGTGATTTTTATGATCCAGTTTGCCGGTGCGGCAGGGTCTACCTGTGACGTTACCTCAACATGTTTATAGGTAGTTCCCTGGAAAGGCAGCGTTGTATTCATATCCGGTGAGTGGAAAGAGCTTCCCGGAGTGTTGAAAAACTCCACATTGTTCGTGTCGGTAGTGTTAGTTACCTGTCCGTATGCAACGTGTACCTTACTCATTACGGCGGTCGTCGTATTGTTATATGTATCAAATCCTACAATAAGACCAACGGCATTTTGAGAAACTCCAAGACCAGAGCCTAATACACTGGCTATCGGAGGATTGGCAAGATACCAGAAGGCAAGCCCGTCCCCATTGGCGGTTTGGTTGGAATCCATCCTGAAATCGAATTCCACTTTCCATTTATCGCAGTATTTAAGGTTAATTTGGTTATCCAGCCTGATGGATCCGGATTGTGTATTGGTATCCGGGGTAAGCTGGACAAAATCCGTATTTACTACCGTAGGAGCGACCATTGTCCATCCTGTTGTATTGACAGGATTTCCGGTAAGCTGATATGTTTGGGAAGCAAAATGTTGTGGTAAGCACAGCAAAAGGCATAAAAATAAAAGGAGGTAGTTTTTTCTATTCATTTATTGGTACACTTAAATTAGACGCATCAAAGATATTAAATCCCAATCAATAAATATATATTTAATGTTAATTTCGGCTTAATTGGTGGATACTCTATAATAAAAGATATATTAAAACAAGAAATACTGAAAAATTTTAAGCAAATTTTAATTTCAGTATAATTTAAAATAGAGAATTGTTTTCAAGGTTCTCAAAATAAGCATCAACTTCCAAATCTGTTGAATTTGAGGCTGCCACAGCAAGTTTATCGCACAATTCGTTCTCAAAATGCCCGGCGTGGCCTTTGATCCAATGCATTTTTGGTTTGTGGATATTATATAAAGCCACAAATTTTTGCCAAAGATCCGGATTTTTTACATTCTTCCAACCTCTTTTTATCCATCCTGCCAACCAATTCTGGTTGATGGCATCCGAAACATATTTGCTGTCGGTATAAATGTGAATTTCATTGTCCGGAGATTTGAGCTTTTCCAGCGCTGTGATTACGGCGAGAAGTTCCATTCTGTTGTTGGTGGTCTTCCGGAAGCCTTTGGAGAATGTTTTCTGATAGTTTTTCTCAGGAACGCGCATGAGAATTCCATATCCGCCTTTTCCGGGATTTCCGCTGCAAGCTCCGTCGGTGTATATTTCGATTCTCATCTTAGATTGAGGCTGAGGTTTAGTTTAAGATTAAAAAATTTAGATGCATCTGAGTTTTAGCCTAAATCTTAACCCTAAAATTAAAAAGGAAAATCATCTTCATCATCAAAATCATTCATGGAAGATCCTGATAGCTTAGAATTATCCGGAAGGTCAAAAGCTGCACCCGGCTGAATGGTTGTTTTAATTTTATCAAAACCACTTGGTTCATTGGATCCCATGCTTGAAGGATATCCACCACCGCCGCCATTGAATGCTGCTTCAATATTATCGAATTTTGCAAAATGTTTTAAGAATGATAAACGGACATCTGCTGTTGCACCGTTTCTGTGTTTTGCGATGATCAGTTCCGCCTGATTTTCGGTGGAAGTTTCCTGTCCTTCTTCGTCATTATCCCAAACGGTGATTTTATAATATTCCGGTCTGAAGATGAAAGATACAATATCCGCATCCTGCTCAATAGCTCCCGATTCCCTAAGGTCTGAAAGCTGAGGTCTTTTTCCCGGACGTGTTTCCACACTTCTGGAAAGCTGCGAAAGAGCAATTACCGGAACGTTCAATTCTTTTGCAATGGCTTTTAATGAACGTGAAATCATGGAAATTTCCTGTTCTCGGTTTCCGGTTCCTTTTCCGCCACTACCAGCGGTCATCAGCTGAAGGTAATCGACCATGATAAGCCTTACTCCATGCTGCATTACCAGTCTTCGGCATTTTGCACGGAAGTCGAAAATGGAAAGGGAAGGGGTTTCGTCGATATATAAAGGAGCGTTTTCCAATTCTGATACGTTGGAGAACAGTCTTTGCCATTCTTCATCGTCCAGTGTTCCTTTTCTTAATTTTTCTGATGAAATTCTTGTTTCGGAAGCAATCATCCTGGTGATCAACTGTACCGAGGCCATCTCCAGGGAGAATAATGCCATTGGAATTTTGTGCCCCACAGCAATATTTCTTGCCATTGAAAGAAGAAATGCGGTTTTACCCATCGCCGGACGTGCCGCGATAATGATAAGGTCAGAGTTTTGCCAACCTCCGGTTTCCTTATCCACATCCCGGAATCCTGACGGTACTCCGGAAAGTCCTTCTTTGTCTTTCAGGGACTTGATGGTCTCAATGGCCTGTTTTACTAATGAATTGGCGGTGTCGAATCCTTTTTTGATCGTTCCGTTGGTGATTTCAAAGAAAGATTGTTCCGCTTTATCCAGAAGTTCAAAAACGTCTGTTGATTCTTTATAAGAAGCATCAATTACGTTGGCCGAAACATTTATTAAACTTCTTAAAATATATTTTTCAAGAATAACACGAACATGATATTCAATGTGAGCAGATGAGCTTACCCCCATTGTAAGGTCGATAATATAGCTGTCACCTCCTGCTGAGCTTAATTTTCCGTCTTTCTTCAGATCCTGAATAATGGTCATTAAGTCAACCGGATTGTTGCTTTCGTATAATTTTAAAATGGTGGAAAAAATTACCTGATGTCTCGGATCATAGAAAACTTCCGGGGTAAGCAAGTCGATGGAGTGATCAAGCCCCTTTTTGTCAATCAAAAAAGTACCGATAACCAGTCTCTCGAATTCCAATGCATTGGGAGGCATTTTCCCGTCTGCAATAGAGAGCTCTTTTGCAAAGTTTCCGTTCGTCAAAGAAGATAGTGTTTCTTTCTGCGCCATAGTTCTGCAAAGATAGTTTTTTTACGAAGTAAATGAAAAATAGTAACCAACATTTTATTTGCGTGGCATGGGTTTAAGCTAGTATTCAAGCATGTTGGTGTTGTTGTGCATAAAAAAATCACCCCAGGATTGAGGTGATTTAAGTATCTGAAAATTAGCATTTCAAATTAATCGATATTTTTTACCAATACCCATCCACTGTATTTTGTTTCGGTATTTTTTTTATCGTTTTCTGTCCATGTGATCGTATACCAGTAAGTTCCTGTAACAATTTTTTTGCCACCTGAAGTACCGTCCCATGTATAGTTTCTGATTTTATCTGCCTGATACATCATGTTTCCGTATCTGTCATAAACAGTGAAAACCAGATTCTTCTTGTACGCCAAAGCTGAGTAATCAATATAATCATTTCTGTTGTCCCCGTTTGGAGTAATGGCATTGAGAAGGTTCGGAACTGTTACCTGAACATCGATAGGATTACAGTCGTAAGCATCTTTTACATAGACTTTGTTTTCACCTCTCGGAAGACCAGTGAATACATTGGAATCCTGCCAGTTGGTGCCATCCAGAGAATATTGGTAAGGTGCTTTTCCTCCTGAAACATTCACGGTGAATGAGTCGTTTGTGATGTCAATGCTTGTGATGACAGGCTGAACTGAAGCGTTCACGTGTACTTCCTGTAAAGTCCAGCATCTACCAGTTTTTAATTTTACCCAGTATTCACCGGCCCCTACATTTGTAATGGTTTGCGTGGTTGCTCCTGTGCTCCATTCGTAACCGTCGAATCCCGGGCCTGCGTCTAATGTTGTCTTATCTTCTATACAGATGATTTTATCTTTAAGAACATTGGATTTTACCGGTGGTAAAACTTTAAGGGTAATTTTAGCAATCGCATAACAGTTGTCATCATTAATTACTCTTACATATACAACTCCATTTGTGGAAATATATGGGCTGAATATTTCATTTATTCCTGCTATTGCGTCTGCCTGTGTTTTATAGAACTTTTTGGTTGTTCCGTTTTGTGAAGTAACATTGGCCAACGTAAGATCAAATGATGCTGTGTTAACATTGGTTTCGATAAAGCATGACTCAATAGTTGCGTCATAGGCTACAACTACCGGGAAGAACTCTAATTTAATGGTTGAACTTCCAACACATAGTCCGGTTGTGGTAACTTTTACAAAAATCGTTTTTTCTCCTGAAACATAAGCTCCGGGATTTTGGATTTTGTTTATTCCTGCATCCATATCACTTTGTGTGAGATAGAATTCTTTAGTGGCCGTAGGATCAAAATAAACATTGGCAGCCAGCAGGTTGAATGTTCCTGTTCCCGCTCCATTGTTGTTACAAGCCTTAATTGTTACATTCTGCGGAGTGATTGTTCCTAATTTAAACTTAAATGAACCTGTCTGTCTACAAGCATTTAACGGGTTATTCGGGTCGGTAGGATCCTGATAATGCATACTGTAATAATAAGTATCTGTTGCATTAACGGTAATTGGAGTTGTTATAGGGTTGGTCCCAAATAATGCATCATTAGCAGTCGTGTGATAGCTGATGATAAAGTTTGGGTTCCCATTTAGAATTCCTGCAGATAATGTGGTGAAATCAAACTGGCCCGGTAAAGGACATGTTGATACCAGGTTCGGGCCTCCCGCCGGATTTGTATCTCCCGGAGCTATAAAAGGATTTGGAGCCAAGGTAGGGTCTGTAAATGCTGAAGAAAGGGTGGCCGTTCCGCCCCACGTTAAAGAGAAGCCATACGGGTTACTCGGAATATAGTTATCGATAAGAAGATAATATGTTTCTCCTGCATTCACGGTCAAAGGTGGTTCCCATTGGTCTCCTGTTTCTGTGGAGCTTAATCCCGTAGGGCCGCTTAAACCCGAAAAGTTACAGCTTGCTGCATTCCCGAAATCCCAAGTTGCGCAATCAATATTTGCTCCGTAAACGGCAAAATCATAATCATAATGGTTGACATTAGGAACTGTATTCGGATTTATGGTGAACTCAATTGTCCCGGAAGTGGCTGCTGTAAATACATACCAAACGGAATAATGTTCCACATCCAGACAACTTCCAGCCGTATTTTCCGGTGTAGTACCTGAACTGTTGGGATTATAAGAAATATCGGAATTTCCGCAAACCGGAATCGCCGAAACACAATCTGATTGTGCAAAAGTCATTTGTGATAAAAACACTACGATCAGTAGTAACAACTTCTTCATTAGAAATGATTTTTGTAAATATTATTATAGAATTATTTATTAAGTGAAAAAAACCGCTTGAAAAAGCGGTTTTTTCCTTAGTATATCATAGATTACTCTCTATTTTTTACCAATACCCATCCTGAGAATTTGAATGGTGTGTTCTTCTTGTCATTTTCGGTCCAAGTTACCGAATACCAGTAGGTTCCCGTAGGTACTTTTTTACCTGAAGTGGTACCGTCCCATTTGAATCCTGATAATTTGTCAGCCTGGCCTACTTTTCCTCCGTATCTGTCATAGATGGTTAGTACTAAGCTTTGTTTGCCTGCCAGTGCAGAATAGTCAATCACATCATTTACACCGTCGCCGTTTGGAGTAATAACATTTACCAGATTAGGAACTACAATATCTACGGTAATAGGGTCGCAGTCATAAGCGTCTTTTACATAGACCATGTTGTCACCTCTCGGCACGTTTGTAAACGCGTTAGAATCCTGCCAGTTGATACCGTCCATTGAATATTGGTAAGGAGCAGTTCCGCCTACAACATTCACTGTTACTGTATTATTTACAATATCGATTAGTGAAATTACTGGCTGCTCGGAAGCATATACTTTTACAGTCTGTCTTGTAATACAAGTTCCTGTTTTAAGATCTACCCAATATGTTCCAACCGATACATTATTAATAGATTGTGTGGTAGCACCTGTACTCCATGCGTATCCTGTAAATCCAGGACCTGCATCTAATGTCGTTTTATCTTCCATACAGATGATTTTATCTTCCAAAACATTAGAATATACCGGAGGAAGTACAATAAGATTTACTTTAGCCACTCCATAACATCCGTTTGCGTTTGTTACTTTAACGAAAACTACGCCATTTGGAGAAATGTATGCTGTTGGGTTTAAAATTTCATTAGTTCCTGCGATAGCATCTGCCAGAGACGGGAAATAAGTTTTTGTTCCTGTCTGTGTCGTTACGGCAGCTGTTGTCAGATTAAATAATGCTGTAGAAGGATTCGTTTCGATGAAACAAGACCTTAAAGTAGCTTCTGTTACGACCACTACAGGATAGAAATTTAATGTAATCTGAGCAGAATCAGAACAACCTTGCAATGTGGTTACATTTACAAAAACAGTACCTGTAGAAGATGTAAAGTTGGCAGGGTTTGTAATTTCGTTCGTTCCCGCAAGAAGGTCAGCCATTGTAGGATAATACTTTTTAATAGCTGTAGGGTCTGATGGCAACACATTCGCTGATGTCAGGTCATAAATTGCCGTACCGTTATTATTATTGTTACAAGCTGTTAATGTAACATCAAGTGCTGTAATATTTCCTTGCTTGAATTTGAATGTTCCAGTCTGTTTACACTTACTGATCGGGCTATTCGGGTTTGCTACATCCACGTAGCTGAGACTGTAGTAATATACAGTGGTTGTATTTACTACCTGAGGAGCAGTAATAGGGTTGTTGCCTGTAAGAGCATCATTAGAGCTTGTATGGTAGCTTACCTGGAAATTAGGGTTTCCGTTGATAATTCCCGTTGATAACGTTGTAAAATCAAAAGTCGCAGGATCAGAACAAACGATTACTTCGCTCGGTCCACCCGGAGTTGCATTTGGAACACCTGGTGGAATGAATGGATACGGCTGAGTAGCTGATGTAAACGGAGAAGACAGAGTAGCAGTACCACCCCAGCTTAATACAAAACCATTGGTATTGGTAGAGAAGTTGTCTACTATCAAATAATATGTTTCTCCGGCTACTACGTCCAGATATCTACAAAAACCATCACCTCCTGCACCTTCAGTAAGGTCGGTAGCAGTCATATTCAGTCCTGTAAGCACTCCGCTTGCAGTAGATGCATAAGAACATCTTAATGGTGAGCCTAAGCTTCCACATTGTTTATTAGGCCCGAAAACAGCCCAGTCATAATCGGTATTTGTAGGATTGGCTGGATTTACGTTAGGCGTAATTAAAAATGTAAGTGTTCCGCTTGTAGAAGCTGTAAAGGTATACCATACGGAAAAATGTTCCAATGAAAGACAACCTCCGCCAAGAGGGTTTTCCTGAACATTTCCGAATCCGCTCGGCGTATAGGAAATATTAGAATTTCCGCAGACAGCAAGAGCGGAAGTACAGTCCGACTGTGCGTAAAATATTTGGGCAAAGAGGCCCAAAAAAATTAGTAAAGTTTTTTTCATGTAGGGGAAATTTTATATCACAAATATAAAAAATTATTAATCTTAAATTAAAGTTTTTAAGATTAATTTAATAATAACGTCTATATTGTCCTAATATTGCATTTTTCTCAATTTCGCATTGGTGCTTCCTACGATCAAAGCAATAAGTACTGTCATTGTTCCTCCAAAGACCACAGAGCGCACTACACCCAGTAATTTTGCCATCAGTCCACTTTCAAACTGTCCCATTTCGTTACTGGACATAATGAAAATCGAATTTACACTCAAAACCCGGCCTCTGATATGATCCGGAGTCTTCAATTGTACGATAGTCCCTCTGATCACTACCGAAATCCCATCCAGCATTCCGCTTAATACCAAAAACATAAACGAAAGCCAATACAAATGTGACAATCCGAAACCAATGATACAGATACCAAATCCTGTTACCACACCAAGCAAAATCTTACCTTGATTTTTCCTTAACGGAATAATGGACAAAATGGTAATAATACACATCGATCCAATATCAGATGCCGCATTCAATAGCCCGAAACCTTCTGCGCCCACCTTTAAAATATCGGTCGCATAAACAGGAATCATCGCCACAGCACCCCCGAAAAGAACGGCAAACATATCCAGACAAAGCGCTCCTAAAATCTCCTTGGTTTTAAAAATATAGGAAATCCCTTCACGCATACTGTCTATAACGTTGATATTTTCTTTTTTGTATTCGGAATATTGTTTTTTTAATTGAAAAAAGAATAATGAGGCTAAAAATATTAATGAAATAATGACAACTAATGTCCATTGTACACCAAAGTACCCGATTAGAAAACCGCCAATCGCATGTCCGCAAACGGAAGAAATAAGAAATGTAGCCTGATTAAGGGTTACCGCATTGGGAAGATTTTCTTTTTTTACGATTTTAGGAATCATGGACGGAACTATCGGGCCAATGAAAGCTCTCGCAATTCCTGTGAAGAAAATCACTCCATATATAAAATAAGTGATCTGATGTCCCGTAAAATGCAGTTCTACATTAAGAAAAGCAGGAATCAGCAATAATCCTATTAAAAAAATATAAGCATAATTGCAAATAAGAAGAAGTCTTTTCTTTTCATTTGTATCAATCACGTGGCCCGCGTACAGCGCACAGCTTACCGCCGGAATGACTTCCGAAAGCCCGATCAGACCAATTGAAAAAGGATCTTTTGTTAGCTGATACACCCACCATCCTAGTAAAGTAGCGAGCATCCTGAAAGCTAAAACAATAAAAAATCTTCCTGTAAGAAGATTCCTGAATTCGACATTTTCCAATGTTTGTAGCGGGGTAAAAGAAATCATCCGACAAAAATAGCCTCAAATATTGATTTAAGGCTAGTAATATCTCGTTTTTTTAAATGATAAATTAAATGGTAACCAAAAGATAAAATCTATTTTAGTTATCCGCTCTGGAAGAGCTCAAAACCAAAGCTGCAACACCTGCTGCCCCGATTACCACAGCGCCCGCCGTAGTTCTTGCTTTTCTGCTGTCTCTCACCGCAGCCACATTGGATTTCGGAATGATCACCTCCGTACTGTCCTTTTTTCCGGCAGTCCCAATAATATTGTCGCCATCTACATTACGGAATAGCATTCTTTGGTTTTTAGAACCGTCCTTCATTGTAACAACATAGGTTCTTCCGGCTTGTAAATTAGAATAATCATTTTTCGAAATGTCTTCTGAGTATTTTGTAGTTGCACAAGATGAAATTACAAATAACGACGTCAATAAAGATGATTTTAAAAGTACAGATGCTCTCATTATTATTTTTTAGTTTTCCAAATTTATAATTTTTTTCGAATATACGTTTCCGGAATTAAAAAAATGTGTTTAAAGTTTATAAATTTCTAATAAATCTGCGATTTTTCTGTCATTTGCAAGTCTTGGAATTTTATTCTGGCCGCCCAATTTTCCCTGGGATTTTGCATATTCATGAAAAGCATTCTTCTTTAATGAAGAAATATGAAGTTTTTGCAGAATATTTCCGGAAATCAGATCATCATAATAAGTATTTCGTTTTCTGAGCTGATCGTCCAGCTCATTTTTAAAAAGATCTAAATTTTCAGGTTCTTTTTCAAATTCAATAAACCATTCATGATAAGGAAGTCCTTCACCCGGGTTAACTTGCGGAGCCAGGTGAAACTCTGTAATTTGAGCAGGATATTTTTCTAGAGCTGCTTTGAGAGCTTCTTCCACTTCAAAAGCGATCACATGTTCCCCAAAAGCCGAAGTGAAATGCTTCGTCCTTCCGCTTACCAGGATTCTATGCGGATCTTTATCAATAAATCTCACCACATCGCCAATGGAATAAGCCCACAAGCCTGAATTTGTTGTTAAAATTAAAGCATAATCTTTGTGAAGCTCAGTTTCTTTTAAAGTTAATCTTCTGGCATTTGGTTTTCCGTATTCTTCCAACGGAATAAATTCATAGAAAATGCCATGATTGGTTAAAAGTAATAATCCCTCTTTGATATAATCATCCTGAAACGCAAAAAACCCTTCTGAAGCAGGAAATGTCTGGATGATATCAACTTTTCCACCCAAAAGTTCTTCCATTTTGTCGCGGTAAGGCTCGTAATTCACACCTCCCGTTACAATAAGTTGGAGATTCGGGAAAATCTGTTTGATTTTTTTACCACGTTTTTCAATTAATTTTTCAAAATACATGATCAGCCACGGCGGAATTCCGGAGATCAAAGTCATGTTTTCGTTTTCTGTTTCTTCAACGATTTTATCAACTTTGGCTTCCCAATCCTCCATAATATTGGTTTCCCAGCTTGGAAGCCTGTTTTTCTGCAGGTAATTAGGGATATGATGGGCTACAATTCCTGAAAGCCGGCCGGTATTTATTCCAAAAACCTCTTCTAATTCAGGGCTTCCCTGTAAAAAGATCATTTTTCCTTTTACGAAATCAGCATTATTTTTTTTAGCAATATAATGGAAAAGCGCGCTCTGAGCTCCTTTAATCTGAAAAGGCATTCCTTCTTTAGAAATCGGAATGTATTTTGAGCCGGAAGTGGTTCCTGAAGTTTTTGCAAAATATTCCGGAACATCTGTCCAGAGAATATTGGCCTGTCCTCTTTTTACTCTTTCAATATAAGGTTTAAGGTCTTCATAGTCCGCAATTTTTACTCTTTCCTGAAAATCTTTAACGGATTTAATATTTTCAAAATCATGTTCCCTCCCAAAAAGAGTTTTTTTGGCCGTCTTCACAAGAGATAATAATAATTCTTCTTGATCTTTTTCTGCATTTTTCTTGAATTGATCAGCCTTTCGGACGTGATTTTTCGCCCAAACCAATGCTGCATTTTTCTTTAGGAAGTTTAACATGCTTCAAATTTATAAATAACTAAAGAAACTGCTGCAATTTTCGTCAGATATACAATAAAAAAACCGATGAATGAGTGGTCATCGGTTCTACGAAATTTGATTATGAAAATAACAACTAATGTTGAGTTTTACTTGTTTTCTTTGTACCTTTTATCAAGAGTACCGTCTTTTTTTAATTTTTTGTTTTCCTTATATCTTTTGTCCGGCGTTCCGTCTTTCTTCATTTTTGCTGCTGTAGGCGCTGTTGCGGGTTTTGCTGTTGTGGCAACTGTTGCCGTAGTTGCAGGCTTCGATGTTTTTACCGCTTTTACGGTGGTGTGAGTTGCTGTCTTCACAGCGGGGGCAGTTTGTTGTGCGGTCGCAAGTCCTAGTCCTAATACTATTGACATTGCAGATAATAATTTTTTCATAAGAAATTATTTTGCTTGTTTTTCTTAAGTCAAAGTTATACAAAAATTGGACTGAAAACCTCAGTTTTAGAAACTTAACTAAAGTTTATTACAGCTTAAAAAAAGATTAAATGATAGCTGGCAAAAACAAAACCTGCTTTCCCTAATAAGAAAAAGCAGGCCCTAACATATGTATGAAAAGTTGGTTAACGCGTACAGTTTGCTGTCCACGTACGGCCATCCTTTAAGTATAGTATTTTCAATTCATTATTATCAATTCTAATGTACGAAGTAGCTGTCGATCCTACCATTACCAAAGTGTGATCTCCTTCCTGGTTGAATTCCACTCCGTTCAGATCGGGAATACCGTTCGAGAAAGCGAAATTATACTTTGTACCGCTTGCTATTTTTGTGACAAATACGCTTCCGTTATCGGTGCTGATATCATCATCATCGTCATTGTAGGAAACACTACCTCTATAAGTTCCTGCAAAAAAATCGTTGTTTGCCGGGTCGTCGTCATCGCTGCAAGATGAAAATGAGGTGACGGCAAAAAATACCAACAGAAACAATCCTAAGATTCTAATTGCTTTTTTCATAATATATTTCTTTAATGGTTGATAAGGAAAATGGTTCAAATGAAATGCCATGGGATAGTTTTGAAACTATTTTAACTTTAAATTAAAAATTTTAGTAAAATATTAAGATTTATAAGGTTTTTAATGGTTTATTTTAAACTTTGAATAATCTGTAATCTCTCTTTCAAAGAAAAAAATATCCGTACATTTGTGGAAATCAAACGGTTTCGGGATGCCCCGAAATCGCTTTTGTCGTTTATATCATATTATTTATGCAGTTAAAAAACATCAATGAAAAATTTCTGCCTGATTTGCTTCAGAAAGAATTCGGCAAGGAAATTTTTATTCAATTGGAAAACAATCAACATATTGCTGTAAAAGGAAGTGCAGGATCTTCAGTTTCTATTTTTATAGCTGAACTTTTCCTTACCCAAAAAAAGCATATCCTTTATTTGGTGGATGATAAAGAAGATGCTTTATATGCCAATACGGAAATAGAAGATTTGCTGGGAAAAGACAAGGTTTTGTACTTTCCGGCGACTCATCTTGAGCCGTATCAGGTCGAGAAAACGCAAAATGCCAATCTGGTTCTTAGAACAGAAGCGATCAACAAGATTACTTCAGGCAAATCTCCAAAAGTAATCGTTGCTTATGCAGGAGCTTTGTCAGAAAAAGTTTTAAAGAAAGAAGATTTTAAGGCAATTTCTCACCATATCAAAGTGGGCGACCAGCTTGACTTTGATTTTGTAGACGAATTACTGAATCATTATAATTTCCAGCAAACAGATTTTGTTTCCGAGCCGGGAGAGTTTTCCGTAAGAGGTGGGATTGTTGATGTTTTCTCCTTTTCTAATGAAAAACCATACCGTATCACATTTTTTGGAAATGAAGTTGAGAGCATTAAAACTTTTGATATCGAAACCCAGCTTTCTATTGATAAAGTAAAGGATTTTCAGTTGGTTTCCAATATGAATTTTGCGGTGACGGGAACCCGGGTTTCATTGCTTCAGCTGTTGCCGAAGGAAAGTTTTGTGATTTCTAAAAACGGGATTGTCGGAATGCAGAAGTTGAAATCATTTTACGAAAAATCACTGGAAAAGTTTGAAACGTTAAGCAAAGATATTGCACACAGAACACCACAGGAATTATTTATTTCCGATCAGGAATTTTTATTTGATTATAAAAAATTTAAAACAGTTGATTTCGGAAGTGTCCCGATTGAAGGATTAATAGACTTGTCCGAGATAAAAATCGAACAAACCGCGCAGCCTTCATTTCACAAAAACTTTGAATTATTAATTGAAGATCTCGAAGGCAAACAAAACGAAGGTTTCGATACCTGGATTTCTTTCTCAACAGAAAAACAGAAGGAAAGACTGGAATCCATCTTTGAAGAGCTTGAACATCAGCTTCCTTTTAAAAGTTTCAGATCAGAGCTTCATGAAGGGTTTGTAGATTTTGATCATAAATTGTTAGTTTATACGGATCACCAGATTTTCGACCGTTATCAAAGATATAAAGCAAAAAATATGTTTGCAAAATCTGAGCAGCTTACCCTGAAAGATCTGATGTCCCTGAAAGTGGGAGATTATATTGCTCACATTGACCACGGAATCGGGAAATTCATGGGATTGGTAAAGGTGAATAATGATGGCAAAATTCAGGAATGTTTTAAGCTGACGTATAAAAACGGTGACCTTTTATATGTAAGTATTCATTCCCTTCACAAAATCTCTAAATATAATGGCCCGGAAGGCAGGGAAATTGTTCTGAGCAAGCTGGGATCACCTTCCTGGAAATCTTTAAAACAAAAAACAAAGGCGAAAGTAAAACAAATTGCTTTTGACTTAATACAATTATACGCTCAAAGAAAGACAGCGAAAGGGTTTGCTTATACTCCGGATTCTTATTTACAAAATGAATTGGAAGCAAGTTTCCTTTATGAAGATACACCGGATCAGGAAAAAGCAACCATCGATGTAAAAAAAGACATGGAAGCAGATACGGTAATGGATCGTCTGGTTTGCGGTGACGTAGGATTCGGTAAAACGGAAGTTGCGATTCGGGCGGCTTTCAAGGCGGCAACTGATGGAAAGCAGGTTGCGGTATTGGTTCCTACAACGATTCTGGCGTTCCAGCATTACAGAAGCTTTAAAGAAAGATTAAAAGATTTTCCGGTAAATGTTTCTTATGTCAACCGCTTCAGAACGGCAAAGCAAAAATCTGAAACGCTGGAAGCCCTTAAAAACGGAAAAGTAGACATTATAATAGGAACGCATCAATTGGCAAGCGCTTCCGTTAAGTTTAAAGACCTGGGGTTATTAATTATTGATGAAGAGCATAAATTCGGGGTTTCTGTAAAGGATAAATTAAAAACCCTAAAAAGCAATGTCGATACTTTGACCTTAACGGCTACACCAATTCCAAGAACTTTGCAGTTTTCCCTTATGGCTGCGAGAGATTTATCGGTAATAAAAACGCCGCCGCCAAACAGACAGCCTGTTGATACGCAATTAATTGGTTTTAATGAAGAAATAATCCGTGATGCGGTTTCTTATGAAATTCAGCGTGACGGTCAGGTTTACTTTATTAATAACAGGATTGAAAACCTTAAAGATATTGCAGGATTAATCCAGAGGTTGGTTCCGGATGCCAGAGTGATCATAGGTCATGGGCAGATGGAAGGAAAGCAGCTTGAGAAAAACGTCCTTGATTTTATGGAAGGAAAATATGATGTTTTGGTTTCTACAACAATCGTTGAAAGTGGAGTAGATGTCCCGAATGCCAATACAGTTTTCATTAACGATGCGCACAAATTCGGGATGGCGGATCTTCACCAGATGAGAGGAAGAGTGGGGCGAAGCAACAGAAAGGCTTTCTGTTATCTGATTACGCCGCCTTATGATATGATGACTTCCGATGCAAGAAAACGTCTGG